>CAVPCF010000071.1:0-95893 GCA_963702275.1 Candidatus Melainabacteria bacterium
ACCGCTTTAAAGAGGGCCCGTATCGGGTTGATGCAGAAGGACTGGTCATGCAAAGGATGCCACGTCGTTAGGCCAGTCCCTGAATGGGAGAGCCGCCTCGGTTGGGAGCCCGCTCCTGTTCGTCCGGCGGGTTCCGCTGGATGGTGGGGGCGTCGGCGCCTCGGTTGGGAGCGCTTCTGTTCGTCCGGCGGGTTCCGTTCAGCATCGACCCGAACGGCACTCGCCGGACGAACAAGAGCGGGCACCAACCAGAGCGGGTCTCGCCGAGTAGACGGGACCCGCCGGATGAACAGGAGCAGGAACTGACCGGGGCGTGTCTCGCCGAGCAAGCCGGAACCCGCCGGACGAACAAGAGCAGGCTCCCAACCGAGGCGACTCTTTCGCTCCCAAGGGACTCGAACATCCTCGTGGCATGGCCTCTTTGCCCAGTCCTTCCTGCTTTCCCCCGATACACAGCCGCACTTACGGTCTTGGTTGTTTTGTCAAGGTACTCTTTCCCGCCTTGACAAAACAACCAAGACCGTAAACCACGATAAGGGTATCGGGGGAAAGCAGGCGCCAAATAACGTCAACTCAAAGGCCCAGGAAGATCCGCAGAATGCGACCACAGACGCCAAGCACGAGGAGCCGGATCATGATGAGCCCCAGCCTCAGCAAACCGCAACCGAATCCGAGCACCACCAAGCCGCCCCCGATCAATATGAATAGTCCCGCCAGTAGCCATCACAGCATGACGAGCAATATCCAAACCAAGCCCGGTAGACCCACGACCACTAGCCCCCCGACGCAGAGCGATAGCCGTGTTCACGATCCCAGGACCACCATCCTCAATCACCAGAGTCACCCACCCGGCATACCGCACCACGGTAGCCGCGATAGGCGTACCAGCAGGCGTATGCTGAAAGACGTTGCTCAGCAACGCATCCACCACCGCCCCAACCTCCTTGTCCGGCAGCCCGACAACAGCCTCCCGCGAATCGGACGAGAATTCACAGCGACGCCCCTGATGCTCGGCAAGCGTGGCCCAGAACGCCATCCGATCCCGCACCACCTTGGCCGCGTCACAGTTGGCCGCCGCCAGCGTCGTCACCCGGGCAGCAGTACGGATCAGGTCGTCGACGTCCGTCTCCAGCGCCAACACAGCATGCCTGATCCGTTCGGCCACCGGCCCGTCACCAATCGACTCCGAGTCAAGGCGTAACGCGGTCAGCGGAGTGCGCAGGCGGTGCGACAGATCCGCGACAAACTCCCGCTCGCTGGAGATCAATGCGTCCACCCGCGTGGAAATCTCGTTGAGCCGTAGGATGAGCTGGTTGATCTCAGGTGCCGTGCTGGTCGGGATCTCGATCCCGGTCCTACCCTGACCCACCGCCCCGGCCGCGGCCGCGATCGCTCGCACGGACGCCACCAGACCCCTGGTCCGCCAGTGGCCGACCAGTGCGGCGATCCCCACCGCGGCCACCCCGCCCGCCACCACTACGCCCATCCGCGCCAGCCACGGCCCCAACACCTGCCAGGTCGGCAGGTAGACCTCCACCACGGCGATGTCACCGTCGGGCAACCGCACGGGGTTCAGCCGCACCGCGCCGCCACCCGCCGACGCCGCCGTGAACCGGTCGGCACTCACCACTCGGGCCACATCGGTGGCGTCGGCGTGCACCGAGCCGACCGTCAGCGCGCCCGGCATGTGTACGCCGAGATCGCCTGCCGCGCCAGCGGGGGCGCGGCCGATGGCGGCGCGGACCGCGTCCAGGTTGCCGCCGGTGGCGAGCACGTCGGCGACCGAACCGGACTGCTGGGCCGCGGTGGCCGCCGCGTTCGCGGTCAGGTCGTGCCACTCCAGCGCGCCGAACAGGCCGAGCAGGACCACGACGCCCGCGGTCGCGGCCAGCACGGTGGCGCGCAGCAGTATCCGGTTCACCCGGGGGCCACCAGTTTCAGGCCGACGCCACGGACGGTGTGCAGGTAGCGGGGGTGGGCCGCGCTCTCGCCGAGCTTGCGCCGCAGCCACGACACGTGCACGTCGATGGTCTGGTCGTCGCCGACGTGCCGCTGCTGCCAGACGTCGTGAATCAGTTCGCGGCGGGTGACCACGCTGCCCGGGCGCGCCGCCAGGTACGCCAGCAGGTCGAACTCGCGCCGGTTGAGCTCGAGGTCGCGGCCGTCCAGCCGGGCCACCCGCTGCCGCAGGTTGATCTGGAGGCCGCCGACCTCCAGCACGCCACTGTCGTCGTCCTCGGCGCGGGCCGTGCGCCGCAGCAGCGCCGAGATCCTGGCCACCAGTTGCTCGCTGGAGAACGGCTTGACCACGTAGTCGTCCGCGCCCGCGTTGAGCAGGTCGACCACACTGCGCTCGTCGCCGCGGGCGGTGGCGATGATGACCGGCACGTTCGTCACGCCGCGTAGCATCCGCAGCGCGGCGCCCCCGTCCAGGTCGGGCAGGCCGAGGTCGAGGATGACGATGTCGGGCACCCGCTCCGCCACCGACCGCAGGCAGTCCATCGCGGTGCCCAGCGCCTGCACCGCGAAGCCGCGGTCGGTCAGCGCGTGCACCAGCGCGGCCTGGACCGCCGGATCGTCCTCGACGAGCAGGATTTGGTACATGGGTGTCACCGTAGAGAACCCCGGTTGGTCACGGAACGGACACCACCGGTGGTCCGGGCCGCCGGCAACGTCGAACCGCAGCCGGCATTTAAGGTTTTTTTGTGGTAACCGCATCTAACATTCACACGCCCGTAGCAGCGCCGCCCGGCCTGGAGGTCCCGTGTCCGCAATAGTATTGAACGGATTGGGCAAGGTCTATGCCGACGGAACGCGGGCCGTCGACGATCTCAATCTGGAGATCCAGGACGGCGAGTTCCTCGTGTTGGTCGGGCCGTCGGGCTGTGGCAAGACAACGGCGTTGCGGATCATCGCCGGGCTTGAGGACATCAGCGAAGGAACCGTGCAAATCGGTGGCAAAGTCGTCAATCGGGTGCCCTCCCGGGATCGCGATGTCGCCATGGTGTTCCAGTCGTACGCGCTCTATCCACATTTGAACGTGTTCGACAACATCGCATTCGGCCTGACACTGCGCAAACTGCCCAAGGCGGAGATAAAACGCCGCGTCGGCGAGGTGGCGAAGGTGCTCGAACTGAGCGAGCACCTGGACCGCAAGCCGAAGAACCTGTCCGGCGGCCAGCGCCAGCGGGTGGCCATGGGCCGGGCGATCGTCCGTGAGCCACAAGCGTTCCTGATGGACGAGCCACTGTCCAATCTGGACGCCAAGCTGCGGGTGCAGATGCGCGCGCAGATCGCCCGCATTCAGCGGGACCTCGGGGTGACCACCGTCTACGTCACACACGATCAGACCGAAGCGATGACTTTGGGGGATCGGGTCGCGGTGATGAAGCGTGGGGTGCTCCAGCAGGTGGGCCCGCCGCAGGAACTGTACGACCGGCCGGTGAACCTGTTCGTCGCCGGATTCATCGGTTCACCCGGGATGAACGTGCTCGCCGGACAGCTCGAAATGGACGAAAACGGCGCCTACTGGACCGTTCTGGACGCGCAGCGGCTGCGGCTGGCCGACTCGGTGACGCACGACCGGCCGGCGCTGAAGGGATATGTCGGCCGGGAGGTCATCGTCGGCATTCGGCCGGAGGACATGGAGGACGCCGAGATCGCGGGCGAACGGGACGGATTCACGTTGCGTTCGGTGGCGGACCTGGTGGAGGCGATGGGCTCGGACGTGCTGGTGCATTTCCCGATCGAGGCACGGCCTGCCCAGACCCAGGACACGAAGGACCTGGCCGACGACGGCAGCATGCTCTCGCTGCCCGACGAGAAGCGCGGCATGACCACGCTCGTCGGCCGGTTCAGCCCGCGGACCAGGGTGTTCGAGGGCCAGCCGGTGCTGGTCCGGGTCGACACCGCCCGACTGCACTTCTTCGACCCGGAGACCGGGTCATCAATTTGGCACAACTGAGGAGTACGCGGATGAACCGGAAAGGATTGGGTATCGCGACCGCGGTCGGCGTGATGGCCCTGAGCGTCGCCGGATGCGGCTCGAGCTCGCCGTCATCGGGGTCGGCACCGGCCGCCACCCAGGACCTGAAGGGCCAGACCATCCAGGTCGCCGGCGTGTGGTCCGGTGACGAGCAGAAGGACTTCCAGCAGGTCCTTGCCGTGTTCGAGCAGCAGACCGGCGCCAAGGTGCAGTACACGTCCGCGGGTGACCAGTTGCCCACCGTGCTGCAGACCAAGGTCGCCGGCAAGAACCCGCCGAACGTCGCGTTCCTCGCCCAGCCGGGCTCGATCGCCCAGTTCGCGAAGGAGGGCGCGCTCAAGCCGCTGCCGGCGGACGTGCAGCAGACGGTCAGCCAGCACCAGGCCGCCGCGTGGAGCAAGTTCGCCACGGTCAACGGCAAGCCGTACGGCGTGTACTTCGACGCTTCGGACAAGTCGGTCGTCTGGTACAGCACCAAGGCCTTCGACACCCTCGGCGCGCAGCCGCCGAAGACGTGGGCGGACTTCATCACCCTGTCCGGCCAGCTCGCCGACGCCGGTGTCACGCCGATGTCGATCGGCGCGGGCGACGGCTGGGTGCTGACCGACTGGTTCGAACAGGTCTACCTGCAGACGGCGGGTGTCGCCGACTACAACAAGCTCGCCGCGCACCAGATCCCGTGGACCGACCCGACGGTGACCAAGGCGCTGCAGATCCTCCAGCAGTACTTCGGCCAGGACCGCTACCTGGCGGGCGGCAAGTCCGGCGCGCTGCAGACCGACTTCCCGACGTCCGTGGTGAACACGTTCTCGGCAACGCCGAAGTCCGCGATGGTCTACGAGGGCGACTTCGTGGCCACCGCGATCCAGTCCAGCACCAAGTCCGTGGTCGGCACCGACGCCAAGATCTTCCCGTTCCCGCAGATCGGCACCGCGGCGCCGGGCGCGGAAACCGGTGGTGACGCCGCCGTCGCGTTCACCGACGACAAGGCGACCATGGCGCTGATGAAGTTCCTCGCCACCCCCGCGGCGGGCCAGGTGTTCGCCAAGACCGGCGGTTTCCTGTCCCCGGACAAGGACATCCCGCTGTCGGCCTACCCGAACGACATCACCCGCACCATGGAGCAGCAGTTGCTCAAGGCGGGCGACAACGTCGTGTTCGACATGTCCGACCAGGCCCCGCCCGCGTTCGGCGCCACCAAGGGCTCCGGCGAGTGGAAGGACCTCGAGGACTTCCTGGCCAACCCGACCGACATCAGCGGTGCCCAGCAGAAGCTCGAGGCGGATGCCGTCAAGGACTACACCACCTCGTGAGGTAAGGCGGATTCGGTGACACAGCTAGTTGCGAAGGACGGTGGCCTCCCCGTCGGGGAAGGGGAGGCCACCCCGCGCGCCCGGCACCGCAGGCGTGCCGACGGCCGGTCGGGCAACGCGAAGTGGCTGGTCGTCCTGTACCTGGGGCCGGCGGTGCTGCTGCTCGCGGTGTTCATCGGGTATCCGGTGGTGTACTCGATCGTGCGGAGCCTGTTCGACCGTTCGGGTTCCTCGTTTGTGGGCTTTCACAACTACCTGTCGGTGTTCACCGACCCGAACACCCGGATCGCGTTGCGCAACAACCTGATCTGGGTGCTGGTGGCGCCGGCGTTCGTCACCGGGCTAGGCCTGATCTTCGCGGTGCTCACCGAGCGGATCCGGTGGGCGGTCGCGTTCCGGATGGTGCTGTTCCTGCCGATGGCGATCTCGCTGTTCGCGTCCGGCATCATCTTCCGGCTCGTCTACCAGGAGGACCCCGGCCTCGGCCTGGCCAACGCGGTCACCGTCAGCATCCACGACATCTTCGCCGCGCCGTCGCAGTATCCCGGCGTGCTACCCCGTCCCGCCGACGGCACGACGTCCACATCGGACGGTTTCACCACGGTCCACACGTTCGGCCCCGGCGACGTGCTGAACCTGCCGATGGTCGGCATGACGCCGAACAAGCTGCCGGCGCAGGCGGTGCCGGCCACCCCCGTGCACGCCACCCAGGGCCAGCTGTCCGGCGTGGTCTGGCTGGACATCGCGCTGGGCAGCAAGATCAACACTTTGGGTCATGGAAAGAAGGGCATGCCCGGGATCACCGTGCAGGCCATCCGGGACGGCACCGTCGCGGCCACCGCGACCACCGGCGACGACGGCACGTTCGCGTTCCCCGACCTCGCCCCCGGCCGCTACCAGATCCGGATGCCGGCCAGTAACTTCGCCCAGCCCTTCCGCGGCCTGACCTGGCTTGGTTCGACCCTGGTCACGCCGGTGATCATCTCGGCGTGGGTCTGGATCACCACCGGCTTCGCCATGACGTTCATCGCGGCCGGCCTCGCCGCCATCCCGCGTGACGCGCTGGAAGCGGCGAGAGTGGATGGCGCCACCGAGTGGCAGGTCTTCCGCCGGGTCACCGTGCCGCTGCTCGGCCCGGTGCTCCTCGTCGTGCTGGTCACCCTGATCATCAACGTGCTCAAGGTCTTCGACCTGGTGTACGTCATCCCGCCCGGCTCGACCCAGGCCGACGCGAACGTGCTCGCGCTGCAGATGTGGCAGGTCGCGTTCGGCCCCGGCAGCGGCGGCGACCTCGGCCAGGGCAGCGCGATCGGCGTGGTCCTGTTCCTGGTGGTCATGCCGGCCATGCTGTTCAACATCCGACGTTTCCGGCGGGAGCGGTGATGACCACCACGGACTTCCTGGTGACCGGGGCCGCCGGGACACCCCGGCGCGGCCCGCTGACCAGGGTCACCGCGTTGTTGGGCTCCGGATTCGTCCGGTTGATCCTGGCGTTGGTCGCCCTGCTGTGGTTGGTGCCGATCTTCGGCCTGTTCGCGTCGTCACTGCGCGGCGAGTCCGACAACGCCACCACAGGTTGGTGGAAGATCTTCACGGTGCCGGCGGAGATCACCGCGAAGAACTACCAGGACCTGCTCAACAACTCGACGGTCATGCAGTCCCTGCTCAACACGGTGTACATCTCGGTGCCGGCGACCGCGCTGGTGATCGGCATCGGCGCCCTTGCCGCGTACGCGCTGGCGTGGATGCGGTTCCCCGGCCAGGACTGGCTGATGGTGATCATCGTCGGCCTGCTGGTGGTGCCGATCCAGGTCGCGCTGATCCCGATCGCCAAGCTTTATGGAGACCTGGGCATCTTCGGCTCGCTGCTCGGTGTCGTGCTGTTCCATGTGGCTTTCGGCCTGCCGTTCGCGGTGTTCCTGCTGCGCAACTTCTTCGCCGGCATCCCCGCTGACCTGCTGGAGGCCGCCCGGATGGACGGCGCTCGGGAGTGGCGGATCTTCCGGAGGGTGGTGCTGCCGATCGGTCTGCCCGCCATCGCTTCGCTGGCCATCTTTCAGTTCCTGTGGGTGTGGAACGACCTGCTGGTGGCCTTGGTGTTCGCCGATCCGTCGTCGCAGCCGATCACCGTGGCGCTTCAGTCCCAATTGCGCAGTTTCGGGACGAATGTCGACATCCTGGCTACTGGGTCGTTCGTGTCGATGATCATTCCGTTGGCTGTGTTCTTCGCCTTCCAGCGGTTCTTCGTTCAGGGCGTGCTGGCCGGTTCGACCAAGTGACCTCTGGTTGCTGTCCGGTGCTTGGCTGGTCCCGGGCTTTGGGCTTCTGCATCACCCCGTTATTGTCGTGACGGTTGGTGGGGGTTTGTCAAGGCGGGAAAGAGTACCTTGACAAACCCCCACCAACCGCTTTAAAGAGGGCCCGTATGAGGTGCCGGAAGGATTTCGGACAGCGGGATACTTGATCTCTTACGCTGCCTTGTTCCGATCAAACCACTCGGACTCTACCTCGTTCGGGGTGCGATAGTCAATTCCCGAGTGGAGCCGGATCTGGTTGTATCGCAGCTCGATGTAACTGATGATGTCTTTCCGCGCGTGCTCTCGCGTCGGGTACTCGGTGCGGTTCACCCGCTCGTTCTTGAGAGTACCGTTAAAAGATTCAGCCCAGGCGTTGTCGTAGCAAACACCGGTACGGCCAACGGAGCGCTGCACACCCAACTCCTCGGCCACGGCCGCGAATTCCGCAGAAAGATACTGGCAGCCACGGTCGCTGTGGAAGATGGTCCCGCCGGGTCGGAACGGAACAGTACGCGCGGCCATACGGAGGGCGTCGGCAACCAATTCGGTGCGCATGTGCTCAGCCATCGCGTAACCGACCACCTTTTTCGAGAAGCAGTCCAGCACGGTCGCCAAGTAGAGCCATCCTTCCCAGGTACGGACATACGTGATGTCGCCGACCAGCTTGGCCGCTGGCGCGTCGGCGGTGAAGTCGCGGCCGACCAGGTCGGGCAGGTCGGCGACGTCACCGGCGATCGTGGTGACCGGCCGCCACGGCCGCGGCTGGCAGGCCACCAACCCCAGCTCACGCATGATCACACGGACCGTCTCCGGGTCCACGACCGTGCCCCAGCGACCCAACTGGGCGTGGACCCGGCGGTACCCATACGTGCCGTCGGAATAGTCGAAGCACGACCGGATCTGCGCCGCGAGCGCTGCACGCCGCCGCGTCGTGGCCGAGGGTGTCCGATCGCGCCACGCGTAATAGCCCGACCGGGACACCTTCGACCACCGACACATCGACACCACGGAATGATTGCCTTCTTCGGCAGCGATGAACGCATATTTCGCGGTCACCGGTGCTTCTTCGCGAAGAAGGCCACCGATTTTCCCAGGAACTGGTTCTCCTCCTCCAGTTCCCGGACGCGGCGTTCTAACTCTTTCAACCGTGCCCGCTCACTCACGGTCAACTCCGGATCTGTCACGGCATGCGTGGCCCGGTACGCTTTCACCCAGTTCCACACGCTTTGCGCGGTGACTCCGCAATCACGTGCGACGTCGGCCACCGGCCGTGACTTCTCCACGACCTCGCGTGCGGCGGCTTCCCGGAACTCGGGGGTGTAACCGCGCGGCTTCTTCTGTGCCACCTACACTCCGTTCAGTCACCCAAATTTTACTTTAGGTCACTGTCCGAAATCATTGGGGCCCCTCAGATCCGTTATTGTCGTGACGGTTGGTGGGGTTTGTCAAGGCGGGAAAGAGTACCTTGACAAACCCCACCAACCGCTTTAAAGAGGGCCCGTATCGGGGTGATGCAGAAGGACTGGGCAAACAGCGGGATGCCGCGTGTTCAGGCCGAATCCCTCTGGGGGGAAAGAGGCGCCTCGGTTGGGAGCCTGCTCTTGTTCGTCCGGCGGGTTGGGTTCGTTTGGCGAGACCCGCCCAGGTTGGGAGCCTGCTGTTGTTCGTCCGGCGGGTCGCGTCTGGCCTGTTCTGGCGCGACCATCGCCAGTGATCAAGGCCAGCGGCTACCACTGAACGGGACCCGCCGGACGAACGGGAGTGGGCTCCCAACTGAGGCGCCAGCGACCATCACCGAACGTGACCCGCCGGACGAACAAGAGCAGGCTCCCAACCGAGGCGCCTCTTTCATGGTTCGGCGGGACTTCGAACAGCTCGTGGCATGGCCTGTATGACCATTTCTTCCTGCTTTTCCCCGATCCCAAGCCGCACTTCGGTTTTTGGTGTTTTGTCAAGGTACTCTTTCCCGCCTTGACAAAACACCAAAAACCGAAACTCACAATCCGGGATCGGGGAAAAGCAGGGCGTGGCAAAGCAGCGAGACAGGCCAAGCCCCGCGTGGTGGTTGTTGATCATGCCGGCTACCTGTCAGTTTGCTGAGCATCGGCCGGATGCGGGATCGTTTGCGTCGTGATCCACGTTGTCGGTGATGTGAGCACCGTCCTGACCGCCATGATCACGTTGTTCGTGGTCGCGCTGGTTCCGTTGGCACCGACCGAGCCGGTGCTCGTCGGCATGGGTGTGCTTGCCGCGTCGGGGGCTGTGCCGTTGCCCCTGGTCATCGCCGTGGCGGCGGTGGCCTGTTCCATGTCCGACCACCTGTTGTACGCGTTCGGGCGGGTGGCGGGTGCGCGGGCGCTGGCCCGGTTCGGCCATCGGACCTCGGTGCTGGCCGCGACTGACTGGCTGACCCGGCACATCACGCGGTGGGGCGCCCCTGTCCTGGTGGTCGGCCGTTGGCTGCCGGGCGGCGGCACGATCGGTGCCGTGCTCACCGGAACCCTGCGCTGGCGTCTGGCCCGGTTCACGCCTGCTTCGGTGGTCGGCTCGACCCTCTGGTCCACGTACGTAGCGCTGATCGGCTTCCTCGGCGGCACCCTGACCGGCACTCCGGCGGCGGGCCTCATCGTGTCGCTCGGGGTTGCCGCCGTCATCGGTGTCGTGAGTGGGTTCCTGTTGCGACGGGCCCACCGTGCCCGCGTGGCGGCAGCGCCCGACGAGACGCTGGCCGTCGGCTGACCTACTGGTACGCGGGCGCCAGGTCGGCCAGCATTCCCTCGCAACTGCGCACCACGGTCCGCGCGGCCGCCTGCTGACGGGCGCCCAGCAGCGGGCTCTCCGACTGCGCCCGCCACTGGTTGAGCTGGTCGAACGCGGCGCCGCGCAGGTCGTCCACCGGGTCGAGGCCCAGGCGGTCCGCGATCTCGATTCCCTGCCCTCCCGTCAGTCGCTCCGCCGACTCGGCCAGGCCGCCGGGCAGGGTCAGCCGGCCCGTCTGCAGGGCCGACAGCAGGCGCAGCTCGGCGAAGTCGTGGGTACTTGCCACGGCCCGTTCCGCGTCGGCGGCCAGTTTTGTGGCCGGTGGGCGTGGTTCGGCGCGTAGGACCATGCCAAGGCCGAGCAACGCGGAGCGGGCCCGTAGGACGTCGGCGCGGTCGGTGAAGTAACGGGTGATCGACTCGCGTAGTTCGCTGACACCGCTGCGCTGCACCAACTGCGCGGCCAGCGCCGCATGCGTCTGCGCGCCGCGGCGGATCAACGTGCTCGCCAACCGGATGCCGAACACGCCGAACCTGTCCAACAGCTCCACCCGGGCCAACCGGTCCAGCGGCAGTGCGGCGGCGGCGAACCGATCCCCGGACAACAGGGCCACGTCCAACTCGGCCCGCGGAATGTCGGACAGGACCCGCAGCGCGGCGAACTCGTCGTCCCGCAGCGTCCGGCCTGCCGACGCCAGCAGCCCGGCCACCGCGATCACGTTCTGGCACACCGCGTGCACGGCCGGATCTGACCTGCGCCTGCGCGCGATCTGCTTGGCCGACGTCAGCGCGTCGATCCGGCCGGCGCCCAACTCGTCCGCCCTGGACAGCGCCAGGATCGTCGTTACCGCGGGCGCCGGCCACGCGGCCGCGTCCTGCGCCGATCGCAGCCGGTCCAGATCCGCTTCGTCCGGTTCCGGCGTCACGTGCACCACGGCGTCCACCTGGCCGGCCAGCCAGGCCGCGTCGACCGTGGCAGGCGTGTCGACCAGGACCAGGTCTCGCAGGCCGCGGGCCGGCCAGTCGACCAGCACCCGCGCCACCTGCTGCGGCTGCCACTGCCCGAGGTCGATGTGCAGCCGCCGGTCCCGCCGTGCCACCGGCACCGGCCTCGGCGGGCCGCCCGGCGGGCACACTGCGGCGGCCGGCTCGGTTCCGTCCCGGTACCAGGCGAACACGCCGGTCCCGCCGCTCACCTCGATCGGCGCGATCAGCTCGCCGGCCAGCGCGTTGACCAGGGTGGACTTGCCGGTGCCCGGTCCGCCGGCCACCGCTATCCGTACCGGTTCGGACAGCCGCGCCAGGCAGCTCACCAGCAATTCCGACGCCCGAGGGCTGTCCCGGTACAGCTCGGCGGCCGCGTTGAGCATCGGCCATGCGACGTCAGCCAGGGTCGGCCGTCGGGTCATGCGGAGAGTTCCAGCCCCGTGGCCGCCCCGGTCAACCGCTGCCCGGCCATGGCCATGGCCCTGCGGTGCAGCTCGACCAGGTGGGCCAGTTCCCCGGTCAGCCGCTGGCGGAGGAGTTCCCGTTCGGCGGCGGCGGCCTGCGCGGTCAGCCGCGCCTGCTGGCTGCCCACCGTGATCCGCCCGGCGATCTCCTCGGCCCGTTCGGTGATGTAGTCCCGCAGGAGGCGCTGCACCTGCCTGGACAGGTCCTTGGACTCCTTGCCGCAGGTGAGGAAGAAGTCGTCGATGTGACGCTGCGCGGTCGCCTTCGCCGTGCCCTGGCGCCGCTTCAGCCGCGCCTCGCTCTCGTCCTTGATGGACTTGCCGCCGAACGCCGCGCCGGCGCCCAGCGAGATCGGGTTGATCAGCGGCAGCCCGGCCAGGCTGGTGATCAGGCCGAACATCAGCACGCCGCCGTAGGAGCCGCGGAGTCCGGTGAAGATCTTCTGGCCCGCGCCGAACGGGTCGAGCCGTGGCTCGTCCAGTTCGCCGACGGTGTCGCGCGGGTCGGTCAAGTTGTCCAGCAGCGTCTCGGCAGGCGTGCTGGCCAGGTCGTTCGGGAAGCTCGCGATGACACGGTCGGCCACCCACTGGCAGCGCTGGACCAGCCAGCCGACGTTGGCCTCCGCGGCATCGGACAGGTTGTCCCGCAACCAGTCCTCGAACGACTCCCACACCACACGGGGGTCGGCGTCCTCGAAGATCCGGTCCACTTCGCGCAGCACCCGTCGGGTCCGGTCCCGCAGGTCGTACTCGACGTCCGCGACCAGGTCGGCCATCTGGTCGGCCAGCACGGTCTGGCAGCGGCCGGTGTGCCGGCGCAACTCCTCCATCGCGCGCTGCGCCAGCACGAGCTGGGTCTCCGCGTCCGGTGTCCTGGTGACCGGCATGGTCATGGCGGTACGGAGTCCGGTGGCCAGCTCGCCGATCACCGCCCCGCACACGACGCCGACCGTGCGCGGCGCGACCTCGACCGACTTGGCCGTGACCTGCCGTTGCAGGCAGTCGACCAGCTCGGGGAAGCCGGACTCGGCGTTGATCGCGGTGTCGCCGTGCTGGGCCGCGGCCAGCCGCAGCGTCGCCGAGATCGGGATCAGCGTCGCGGCGACGCGGCTGCCGGCCAGCCGGGCCAGGTTGCGCTCGGCCACCTGGCGCCACCGGGGCACCAGGTCGATCTTGGTCAGCGCCACGATGATGTTCGGACACACGCCGGCCAGCCTGCCGAGCAGCTCCAGCTCCACAGTGGACAGTTCGGCGGTGGCGGCGGACGCGAACACCACGGCGTCGGCCTGGTCCGCGGCCACGTCGGACGCGGCGTGCGTGCCGTCGAACGGCGGGGTGTCGATCAATACGAGGCCCGCGGCGAGCAGCTTGCGCGGGATGCCGATCTCGGCGCGGACCACCCGGCCGGCGATCCGGGGCTCGGCGCGGCGGCTGACCTGCCGGGTCACCTCGTCGATCGGCACGGCGACGCGTTCTGCGGGCCCTGCGATGGCACGGTGCCCGTCCGTGTCCGGCACGGTGACCAGTGCCGCGGCCGGCGAGTCGGCGTGCTGCACCACGGTGGGCGCGGTGGTGGTGAGGTCGTCCCCGACGGCGCAGACCGGCGCGTTCACCAGCGCGTTGATCAGCTGGCTCTTGCCCTGGTTCAGGGTGCCGACCACGAGCACCCGCAGCCTCGGGTCCAGCAGCCGCGTGCGCCTGCGCTCCAGCCGATGTGCCAGGTCAGGGCGGCGGTGCGCGGTGCACGCGCTGATGGTGTCGTCGAGAACGGAGAGCCAGGACGGTGCCATCACCCGGCCAGTGTGCCGTGTAACCCTTTAGGGCGAAATAGGGGCTGGGGCCCGCGCACGGCATCGCGGGTCCCAGCCCCTCTGGGTTCGCTCAATCGAGCGAGGTCAGAACAGCGGCAGGTGCAGGTCGCTGGTGACGTGGCTGAGCGTGGAGCCGACGTCGGTGTGGTCGAGCGCGCCGAGCGGGCTGCCCGCGCCAGCGCCGGCGCCGGTGATGTCGGTCACGGGGCTGTGTGACGTGACATCGCCGACGACACCCGTCACCGTGCTCAGCGCGTGCGTGGCGGCGTTCGGGTCGAGGTGACCCACGCTGCCCAGCGCGCCCGTCGGCAGCTGGCTGCCGAGGTTGCCGGTCACGTCGCCGACCACGCCCTGCACGGTGTTCAACGCCTGCGTCGGGTCCAGCGCGGGGAGGTGGCCGCCGACGAGGTTGCCCAGGTTGCCGACGTTGGCCAGGTTGCCAAGGCCGCCGACCGCGTTCGTCGCGGGCAGGTGGCTGGTGACCTCGCTGACCACGCCGTGGGTGGCCGACGTTGCCGACTGCACCGCCGAGCCGGCGACGGCGTTGGCCGGGGCCGGCAGCGCGCTGGTCATCGACTCCGCGGTGCCGGTCAGCGCGGTGACCGCGGCGGCCGGGTCGGCGAGGGCGCCTGCCAGGTCGGCCGGGTTGGCCAGGGCGCCCGCCACCAGGTTCGCGGCGTTGGTCGCCTCGGTCATGGAGCCGGTGACCGAGCTGAGGTGCCCGTCCAGCGTGTCGGTGACGTCGCTGAGCGCGGAGAAGCCGCTCGGCAGGCCGCCACCGAGGGACGACACGGCGCTCAGGCCGGGGATCTGCATGTCGGTGTGCATGGTGCCGGCCGGCGACGCCGACCACATCACGCTGTGCAGACCGTTCTGCAGGTCACCAGTGAGGCTGCCACCGCCGGCACCGAGCGGGGTGTTCAGGCCCGCGACGCCGAGCGCGCCACCGCTGCTGTTGGTGCTGACGTGCGAGGTCATGCCCATGTCGCCGTTGCCCATGGTGGTCGCGGCATCGAGCGACGGTATGCCACCCAGCGACGACAGGCTGCCGAGGGAGGGGAGGCCACCGAGGGAGGGCAGGCTGCCCAGCGACGGCATGCCGCCGAGCGCCTGGGTGACGAACTGCAGCTGCTGGATCGCGCCGAGCTGGCCGGTGTCCACCGAGTCGAGCGGAAGCTGGCTCAGTACCGAGTCCAGCGCTTCGGCGTGTGCCGGCACGAAGTCGGCCACCAGAGGCATGACCTCCTGGACGTCCGCCGCGCTGATCTGGTTCAAACCCGCGTGGTCCAGCATGGCCGCCGGGTCCTGCTCGAACGAGGTGAGCGCCTGCGGGTCGCTGATCAGGTTGAGCACGAAGTCGTGCAGCGTCTGCGGGGCGGCTGGCACATGCGGCGTCGGATCGGCTTGCACGTGCGACGCCTCGGCGGCTTGCACCTGCGGCATCGCCTGGGCGGCTTGCTCCATCTAGAAGTCTCCTCATTCGAAAACGGTTGAACCTGTGACGGGTACCGAAGCTATGCCGGGATCGTCCGGTGAACATCGGGGATGACTCCGGGTCTGGATCAAGTCCCCTATGGGGTTGCTGTACGTCGCCCGTTAGGGGTTTAGGGGGCTGAGTGCTCTCGCTAGGTTGGTTTCCGTGGTCACCTTTGGTACGAACAGGTGAGCAAGGCGTCACCGACACGGGGGATACCCGTTGGAGTGAGTGCGCCTGTGACCGCCCCGTGTCCGTTCGAAGGTGAGGTAGCGCCTGTATGCCGTACGTCCTCGGGATCGACGTGGGCACCAGTCGCACCAGGGCAGCCGTCAGCCGGCAAACCCCGACCGGCTGGTCGGACCCGGTGCCGCTGCCGCTGAGCGTGCCCACCGTCGTGCACCTGGCCCCCAACCGCGCCACGATGGTCGGCGACGAGGCCGCACGGGCAGCAGACGGCGACCCGACCCGGATCGCGCGCGGCTTCGTGGCCCGCATCGGCGACGACGTCCCCCTGGTGCTGGGCGGCACCCCGTGCACGGCGCAGGAACTGGCCGCCGTGCTGGTCCGTTGGGTGGCCGAACGGGTCGCCGAACGCGAGGGCGGCCCGGCCGAACGGGTCGTCCTCACGCACCGCGCCGGCTGGGGCCCGCACCGGACGGCGTTGCTGCACCACGAACTCACCCGCCACGGCCTGGCCGGGATCACCCTGCTGCCCGAACCGGTCGCCGTGGCCGAGGGCTACGGCGGTGCCATCGGCGCCCTGCTGGCCACCTACGGACTTGGTGTCACCACGGCCGACGCGGCCGTCGTCCGCCGGACCGAGGACGGCTTCGAACTGCTCGCCCACGCCGAGGAACCGCTGGGCGGCAGCGGGTTCGACGACGCGATCCTGGAGTGCGTCCGCGCCGAAGTCGGCAGCGCGCTGGACCGACTCGACCCGACCGAGCCCGCGGCGTGGCTGGCACTGGCCCAACTGCGCGGGAGCTGCGCAGGGGCCAAGGAACTGCTGTCCAGCGAGGCCGAGGTGATCGTGCCGGTCGGCCTGCCCGACGGTCCGGTCGACACCCGGATCACCAGGGCCGACTTCGAACGGAGCATCCGGCCCGCCGTTGCCGCCGGGGTCGCGCTGCTGCCGCGCGTGCTGCGGTCGGCGGGCGTCGCGCCCGCGTCGCTCGCGGCGGTGGTGCTGACCGGCGGGTCGGTGCGGATTCCGCTGGTCGCCGAGCTGGTCGCCGCCGCGTGCCCGGCCAAGCTGGTCGTCGGGTCGGACACCACCGTCGTTCTCGGTGCGGCGGCCGCCGCCCGACGTCTGGTCGCCGGGCCTGCCATGTCCGTCGTGGCGTCGGACACGTTGGCGCACACGGAGGTGATCGACCGGTCCGCGATCGCGCTGTACGCCGCTTCTGCCGCGTTGGATCCGGCCGATGTGGACGCCGAGTTCGGCGCGGACCCGCCGCCCCGTCCGCCGGTCGACGTCATCCCGCTCGACCTGCCGGTGCGCCGGTGGTCTCGCCTGCTGCCCCGGGTTCGGCCCGCCGTGCTGACCGTGTCGACCCTGGTGGTGGTCGCGATCGGTGTCGTGCTCACGTTCATGGTCGAGTCCGGCACCGGCAACCACCAGCCCCCCAGCCCACTGCACCTCACGCCGGCCGCGAACCAATCTGTCGCGACGACAACCCCCTGACCGCCCACCCACGATGCAAGGACAGCCGTTGACCCAGCACGCGACCACCCCCCGGCTCATCCTGGACGCGCCGACCCGGCGCCTCCTCGACACGGTCGAGGCCGACCCGCTGGCCAGCACGACCGTGGGCATCCCGGCGCCGGGCGGCTACGGCAAGACCACCGTGCTGGCCGAACTCGCGCGCGTCTACCGGGCGGCCGGTATCCGGGTCGCCGGGCTCGCCGATTTCGGCACTGACGATTCGGCTGTGTTACTCGTCGACGACGCCCAGCAGCTCGGGCCGGCACAACTCGCCGAGCTGACGGCCCTGGTCGCCGCCGGCCGGACGCGGGCCGTGGTCGCGTACCGGCCGTGGCCCCGCTCGGCCCCGCTGGCCGAGCTGGCCGACCGGCTGAGCCGGGCCGGCACACAGGTGTCGCTCGCGCCGTGGGACGCCGACCAGATCGCCGACTACCTGGCCGACCGGCTGGTCGCGGCGCCGACCGCGGTGGAGTTCACCCACGCCAACACCGGTGGCGTGCCGCGATTCGTGGCGCACGTCGGCGACGCGCTCGTCGAGGGCACCGGCTGGCTGGACCAGCAGGAGCCGCAGCTGCCGAGGTCGGCGATCGACGCGCTGCGCCCCGACCTGGACCGGTTGGACCAGGAGGTCGAGCGGTTCCTGCTGGCCGTGGAAGCCGGTGTCGGCCGCCACGTCGAACTGCTCGGCGCCCTGCTCGGCCGGTCCGGCGACGAACTCGGCGACGTGATGGACGCGGCGAGGGCCACCGGTCTGCTCGGCACGGACGGCGCGCTGCTGCCGATCGCCCGCCGTGCCGTCAGCATGCTGGTGCCGGCCGAGCGCCGCATCGGCATCCGCCAGCGACTCGCCGAAATCCAACACGAGCGCGGCGGCCCGGTACTGGACCTGGCCCGGTCCCTGCTGGGCACGGGCGTCGGCGGGACCGGCGTGGCAGCGGTGTTCCGGGCAGCGGCCGCGGAAGCCATGGCCACCCGGCCCGCGCTGGCCGCGAAGCTGTTCGCCGCCGCGGCCGCCGCCGGCACCCCGGTGACCGAGCTGGCCGGGGGCTGGGCCCGTGCCGCGGCCCGATCCGGTGACCTGGACCGAGCCCTGCGCCTGGCGGACCAGACCATCGCCACCGACAACGCCCCCGACCGGGCCGCGGCCGCCGAAATCGCCGCGGCCGCGCTGGCCCACCGGGGCCAGCTGGGCCGCAGCGCCGAGTTGTACCGGTGGGCGGGCCCCGGCTTCCCGGCGTCGTTCGCCGCCATCGGCCTGCTCGGCACCGGGCAGGGCCTGCCGACGCCGTCGTCCGCCCACGACGGTCCGCCGACCCTGCTGGCCGGCGCGGCAACCCTGATGGCACAAGGCATCCAGGAGTCGATAACCGGTTCGACCACGGCGGCGCTGTCGCAGTTGGTCCGGGCGTCGACGCTGCTGGAGCCGGCAGGCCAGGCGCTGTTGCTGCCGGACAGCCCCGCCGCGCTGGCGGCGTTGGTGGGTGTGCACGGCGGCGAACTGTCGCTGGCCGAGTCCGTACTGGACCGCGCGGCCGTGGCCAACGTCGGCGGGCCGCTGTTGGCCGCGCGGCACCGGCTGTTGCAGGCGTGGATCGCGATGGCCCGTGGGCGGATGGCGGTGGCCAGGGAAAACCTGATCGCCGCGACCAGAATGGTCCGGGTGCTGGAGCCGAGGGACTGGCTGTTCGCCGTGGCGCTGGAGGTCGGCCTGGCGCGCCGCAACAGCGACCTGGCCACGTTGCGCCGAACGTGGAGCCAGGCGGGCGAGGCGATCATGCGTCACCCGGTTGATCTGTTCACCGTGCTGCCGCTTGGCGAATTCGCGATCGCCGCCGCACGCCTGCGTGACCAGTCCCGGCTGCGCCCGCACCTGGACGAGGCGTGGGCTTTGCTTTCCGCGCTGGGCAACCCGCCGCTGTGGTCGACGCCACTGCACTGGAGCGCGCTGCACGCGGCCATCATCGCCGAACAGCCCACCGTCGCGGCAGAACACGCGGCCGCGCTGGCGGCCAACGCCGGGCACTGCGGCTACTGCGCCGTCCTGGCCGCGGCCGCCGATTCGTGGCTGGCGGTGGTCGCAGGCAACGTCGACGCGTCTGCGGTGGAAGCGACCGCTCGAGCCCTGCACGAGGCCGGTCTGTGCTGGGACGGCGCACGCCTGGCCGGCCAGGCGGCGATCCGCACGTCGGACCGCAAGGCGATGGTCGGGCTGCTCAACTGCGCCCGCGTGCTCCAGGGTCGGCCGGCCCGCCCGGCCACCGCCCGCGCGACGAGCTCGGCTGGTGGTGCGAGTGTGACTGGTGGGGCGGATAGTGCTGGTGGGGCTGTGTCGGCGGGCCGGATGAACGCGGCCGGTCCGGGGAATTCGACCGTCAGCGTGAACGCGGCAGGCTCCGGCGCGTCCAAGTCTGGTGTGGCATACCCGGAGAGCCCAACCGTGCCAACACACTCGTCCCGCCCAACGGTCGCATCCCACCAGCCGAGCCCGACCCGCCCAACGACGGCATCCCATGCGGCGATGGCATTCTCGCGACCGTCAGCACTACCGGCGATGCCCACGCCGGCGAACCGAACCCTCCGCGCCGAACTGGACCCTGGGATCCTCAGCGACCGGGAACGCGAGGTCGCCGCGCTGGTAGTGGCCGGCCTGACCTACAAGCAGGTCGGTGACCGACTCTTCATCTCAGCCAAGACGGTCGAGCACCACGTGGCCCGGATGCGCCAGAAACTCGGCGCGACCAGCCGGGCGGAGCTGTTCGACCAACTGCGCCAACTGGTCCGCCCAGAGCCGCAATCCTGACACCGGTAGGTGATCCTTGGTCAGGTGCTCACACCGAAAACCGCCATACCGTCAGGCCGTAGGCGCCGAACCACAGGCCGGCGAAGGTGAAGCCCAGCAGTAGCAACGTCATGGTGGCGGTGCGTTGCCTCGCCACCATGATCGCGACCGGTAGCAGTAGGGGGAATGCCACCAGCAGCAGTCTTGCCTTGTCCCATTCGATGCCGCTGGAACCCAGGATGAGGATGAGCACCAGGCCGGCGAACAGCCATAGTTGCCACGGCATCTTGTGGCGGGCGCCCACGAACAGCAGTACCGCGGCCAGCACGATCCAGGTCGTCAGGATCGTGAACGCCGATCGGTCGGTGGACCAGGTGTGGATGAACCATCGCGCCGTGGCGCGGCCGAAGTCGAAGCTCGATCCCCATCCTTGTTGCTGCACCACGAAGTAGCCGTCGCCGCGGCCGGTAGTTGCTGCCACCCACAGCAGGTAGCCCAGCATTCCCACTGGTGCCATCAGGATCGCCGCCACCGCGTCCCAGCGTGCCCGGTCCTTGACCAGGTCTATCAGCGCCACCACCACTACCGCGACGATCAGCGGGGCGGCCATCGGGCTGACGTAACCGGCGGCTGCCGCGCAGAGTCCGGCCATCCGCCACCGGCGTTCGGTCAGGCCGACCAGCGCCCATGCGGTGCACGCGCACAGCAGGGCTTCCGGGTAGGTCATCGAGTACACGATGGACATCGGCGCCGCGGCGAACAGGACCACCATGGCGATCGTGGTGCGTGGGGAGTTGGTGTATCGGCGTGCCAGTCGGGCCACGCCGTAGGCCGCTGTTATGCCGGCGACCGTGGAGATCATGACTCCGGCGGCCGTGTAGTCGTGACCGAGGACGGCCGCTGCCCAGTTGACCAGTTCGGGGTAGCCGGGGAAGAACACCATCGGCGTCGTCGGGTTGTGGTGGCCGTAGAGGTCGACCATGTTCGATGGGACGCCCAGGTAGCCGTGTTGGGCGATGGCCAGGTACCAGGAGCCGTCCCAACGATCGAACGAGAACTCTGTGCCGTTGGCTTTGGTGAACCACCAGAAGATCAGGATGCCGACGCCTCGAATGGCCAGGAACAGTGCGCCGGGGGCCAGGAGTTGTAGTACCCGGTGCGCGGCCGGCTCGGGTGTCGGCAGGGCTTCGGTCTGTTGCGCGGTCTCCGCGCTGGTCCGGGTTCGGTCGGGCACCGACACGGTCATGGCTGCCTCCTGCGCCGGCCGTGTAGGCGGCTCGCCCGAGTGAGTGATGCTTACGCGTGTGTTACTACGTTGCGTGAGCACAAACGTCAAGCGCTTGGTCGTCCTCGGGTTAGTGCGCGGTTGGGCATTCCGGGTCGTCGGAGTGGTGGTTCGCGGTGGGGCCGCTGTTCGGATGGTCCACCTGGAGCGTGGTGTGCGTGATGTCGAACCGCGCGGCCAGGACCTGTTCCAGGGTGGCTCGGCAGTCGTGGCAGTCGCTGTCGTCCTCGACCACGACGTGCGCGGACAGTGCCGGGAAGCCGGACGTGACCTCCCAGACGTGCAGCTCGTGGACATCCAGGACGCCGGCTACGTCGAGAATCGCGGTGCGGACGGTTCGCGGGTCGGTACCCCTGGGTGCGGCCTCCAGGATGATCCGGCAGGACTCGCGGACCAGTTCGATCCCGGCTTTGATCATCAGGGCGGCGACCAGGAGGGACGCGATGGCGTCGGCGCGGGTGAAGCCGGTCGTCAGGATCAGCAGGCCGGCTATCGCGGTGCCGATGAAGGCGTACAGGTCGGTCAGGATGTGCTGGAAGCTGCCCGCCACGTTCAGGTTGCGCCGGTCCGCCTTGCGCAGGACGAGGGTGGCCGCCAGGTTCACGACCACGCCGGCCAGCGCGACGGCGAGCACCGGCAGACCGGCAACGGCCGGCGGACGGATCAGGCGGGTGATCGACTCGATCACGAAGAACAGGCTCAGCCCGAGCAGGGTCGCACCGTTGGCCAGCGCGGACAGGATCTCCGCGCGCTTCAGGCCGTAGGTGTACGCCCCGGCCGCCGGCCGGCTCGCCAACCGCATGGCGAACAGGGCCAGCCCGATGGCTGCCGCGTCGGACACCATGTGTGCCGCGTCCGCGAGCAGCACCAGGGAGCCGGCCACCAGGCCGACGGCCATCTCCAGCAGCATGAACCCGACGATCAGGGCGAGTGCGGTCCAGAGGTATCGGTGGTCGGCGTCCTTGCGGACCGTGTGGCTGTGGCCGCGTCCGACGCGTTGATTCTCACCATGACAGTTGTCGGTTTCGGGCGTGGTTGTGCCGCTGTGCCCGTGCCGGTCGTTCTGGCCGGTGCTCATGGCGTCCCTTCCCGACAATCCATGCACGTTTGTGCATGTGTTCGGTGTCGAGATTACCGCACCGGGCTGCTTGTGGCAGCGACGTGGGTCACCCGTTCGGCCCACTACCGGCAGCGTCGACGAGTTCTGCCGTTGTGGCCTGGGGTTGCGTGGGGTCAACCGCTCGGCAGGCTGACCCGCAGCCGTTCGTACGTCGGAGCCAGCTGTCGCAGCAGCCGCGTCACGGTGGCGCGGTCGTTGGTGACGAGCGGGTGTTGCAGACCTCCGACAAACCGTGCCTGCTCGTCGGCGATGTCGGCGGCTTTGTCCGCACCTACGAGTGCCAGGCAGGTGGCCGCGTCGGCCAGGCGGCGGGCGCCGACGCGGATCGCGAAGTGGCCAAGGTGGCCGTGCTGCCAGGGCTCCAGGCCGCTTTCAACGAGTTCGGCGAGCCGTTCGATGGCCGCCGCGCCCCCGAGTGAGCCGGGCGGCACCGTCAGATCCGCGTCCCCGGCGAGCCAGCGCGCTGCCGTGGGTAGTGCCTGGCGCAGCGCGGTGGCGCTGTCGACGTCACGGACCCGCCGAAAGTCGGCGCGGGCGGCGAACGGCTCGGTCGGGTACCCGACCGACTCGGCCCGCCAGGCGGCGATGAGGTCGTCGATCGGCAGGGTCGCGTACGGGTGGCCGTGCGGATCGTGGAAGTGCACGATGTCGTCCTCGACACCGGTGACCACCAGGTAGTGGTCGGACCCGATGGCGGTCCCCGAGCCCGGGTGATGGAGCAGCAGCCCGAACTCGACCGGGCCGACCAACAGCGGGTGACTCGCGCTGGCCCTCCCGAGGCGCGCTGCGGCATCCGCGTCCGACCCGCCCACGCTGCGCTGACATGCCCACCCCAGCAGGTCGATCGCGGCATCGAGCCCGAGATTGGGATCCCATCCGAGCGGGTCGAAGAACGGAGTGGTCCCGCCGACGAGCGCCGCCCCGAACGGGGAGCCGGTCAACACCTCGATCACCGCTGGCTCGGGAGCCGCGGCACCAAGCATCATGGCCAGGCTGTTGGCATAGCAGTATGGCCCGGAGCCGACATAACGCACCGTCATACGAACATCATGATGTAAATCTGTGGCGAATTTCAACATTGTGATACCGCTGTCGAACGTTGGGCAGGGGTTGGCACGCCCTAACGGGAGTGAGCGGCCGTTCGGATCGCCCTGTGTGCACGCTTGCTCAACCGAAATGATCTTGAAAGCTCCGGAGAAGTGTTCGCGTCTTTGTTGTGAGGTCCGCCATAATGCCAGCATGGCAACCGACAGCCCTGCAGTCCCATCGACGGTGTCCGCTGTCGTGATACAGGTCTCTCTGACGGCCGATAGCGTCGCACCGCCTCGGCTGGTCTACGGCGGTCTGGATCCTCTGTCTGTTGATGGTCGGGACCAGGCATATGCCGCCATCTATTTTGAAGTCGCTGGGAGCGATGTGCTTGGACGGGTGACCTTCGAGGGCTTGATGCGATCAGGGGGTCGCGCGGCGAAGAATTGCCATATGAGACAGTCGACCAGTTCAAGCTGGGCGACTGGGTTTTCATGGTGGACAGGTCGGTGAGATGGGCCGCCTGACCGGCTTCGCCCAGCCGCACGACTTCTCGGAGCAGTGGGAGACATACCTCGAAGAGGTGGCGCAGCGCAGACGCCAGATGAGTAATTAGGATCGGCACCCGGTCAGTGGCCCTGGGTGTTTGAGGTGCCCTGTTGGTTGAGCGGTCAGGTTCTTTGGCTGGATCGCCCCATGGCGGAGTGGAACACTGGGATATCCAGGCTGGTCCTGGTCTGGGTAGCGAGTGTCCGAATAGCGTCCAGCTTCTGCGTGGCAGCGGTCAGCGTGGTCTCGATCGTGGCGACAGCCTTGGTCCTTGGCTTCATCAGGCCGGTCGACGAGGTTGGTGCGGATCTCCTCCGGCCGAGGTCTTTCGGTTGGGTCAACCCGGAGTAGTGGGCATCTGACGCAGGCGTTTTCGTGCGCACAATGGCCTCCGTGGTCGCGACCATATGTCCAAGAGCCACTTTTCGCAGCTCGAAATGGGCGAGGAAAGCATCCCATTCCTGGGCGGTGAGATCGCGGCACAACCTGCTGGAGAAGATCCACGCCGCCGAAGCCGTCCTGGCGAGCGCCGAACCAGCGACGGGTCGATCGTCAGCCGGGCCTCGCCGCATGCCGACCTGTTCGCCGCCCGCGAACGCGCCAACCGGCTCGACGCTCGGAGCCGGCTTCTGGAGCGCCGGACATGGAGCCCTTGGGCGGACACCGTGCGACGGTGGGTAGGGCGATGATCGGGATCTTCGCCCTATTACGGGTCATTCGGTACTCTCGGGCGCTACGATCGGGTAGAAGACGAGAGCTGAGGCCAGCCGGGATGAAGCGCGCCGAGCGCCTTGTTGGGTACGGCGCTGTCTCCACCAGCTTGGCTCTGCTCAGCGATGGGCGGCTTCGTGACCTCATCGACACCGGTCACTCGCTTGGGTCCGGTATTGGTGGCACGAGCTTCCTGGTGGACGTCGAGGGAACGCCGGTTTTCGCGAAACGGATTCGGCTGACCGATCTTGAACGGCGTCCGGAAAACGTCATGTCGACGGCGAACATCTTTGGCCTGCCGACGTTTTACCAGTACGGGGTCGGTTCGGCGGGCTTCGGTGCGTGGCGTGAGTTGGCCGTGCACACCATGACGACCAACTGGGTGCTGACGAATCAACGGCAGAGCTTCCCGTTGACCTATCATTGGCGTGTGTTGACTGATCCGCATCCGGAGCCGTTGACGCCGCAGGCGCGGGCGGAACTCGACAGCACCGTGGCGTATTGGGAGGGTTCGGCCGCCGTCCGCGAGCGACTCGAGGCAATCGAGCAGTCAACGGCCAGCATTGTGCTGTTTCTGGAATACGTTCCGCACACTGTCCACGAGTGGCTCAAGGGCCAGGTCGGCCTGGGCGAGGAGGCCATTGATTCGGCGTGCGCGATGGCGGACAGGAGCCTGCGGGACGATGTCGCGTTCATGAGGTCGCGCGGTCTTGTTCATTTCGATGCGCATTTGAACAACATCCTCACGGACGGCCGGCGGCTCTACTTCGCGGACTTCGGTCTTGCCACGTGCTCTCGGTTCGAGCTTTCAGGAGACGAGCGGGAGTTCTTCTGGACGCACCTGGACTATGACCGGGCGGAGACCGAGGCGATGTTGGCGAACTGGCTCGTCCGCACCCTGTGCGACACGGATGATCTACAGGCGTTCGTCCGCGAATGCGCCGCGGGCAAGGACCTCGGGGGCCTGCCGCCTGCGGCCGCCGCGATCATCAAGCGCAGCGCACCGGTGGCCGTCGTGATGAACGAACTCTTCCGGGCGTTGACCACGGTCAGCAAGAGCGCTCCATACCCGGCCGCTGAACTCGAGCGGATCTGGGCGACAACGAAGCGCCCCGATCACCGGAATCGCGGTGTCGACTCAGGTTCCCGGATACCGTCATCGACGAACGTCGACACGGCGAGCGCGGCCATTCCGCCATCTCACCGCAACAGGTGAACCTTCGCGGGGCAGCGAAGCACCACATCTATCGTACTCGATATGATGTCTCCATTGGCCTCTGAGCTGCGCAAACACGAGCAACGGTGTGCGACCGACTCTTCGTGGTTAAGAGCGTGTCTCACGTGGGATGGTTGATCTCTCTGCGATGATCGTTTGCTGTGGTTGACGAGTTCTCACGCCGGTTGGTGCGCGATGAGTTGTGGGCGCTGGCCCAGCCTCTGATTCCACAGTTCACTCCACCTCCGCAGGGTGGTGGTACAGCCCCGGTGGATGACCGCGCCGTGTTCGTGGATGGAGCATCTGTCCGGGCCAAAAGGGGGCTCCATGAACGGCCGAACCCGGTCGACCGCGGCAAGGCCGGTTCGAAGGTCCATGTCTGTCCGACCGCGCCGGACTGTCGTTGTCGGTGGCCGTGTCCGCCGCGAATACCAACGATGCCGCCGCGCTCATACCCTTGGTCATGGCGATCCCGCGATCAGGTCCCGGCGCGGACCACGTCGCCGTAAGCCGGCCAAGCTGCACGCCGACAAGGCCCACGACCAGGGCGAGTCCGCCGTTGCAAAACCCTGGACGGCGATGTGCGACGGAACCCGGAGCGGATTGTGTCGGTGACGACGATTCTTCGGAAGTCGTGGGCCACCCCTCCCAGGGCTGTCCGGTCGGTGACATGGCTCGAATGTAGTTGCGGGTGTGAGAGGGCGGTCCTCGGTGCCGAAGCTCCGTTGGAGCTGGGACGGCTTCAACGGGTCACCGGTTGCCAACGCCCGGCCGAACCTGTACCACCTCCAGCCTGGCAACATCCCGGACCGTCGCGCCGTGGTCAGGCGGTCAAGTCGAGGGTGAGTTGGGGCTCGTTGCTTTCGAGGTCCAGTAGTTGGCGTTTGGCTGGTAAGCCGCCTGCGTAGCCGGTTAGGGCGTTGTTGGTGCCGACTACTCGGTGACACGGCAAGATGATCACTATTGGGTTGCGGGCCAAGGCGGCGCCGATCTTGCGTGCGTCTGTTGGGGGGCGGTTCAGCGCGCTGGTCAGGCGGCCGTAGGTGGTGGTGGTTCCGTAGGTGACCGTGGTTAGTGTGGACAGGACCGACTGGTCGAACTTGCCGGCCAGGCGTAGGTCCAGTGGGACTCTGAATGACTGGAGTGTGCCGGCGAAATAGCTGTCCAGTTCGGTGCGTGCCTGGTCCAGCCAGGCCTGGGCGGCTGGGGTGTCGGTGCCTGTTAGGGGAGCCAGTCGGGCTTTGAGTTGGTCTGGTGGGGTGAATGAGCAGGTGGCTAGGCCCTGTTCGGTCGCGGCCAAGGTCAGGGTGCCGATGGGGGTGGTGTGGCGGACTGTGGTCGGCGAGTTGAGATCGGTGGTGGTCATTGGTTGCTCCTGGGGTGGGTGCGTGTGTTGCAACCCGTAGAACCCCGAGGGGGGTGGATTGGTTGCAGTTAGGCCAGGAGGTCGTCTATTGCCCGGTATATCCGTTTTTCGGAGACCGGGTAGGCGGTGCCCAGGGTCTGGGCGAAGTAGCTGACCCGTAGTTCCTCGATCATCCAGCGGATTCTGCGTACCGGTTCGGTGTCCGCCTTGCGGGGTGCCAGGTTGGCGACCAACTGGTGGTACTCCTCGGTGATCGTGGCTATGTCTGTTGTCCACTCCTGGTCGCGGCGTGGGTTCTCCGGGAGTTTCTCCAGTCGCCGGTCGATCGCCTTCAGGTACCTGGCGACGTCCGGCAGTCGGGTCAGGCCGGTGTCGGTTACGAAACCTCGGTACACCAGGGCTGCCAGTTGCGTGCGGATGTCGGTCAGAGCTGCCGGCGGGGTGAAGGACGGCATGTCGCCCAGCCGGGACTCGACCTCCTGCCGGGTGATCAAGACTTGCCGGACTCGGTCGATGACCTGGAACAGGGTGCCGGGTAGGTCAGCGCGCACGGCATCGCGCAGCGCGGCGAAGCCTGCCGCGTCCCATGCCGGACCGCCATGCACCTCGAGAAGGTGGTCTGCCGCAGCCGTGAGGCAGTCGTCCAGCAGGTCCGCCACGCTCTCGTGCGGGTGCCGGCCAAGTGCCAGTTTGGCCTGGTTGTCCAGGCCGCGGACCACCGACTTCACCGGGGACGGCACGGTCAGCAGCACCAGCCGCCTTGTGCCGCGCCACATTGCCGCCCGCTGTTCGGCTTCCGTGTCGAAGACGCGGATGTCGACGCTGTCGCCCGCGTCGACCAGTGCCGGGTAGCTGGTCACGTCGAAGCCGGATACGCGCTGCTGGTAGCTGTGCGGCAGCGCGTCGAACGTCCAGTCGCGCAGGCCGGTTCGGGTGATGTCCCTGGCGGCCTCGGCGAGCGCGGATCGGGTGCGTGGCTGGAGTTGGGCGCGTAGCTCGGTCAGGTCCTTGCCTTCTGCCACGGTCTTGCGGTGTTCGTCCACCACGCGGAAGCTGATCTTCAGGTGTTCCGGTATCTGGTCGGTGTGCCATGCGTCGAGTGGGACCGTCACGCCGGTCAGTCTTCGTAGTTCGCGGCCCAGCGCGACCAGTAGTGGCTCGCCGCGTTCCGGTAGTTCGGCCAGCGCGGCCCTGGCGACGTCGGGTGCCGGGACGAAGTTGCGGCGCAACTGCTTGGGCAGCGATCGGATCAGGGCCGTGACCAGTTCTTCACGCAGGCCAGGGATCTGCCAGCCGAACTCGTCTGCGTCGACCTGGCCGAGCACGGCGAGCGGCACGTCCACGGTTACGCCGTCGTCCCGGGCACCCGGTTCGAACTGGTACGTCAGCGGCAGCGGCGCGCCGTCGGAGGTCCACGCGTTCGGGTAGGCGGACTCCGTCACCGACGACGCCGATTCGTTGACCAGCATCTCCCGGTCGAACACGAGCAGGTTCGGTTGGCTGCGCTGGGTTTTCTTCCACCAGCTGTCGAAGTGCCGTGCGGACACCACATCCGGGCCGATCCGCTGGTCGTAGAAGTCGAACAGCGTCTCGTCGTCGACCAGGATGTCGCGGCGCCGCGCGCGGTTCTCCAACTCGGCGACCTCGGTGAGCATGGCCCGGTTGCGGTGGAAGAACTTGTGGTGCGTCTGCCAGTCGCCGTCGACGAGGGCGTGCCGGATGAACAGCTCCCGGCACAGCGCCGGGTCGATCCGGCCGTAGTTCACCGTGCGGGCCGCCACGATCGGGATGCCGTACAGGGTCACCTTCTCGGTGGCCAGGACCGCGCCTTTGCCGCGTTCCCAACGGGGTTCGCCGTAGGTGCGGCGGACCAGGTGGCCGGCGAGGCGTTCGATCCACTCCGGTTCGATCCTGGCCGCGATCCGGCCCCACAGCCTGGACGTCTCGACGAGTTCGGCCGCCATCACCCAACGGGGTGGTTTCTTGAACAGCGCCGAACCGGGGAACACGGCGAACTTGGCGTTGCGGGCGCCCAGGAATTCGTTGCGCGGCCCCTCTTTCAGGCCGACGTGCGACAGCAGCCCGGCCAGCAGCGCCGTGTGGACCTGGTCCGGCTCGGCCGGGTCTTCGTTCACGGTGAGGCCGAGGTTGCGGGCGATCTGGCGCAGTTGGCCGTGCAGGTCCTGCCATTCGCGCACCCGCAGGTAGTTGAGGAACTCGGTCCGGCAGAGTTTGCGGAACCTGTTGCTGGACAACTCCTTCTGCTGTTCCCGCAGGTACTCCCACAGGTTCAGGTAGCTGACGAAGTCGGAGTCCGGGTTTGCAAACCGGGCGTGTTGCTGGGTGGCCGCCGCTTCGGCGTCGGTCGGGCGTTCACGTGGGTCCTGAATGGACAGCGCGGCCGCGATGACGAGCACCTCGCGCAGGCTGCCGTTGCGGTCCGCCTCGACGACCATCCTGGCAAGGCGGGGGTCGATCGGCAGCCGGGCGAGCTTGCGTCCCAGGTCGGTGAGGCGATCGTCGGCCAGCGCGCCGAGTTCCTGCAGGAGCTGTATGCCGTCGGCGATGTTGCGGCGGTCCGGCGGGTCGATGAACGGGAACGCGGCCAGGTCACCGAGGCCCAGCGCGGTCATCTGCAGGATGACCGATGCCAGGTTGGTGCGCAGGATCTCCGGGTCGGTGAACTCCGGCCTTGCGTCGAAGTCGTCCTCGGAGTACAGCCGGATGCACACGCCGTCCGACGTGCGGCCGCAGCGGCCGGAGCGCTGGTTCGCGGACGCCTGGGAGACCGGTTCGATCGGCAGCCGCTGCACCTTGAGGCGGTGGCTGTAGCGGGAGATGCGGGCGGTGCCGGCGTCCACGACGTACCGGATGCCGGGCACCGTCAACGATGTCTCGGCCACGTTGGTGGCCAGCACGATTCGGCGGCCGGTGTGCGGCTGGAACACGCGGTACTGATCGGCGGCGGACAGTCGCCCGTAGAGCGGCGCGAGTTCGGTGTTGCGCAGTTCCAGTTTCGCCAGCGCGTCCACGGTGTCGCGGATCTCGCGTTCGCCGCTGCAGAACACCAGGATGTCGCCCTGGTCGAGGGCGCCCAACTCGCGGACGGCATCGCAGATCGCCTGGATCTGGTCGCGGTCGGGATCGGGGTCGTCCGGGTCGATGATCGGCCGGTAGCGGATCTCCACCGGATACGTGCGGCCGGACACCTCGACCACCGGGGCGTCGTCGAAATGCCGCGAGAACCGGGCCGGGTCGATGGTCGCGGACGTGATGATGACCTTGAGGTCCGGGCGGCGGGGGAGCAGCTGTCTGAGGTAGCCGAGGATGAAGTCGATGTTCAGGCTGCGTTCGTGGGCCTCGTCGATGATCAGCGTGTCGTACTGGCTCAGCATCCGGTCGCGCTGGATCTCGGCCAGCAGGATGCCGTCGGTCATCAGTTTGACCATGGTGTCGTCGCTGACCTGGTCGGTGAACCGGACCGTGTAGCCGACCGCGTCGCCCAGCGTGGTGCCGAGTTCCTCCGCGACCCGTTCGGCGACCGTGCGGGCGGCGAGGCGGCGGGGCTGGGTGTGACCGATCACGCCGCGCATCCCTCGGCCCAGTTCCAGGCAGATCTTGGGCAACTGGGTGGTCTTGCCGGAGCCGGTCTCGCCGGCCACGATCACCACCTGGTGGTCCCGGATCGCCGCCAGGATCTCGTCCTTGCGCTGGCTGACCGGCAGTTCGGCCGGATAGGTGATCTTCGGCACGACTTCTTGCCGATGCCGCAACCTGGCTTGGGCCGTCTCGATGTCGGCCGCGATCCCGTCGATGGCCCGTTGCCGGGCCTTGGTGTCGCGGATCTTCCGGGTACCGTCCAGCCGCCGACGCAGCCGCCGCTCGTCGCGGACCATCAGGTCGGGCAGGAGCGCGGCCAGGTCGGCGGCGGAGGTGGCTACTTCAGACGTGGACATACAGCGTCAACTGTAGGCAAGGACCGCCTATGCGCGCACATCGTTATCCGGCGGCCACCTGATCGAGAATCCGGTCGCGGGCTTCCGCGTAGCGGGCGCGGACGGCCGGAACCACTGGGGCGTCGAACGTTTCGGTTGCGCTGGTGCGCCATTCGGGTTGGGCGCCGGTCAGCACCCAGGCGGCCTGGCGGGCGGCGCCGTCGGCGACGTACTCGCCGGGGTCGGGTACCAGGACCGGGTGACCGAGCACGGTGGGTGCGATGCGGCGGACGGCTTCTGCTCGGGCGCCGCCGCCGATCAGGAGGACGCGTTCGACCGGGACACCCTGGTCCTGCAACGCGTCGAGGCCGTCCGCGAGGCCGCACAGCATGCCTTCGACGGCCGCCCTTGCCAGGTTGGGTTGGGTGGCGTTGGCCAGGGTCAGGCCGTGCACGGCGCCGGTCGCGGTGGGGCGGGACGGGGTTCGCTCGCCTTCCAGATACGGGACCAAGGTCACGCCATCGGCGCCCGGGGATGCGGACAGCGCAAGGCGGCTCAGGGTGTCGATGTCCACGCCGAGCAGGCGGGCCGTCGTGGTCAGGACTCGCGCCGCGTTCAGGGTGCAGGCCAACGGCAGGAAGGCGCCGGTGGCGTCGGCGAAACCGGCGATGATGCCGGTCGGGTCGGCCACCGGTGCCTTCGCCGTGGCGAAGACCGTGCCGGACGTGCCGATCGACACCACGACGTCGCCGATGCCGGCCACCACGCCAAGGGCTGCCGCCGCGTTGTCCCCTGCACCGGGGCCGAGCAGGACCCCGGCGGGGGTTTCGCCGGCGGACTCGTTGGGGGCGAGCACTTTCGGCACTGCCGCGTCGTGGCCGAGGGCGGCGCGGAGCAGCTCCGGCCGGTAGGTGCCGGCGGCGGGGGACCAGTAGCCGGTGCCGCTGGCGTCGCTGCGGTCGGTGGTCAGGTCGGTCGAACCGGACAGGCGCCAGGTCAGCCAGTCGTGGGGTAGAGCTACCGTCGCCGCGCGGGCCGCCGACGCCGGTTCGTGGGTGGCGAGCCAGCGCAGTTTGGTGACCGTGAACGACGCCAGTGGCACGCTGCCGACCGCGTCGGCCCAGAAGGCGGCGCCGTACTCGGCGACCAGGTCCGCCGCGGCGCCTGCCGAGCGCAGGTCGTTCCACAGCAGGGCGGGCCGGACGACCTCGTCGTGGTCGTCGATGCACACCATGCCGTGCTGCTGGCCGCCGACGGACAACGCCGCCACATCGACAAGGCCACCGGCCTGGTCGATCGCCGACGTCAAAGCCGCCCACCACGCGTCCGGGTGCACCTCGGTGCCGTCGGGATGCGGGGCCTGGCCCGAGCGGACAAGAGCGCCGGTGTCGGCGTCGCGGATCACGACCTTGCAGGACTGGGTCGACGAATCGACGCCGGCCACCAGCGGCATCAGGCGGCGCCCATGAGATGTTCCAGCGCCAGCTGGTTCAGCGCGACGAAGCCGTAGCCGCGTTCCGCGGCCTTGTCCGGGTCGTACTCCTCGTAGGCGGAGCGGTCGGCCAGCAGGTCCGTTGCCGTCTCGCCGGGGTTCAGGGTCGGCTGCGCCAGTTCGTCGAGTTTGGCCGTGTGCAGGGCCTCGACGACGCGCGGGTCGGCGCGGAAGGCGGCGGTCCGCTCGCGCAGCAGCAGGTAGGTGCGCATGTTGGCGGCGGCGCTGGCCCACACGCCGGTGATGTCCTCGGTGCGGGCGGGCTTGTAGTCGAAGTGCCGGGGGCCGTCGTAGCCGCCGTTCTCCAGCAGGTCCACCAGGAAGAACGCGTTGAGCAGGTCGCCGTGGCCGAACACCAGGTCCTGGTCGAACTTGGGGCCGCGCTGGCCGTTGAGGTCGATGTGGAACAGCTTGCGCTGCCAAAGTGCCTGGCTGATGGCGTGCACGAAGTTCAGGCCCGCCATCTGCTCGTGGCCGACCTCCGGGTTCACGCCGACCATCTCGTGGTGCTCCAGCGTGCTGATGAACGCCAGCGCGTGACCGACCGTGGGCAGCAGGATGTCGCCGCGTGGCTCGTTGGGCTTGGGCTCCAGCGCGAAGCGGATCGGGTAGCCCTGGTCGACGACGTACTGAGCCAGCATGTCCACGGCTTCGCGGTAGCGGTCCAGCGCGGCCCGGACGTCCTTGGCCGCGTCGCTCTCCGAGCCCTCCCGGCCGCCCCACATCACGTAGGTCGTTGCGCCGAGCGACGCGGCGAGGTCGATGTTGCGCAGCACCTTGCGCAGCGCGAACCGGCGGACCGCGCGGTCGTTGCTGGTGAACGCGCCATCGCGGAACACCGGGTGGGTGAACAGGTTCGTGGTCGCCATCGGCACCACGAGGCCCGTCTCGGCCAGCGCGGCGCGGAACCGGGCGATGGCCCGGTCGCGGGTGGTGTCGTCGCTGCCGAACGGGAACAGGTCGTTGTCGTGGAAGGTGACGCCCCACGCGCCCAGCTCGGCCAGCTTGTGCACGGTCTCGACCGGGTCGAGCGCGGCCCTCGTCGGGTCGCCGAACGGGTCGGCGGCGCGCCAGCCGACGGTCCACAACCCGAAGCTGAAGTGATCCTCACGGGTCGGTTCGCCGGCCACGGTACCTCCTCGACGTTAATAGTTCAATGACTGAACATATACACGGATGCTCGGCGCGTCAAGAAGTTCGGAAAGGCTCTAAACTATTAAGGTAGAAAGAATGACCGACCCGTCGCCCGCCGGCCAGCACACCCTGCGGCGCCACAACTCGGCACTGGTGCTGCGGACCGTGCTGGACTCGCCCGGCATCTCGCGCGCGGCCATCGCCGCGCACACCGGCTTGGCCAAGGCTACCGTATCCAGCCTGGTCGACCGGTTGATCGCGGCCGATCTGGTGGCCGAGACCGGCCTGGTCGTGCGGGCAGGCCGGGGCAGGCGCAGCACCGGGCTCGCGCTGTCGGCCACCGGCCCGCACGGGCTCGGCGTCGAGATCGGCGTGGACTACCTGGCCACCTGCCTCGTCGACCTGACCGGCCACGCGCACGACCACCGGGTCCGGCCCGGCGACAACCGGACCCGGCCGGCGGCCCGGGTGCTGGCCGCCGTCGTCAGGGCGATCAACAGCACGCTGCGGGACGCGACCGTGCCGATCGGTGGCATCGGCATCGCGGTGCCCGGCCTGATCGAGGCCAACACGGGGCTGCTGCGCGTGGCGCCGAACCTCGGCTGGCGGGACCTGGACATCGTGGCCGCCGTGCGCACCCGGCTGGACCGGCCGGAACTGCCGGTGCTGGTCGGCAACGAAGCGGATCTGGCGGCCGCCGCGGAACTGGGCAACGTGCCGCGCGACTTCATCCTGGTGTCCGGCGAGATCGGCATCGGCGCCGGCCTCGTGGTGGACGGGCGGCCGTTCCGCGGGGTGCGCGGGTTCGGCGGCGAGATCGGCCACCTCACGGTCGATCCGGCCGGGCCGGAGTGCGCGTGCGGCTCCCGTGGCTGCCTCGAGGTGCTCGCCGGGCTGGATCCGATCATGCGCGCGGCCGGTCTCTGGGCCGGTCCCGGCGACCGCTCGCCGTCGGAGACCCTGGCCGAGCTGATCGAGCGGCTGACCGTCGGCGACCCGGTCGCGCTGGGTGCCGTGCGGGACGCGGGCCGGTGGCTCGGGATCGCGCTTGCCGGCGTCGTCAACGTGGTCGACCTGCCGTGTGTCGTGCTCGGCGGCAGTTACGCCGAACTGGCGCCGTGGCTGCGCGAGCCCATCGGCGCCGAGCTGTCCCGGCGGGTGGTCAGCGCGGGCTGGTCGCCGGTGGAGATCATCAGTTCCACGCTGGGCAGCGCGGCCGCGGTGCGCGGCGCGGGCGCGGCGCCCGTCCAGGCGATCATCGCCGACCCGGACGCCTACCTAGCCTCGTAGGAACCAGGCGTACCAGTCGCGGCTGGACGGCGACAGGTAGTGGGTGGTGGAGGGGTGCTGGGTGGGGTACAGGTGGAAGCCTGCGATGGGCTTGGTGTGGAAGTAGACGCCGGTGATCCAGTCGGGATTGATGTCCAGTTCCATGCCGCGGACGACGCCAGCGTCCTGCAGGATCCGGCCCAGGGTGCAGACCGAGAGTGCCGAGCCGCCGACGTAGACCTCGGCGCCGGTGGCGGTGACGCCGAAGGCGGAGCGGTCGATGTAGGCGGCCGCGCCGATGGTGAAACCCCACTGTGCCTGGTTGCCATTGGCGCAGGTGGGGTTGACCTTTCCGTTGTCCACCAGCATCACCAGGTTCTGGCGGACGCTGGCCACGTCCGGTGTCAGGCTGACCTCGCTGTTCCACGAGCCGACGGTGGCGGTGCCGTTGGTGTTGAGGACAAGGCTGGCCGCGCCGTTCTGGAGGGGGACGGCGGTGCGGCCTTCGCTGTAGTAGCCGCCGTGGCTGGCGTCGCGGGGGAGTCGGAAGCCGGCGTTGAACGCGGCGGCCACGGTTTTCTGCTCGAGCGTGCTGAGCGAGGTGGCCGCCTGCCAGGTCCCGCCCGGGTCGTTGGTGCCGGGCCGCAACTGGCCGCGCACGAACGTCGGGTCGATCCACAGGACGCCGGCCAGGTAGGAGGTGTGGGTGGCGTCCGGGCGGACGCTGGTGACGCGGACGGCGGGTTGGCCTTGGGCGGTGGTGACCACGGTCTGCCACTGGCCCTCGCCGGGCAGCGCCTTGGCTCCGGCGAGTGGTGGCAGGGCGGCGGGTGCGGGGAGGCCGCCGACGGGTTTGGTGACGGTGGGTACCGCGCCTGCCGGGTGCGGGATGCCGCCGACCGGCGCGCCGCCGACCTTGGGCTGGTTCTGTTCGTACTGCTGCTTTTCCAGGTACGTGACGAGATCGCCCATGCCGTGGTCGCGGGCCCATTCCGCGATACGGGCGGCGGTGGGGTCGGCGCTGGGCGCGGTCAGGGAGCGGACGACGGACACGCAGGCGATCACCAGGCACGCGGCCAGGGCCAGCAGGAACAGCCTGCGCACCGGCCGGGCGAACGGGTGGTGCCGCCGGACGGGCGCGATCCGCATCGGCATCGCCAGGTCGACGGTTGCCTCGTCGGCCACCAGGTCGCCGTGCCACCGCTGCCCGTTCACGCTCTGAAGACGCCCGGTGACGCCGAAGCGTTGCCCCGACCTGCCGCCACACGCGGGTGAGCCTGGGTTCTTGCTGGTAACGGGCTGTGAAGCACCGATGTGGTGCTGCTCACCATGGTGGCTGCCGGCTGGCACACTGGACGGTCCAGTAGTGAATTGTCGACAACGCCGAGCCGCAACTGCCGCAATATCGCCGGAGCGCGGCCGGCCGGCGCGATAATCGACATGATCGGATGACCGGGCCGGGAAGGAGCACTTCGTGCGGGGAACATCGCCGGACGGTGGGGTCGTGGCGAACACCACCGCCGTGGTCCGCATCATGAACGAGCGGGCCGTCTACGAGCAGACCCGGCAGCTCGGTCCGGTCTCCGCGTCCCAGTTGGTCAGCGCGACCGGATTGTCCAAGCCCACCATCGGTCTCGCGCTGGGCGGCCTTGAGCGTGCCGGCCTCGTCCGGCACGTCGGCCATCGGGTGGGCCAGGTCGGCAGGGCACCCCGGCTCTACGAGATCCGGCCGGAGGCCGGCTGGGCGCTGGCCATCGACGTCGGCGCGTCGTGGATCAGGGCGGCGGTCGCTGACCTGTCCGGCCGGGTCGCGGTGCGGCACGAGGAGCGGGTGAAGAACCGCACCGCGGGCTCGCTGATCCGGCAGGTCGGGGAGTTGGCCCAGTCGGTGCCGGCCAAGGCGGGGCTGACGTTCGACGACATCACGCACACCGTGCTGGGCATTCCCGGCGTGTACGAGCCGGAGTCCGGCCGGATCTCGGCCGCGCCGAACCTGCCGGGGCTGGACCGGCCCGGCTCGGTGGAGGCGTTGCGCGGCAAGCTGGGCGAGCGCTTTTCCATCGACAACGATGTCAACCTGGCGACCGTGGCCGAGCAGGCCTACGGCCTCGGCACGTCGGTGCGCAACTTCGTGTTCGTGTCGGTCGGCACCGGTATCGGCATGGGCGTGGTGATCGACGGCAGGCTGTACCGGGGTTCGCACGGCAGGGCCGGTGAGATCTCGTTCCTGCCGGTCGGCGACGAGGGACCGGAGGGCGCGCAGGTGCGTGGCTCGGCCGCCACCCGCCAGCACGGCATCCTGGAGACGGTCGCGTCCGCCCAGGGCATCGTGGCCATCGCGCGCGGCTGCGGCATGTCGGTGGACTCGGTGGAGCAGGTGTTCGACGCGGCCCGCACCGGGGACGACGCCGCGATCCGCGCGGTCGGCACCGAGGCCGACCATCTGGCCAGGGCACTTGCCGCGATCATCGCGGTGCTCGATCCCGGGCTGATCGTGCTGGGCGGCGGCGTGGGGAGCAACGTGGACGTGCTGCTCGAACCGACCCAACAACGCCTGGTGGAGCTGCTGGCGCTGGCCCCGCCGCCGATCCAGGTGTCCGCGGTCGGCCGGGAGAGCGTGGTGCTCGGCGGGCTCGCGTCCGGGCTGGACGCGGCGCGGGACATCGTGCTCGCCCAGATCGAGGCCTGACCACGTCAACGTCAACCCCTGGCCGGCCTCTTGACTAAGTATGTAAGGCAGGCATACAAATTAGCCGTCATGGCACCATGTCGGTTAGACGGGAAGTGTCGAGCATGAGGCGATCCTTGGGCGTGGGCCTGGCAGCCGGCGCCGCGCTGATCCTGTTCACGGCATTGGGCTCGTCCGCCGCGCTGGCGTCGAGTCCGGGGCCCCACCCGATACTGGCGAGTCACGCCAGGGGGATGAGCGTGCTGGGCACCGGCGGCTGGAAGGTGGTCACCAGTGCCACCGCCACCCAGGGCGGCGCGGCCATCTCCACGCCCGGGTTCAGCACCGGCAAGTGGCTCTCGGTCACCCCGGACGACGCTGGCGCGCCCGGCACCGAGGTCGAGGCGCTGCTGCAGAACGGCGCCTGCCCGAACGTGTTCGTCGGCGAGAACATGAAGAACTGCTTCGGCCAGATGACCAGGGTCGGGGCCGAGACCATCGCGCAGTTCAAGAACCCGTGGTGGTTCCGCACGGACTTCGCCGCGAACCTGACCAGCGGCCAGGCCGCGTCGCTGATCGTCAACGGCGTCGTCGGCAAGGCGGACGTCTGGCTGGACGGCAAGGAACTCGCCACCAACAGCACGGTCACCGGCGCGTACACCAGGTTCACGTTCAACGTGACGAGCACGCTCAAGGCCGGCACCAACTCGCTGGCCATCGAGGTGTTCCCGAACGACCCGACCAAGATGCTGACCGTGGACGACGTGGACTGGAACCAGATCCCGCCGGACAACAACACCGGCATCCAGTTCCCGGTGCAGCTTCAGGTCGGCGGCGCGCTGTCGGTCGGCAACGCGCACGTCAACCAGGCCGACGCGGCCGACCTGAGCAGTTCGTCGCTGACCGCGAAGACCGACGTCACCAACAACTCCGGCAGCAGCCAGACCGGCACGGTGACCGCCACGATCACGCCGCCCTCCGGTGGCGGCTCGCCGATCACGGTCGCGCAGTCGGTGACCGTCAAGGCCAACACCACCACGACGGTCTCGTTCGCGCCGATCACGATCTCGAATCCCAAGGTCTGGTGGCCCTATCAGATGGGCGCGCAGCCGCTGTACAGCCTTGACACGTCGATCGCGCAGGGCGCCACATCGGGCAACAGCACCCACGAGACATTCGGCATCCGCACGGTCACCTCCAGCCTGGTCGGCAAGTCGGCAGAGGCGCCATCGGGCGTGCGGCAGTACGCGATCAACGGCGTGAAGTTCCTGGTCCGCGGCGGCGGTTTCGCGCCCGACCTGTTCCTGCACTACTCGGCCGCGGACACCGCGCGGCAGATCGCGATCCTGCGCAACATGGGCATGAACACCCTCCGGCTGGAGGGCCACTTCATGCCGGACGACTTCTACCAGCAGATGGACGCCGCCGGCATCATGATCGACGCGGGCCAGCAGTGCTGCGACGCGTGGGAGCCCGGTTCCAACAACGTCAGCTCGGCGCTGCTGGCCACGTTCTCGTTGTCCGCGTTGACGATCGGCCAGAACGAGCGCAACCACCCGAGCGTGATCACGTTCAGCTGGAGCGACAACGCACCGGTGCCCAGCCAGGAAACGGCGATGCTGAACTCGTTTGCCAAGGCGGACTTCCAGGTGCCGTTCGTGTCGTCCGCCGAGTACAACAGCAGCCCGATGCTCGGCCAGGCGGGCGAGAAGGAAGGCCCGTACGACTACGTCTCGCCGAACTACTGGTACGACACCACCCATTTCGACTCCACCGACAGCACCCGCACCAACGTCGGTGGCTCGTGGGGCTTCGACAGCGAGCAGAGCGCCGGTGACACGGTGCCCACGCTCGACTCGCTCAACCGGTTCATGTCCGCCACGGACCTCGCGAACCTGTGGCAGAACACGAGCGCGCAGCAGCCCCACGCGAACTACGAGACCGGGCACACCGGCTACGAGTTCGGCGAGCTCTTCAACTTCGACACCGCGATGCAGGCCCGCTACGGCAACTGGTCCAGCCTCGGCTCGTACGTCCAGGAAGCCCAGGTGCAGAACTACGAGAACACCAGGGCGCAGTTCGAGGCGTTCGTGGACCACGTGAACAACGCGACGCCGGCTACCGGCACGGTCTACTGGCAGGTCAACAAGGGCTGGCCGAGCCTGCTGTGGAACCTCTACAACACCGACAGCGACCAGGCCGGCAGCTTCTTCGGCGCCAAGAAGGCCAACGAAGGCCTGCATGCCCTGTACGCCCAGGACAACGGCACGGTGACCGTGGACAACCTCAACGGCGCCAACGCATCCGGCCTGACGGTCGAGTCGAAGGTCTACGACCTCGCGGGCGCGGTCACCGACGACCAGACCTCCGGCAGCCTGTCGCTGAACGCGCAGCAGGTGAAGAACTCGGTGCTCACGCCGAAGGTGCCCGCGGTGACCACGCCGGGGACCCAGGCCAGCACGTACTTCGTCGAGTTGCTGCTGAAGCAGAACGGCACGGTCGTGGACCGCAACGTCTACTGGCAGTCCACCCAGCAGGACATCGTCGACTGGGCCAACTCCCAGGGCAATCCGCAGGCGACCATGACCCAGTTCGCCGACATGACCGCGTTGCAGTCACTGGACACGGCGAAGGTGTCCGCGGTCGCGTCCACGGCGAGCAAGCCCGGCCCGAACGGCGCGGACACGGCCACCACGGTGACCATCACCAACACGTCGACAACGCCGATCGTCGGGTTCTTCCTGCGGTCGGACATCCGGCGCGGCAACGCGGACGGCACCGAGCAGGCAGGCGACAACCAGGTGACCTCCGGACTGTGGAGTGACAACGACATCACGCTGTGGCCGGGCGAATCCCAGACCGTGAGCGTGAGCTACAAGGCGGCGGACCTGAACGGCGCGACCCCGGTGATCAGCGTGTCCGGGTGGAACGTCCCGAAGATCGATGTGAAGGGGTGACGGAGTAGTCAGGGACCTGCGGGAGGCGACATCGCCTCCCGCAGCGTCGTGTCACGGCAGAACCGGGGGACCTCGACAAGCATGGACAACCTTCTCTCCGCACCGGACAAGATCAGCCTGGGGACGGCCGCGCCAGACGGTACCGGGGATGCGGGCCTGATCCTGGGCATCGACTTCGGTGGCACCAAGGTGGCCCTCGGCATCGCCGACCGGTCGGGCAACCTTCTGGTCCGGCACCGACTGGAGACCGACGCATCCTCGGGCGCGGTGCAGGCCGTGGACCGCACGCTGGTCGCCGCCGTGGACCTGCTCGACGCGTACCTGCCGAGCTGGCCCGACCGGCTGGCCGCCATCGGCGTGGTGAGCCCGGGAATCGTGCTACCCGACCAGATCCTGTTGGCGCCCAACGTGCCCGGCTGGGAACAGCTGCGGCTGCGGGAGGCGGTCGGCGGCCGGTTCGGCACCGCGCCGACACTCGTGGGCACCGACGCGAAGGCGGCCGCGCTGGCCGAATGGCGCTGGGGCGCGCTGGCCGGCGCCGATCCCGGCGTGTTCGTCACCGTCGGCACGGGGCTCGCGGCGGCCATCCTGATCGGCGGCCGGGTGGTCGCCGGGGCCAACGGCGCGTCCGGCGAGATCGGCTACAACCTGCGTGGGGTCGGCGATCGGGGCGGCTACGCGACCGGCTCGGCGTCGCTGGAGGAGGCGGTGGCCGGCCGTGCCCTCGGCGAACGGGCGTCGGCACTACTCGGCCGCCCCAGCACAGCGGCCGAGCTGTTCACGTTGGCCGGCCGCGATCCGGTCGCGAAACGCCTCGTCGGCGAGGCACTGGACGAACTGGCCGTGCACGTGGCCAACCTGGCCATCGCCATCGATCCGGCACGGATCGCGGTGGGCGGCGGCCTGACGGCGTCGGCGGACGTGCTGCTGCCGGCGCTGCGCCGCAGGCTCGCCCAGGCGGTGCCCTTCCCGCCGGAACTGGTGGCCGCCCGGTTCGACCAGGACGGCGCGTTGCGCGGCGCGATCGCGCTGGCGTTGGACGGCGCCCTATGCCGGCCGGAGGGCCCGTAGCCAGAAGTGGAACGGGTAGGGCCAGACCTTGCCTTTCACGCTGACGGCCTTAGGTTCGCGGATCGCCTCGATCAGCAGGCCGGCGTCCTCCAGCGGTCGGTGAAGCCGGTCAGCGGGTGGGCCCAGCCCTGGAACAACATCTCGATGTCATCCCGCTGGACCAGTTCGGTGAAGCGGTGGTCTCGAAGTAGGGCTGTTTCAGCACGAACACCATGCACCGCTGTCAACCTCATCTGGCACATCTGTGGACAACGACCAATCGATCCACAACTTGCCTGCAACTACCCGGTTTGGGGCTTGACAACGGTAGATTTGGAACTGGGACGCCCCCCGGTGGAGTGGCGGGGGCTGCCTCCAGGTCGGAGTTGTCGCAACAGCCGCCGCGAACGGTACGTTGGCCGTGTCGGTCTGGAGGTACGTGCTGTTCGGGTCGGCTTCCTGTGCGGCGATCATCGTTGGTTCCCCGTCCGCTCCGGTCACGGTGTGGACGGGGCGGCGAGGTCCCTGCTGACCCGGCCCTCGCCGCAGCCGATGTCCACTGTGGCCGGAGCGGACGGGGCACCAATTCGAAGAACTCGTCGCGATAGCGTCAGTAGGAGTCGAAGTTCGGCTTGCGCGCCCACGCGATCCAGTTGTCGGCTTGTTCTTCCCAGTCCTGCCCGGCGATGTCGGTCACGACGGGGCACCGTAGCGGTTGCGCCGGTCGGATTCGACCGAGTTTCAGTAAGCCCCTTCGCCGCCGAACACGGCGCGCAGCGTCTTCCACAGGATCAGCGCGTCCAGTGCCAGCGACCAGTCCTCGACGTACCGAAGGTCCAGTCGGACCGACTCCGTCCACGTCAGGTCGCTGCGGCCACTCACCTGCCACAACCCGGTCAGCCCCGGCTTGACCAACAGCCGACGCCGGACGTGCGGCTCATAGGTCTCGGTCTCCTCAGGCAACGGCGGCCGGGGACCGACCAGCGACATGGTGCCGGCCAACACGTTCAACAACTGGGGCAACTCGTCCACCGAATACCGCCGCAGCCAGCCGCCGACCCTGGTGATCCGTGGATCGGCCTTCATCTTGAACAGCGGGCCCGCGCCCTGGTCGGCCAGCCGCAACGCGACCCGACGGGCGTCGGCGTCCACGACCATCGTGCGGAACTTGACCATCGTGAACGGACGGCCGTCCTTGCCGATCCGCCGCTGCAGGTAGAACACCGGACCCCGGCTGTTCAGCTTGATCGACAGGGCGGCCAGCAGCAGCAGCGGCAGGAACAGCAGCGTCAGCAGCGACGCGGCGACCCGGTCGAAGATCTCCTTGATCACCCGGCGCACCCCGACGAACACCGGCGCGCTGACCCGGAGCAGCGGCATGCCCAGCACGCCACTGACGTGCACCCGGGGGCCCGCCACCTCCATCAGTACCGGCGCGACCACCATCTCGGCGGTGCTGCCCTCGAGGTCCCAGGCCAGCTGCTGCAGCCGGCGCGGAGTCCAGTACTGGTCGGCGGTGATCCCGACGATCCGGTAGCCGCCGCGCCGGACGTGCTCGGCCAGGTCGGCGAGCTGTCCGATCACCGGGATGCCCGCGATCGTGTCGGCGCCGTCGGCCCGGCCGTCGACCGTGCAGACGGCCGCCACCTTCCAGCCGATGTGCGGGATCTGGCGGGTGCGCATGATGAGGTCGTGCACGGTCTCCGTGCTGCCCGCGGCCACCACCGGCAGCAGGCAGCGCCCGTCGCGGCGGGCGCGGTGCAGGTAGCGGCGCAGGATGTAGCGGAAGGGCATCGCGAACAGCGCGATCGTCGGCATCACGACGAACACCCACGGTCGGGCGTAGTGGTCCCCGAGCGCCAGCGCGATCAACGCGAGGATCACCGCGGCGGTGAGCAGGCCGCGCCCGAGCCGCCGGAACTCCTCGGCACCCTGGCCCAGTGCGCCGGAGCGCCAAGCCCGGCAGGCGGTGAGCGAGCCGATGACCACGACGGCGGTGGCGATCGCCGAGACCAGCAGTTGGTACTGGGCGCCGACGTTGAAGTGGTTGCCGAGCAGCGTGGCCGCGACGGTCAGCGCGAGCCCGGTGGCCAGCAGGTCACTGCCCACGACGGCAAGCTGGTAGTGGCGTTCCCAGGTCGCCACGGTCGGTTGGGCGTGCCGGCCACTCGGCGACGGCCGTAACCTGGGGCGCCCGACCCGGTCGCGGACGACCGCGCCGTTCGCCCAGTTGTCCATGCCGATCGACACCTGTTCGTCCTGGCCAACGTCCTCGGTCATCTACGCCTCCGGCGCCGGCCGGGTGCGGCCGTGCGTCATCGCGGGACGCCCCAGCCCGTCCCTGCGCATTAACTGGGTGAGTATGCGAGGCACCCCCCTCGGGTGCCTCGCGCGGTCGTTCGTCGCTCCTTCCTGAATCGGTAGCGGCGGTATCGCTGTTACACAGTGTGTCGAATTTCGTGCTAACCCCGGCCGAGTCGTTTCGGCTGGTGGTCGGTCGGTCACGTATGCTGCCGGTCTATCCGATTTGGAGGGTGTATCCCTCGTCGCGATGCCCATAATGGCAGGTCCGCGCGCTGCGGACCGGTGGTGTGGTTCTTGTGATAACCGGTTGTTCCGGATCTGATTACTGTGCGTTCCGGTTGCCGGTTCGATTGTCAACAAAACCGACAGGTTTTCGACTCGGCCGCATGAGTGCCGAGTCGCTCCCCAGATACCTCGACAGGCTGATTCGTTATTGACTCTGTGCAGATATTGTGGTGCCAACGAGTGATGTCCCGGCGGATCGGTGACGCCGATTGGGGTGGTCCGGCGAGGAGACGGTCATTCCGGGCAGCGCAAGGGCTGAACTCGGTCGTATCGGGACCGGGTAGGGTCGAAGCGACTCGGCAGAAGGATGTGGTGGCTCGTGGCCAAGCGGAAGGGCATCGGGCTGCTCGGCTGGATCGCGGTGATCGTGCTGGTCCTGATCGTCGTCGCGTACCTACAGCATCACAACCTGGTCCACCTGCCCACCAAGCACTAGCCGTCCCTGTCCCGGAACAGTTCGCGCGCGATGATCTCCCGCTGGATCTCCGACGCGCCCTCGTAGATCCGCGGCGCCCTGACCTCCCGGTACAGGTGGGCCAGCGGGTGGTCGTCGACCAGTGCCGCCGCGCCGTGCACCTGGATGGCCACGTCCACCGCGAACTGCGCGGTCTCCGTGCCGAACAGCTTGGCCATCGCGGCCGCCTGGGTCGTCGGGCCGACGCCCCGGTCGTAGCCGGTCGCGGCCGAGTGCACGAGCAGTCGGGCCGCCTGCAGCCGCATGGCCACCTCGGCCAACTGGTGCGACACACCCTGGAACTGCTTCAGTGGGCGCCCGAACGCCTCCCGCCGGGCGGCGTGGGCGACCGCCAGATCCAACGCCGCCTGGCCCATGCCGACCGCGAACGCGCCGACGCTCGGGCGGAACAGGTCCAGCGTGCGCATCGCGACCGACATGCCCCGGCCCGGTTCGCCGAGCACCTGGCGTGCCGGGACCCGGACGCCGTCGAACCGCAGTCGGCCGATCGGGTGCGGCGCGAGCAGGGTGAGCGACTCGCCGGTCAGGCCGGGCGCGTCGCCGGGCACGGCGAACGCGGTGATGGCGCGCGGGCCGGTTGTCGCGAACACCGTGTAGATGTCGGCGTCGGGGGCGTTGGAGATGTAGATCTTCTCGCCGGTCAGCCGGTAGTCGTCGCCGTCGCGCTCTGCGGCCAGTGACATCGCCGCCACGTCGGAACCGGCGTCCGGTTCGGTCAGCGCGAACGCCGCGACCGCGGTGCCGGCCGCGACCTTCGGGATCCACTCGGCCACCACCTCCGGCCGCCCGAACCGCAGGATCGCGGCGGATCCGAGGCCCTGCAACGCCAGCGCCGTCTCGGCTTCGGTGCAGTACCGGGCCAGGCCCTCGCGCAGCAGGCACAGCTCCATCGCCGAGACACCGTCCGCGGTGAACATCCGGCCGAGCAGTCCGTGGTCGGCCAGCGCTTTCACTAGGGCCCGGTTGACCCGGCCCGGCGTGCCGGCCGCCGCGATCTCGATGAGCTGCTTGGCCACGTTTTCGGCCGTGCGCAACAGTTCCCGCTGCGGCTCGGTGAGATGGGCGTAGGTGATCACGGCAGGACCGCGGTGCCGACGAGTTCCAGTTTCGCCGCCGGATCGAAGAGTTCGGCCACTCCGAGCAACGCGATCGCGGGATAGTGCTGGCCGAAATGCCGGCGGTAGACGGGCGCCAACTCCCGCAGCGCGGCCCGGTAACCTGGCATGTCGGTGACGTAGATCATGAGCGACACCAGGTGTTCCGGCCGGCCGCCTGCCGCGGCGAGCGCGGTGACGACGTTGCCGGCGGCCACGTCGAACTGCTCGGCGATCGTGTCGCCGACGATCGCGCCGGATCGATCCTGCGCGGTCTGACCAGCGAGGTGTACGGTGCGGCCGGGCGTGGCGACCACGGCGTGCGCGAACCCGACCGGCTTGGCCAGCTCAGCCGGATTCACGATGTCGTGCGGGCTCACGCAACCTCCTCGCTAGCACTCATCGGCAGCATTCGTGAAGGCGCAGCGCCAATCTGTGGACAGTCCGAAAGTTGTCCACAGATTGCCGACGAACCCCCCATTTGGGGCTTGACAAACGGTACGTTGGAAATGGGACGCCCCCCGCGGAGTGGTGGGGGCTGCCTCCGGGTCGGCGTGGTCGCACTGATTCGCTTGGGACCTCGGCGAAGTCGTGGTTTTGCTCGTGACCAGGTCGGCGAAGTCGTGGTTTGCTCGGGGACGTGGGCGGGGTCGTGGTTGGTCGTGGCCTGGTCGGCGGAGTTGTGGCTTGCTTGGGACGTCGGCGAAGCTGCGGGTTTGGTCGTGGCCAGATCGGCGAAGCTGTGGGTTTGGTCGTGGCCAGATCGGCGAGGCGCGTTGGTTTGCTTGCGGGCTTGGTTCATCGGCCGGTCCAGCGTGGGCTGCGGCCGGCGGACCAGGCCGCGTAGAACTCGTGGTGGTCCTTGGTGGTCATCAACAGTGCTTGGGTGATCGCCTCCAGTTCGATCGCCCCGCCTAGGTCCAGGTCCAGTTCTCTGGTCAGGAGCACCTTGGTGGTGGAGTAGGCCAGCGCGGGGCCGTCGGCGAGCCGCCGGGCGAGTTGCCGTGCGGTCGCCGGCAGCTCGGCGTCGTCCACGACGGTGGTGGCCAGGCCGATGCGCTCGGCTTGTTCGGCGGTTACCTTGTCGCCCAGCAGCAACAACTCCGTGGCTCTGCCGAGACCGACCAGTCGGGGCAACAGGTAGGCCGAACCCATGTCCGCGCCGGCGAGTCCCACCTTCGTGAACAGGAAGGCGAACGCGGCCGACCTGGCCAACAGGCGGAAGTCGCTGGCCAGCGCGATCACCGAACCGGCCCCGGCGGCGATCCCGTTCACGGCGGCGATCACCGGTAGCGGGCACTCCCGCAGCGCCTTCACCACCGCGCCGGTCATCCGAGTGAAGTCCAGCAGCTCAGCGGTTTCCATCTTCTGGAGCTCGCCGATGATCTCTTCGACGTCCCCGCCTGAGCAGAAGCCGCGGCCGGCGCCGGTGAGTACCAGCACTCGCGCGTCGCCGCGGTGCGGCAGCTCGTGCAGTAGGTCGCGCAGGTCTGCGTAGGCATCGAAGGTGAGCGCGTTGAGCTTGTCCGGCCGGTTCAACGTCACCGTGGCGACGCCGTCCGCGACCTCCAGGTCGAAGTGCCGCCAGTCCCGGGTGAACTCCGCCGAGCCGCGAAAGGGACTCATGGACCTCCTTCCTCCTTCAGTCTGCGCCGGTCCAGCTTCCCCGATCCGGTCTTGGGCAGCGACGCGACGAGCCGCACGTCACGCGGGTACTTGTGCGGCGACAGCCGCGCCTTCACCCACTCCTGCAACTCGACCGCGGGCACCGATGTCCTGGCCACCACGTACGCCCTCGGCAGCGTGAGCCCGCCGCTCTGATAGCTCACCACGGCGCATTCCAGCACGTCGGGATGCCCCAGCAGGCAGTGCTCGATCTCGCTGGGCGCCACCCACACCCCGCCCACCTTCAGCAGGTCGTCGGCCCGGCCGCGGTAGTGGAACGCGCCGTCGGCGTCACGGCTGAACAGGTCCGCCGACCGGACCGTGTCGCCGAAGTACGTTTCAGCGGACTTCGCCGGCTCGCCGAAGTACTCCAGCGCGGCCGTCGGCCCGGTGATCTCCAGGTTGCCGATCTCGCCGTCGGGCAACGGGTTGCGGTCCGCGTCGGTCACCCGCGCCCGATAGCCGGGTACCGGGACGCCGAGGCTGCCGGGGCGGATCGCGTCCGGGCGGTTCGACACGTAGATGTGGTACGCCTCGGACGAGCCGATCCCGTCCAGCACCGGCACCCCGAACGTCTCGTCCCACCTGCGGTGCAGCGGCTCCGGCAACGCCTCGCCCGCCGACGTGCACAACCGGAGACTCGACAGATCCGGGGTTGCGTGGGTTTCGGCGTAGGTGATCATCGCGTTCATCATCGTGGGGACGTTCACCAGGATGGTCGGGCGGTGCCGCTCGATCAGCTCGAACAGCCGCTCCGGCGTGCTGCGGTCGGGGAACACGATCCCCGACCCGCCGACGCCGAACGGATACAGCGCGACCAGGTCCCTTGCGTAGCCGAAGAACAGCTTCGGCACCGCGAGCACCACGTCGTGCTCGTTGATGTCCAGCACGCCCCTGGCGTAGCAGTGGAAACTCAGCAGGGGAGCACGGGTCGGGTGCACGCAGGCCTTCGGCGCGCCGGTGCTGCCGGTGGTGAACTTCCAGATCGCCACGTCGTCCCGCGTGGTCGGCGCCGCGTCCAGCTCCTCCGACGCGAGCGCGATATGCGCGTCGAACGACTCCTCCCCCACCGCGAGCACCGCGACCGGCCGCCGCCCGACCGCGTCGAGCATGCGCGGCAGCGTCTGCTCGTCGACGACGACCACGGCGGCCTCGGTGTAGTCGAGGTAGTAGGCGAAGTCCTTGGTGGGCAGGAACGTGTAGACCTCGGCGGTGACCGCGCCGATCTTCTGGGCCGCGTACCAGGTCGCGACGAACGCCACGCTGTCGCCCAGCGCCAGCAGCACCCGCCTGCCGGGCCGCACCCCGGCATCGAGCAGCACGTTGCCGATTCGATTGGTCAACGCGGCCAGGTCGTCGTACGTCATGGTGCCGCCGGGGTGGATCAGCGCGGTTCGGTCGCCTCGGCCCAGTTCCAGGTTCCGGTCCAGGAAATAGGACGCGACGTTGTAGCGCGCCGGCACATCATCGTACTGCCGCATCTCAACCTCGCGCCGTGTCACGGATCGTGGCGACGAGCAGCTCCGTCAGTATGTCGAAAGTGGACAGTCCTTCTGCCTCGGTCGACTCGGCAGGCGCGCCGCAGTAGGCCTGGTCCATGCCCATCGCCACGAAGTCGTGCTGCCCGGCCGCCATTGCGGCGACCAGGTTCACCGGCACCCTGGGCAGCGTCCGCATCCGTTCGGTGTCCACGAGTTCCGGCCGGTCCGCCAGCACCAGCGAGGTCTCGTACCGGCCCGCGTGGCACTCGCCGGACCGGAACTCGGCCGTCAGGCGCTCCGCGTTGTGCCGTCGAACCAGATCCAGGTAGCCGATCCGGACGCCGCGCTCGTCAAGCACCCTGGCCACCGCGTCGCGCAGGGTGCGCACGTGCGCCGGCTCGAAGTGGTTGTTGACGACGACCACGTGCGGCAGCCCCGTGTCGATCAGCCCGGTGCACAGGTCCACCACCAGCGCGATCAGGGTCGACGGGGAAACCCCGACCGCGCCGGGGAACGCGGCCGCGAAGTGCGTGACACCATAGTGGAGCGGCGGCAGGATCAGTACCCGCACGTCCGGGTCGTCGGCCAGCAGTTCCGCCGCCCGCCGGCACATGCCGGCCGAGATCAGCGAGTCGGTGGCCAGCGGCGCGTGCGGGCCGTGCGGCTCGACCGCGCCGACCGGCAGCAACAGCACCGGCGTCCGGTCCCCGGCCTGGATCGCCGCGATGTCCGGTGAGGTCAGCTCCGCGAAGTAGTGGGTCATACCAGCTCGCACAGGTCGGCCCGGCCGGCGCCGATGATCGTGTTCGCCTCGTCGACCGTGGTCAGGTAGCCGCCGACCACGGTCGGCACGCCTGCCTCGCTGCGCACCCGGTCGGCGGGGCCGGTGAGGAAGCCGCGCCGGTACTCCGGCCGGCACTCGGCCACGGTCTGTCCCGCCGACACCCGGATCAGCCCGACGCCGTGTTCGGCAAGGCGGCCCGCGATGCGTACGCCGTCGTCCACGGTGAGCCCTCGCGGGTGCCAGTCGTTGACGGTCAGGCACACCGACAGCGGTCGCCCGCTGGGCCACACCGATCGGACCGCGTCGACCACGGCCAGCGGGAACCGCAGCCGCGCCGCGAGCTCGCCGCCATATTCGTCGGCGCGGTGGTTGGTCAGCGGCGACAGGAAACCGGCCAGCAAATAGCCGTGCGCGAGATCCAACTCCAGCAGGTCGACCCCGGCTTCGGCGGCTTCGGCGGCGGCCGATGCGAAATCGTCACGCACCCGGTCCAGGTCGGCGCCGGTCAGCTCGACCGGCACGCGCTGGCCCGGTCCGTACCGCTGGGCGGACGCGGCCAGCAGAGGCCAGCCCTCGGCAAGCGCCAGGTCGACGCCGTCGGCGGCCGGGCGAGTACTGCCGCGTGCCCCGGCATGGCCGAGCCGCAACGCGAACCGGGCGCCTGCCGTGTGCGCCGCCGCGACCTGGGCCTCGGTGGTTCCGTCCACGACCGGCGTGTCCGGACTGATCCGGCCATCCGGGCTGACCGCGGTGAACTCGCTGTAGGCGAGGCCCGCACCCCGTGGGCTGCCGGTTCTGGCGATCCGGTTGGCCAGCGACAGGTCGCCCAGCCGGAACGGCGCGAACGCGGGTGGCGGCGCGAGCCCGGCCGATTCGCCGAACCAGTCGTCGACCCGGCTGGTGAACACCGGGTCGCGCACGGTCAGCTCGGCGTGCCCGATCCGGCCGCTGCGGGTGAGCAGGTTGAACACGAACTGTTCCGGGGCCATGGCGGTGTGGTGGCCGACCCGGCGGAAGTAGTCGGCGCTGTCGTCGGCGGCCCGCTGGAACCGGTCCACCACGGGCCTGCGCTGCGCCTCGTAGTCGACGAGGGCGGCGGTGACGTCCTGGTGCCGCACGAAGCTGTTGGCCAGGGCGGCAGCGTCCTCCATGGCCAGCTTCGTGCCGGAGCCGATGGAGAAGTGCGCGGTGTGCGCCGCGTCGCCGAGCAGCACCATGTTGCCGTGCCGCCACGTGCGGTTGGACACCCGCAGGGAAGCTCTGCCAGACCGACCGGTTGGACAGCAGGTGGTGGCCGCGCAGGTCCTCGGCGAACAGCTTCTCGCAGAACGTGATGCTGTCCTCTTCGGACATTCCGTCCAGCCGCGCCGCCCGCCACGTCGGCTCCTGGCATTCCACGATGAACGTGCTGGTGTTCTCGTCGAACGGATACGAGTGCACCTGGAACAGTCCGTGTTCGGTCTCCCGGAACAGAAACGTGAAGGCGTCCAGCACGAGATCGGTGCCGAACCACGCGTACTTGCCGCCCTGCGGCACGATCGTCGGCCCGAACGCGGTGGAATGGTGGTCCCGCAACAGGCTCCGCACCCCGTCCGCCGCCACGACCAGATCGGCACCCGCTCCGAAACTTTCCACATCGACGACATCGTGATGGAAGTTCAGCCGGACGCCCAGTTCCCGGCACCGCGCCTGGAGAATCGCCAGCAGGCGTTTCCGCGCGATCGCGGCGAATCCGTGGCCGCGCGACCGCAACAGTGCACCCCGATAGCGGATGTCGATGGCGTCCCACCGGGCGAACGTGTCGCTGATCTCCAGATAGGTCGAGTAGTCCGCGTCCCGCAACGCGCCGAGCGTCTCCGCGGAGAACACCACGCCCCAGCCGAAGGTGGCGTCCGGCGGGTTGCGCTCGGTGATCGTGATCTGGTGCGCCGGGGTCGGCCTTCCGCAACAGGATGGCCAGGTACAGGCCGGCCGGCCCGGCACCCAGGATCTCGACCCGCATCAGCCCAGCACCTGCGCCAGCCGGTCCACTTCGGCCGGATCGGACACCGTCGGCAGCAGCACCAGTTCGTCGCAGCCCTCGGCGCGGTAGCCGCGGACCAGGTCGCGGACGGCCCTGGCGCTGGTCAGGTTGGCCGCGGCGACGGTTTCCGCGAACGGACCGGCGAACGCGTAGTAGTCGCGCAGGTACGCGGTGCCCCGGTCCGGGTCGCCGAGCGCGAAATAGGCCTGACCCCACAGTGCCGGTTCGCCCGGCCGGCCCAGATCGTGCCAGGCAGCCCGTGCCTTGGCCGCCGCGGACGCGAACGCCCTGGGCGGGCCGCCGCCGTGCGCGTAGCCGTCGGCGTAGCGGGCCATCCTGGCCAGTGCCGCGCCGCTCGCCCCGCCGACCAGCAGTTCCATTCTTTCCGGCAGGCCGCGCAGGTGGGCGAGCTGTTCGGACAGCCGGGCACCCCGGTCGCGATGGTCCGCGCCCGCTGCCGCGTAGTCGTCCCGCCGGGCCCCGATGCCGAGGCCGAGGGTGAGCCGGCCGCCCGCGATCAGGTTCACCGACGAGGCCTGCTTGGCCAGCACGGCGGCGCTGCGCAGCGGCCCGATGCTGATCATGGTGGCCAGCCGGGCCCTGCTGGTGACCGCGGCCGCCGCGCCGAGTGCCACGAACGGATCCACACTGTCGTAGACCAGACGGTCCAGTACCGCGATCGAGCTGAACGGCCCTGCGTCGGCCCGGCGCGCCCAGTCCAGCACCAGGCCGCCGTCCGCGCCGGGAGTGGTGGTGGGAAGCCCGATGCCGATCCGCACGGCAATACTTTACAGTGCAGCAAGCTGCGATGTATAGACTCGCGCGCATGACCGACCTGGCACCGCAGGACCTGGTGCTGACGCTGTTCGGCGCGCACCTCGAGCCGAGGGAGCGGCAGGTCTGGTCCGGCGGCCTGGTGGCGCTGCTGGCCGAGTTCGGCTTCTCGTCCGGCGCCGCGCGCATCGCGCTGGCCAGAATGGTCCATCGTGGACTGTTGGCCCGGCACCGGGCCGGCAGGCTGGTCTACTACACGCTGACCGAGCACGCGCTGGGCATCCTGGCCGAGGGCGACCGGCGGATCTTCTCGCTCGGCCGCGGCGTGCTCGCGTCGACCACGTGGACGGTGCTCTGGCAGGCCATTCCGGAGCACCGCCGCCAGGCCCGCGAGTGGCTGGTCCGGCGGCTGCGGTTCGCCGGGTTCGGCTCGTTGCAGGACGGCACCTGGATCGCCCCGCACGACCGCGAACGCGAGGTCGCCGCCCTGCTGGCCGAACTCGACGTGACCGACTACGTCGGCGTCCTGCTCGGCAGGCCCGCTGGCCTCGTCGACTTCCACACGGTCCTGGACCGGGCATGGGACCTGCCCGACCTCGCCGCCCGCTACCGCGCCTTCGTCGCCGAGTTCGCCGGCTACGCCGACCCGGCGGCGCGGGCCGCGCTGGACGACCGTGCGGCACTCGTCCTGCGCACCCGGCTGGTCCACCTGTTCCGGCAGTTCCCGACGATCGACCCTGAGCTGCCCGTCGACCTGGTCGACCCGCCGGCCGGGCGGGCCGAGGCGGTCGCGCTGTTCCACGATCTGTATCCGGCGCTGGCGGCGCCGGCACGGCGCTACTTCGACCGGCAAGTCGAGGAGACGACATGACGGAAACCCATCCCGCCCTGACCTACGGCGCCTACCTGGCCCTTGACGAGGTGCTCGGCGCGCAGCGCCCCCGGTCGGACGAGCACGACGAGATGCTGTTCATCGTCATCCACCAGGTCTACGAGCTGTGGTTCAAGCAGCTGCTGCACGAGCTGCGCGCGTTGCAGCGCTGGCTGGCGGAGGGCCGCACCCCGCAGGTGCTGCACACCCTGCGCCGGTCGCTGACCATCCTCAAGGTCGTCGTCGCGCAGATCGACGTGCTGGAAACCATGACCCCGCGCCAGTTCACGTCGTTCCGGACCCGCCTTGACGCGTCCAGCGGCTTCCAGTCCGCGCAGTTCCGGGAGCTGGAGGCGGTACTGGGCCGCCGGGACGCGCGGGTGTTCGAGCACTACCCGGTCGGCAGCGCGGAGCGCGCCAGGATCGCCGACGCGATGTCCCGGCCATCGCTGTTCGACTCGTTCCTCGCCTACCTGGCCACGGCCGGCTACCCGCTGCCGGCCGACGCGCCGGCCAGGGACGTCCGGCAGCCCGCCGCGCCCGTCGCCGGGGTGCGGGAGGTGCTGTTGGCGGTGTATACCGACGACGGCAACGCGGCGCAGGTGGCCGAGCGGCTGGTGGACCTCGACGAGGGTGTGCAGGAATGGCGGTACCGGCACGTGAAGATGGTGGAGCGCACCATCGGTGACAAGTCCGGCACGGGCGGCTCGTCCGGCGCCGCCTACCTCCGCACGACGATCGCGCCGGCCTTTCCGGACCTGTGGGCGATACGGAGTGAGCTGTGACGACCCTGCTCGAGCTGCGTGCCACGCCGAATGCGTTGGCGCCGCACTACTCCCGGTTCCGGGTCGGCGAGCGGCTGCTGCTCACCGGCCACTCGCACCAGGCGTGGCCGGACGTTGCCGTGGACGGTCAGCTGGCTGCCGTGCTGGACGCGGCCGAATTCGTGGATGCCAAGTGGGAGGCGGCATTCGCCAAGGCCGACCGGCTGCGTGCCGGCATCCGGTCCCTGCTGGACGACCGGGCGGCCGAGCTGGCGCTGGGCGCCAACACGCACGAACTGGTGTTGCGCTTCCTGTCCGCGGTGGACCTGCCGGCCCGGCCCCGGCTGGTCACGTCGGACGGCGAGTTCCACACCCTGCGCCGGCAGCTGGCCCGGCTTGCCGAGGCCGGCATCGAGGTGGTGCGCGTGCCGGCCGCCCCCGCCGACACCCTGGCCGAGCGGCTGGCGGCCGAACTGGACGACCGGACGGCCGCGGTACTCGTGTCCGCCGTGCTGTTCGAGACCTCGCGGATCGTGCCCGGTCTAGGCGAGCTGGCCGCCAGGTGCCGGCGGCGCGGCGTCGAGCTGCTGGTGGACGCCTATCACGCGCTCGGCGTCGTGCCGATGTCCGTGCCCGGTCAGGGACTCGACGCCGCGTGGTTGGTCGGTGGCGGGTACAAGTACCTGCAACTGGGCGAGGGCAACTGTTTTCTGCGACTGCCCGCACACGCGGAGCACCTGCGACCGGTGGTCACCGGCTGGTACGCGGAGTTCGCCGAACTGTCCGAGCACGGGCCCGCCGAACTGGTCGGCTACGGCCCCGGTGCCAGCCGGTTCGCCGGGTCCACCTACGACCCGACCAGTCACTACCGCGCCGCCGCCGTGCTCGACTTCTTCGAGGCGGCCGGACTGACACAGCCGTTGCTACGCACGGTGTCCCAACACCAGACCGGCCTGCTGGCCGAACGTTTCGACGCGCTCGACCTGCCCGACGAGCTGATCACCCGGGACCGCGCCACGCCGCGCGCTGCCTTCGGTGGCTTCCTGTCACTGCGTTCCCCGCACGCCGACCGGTTGCGTTCCGCGCTGGCCGACCGGGGTGTGCTGACCGACAGCCGGGGCGAGTACCTGCGCTTCGGCCCGGCCCCCTACCTGTCGGATCACCAGTTGACGGCGGCGATCGACGCGCTGGGGGAGATCGTTGTCGCTGGTGGGCGGCAGCTCGGCGGGTGACCGTCACACCCGGTGCGCGGCGGGTGGATCGTGCCGCCAGCGCCCGCGGGTGGTTCGACCAAATGGAGCACCGAGATCGTCCGTGTGCCTAACACGAATGTCGTAAGGGTTCGCTCGCCGACCATCGTTCGGCTCGATGTCGCTGGGGCAATGGGGTTACTGACCGTATCGCCGAGAAATAATCGCGGAACCAGCGGCTGGCACTCATGAGTACAATCAAACAAAGCCGATCCGGTCGCCTGATAAATCACCCGATCGTGTAAAACTCATGTCGGCGGTGTGGAATTGTAAGGATCTTCCATCGGTGAAGCGCTGTGGATGACAGCATCAGGGGAGTACACGTGACAATGGCCAGCGAGCCCATCTCCAGTACGGTCAAAGCGGTCGAACTGGGACTTCGCCTTCGGGCCCGTCGGGACCAACTCGGACTGACAGCGGCGGCGGTCGGTCGGATCACCGGGATAGGGGGGAACAACCTGTCCTCGATCGAGATCGCCAAACGCCGCCTGACCTCCACCAAGCTCACCGAGCTGGCCGGCATCTACAAGCTCTCCGGCGACGAACTGGCCGAACTGGACGCACTGCGGGTGCAGGCCGACCGGCGCGAATGGTGGGACGACTACGCCCGCCTGTACTCCGACGATTTTCTCCGGTTCATCGGCCTGGAGGCCGGCGCCACCGTCCAACAAGAGTACGCGGCCGAGACCATTCCCGGTCTGCTGCAGACCGCCGACTATGCCAGGGCGATGATCCTCGGCGGTTCTCCCTACATCAAGCCGGTCGACGTCGGCCCCCGGGTGGAGTCCCGGCTGGCGCGCCAGAATCGGCTGAATGGCGCCAACCCGCCGGAGTTCACCGTTCTCATCGGCCAGACCGCGCTGCGCCAGGAGGTCGGCAGCCGCGAAGTGCAGGCGCACCAGTTGGAACGGCTGTGCACGATCATCGAGGACCGGCCCGCCCACCTGCACGTGCACGTCATGCCCTATCACGCGGGTGCCCATCCGGTGATCGGCGGCAGTCTCAAGATTTTGTCCTTCGCATCGCAATGGCTGCCGGACATGGTGTGGCAGGAAGCCGTGACCACCGGAAACCTCATCGAGAAACCACAGGTGGTCGGGGAGCTGATCGCCAGTTTCACCGAGGCCGTTGACCGCGCGTTGGACCGGGAGGCGTCGCTGGATGCGATTCGCCGGGCCTGTAAGGAATTGGAGACTTGATGTACAGCCAAGCCATGGGCGGTACAGGTTGGTACAAGAGTTCCCGGAGCAACCCGTCGCAGAACTGTGTCGAGTTGAGGGTGGACGGTCCGGTCGCCAGGATCAGGGACAGCAAGAACCGCGTCGGCCCGATACTGGCCTGCGCGGTCGCGAGCCTCTCGGCCCTGCTTGACCTGATCAGACGCGGCGAACTGGACGACTGACGCCGCCGGCGGGCCAACCAAGGCCCCGCCGGCGGCATCCGATCAGACCGACCCCGGTCAACACAATGGTGACCAGCCAACCGATCGGCGCCCCGGCCAACTGCCCGCCGGGCAGCTTCGGCACGTCGGCACATCCATCGCCCACGGTGTCACGTGCGGTTCTCCCCGCCGACCACCTAGTCCGTCGAGAGCCGAACGAATTGCGCAATCTGGACAGTGGATCGCGATGGTCATGGGCGCGCCCTATTCTTTGCTTCATAAAATCGTGAAGCTGGTGAAGCGTATGAACTCGATCGACACAGCTTGACCGAGGAGTTGACCGGACAGTGACCCAGGCGCCCACCGACGACAGCGCGGACCAGGGGCCGGGACGGGACGAGACCGCCGTGTCCCAGTTCGTCGAGCGCTTCTCATCCGTGCTGGTCGAGGCGGGCTGGCCGCGAATGCCGGCACGGGCGTTCGTCACGCTGCTGGCCAGCGAGACCGCCGCGCTCACCGCGGCCGACCTGGCCGAGCGCCTTCGGGTCAGCCCGGCCGCGATCTCCGGTGCGGTCCGCTTCCTCCTGCAACTGGACCTGGTCAGCCGCGACCGCGAGCCCGGTTCGCGGCGGGACCTGTTCCGGGTCGATGACGACGTCTGGTACCACGTGGTCAGCCGCCGCCTGAACTCGGTTGCCAGGTGGGGCGATCAACTCAACGCCGGCATCGCCGCCGTCGGTGCGGACACGCGCGCCGCGAGCCGACTCGCCGAGATGAGCGACTTCTTCGAGTTCCTCCTGGCTGAGATTCCGGCGGCCATGGATCGCCGGCGCGACCAGCGCTGAACGTCAGTCGGTCACGTACAGGCTGCAGCGCAGCGGCGGGACCGCCGGATCGGGAAAGTACAGCCGCCCCGTGACATCGGTGAGCCGGAAGTACGCCACGCACGGCCCGCTGTTCGTCGGCGCGGTGACATCCAGTTCGATCAACGCCACACCACCCGATCCGGTGTCCGGCACCGGCACTCTCGTCGGGCAGCGCAGCGCGCCGTTCGGCGTGTGCTGCCTGGTCAGCCACCGGTCACGCCAGGGCACCGGTCCGGTGTTGCGCAGCGACCACGTCTTGCGCACCACGTGGTCGGGCCGCACGAGCGTGCCGTCCGGCATGGTCTGGGCGACCAGCGCGCACGTGTCCCTCGGGTCGGCGGCGCCGAATTGATCGTCGTGCCACTTGACGGGCGCACCACTTTCCACCCTGGACAGATACATTTCTCCCACCATCCCGCCGAGTGGCTTTTGTGTCAGCCGGACAACTCAGCCGCACGACGTAGGGAAATGCCGGCCGGCCACCGAAGCTTGCGCATTCGACAACTGATTGCCGCGCGCGCCCCAGCGGGTCGCATGGCCGGACACTAACACGATGCGTAATGGACCGGCCAGGCTACGAAGTGGGTTGGAGAATGGATTGCGGAACGGCGTCAAATGTGAATGCGTCAATTGGCTCACCTACAACTCCCAGCCTTGCGCACCGAGCCAGCCGCACGCCTCGGTCCCCGCCGCGACCGCCGCCCGCAGCGCCGCTGACCGGTCCGCGCCCGCCGCCAACGCCGCCGCCAGGGCGCCCGCGAAGCTGTCCCCGGCTCCGGTGGTGTCGACCACGTCACCAGCGGGCGCCGGCACCGCCAACCCGTCCCACCGCGCCCCCGCCGCGCCCAGCGTCACGCACACCGAGCCGGCCACCCCCGGCGGCAGTTCGGCTGCCTCATGTTCGTTGACCACCAACGGATCGGCCACCGCGAGCAGCGCCGAGGGCGGCACCGTCCACGGCGACGGATTCAGGATCACCCGCACCCCGGCCGCGCGTGCCAACTCGGCCGCCCGCAACACCGAGGGCAGCGGAATCTCCAGTTGCAACAGCAGCACGTCGGCACCGGCGATGGCGGCCGCGTGCCGGTCCACCTCCGCCGCCGTCAGCACCGCGTTCGCGCCAGGGATCACGATGATCGTGTTCTCGCCGCGCCCGTCCACCGCGATCAGCGCGTGTCCGGACGCGGTGTCCGGCACGGTCAGCACCCCGGCGCAGTCGACCCCTCTTGCGGTGAGACCGTCCCGGTAGTCGACGCCGTCCGTGCCGATCCGGCCGCACAGCGCCGTGGTGGCCCCCGCCCGCGCCGCGGCCAGAGCCTGGTTCGCGCCCTTCCCGCCGGGCAGTCGCCGCAGCCCGTCGCCGTGCACCGTCTCGCCGGGACCGGGATGTCGGGCCACCGTGGTCACGAGGTCGATGTTGAGTGATCCCACCACGCAGACGGTGCTCATCACGTTCCCGTTAGCGCGGACAGGAACAGGTCCCGGTAGCGCGGCCCGTCCACGCCGAGTGCCACCTCCACCGGCGGCCGCTCGTCGATCATCCCGTGCGCCGCGTCCTCACCGGCGACGTTCCGGTGATCCACCACGGTCTGCCCCCTGGTCAGCCGGTCGGCCAGCGCAACGGTCACCGGCAGCGTCCTGGTGGTCAACCCGCCAGGATCGGCCATCGCGCACACCGCGCCGGCATCGCCGAGCCCGGCGCCACCGGGCTCCGGAATCCGGTGGTCGTGCCCGTACCGGTCGGACAGGAACAGCAGCAGCCGCCCGGCCAGCGACGCGCCCGGCTCCGCAGCCGCCGCGAGTTCGGTCGCCCTCGCGCGGGGCAGGGCGGCGCCGTAGAACACGTCGAGCCCGTACATCGTCAACGGCAGGCCCGCGCCGAACACGATCGCCGCCGCCTCAGGGTCGTGCCAGACGTTGAACTCGGCGACCGCGCTGGCATTGCCGATCGACGCCGACCCGCCCATCGTCATCACCCGGGCGATCCGCCGTGTCACCTCCGGATAGGTGCGCAACAGCAGGGCGATGTTGGTCAACGGAGCCAACGTGACCAACGTCACCGGCGTCGACACGGCCATGATCTCCCGCCGCAGTAACTCCACCGCGTGCCCATCCGCCGGCCGGCGGGCCGACGCGGGCAGGCCCAGATCGGCCATGCCGTCCGTGCCGTGCACGTGCCGGGCGTCCCGTCGCGGTTCGAGTAACGGACGGTCCGCGCCCCTGGCCACCGGCACGTCCGGCGCGCCAGCCGCGTCCAGCACCCGTAGCGTGTTGGCCACGACCTGGTCCACGTCGGCGTTGCCGGCGACGCAGGTGATCGCCCGCAGCCGCAGGCCGGGGTGGCGCACCGCGAACAGGATCGCGAGCGCGTCGTCCACGCCGGTGTCCACATCCAGGATGATCTCCGTCATGGTTCGAGTTTTACACGGAATGTCCTGACGGGGGCGCCGGTTGTCCACAGGCAGACCACGGACCGGGGAGAATGATGGACACGCAAGCGAAGGACCGGACCTGGCTGGTCGCGTTGTCGGCCGCCCTCTGGGGCACGGATGCCTTGCTGCGCAAGCCGTTGGCCGACAGGTTGCCGGCGGCGGCGGTGGTCTTCTGGGAACACGTCATCGCGCTGTTCGTGCTGCTGCCCTGGCTGCCCGGCGCGCTGCGGGCCTTCGGCAGGCTCAGCGGCCGGGAGCGGGCGGCCGTGGTGGCGGTCGGGGTGGGTGCGTCGGCACTGGCGACGGCGCTGTTCACCCAGGCGTTCGCGATCGGCGATCCGGTGACCCCGTTGGTGTTGCAGAAGTTCCAGCCGGTGTTCGCGATCCTGGCCGCGCGTGTGGTGCTGGGCGAACGGCTGCGGCGCGGCTACCTGTGGTTCGCGCTGCCGGCGCTGGCCGGGGCGTGGCTGCTGACCTTCCCGAACCCGGTCCAGGTCACCGTGACCGCTGCCTGGTCGGCACTCCTGGCGCTCGGTGCCGCCGCACTGTGGGCCGGCGGCACCGTGCTCGGCAGGCTGGCCGGCGGCCGGCTCACGCCGCACCAGCTGACCGTGCTGCGATATTTCTTCGGTTTCCTCGGCGCGACGGTGATCGTCGCGGTCACCGGCACGTCACTGACCGTGCACTTCGGCGACGCGCTCGGCCTCGTGCTGCTCGCGCTCGTGCCCGGCCTGCTGGCGCTGAGCCTGTACTACGTCGGCCTGCGGACCACGCCCGCGGCAAGGGCCACGCTCGCCGAATTGACGTTCCCGGCGACCGCGGCCCTCATCGGGGTGACCGTACTGGGCGCGCGGCTGACCGCGAGCCAGTGGATCGGCCTTGTCGTTGTCGTCGCCGCGGTCACCGGACTCGGTTGGCACGAACGCCGAACACCGAGGCCGGTGGTCGCGGCACCGCTGGTGGAATCGGTCAGCGGCTGACGTCGGTCCCGTTCTCGGCAGGCGTCTCGCCGACCCGCGGGATCTTGGTGGTGTCGGCAGCGGCATGCCGCGCCTCGGTGGCGTTCTCCCTCGGTTCGGCCGCCGGCAGCTCCTCGACGACCGGCCGCTCGTCGACCACCGGCTCGGCGTGCGCCATCGCCTCCTTGAGGCCGACCACGCTGAAGCGGCCGAGTGCCGTCGCGGCGAGGAACACGATCACCACGCCGAGACCGGTGAAGAACCCGATCTCCTCCACCACGGACGTCACCGTGCTGCCGCCGACCGGCGACCCCGGCTGCGGCTGCCCGCCCCACAGCCTGCTGATCACCGGACCGACCGCGAACCACGCACCGGCGACCGCGGTGAGCCAACCGGCCCACAGGCCGATCGCCCGGCTGGCGCTGCCGATCAGAATCAACCCACCGAGCACGGCGACCGCACCCGGCACGACCTCCAGCCACAACCGCCCCGCGGTCATGGTCCATGTCTGGTTCGGCGTGTACGCGTAACCGAAATGCGGACCGATGAACGGCACCAACGCGCCCCAGGCACCGAGCAGGACCAGAAGGACGCCGCTGGCCGCGCCGCGCGTCCTTGGCACTCGCCACGTCGCAAGAGAGCGACCGCTGCCGATCCGACCGCCGCTGACCGTGACCATCCTTGATCACCTCGCCATGTCCATGTTCACATGCCGACGCCGACCGCCAGCACCTACAGCGGGTATCCAGGGCGTTGCCACGTCAAACATCAACATCGGGTGGACGGCGGCTCAACCGACCGGTACGGCTCGGATCGCCACCGGACCGGCCGTCGGGTCGAGTTCCGCGGACTGGGTGACACCGGGCGGCGTCAGAACGTCCATGGCCTTGGGCACGGTGGCCGGGTCGGCCGAGCAGATCGGACTCAGATTGCCACCGGCACAGACGCCGAAGGCGAAAGGCTGTGGCGTGGCGGCGAACGAACGTGCCTGATCCGAGCTGAAGCCGTCCTGTCCGGTCAGTACCTCCGCGAAGCCCCAACCGGTGGCGGGGGTACCGAAAGCCGCCGCCGGCAGTGCGATCGTGATCGTGTTGGCCACTGTGGATGCCACGACCGCGGGCGTGCCGACGGAGTTGCCGTTGGCGTCCACCCAGTTGGGGGAAGCGAAGCCTTGTACCTCAAGGCGTTGGCTCCATGGGTCCGCGATCGTGTAGTTGCGGGACGGGAACGCCGCCGCGGTGGACGTCGGGGTGCCGGCGGGCGTGTGTACGTAGATATCCAGCAACTGCGCGCCCATCACGTTGCCGAACGTGGGAACGAGGGTGCGCAGCGTCGTGCGCAGGTACACCGTCGAGCCAAGGGTGATCACCTGGAAGCGGGTGATGTCGAACGAGCCCGGCGCGAAGTCGGCGGACGTCGGGTACTGGTACGTGCCGGGGCCGTTGTCGTCGCCCGACGGATCGGTGACGTCCAGAACCGTTGTGCCGCCTACGATGTCGCCGACCACGCTCAGCTGGGCGTAGCCGGTCGCGCTGGCGGAGGCCGCCGTGGCGGTCAGGACGTCGGTGCCGAAGCCGATCGGGGTCGACACGCTGAACGAGCCGTTCGCGGCCGCCGTCGTCGACGTGGTGCTGGCGGTGGCGCCGGTGTCGATGTCCGTCGACTCGACCACCACGTGGGCGCCCGGCGCGGTGGTGCCGGTGACCGTCGTCGAACTGCTCTCGATCGTGCTGTTCGGGGTTGGTCCGGTCAGGGTCACGGCCAGGGCGCCGGGCGCGGGGTTGTTCACGTAGCGGTTCGCGGTCACCGCGGGCTGTTCGGTGATGCGGCCGACCCCGGTGTCGATGATCAACCGTAGTTCTTGTGCCTGCGCCCAGGACAGCGGCGACGCCGAGCCGGCCGCGCTGCCGTCGGTGAAGCCGATCGACGCCGTGGTCGGGTCGCTGCCGAACGGGGATGCCGGCACGTTCGCCGTCTCCCATGCCTGTTCCGGCACGAGGCCGACACCGGAGGAGAACCTGGTCATCGCGGTGAGCAGGTCGCTCGCGCCGGGCTGGTGTCGTGCGATGTCCGACTCGGCGCGTTCGCCGGACAGGACCGGCCACAGGTGTCCGGTGCCGGTGTCCGTGGTCGGCCACGGCTCGCCCTGGATCGTGCACGAACTCTGGCTCGGCTGGTAGCAGTCGCCGTAGCCGTCCGCGCTGCCCAGCGCGGCGGAGTTGCCGTACCGGTAGAAACCGGTGCCGCTGGGGGTGGTGACCGCGATCTGCTTGTCCAGCACGGCAAGCGACGCCGTCACGTCCGGGTCGGTCGGGGACAGTTCGCCGAGCCGCGTCAACTCCTGGAAGCCGCCGTCGATCACCTGGCGCTGGTCCAGCGTCGGGCCGCCGTTGCCGAGGCTGTACGTGATCGCGGCGTTCGGGTCGCCGGTCTTGCTCAGCCGGATGAAGTAACGCGGGCCGTCGGGGCCGGTCGTGGTGACGGTCCAGTTCTTGATGTTGCGCTGGAACTGGTCCGCGGTGGCCTGGTAGAGCTGGGCGCGATCGGCGTCGCCGTGCAGTGCGGCGATGCTCGCCGCGGCGGACAGGCCCGCGATCTCGGCGGCGATGGTGGACGGCGAGTAGCCGGACTGCTCCTCCCACCGTTCCACGCCGAAGCTCGGCCCGTGTGCGACCAGGAAGTCCGCTGCCGGCCGGATGTGTTGCTGCCACAGGGTTGTGTCGCCGGACAGGCCCGACTGCCACGCCATCAGGATCGGGTAGGCCGTCTCGTCCAACTGGTCGCCGCCGGTGTCCGGCGCGGATTTGCCGTTCACCAGCGAGTTGCGCGGGATGCGGCCGTCGGTCAACTGTTGCTTCTCCAGCAGGAAACGGGCCGCGTCGCGGGCGGTGGCCAGGTCGCCGTCGGTCAGCAGGCCGGTGAACACCTTGTACAGGTCACGGGAGAACACCTCGCGGTACGACCCGAAGTACACCGGCTTGCCGCCCACGAGCGTGCCGGCGTTCACGGCCTGGCCCCACGGGCTGGCCAGCGACGCCACGATCGCGCCGGGGAATGTCTTGTCCTCACTGGCTTTCAGCACGTTGGCCGACAGATAGTACTTGGCCGCGAGGCTCGTCGGCCTGCGCAGCGTCGCGTCGTAGGCCTGCCAACCGTGTTCGTACCGTTGCTGAACCTGCTCGAACGGGCGGCCCAGCGACGCGCCCGCGGCGCCGAGCGCGCCCTGCTGCGTGCGGCCGAAACCCAGTGCCAGATCGATGTTTCCGCCGTGGCGCGGCGTCACGTCCGACACCGCCACGATGTGACCGTTCGGCGCGCTGTCGTACGTGGTGCCCAGCGTGTGGGTGGCATCCAGTGCGGTGAGCCCGTCACTCGCCGTGCCGGCGTAGCCGACGGTGCCGGCGCCGTGCTCGCGTGCCGCCATCGCCATGAACGTCGGCACCGCGTAGTCCCGGTTCGCGGCCTGGCTGACGGTCGACGTGTCGGACACCACCGGCACGCCGGACGCGACGACGCCGGTGTCCGCGCCACCGTTCGCGCTACCGCCGCCACCGTTGCCGTTGACGTGTGCGTCCAGGCGCGCGTAGACGCGCAGCCCGTTCGTGTGGTGGCCGCGTAGCTCCGTGTGCATCAGCACGGTGTCGCGGCCGGGGTCGGTGACGTACGTGGTGACGAGCTGGTAGCCGTGCGCGGCACTCGTCGCGGTGACCGTGCATGCCATGCCGGTGCGGTCGGCCGAGACCGTATAGGTCAGGTCGCGGGTCTGGAGGTCGGTGAAATGTCCGTCGGTGACCACATATTGGAGCGTGCTCACGTTCGTGTTGTCGACGGTCGGTTCGTACACATCGGACAACACGCCGCCGGCGACCGTGTACCAGACCTTCGAACCGGTACCGGTCGCCGTGCCGACACAGTCCTTGCGCGCCAGGTCGAACCAGGACGTCGCGCCAGGACCGCCCGGCGCCACACCGGTTGCGGACGCCGTGGCCGGCAGCGCGGCCAGCAGCAGGGCGGACAACGCGATGGTCACCATCGACCGAGGCTTCATGGCCCCGATCCTCGCACAGGTGAACGTCAGTCAGCGGACCAGATATCCGTGCCCGGCTCGACTATGTGCTGTTCGATCGACGCCCGTTCCGACTCGCTCAACGAAAGGTTGCGCACGGTCGCCACGTTGTCCGCCAACTGAGCGACACTGCTTGCGCCGATAAGGGTCGACGTGACCCGCTCGTCGCGCAGCGTCCAGGTCAGCGCGAGCTGTGCCAGCGACTGGCCCCGCGCCGCCGCGATCTCGTTCAGCGCCCGCACCCGGGCCAGCCGGTCGTCGGTGAGCTGCGACGGTGGCAGGAACTGTGACGTCGTGGCGCGCGAGCCTGCCGGGATGCCGTCCAGGTAGCGGTCCGTCAGCATGCCCTGGGCCAGCGGCGAGTACACGATGCAGCCGACACCGAGCTCGCCGATCGCGTCGAACAGGTCGGGTTCCGGCCGCCGGTTGAACATCGAGTACGACGGCTGGTGGATCAGCAGGGGCGTGCCCAGATCACGCAGGATGTCGTGTGCCTGCCGGGTCTGCTCCGCCGAGTAGTTCGAGATGCCGGCGTAGAGCGCGCGACCGGAGCGCACCGCCGTGTCCAGCGCGCCCATCGTCTCGGCAAGCGGCGTGTCCGGGTCGAACCGGTGCGAGTAGAAGATGTCGACGTAGTCGAGGCCCATCCGGTTCAGCGACTGGTCCAGCGACGCCAGCAGGTACTTGCGGGAGCCCCATTCGCCGTAGGGCCCCGGCCACATCTCGTAGCCGGCCTTGGTCGAGATGATCAGTTCGTCCCGGTACGGCCGGAAGTCGCTCGCCATGATCCGGCCGAACGTCTCTTCCGCCGCGCCGGGCGGCGGGCCGTAGTTGTTCGCCAGGTCGAAGTGCGTCACGCCGAGGTCGAACGCGTGGCGGAGCACGTCCCGCTGCGTGGCGGCGGCCCGGTCCGGCCCGAAGTTGTGCCAGAGCCCGAGCGACACGGCGGGCAGCACCACCCCGCTGCGCCCGCAGCGCCGGTAGCTCATCGTGTCGTAGCGGTCGGTCGCGGCAAGGTACGTCATGCCGATGATCCTATGATCCGTGTCCTGCCGGATCTGCGCAGCCACAGCAGGCCGAGGATCGGCAGCACGACCGGCACGTAGCCGTAGCCGTCGCCGAACAACGACCACACGGTGGCGTCCGGGAACGCGGCCTTGTCCAGCACGCTGGCCGTGCCGACCGCGAGCACACCGACCAGTTCCACGGTGCACGACACGACCGCGACCCGCCGCGACGTCCGGCTCCCGCGCGCGAAGCACACGGTGGCCACGATGTAGATCACGGCCGCCACCGCGGACAGCAGGTAGGCCAAGGGCGCCTTGTCGAACTTGGTCGCGAGCTGCACCGCGGACCGGGCCGTCGCGGAGAGGGCGAACACCGCGTAGACGGCGATCAGCGCCCGGCCGGGCCCGCTGCGCGTTGCCGATGGCAGGTCGGCGGGCCGTGCCGGCGCCTGGTAGGGCTCAGCCACTGGACCAGATCTGGTTCATGCGCACAATCATCACAGGAATGACCAGGCAGCCGATCAGCAGGACGCCGACGCCCCACCGGCTCCGGTCGGTCACCGACCACCAGGCCGCCGCGGGCAGGATCACCAGCGACACGATCAGGTAGCCGATGAACGTCACGCCGGACACGTGCCGGTGCTGTGTGGCGAACGCCACGATGCCCACCACGCACTGCACCAGCAGCCCGAGCTCGATCAGCCCCAGCGCGCCGAGCAGGATCCGTTTGCCCACCGGCCGGGACAGCGCGAGCAGGACAGCGGACCAGACCGCGCAGACCAGCGAGGCGACCAGGAGCGCGGTGGCGAGCGGTTGGATCACCCACGCAGTATCGCGCCAGGGGCCGACGGCTCCGGTTTGGCCCGCAGGAACGGGTTCTTCACCAGCGACAGGAACCGTTCGACGTGCACCCGCGCCACCTCCAACTCGGCAAGCGCCGTGGACACCGCGTCCATGAACGGCGTCGGGCCGCAGACGAACGCCTCGTAACCGGCGAACGGCCGGGCCAGTTCGCGCATCGCTGCCATGGTCGGCAGGCCCTGGAGGCTCTCCAGCCAGTGGATCACCGTCAGCCGGGTTGGGTGGGTGGCCGCCAGGGTGGCCAGGTCGGTGCGGAAGATCACCGATCGTTCGTCCCGGTTCGCGTAGACCAGTACCACCCGGCCCGAACCCACCGCGAGCGCCGACTTCACGATCGACATCACCGGGGTGATCCCGCTGCCGGCCGCGACGCACAACAGGTCCTGGTCAAGGGACTTCGGGCTGAACACACCGCCCGGGGCCAGCACGTCGAGCACCGTGCCGGCGACGACGTTGTCGTGGATCCAGTTGGAGGCGTAGCCGGCCACGGTCCGCTTCACCGTCACGGTGAGCGTGTCGTCGGTGTGGGGCGAGCTGGACAGGGAGTAGGAGCGGGCCACCGAGCCGATGCGCAGGGTGAGGAACTGGCCCGGCCGGTAGCGGAACGCCTCGACCTGCTCCTCGGACAGCGCGAACACCAGCGACCTTGTGTCGTCGGTCTCGGCGATCACCTCGGCCACCCGCAACCGGTGGTAACGCAACTCAGGCATCCGGCACCTCCACCCAACCGAGTGTGCCAGCGCAACCGGTGCCCCTGTCGTTGCTCGGTGCGGTGTTCGGCGGCGAACGCCGGGCTGTTCGACCGACCCGATGAATCGACACTGCGCATCGCCGCTGGCCAGCAGTGCCGTGCCGGCCAGCACCGATGAGCCGAGCAGGGGAGTGGGTCTGCCGTGTGCGACCCACTCCTCGGCCACCACGGAGGCTGCCACCGCGCCGGCATCCCGCGCCACCCGCCTTCCGTCGGTAAATACCGCCGTCGGCAGTACCGGCGGCCCGGCCAGGTCTACAGAGGACTGACCGGACGCGCGGCGTTCGGCCGGTCGGCCCAACTCCGCGAGCTGGCAACTGTGATCGTGTGGCGATGCGGCGAACTACCCGGGTGAGGTGATATCAGTCAGCAGCCAACATCCATGACAAAGGGGACAGCGATGAGTCCACATCGCGCCGCGGAGCCGCCGCACGCGGGCTCAGGGCGGCGGGCCGAGTTGCTCGCGCTGGCGGCGACCCTGTTCGCCGAGCGTGGTTTCGTGGCCACGACGGTCCGGGACATCGCGGACGCGGCCGGCATCCTGTCCGGCAGCCTGTACCACCACTTCGACTCCAAGGACTCGATGGTGGACGAGATCCTGCGCGGCTTCCTGGACGAACTGTTCGGCGGCTACCGCAAGATCGTGGCCGCCGGGCTCGATCCCGGCGACACCCTGCGCGCGCTGGTGGTCGCGTCCTTCGAGAGCATCGACCGTCGCAACGCCGAGGTCGCGATCTTCCAGAACGAGTCGACGTACCTTGCCCAGTTCGAACGGTTCGACTACCTGGCCGACCGCAACACCGAGTTCCGGGCACTGTGGACCGGCGTGCTCGAGGACGGCGTGCGGAGCGGGGACTTCCGGGCCGGGCTCGATGTCGAAGTGGTCTACCGGTTCATCCGGGACACGGTGTGGGTCGCGGTCGGCTGGTACCGGCCGGGCGGCGCGCTGTCCGCGCGTGCCATGGCCGACCAGTACCTGGGCATCCTGCTGGACGGGATCGCCGGGCGACGGTAGGAGTCAGCGTGCCGCGTGCCATTCGGTGGCCAGCATGGCGTAGATCAGCTCGTCGACCCACTCGCCCTTGACGAACTCGTTCTCCCGCAGGTGCGCCTCCCGACGCATGCCGGCCCGTTCGAGCACCCGGTACGAGCCGACGTTCCGCGCGTCGCAGCGTCCGGTGATCCGGTGGAACTTCGCGCCTTCGAAGCCAAGCCGCAGCAGGGTCGGCGCCACCTCGGTGCCGAAGCCCTGCCGGTGGTGGTCCGGGTGCAGGACGTAGCCGATCTCGCCCTGGTTGTGCTCGGCGCTGGTCTGGAACACCGTGGACGCGCCGATCATCCGGCCGGTGTCCCTGCGGACCATGGCCAGGCTCAGCCGGTTGCTGTCCTCGTCGATCCGGACCCGGGGTATCCGGTCGGCCAGCGACGCCTGGTTGGTCGCCCGGTCGCGTGGCCCCTCGTACAGGTAGCGCATCACGTCGGGGTGGGCATGGATGGCGTGGAAGTCCTCGAAGTCGTCCTGCGTGAAGGGCCGCAGCAGCAGCCGTTCGGTCAGGATCGGATAGTCCGGTGCGAACACCAGGTGAGCCTACCTGGTCCCGATGTACTCCGATACGGTATAGTCCATTTCCGTGGTATCTGACTCGGTACTCCTTGCCCTGCAACGGGCGACGCACCACACGCTGCACGCCCTGACCGGCGCGCTGGCCGATCTGGACCTGACCGCGTCCGAGATCAACACGCTGGCCAACCTGGCCGACGGGCGATCACGCAACGTGCGCGACCTTGCCGCCGACACCGGCACAAGGGCCACGACGTTGACCGGTGTCCTCGACCGCCTCGAGCGGCGCGGCTACCTCACCCGCGAACTCGACCCGGCCGACCGCCGCTCGTTCCGCCTCGCGCTCACCGGCCAGGGTCGAGCGGTCGCCCGCAAGGTCCGGACCGCCGTGACGGACCTGGAGACAGCCGCGCTCGCCGGCCTGTCCGCCCGTCAGCTCGCCGGCTACCACGCGGTCCTCTCGGCGCTACAGGAGGTTCCTGATGCACGATCCTGAACTGGCCACGCTGCTGCCGGAGATCGTCGGCCCGGACGGCCGATTCGGCCACCGCCAACACATCCACCTCGCGTACCTGGCCGTGCGCCGGTACGGCATGCCAGACGCGGTCGACACGGTGTGCGGCTGGCTGCGGCAGGTGGCCGCGTACGAGCGGTCGCCACAGAAGTACCACCACACGATGTCGCGGGCGTGGGTCGAACTGGTCGCCCACCACGCCACCACCGAGCCGTTCGACGCCTTCCTGCAACGGAATCCGGCGCTGCTGGACAAGCGGTTGCTCAACCGCCACTACCGATCCAGCACGCTGGCAGCCGAGCGATCGCGACACGGCTGGACCGAGCCGGACATCGCGCCGTTCCCGTGAGGTCGCGCGGTGAGCACGACCGCCGTGCCCACCGCCACCGCCACGACGAGCACGCCGAACGCGGCCAGCGTGCGCACGTCCGGGTGCACGAGCGACTGGCCACGCAACGCCTGCCACGTGACGAGCGCGATCAGCCCGGCATAGCCGCCCGCGCCGACCATCAGCAGCCGGATCCGCGTGCGCTCGGCCCGCAGCGACGGGAACCGGCCCGCCACCGCGGTCAGCAGCAAGCAGAGCAACGGCAGCGCCTGGAGGCCGTGCAGCCCCAAGAAGTGTGGAATCCGCAGGTCACCGCCGGTGGTGCTCCAGTCGGTGATCGGCATCCCCGGTCCGCCGTCCGGCACGCCGACGCTGTGCCCGCCGATCGCGGTCGGCGTGCCGCCGTGCAGGGCGACGGCCTCGGCAGGGCTGACGTTGGCCAGCATCAGCACCGCGAGGACCATCCCGGCCAGTGCCGACAGCAGCCCGAACCGCACCGACCAGCGCCGGGCGCGGTCCGCTGTCGGCTCGAACGCCAGCAGGCACGCGAGCAGGAACGTGGCCATGAAGACCAGCCAGGCGAGCACGCCCATCACGGTGAAGATCGTCGAGTCCAGCGCCGTGCTGATGTTGAAGTGGCTGGCCCTGCCGCGCGTCACCTGCCACACGATCAGCGCGATCTCGGCCGTGCCGCTGACCGCGATCACCGTGCCGACCACCCAGCCGGTCCGCCGCAGGCGTCGCGGCATGGTCAGCAGCCATGCCAGCGTGTAGCCGTAGATGCCCAGCGAGACGGCGAACTTGAACGGCTTGAGCCAGATCGGCGCGCCACCCAGTGCCCGGTGGTCGAACAGCAGCCCGCCGACCGCGACCACGGCCAGCACCACCATGGCGGCGGTGAACAGCATCAACGGCCGATGCCAGTGTTGCGCCCGCACCCGGGCCGGTGCGATGGGTGCCGCGGTGTCCTGTGTGGTCATGGGCCCCACCCTGTTCGGCCGGGCGGTCCGGCACAGGAGTGCAGGGCCCCCGACCGGAGGTGGTGCCAGTACCACCGACAAGCCGGTGGCCACCGGCCACAATCGAGACAGCACACGTCGCGGAGGGGGAGTCATGGCTACCGAGATCAAGGGGATGCGCGGCCGGGTCGAGCTCGCGGGCTGGGGACTGGTGATGTGCGCGCTGTCCATGGTCGGCATCGGGGTGTTGTCGGCCGTGGTCACGGCGGGTTCGCTGGTCACGGTCGTCGTCGGCATCCCGCTGACGCTGATCTTCGTCCGTTGGCTGCGCGCGTTGGCCGACTGGCACCGGCTGTGGTCGGTGAACGTGATGGGCGTCCCGATCGCCCGGCCCTACCGACCGGAGCCGACCGGCAACCGACTCGTCCGGCTCCAGGCCATCGCGACCGACCGGGCCACCTACCGTGACCTGGGGTGGGTGCTCGTGGACGCCACGGCGGGCTTCACGATGACCTTGCTGCCGATCACCTTCCTGCTCGGCACGCTGTTCTACCTGGTGTATCCGCTGCTGGTCGCGGTGACGCCGGCAGAAGTGTTCGGCCACCCGTTCGGGCCCTGGCTGGAGCTGACCTGGCAGCAGTCGTTCCTGATGTACCCGTTCGCGCTGCTCTGCTTCGGGCTGTTCTGGCGGACCACGCCGCCGCTGATGCGGGGCTACGCCAGGATGACCCGCGCCTTCCTCGCACCGACCGAGAAGGCACGGCTGGCCAACCGGGTGGTCCAGCTCACCGAGTCACGCGCGGAGACCGTGGACACGCAGGCCGCCGAACTGCGCCGGATCGAGCGTGACCTGCACGACGGTGCCCAGGCGCGGCTGGTGTCGCTCGGCATGAGCCTCGGCCTGGCCGAATCGCTGCTCGCGTCCGACCCGAACGCCGCCCAGGAACTGCTCGTCGAGGCACGCGAGGCCACCGGCCTCGCCCTGTCCGAACTGCGCGACCTGGTGCGCGGCATCCACCCGCCGGTGCTGGCCGACCGCGGCCTCGACGGCGCGGTCCGTGCGCTGGCCATGGCCAGCCCGCTGCCGGTCGAGGTCGGCATCGACCTGCCCGGCCGCCCGCCCGCCCCGGTCGAGTCGGCCGTGTACTTCGCGGTCGCCGAGACCCTCACCAACTCGGCCAAGCACAGCGGCGCGACCTCGGCGTGGATCCGGATCGTGCACACCGGCGGCAGGCTCGGCGTGATGGTCGGCGACGACGGCCGCGGCGGCGCGACGCAGCCCGCGGCGGGCGGCCTGCACGGCATCGAACGACGGCTGGCAGCATTCGACGGGACCCTGGTGCTGGCCAGCCCCGTCGGGGGGCCGACGATCGTGACGATGGAGCTGCCGTGCGAGTTGTCCTCGGTGAAGACCTCGCCCTCCTGCGGGACGGCCTGATCCGGCTGCTCACGGCCAACGGGTTCGACGTGATCGAGGCGGTGGACAACGGACCGTCGCTGTTGCGGGCACTCGTCGAGCACAAGCCGGACGTGGCCGTGGTCGACGTGCGCCTGCCGCCCACGTTCACCGACGAGGGCCTGCGCGCGGCGATCCAGGCCAGGGCCGCGGTGCCGGGCCTGCCGGTCTTGGTGCTGTCGCAGTACGTTGAGCAGCTCTACGCGCGGGAACTGCTGTCCGACGGCCGCGGCGCGGTCGGCTACCTGCTGAAGGACCGGGTGGCCAACGTGGCCCAGTTCGTGGACGCGGTCCGTCGGGTGGCCGACGGCGGCACCGCGATGGACCCGGAGGTCGTGTCGCAGCTGTTGGCGCGCAACGCCGGCAACGAGCCGATGCACCGGCTCACCCCGCGCGAGCGCGAGGTGCTCGGCCTGATGGCGGAAGGCCGCTCCAACGCGGCGATCGCCACCAAGCTGTTCGTCACGGACAAGGCGGTTGCCAAGCACACCAACAACATCTTCGCCAAACTCGACCTGCCGCCGTCGTCGGACGACAACCGCCGGGTGCTGGCCGTCCTGGCCTACCTGAATGCCTAGCCGTCTTCGGTCAGGAACTCCCGGATCGCCTTCGTCAGCTCGCCAGGCTGGTCCTGTGGAACGAGGGTGTAGCTGTCCGGGATCTCCACGAGCCGGCCCTTGGGCAGCAGCGCGGCCAGGCGCCTGCCGTGGTCCGGCGGCATCATCCGGTCCTCGGTCGCCCAGACCACGAGCGCGGGCCGGTCGAAGGTCCGCAGCCGCTCGGTGACCGCGATCATCTCGGCCTTCCGCGCCGCACGGGCGTAGCGGGCCAGGTCCCTTCTGACCTGCCCGTTGGTCAGCAGCGGCCGCAGCCAGCCGGTCACGATGTCGTCCGGGATCGGGCGTTTGCTCAGGCTGCCCATGGCGATCGGCAGGCGGCGCAGTCGCCGGACGCGCAGTGGCTGGGCCATCGCGTAGAGGCCGCCGGGGATCATGCTGGCGTACTTCACCATCCGGCCGGGCAGGCCGGGCGGGTAGTTGTCGAACGCCTCGCACGCGACGAGCACCAGTCGGCTCACCCGGTCGTCGTCCACCAGCAGTTGGGCACCGCCCCAGTCGTTGCCGACCAGGGTCACGTCGGTCAGGCCCAGCGTGGCGATGAACTCGCTCACCAGGTCGCCGAGGCCGCGCAGACTCAGGTCCGCGTCCGGTCGCATCGGCCTGCGGTGGGCGCCGAGGGGGAGCGTGGGCAGGACGCAGCGATGGTCGGCGCGCAGGTCGTCGACGACGTGGTGCCACACCGTCGAGTCCATGACGAGGCCGTGCAGGAACACGATGACCGGTCCGTCGCCGCCGGTGTCCTCGTAGTCGAGCACCCCTGCCGACACCTGTAGCTGGCCCATCATCGCCCCCTGACTAGATAGATCGCTCTAGCGATAGAGTAACACCGTGAGCAACACCAGAGACCGGCTAGTCAGCACGACGGCTGAGCTGTTCCGACGGCAGGGCTACACCGGCACCGGCCTCAAGCAGATCGTGACCGAGGCGGGCGCGCCGTTCGGCTCGCTGTACCACTTCTTCCCCGGTGGCAAGGAACAGCTTGGGGCGGAAGTGATCCGCTGGTCCGGCGCGAGCTATCTGGCACTCGTGCACGAGTTCTTCGAACCGGCGCCGGACGTGGCGACGGCGATCGAGTGGGCGTTCACCGGCGCCGGGATGACGCTGGCACAGACCGACTACGCGGACGCCTGCCCGATCGCCACCGTCGCCCTGGAAGTGGCCAGTACCAACGAAACTCTGCGACTGGCCACGGCCGAGGTGTTCGAGAGCTGGATCGTGGCGGTGGCCGCGCGGTTCGAGTCGGCCGGCATCGAGGCGGGCGCGGCACGGGCACTCACGCTTGCGGTGCTGTCGCTGCTGGAGGGGGCGTTCCTGTTCTGCCGAGCCGCCCGCGACCTGGAGGCCATGGCGGCCGCGGGCGCCGCCGCGACGGCGGTGGTGCGGGCCGCGCTGGCCACGCGATCCGGCTGACGCCCGGCCAACAGGGATGTGGCAATCTTCCCTTTCATGACGACCCTCGATCGGCCGGAGCACGACGGCGACCTGGAGGTTCGGGCGATCGCCGCGGAGCGGCTGACCTTCTTCGCCGACGCGGTCATCGCCATCGCCGTCACGCTGCTGGCACTCGACCTGCCGGTGCCGTCCGGCAACACCAACGGCGAGATGCTGCGGTCCGCGCTCGACCATCAGACCGAGTACCTGGCGTTCTGCATCAGCTTCCTGGTGATCGCGTCGCACTGGCGCGGCCACCACACCGTCTTCCGCTACGTCAACCGCCTTGACGGCCACCTCACCGGCCTGACCATCGGCTGGCTGTTCCTGCAGGTAGTGACGCCGTTCGCGACGAGGGTGATCACCGGCGACGGGGCGTTCCAGGTCAGGTTCGGCTTCTACGCCATCGTGCAGATCACGGCATTCGTGCTGTTCGCCCTGATGGTCCGCGAGATCGAGCGCAAGCACCTGGCCCGTCCCGACACACCGCCGGGCGCCCTGCGGCGCACCCTCCTACGGACCGCGGGGATCACGGCCGGATTCGCGGTGTCGATTCCGGTGTCGTTCTTCACGGACTACTCGTACTGGTGCTGGATCGCCGGTCCGCTGGTGGCCAGGATCGTCCGACACGTGCACGACCGTCGCACGGCGTAGGCCTTGGCCACGCCGGGCCACTCAAGCTGTCCACAATGGGCACAACTTGCCGGCGGAACACCACCCGGCCAGCTCTGAACAGGACGAAGAACCCGGCGTGGCCGCCGCGGTGTCTTCTGCCCCGAAGCAAGGCGAAGCGAGCTTCGGGGCAGAAGACACCGCGTAAAGGCGGCCACGCCCGCGCGCACCAGCGCGCCATGTCACAGTGCGGTCACGTCAATTCAGTGCGGCCAGCAACGCTTCGCGCTGCCGTTGGCCGAGGCCGGCGACGCGCCGCTCCTCGGGGATGCCGGCCTTCTCCAGCAGGGCGGTCACCTTCGCGGGGCCGTAACCGGGCAGGGCTTTGACCAGCTGCGCCACCTTGGTCTTGCCGACCACGGTGTCTTCCTTGGCGCGGGCAAGGACTCCGGAGATGGTCTCCTTGCCGTCCTTGATGTCGTTCAGCAGCTTGGTGCGAGCCTGCCTTGCCTCGGCGGCCTTGGCCAGCGCAGCCTGGCGCTGCTCGGGGGTCAGGTTAGGGAGAGCCACTCGTCGTCTTCCTTCCATTCAGGACAGTCCATCCGCGCGTGTCACGCGTGGTCGACACCCCCATCATGACGGTTCCCGGCGAATCCGCCATCAGCGACACGTCGTTGTCGGGTGTTGACCTGCCCGGATCCGGGTTCGTTAGCCGGGAGTTCCGCGTACGCAGCGTGTTCGCCGGCACCGATTGGATGGCCGCGTTCGTGCTGCGATGTGTGCACGGCGACACTGGCTCACCAGAACGAGGGACGGCGATGCGGTGACGGTCGCCACAAGATGACACAGATGTGACACTGGCCGGTCACTGAAGCTCTCTACTGTCCGCCCGGTCGGGTACATCCTGTGTAAGGATGCCAGAGGTAGCTGGCCGAGCACCTAGCGTCGTTCGCGACTCACGGCGAGTACGCGGGGGCGCCGCGGTCCATCGGGTCGGTGCCGCGCGGGGTGCGAAGGGACTAGTTGGGGCGAGGTGGCTGCGACGCGGACGGGCATGCGGGCGGTACTCGCGGTCGGCGAGTTTCGTGCCCTGTGGCTGGCTGAGGCGGTGTCCATCGCCGGCGACCAGTTGGCCAAGGTGGCGCTCGCCCTCGTCGTCTACGCCAAGACCGGCTCCGCGCTGTGGTCCGCGGTCGTCTACGCGCTGAGCTTCCTGCCCGCGCTCGCCGGCGGACTCGGCCTCGCGCAGCTGGCCGACCGCTATCCGCGCCGGACGGTAATGGTTGTCGGTGCGGTGCTGCAGGCGGTCTTCGTCGGCGTGATGTCCGTGCCCGGCATGCCGTTGGCCGCCATGTGCACGCTGCTGGTCGGCGTCGGCATCGCCCAGGCACCCGCGCTCGCCGCGCAGAACGCCATGACGCGGGACATCTTCACCGACGACGACCTCTACTACCGAAGCCAGGACATCCGGGGCATCACCACCAACACGGTCATGCTGCTCGGGCTCGCGGGCGCGGGCCTGCTCGTGGTCGCGGTCGGCAGCTCCACCGCGCTGCTGATCGACTCGGTGACCTTCGTGGCGTCGGCACTGCTGGTCGGCCTCGCCGTGCGCGACCGCCCGCTGCCCGACCGGACGGAGAATCCGTCCTGGCTGGCCGGATTGCGGTATATCCGCGACTCGACCCGGCTGCGTACCCTGCTGTGGCTGTCGTGGTTGGTGGGGCTGGCCGTGGTGCCGGAGGGTCTCGCCGCGCCGCTGGCCGCGCAGCTCGGGGCGCCAAGGGGGGCGGTCGGCTGGTTGCTCGCGGCCGACCCGTTCGGGTACGTGATCGGTGCGTTCGTGTTGTCCCGCTACCTGTCCACGGCGCTGCGCCAGCGGCTGCTCGGCCTGTTCGCGACGGCGTCGGTCGCGGTGCTCGTCGTGTTCGTCGTGCGGCCGTCGCTGGCGGGCGCGCTGGTGCTGCTGGCACTGGCCGGCGCGACCGGGGCCTACCAGATCACCGTCGGCGCCACGTTCACCAGTTGGGTGCCCAACTCCGTGCGTGGCGGGGCATTCGGCGTCGCGCGGACGGGACTGCGGGTGGCACAGGGCGTCGGCGTGGCGGCGGGCGGGGCGCTGGCACAGGCGATCGGCTCGCCTCGGGGCGCGATCGTACTGGCCGGGATCGTCGGTGTCGTCCTTGCCGTACCGGCCACGGTGGCCTGGGGCCGTCAGTATCGTTCGGACCCGACGGTCCAAACCGGCTGATCGGCCCACAGCAACGCACTCGACGATGGGTAAACTTTGCTCGACCCAACGCGATCAGTGGCACGATTGGGTCTTGGCGGCGACACGCGCGGGGCGGTCTCCGCCGCCTGGCGCCAGTTCCGGCAGTCTTGGGGTGGGCCACCGGGAGAGGGACGTGGGGAGGGAGGGTGGCAGATCATGGCAATCAGTAGTCGCGGTCGGACACCGTCGACACCTCCTCGGGGTACGGCGGCGGACACGCCGACGGCACAGGGCACGGGGGAAGGGGAAGAGCGAGCGGCAGCCGGGAAAACCGGGCCGGTCAGTAGTCGCGGTCAGACACCGTCGGTACCTCCTCGGTGGAGACGGAGATGGAACGGCCGGCGTGCCTTGCGGCGCCGCCCGCGGGCCGAGCGGACACATCGCTCGGGCGCGATCGGTGGAGCGCAGCAGCTAGCTGAAGACATTGTCGCTCGTGGAGAGCGTTTCTGGGAGGGGGTGTGGGCATCAACGCGGCATCCTCGTAGCTGGGCTCTCTGGTCGCAACCACGGATCGAGGTCGCCTACGTACTCTGCGTCGAACTCCTCACCGTTGCGGCCATCATTCTGACACTTCGGTGGCAGGGCGGGACCACCGGCGCCGACTGGGCCAGGTTCGGCGTCCTGCTCGGCTTCGCGAGTGTGCACCTGTTCCTGTCCCGGCGGCAGGAGGAGACCCGCCGTAACCGGATGGACACCGTTCACGTTGACCTGACCTCGATCTGGAACTTCGCCGCCGCGCTCGTCCTGCCGGTCCCGTTGGCTGTTTTGTCCATTGTGGCCATCCGCTACCAACGCTGGTTCGTTGCGCGCCGGCCACTGTATCGGTATGTGTTCGTGACGGCCACGATCGCTTTCTGCGTACTGGGCGTGCGCACTGTGCTGTATGCGGCCGGTGCACCGCATTGGGCCGCACTGGGTGTTTTCGCCACCCTGCGTGATTTCGGCGTGGCAACGGGGGCGGCCGGGATCTATGTCATCGGCCAGATCGCGCTCGTCGGTGTGGCGGTCGTGTTGCACCGACAGGGAAAGCGGACCAGCCTGAAGGCCGCTGTGGGCGGTTGGTACGACAACGGCCTCGAAGCGCTGACTGTCGCACTCGGACTCGTCACCGCCGTCCTGCTGATGGACGCACCGCCGGTACTCGTCGTGATGGTGGTGATCGGCGTGCTCGGCAACCGGCTCACCGAGATCCGCCAACTCCAGGTCGACGTGCGCACCGACTCGAAGACCGGCCTGCTGAACATGCGCGGCTGGCAGGAGGCCGCGGCCAAGGAACTCGCGCGGGCCGACCGCACCCGTGGCCCCGTCGGCCTGCTCATGGTCGACCTCGACCACTTCAAGTTGATCAACGACACGTGGGGCCACCCGGCAGGCGACGACATGCTCGTCGCCGTCGCGGACGTGCTGCGCACCGAGACCCGCCCGACGGACGTGGTCGGCCGGTTCGGCGGCGAGGAGTTCGTGGTGCTCCTGCCGGAGACCGACCGCGCCGCGGCCACCGCAGCGGCAGAGCGGATCAGGGTACGCATCGCCGGGCTCAACGTGATCAGCACCGACAAGCGCGGCGGCCCGGCCCTGATCGCCAACCGGACGACGTCCATCGGCGTGTCCAGCCGCCCGGAGAACGCCGCGTCACTGCCCGACCTACTGCAGATCGCCGACGCGGCCGTCTACGCGGCCAAGGAGGCCGGCCGCGACCGGGTCCGACTGGCCGTCGCGCCCGACGCGAGCCAGGATGCCGGCCGCGAACTGGCCTCCTGAGTCGGTGCTGCCGGCGTATTCAGGATCCACTCCGCGCGGACGACACGAAGGAGTGGCTGGTGGGCGGCGAAGCGACCTCGGTATTTCGGGCGGCCCGGGACTTTCTGCTCGAACACCGGGACGAGTACGAATTGACCTACCGGGAATTCCGCTGGCCCGACCTGACCGAGTTCAACTGGGCGCTGGACTGGTTCGACAGTTTCGCCGTCGGCAACGACAATCCGGCGCTGTGGATCGTGGAGGAGGACGGCAGCGAACAGAAGCTGACCTTCGCGCAGATGTCCGCCCGGTCCAACCAGGTGGCCAACTGGCTGCGCGGCCTCGGCGTCGCGCGGGGCGACCGGCTGATTCTGATGTTGGGCAACCACTTGTCAATTGTGGCAGGATAATACCGAATCGCAGGCTTTTCTAAAGAAGGAACTGGTACTTTTTTGAAGGAATTGTCAAGTAATTCTTTCTGATCCTTGCTGCGAGTATCCTGCTTATTCACAACACAACCGAGCACATGTGCTCCAGCCCGCACTAATAGAGCTTTTACCAGCTTCGAGTTTTTCCTTATTAGCAAGGGTAATATCGACCACGACGAGCGTGCCATCGACCTTTGATGCCAGGATGCTGAGGCATCTGATAAACCAGGTATAGAAGGAGTATCAAAGATCACAGTCTCAGCTCCGCAGCTGGCAAGAGCGGCAAAGAAACGTGGCATGGCCTTTGAATCGAGTAAATATGGAGGAATTCGGTGGTAGTGGCCCGGTGGGCATAACATACAAATTTGGAATGTCTACTGCGTGGATAAAAGGCTCAAGAGATGGTGCCTTTATAACGATAGATGTATTCGACGGCACCATGATTTTGGTAGAGATAGGGTAATTGCTGCTGATCAGGGACATTGGCAGTGGTCGCGCAAATTAAATGCCTGTATAGCATTGCTAAGGCCCAGGGTATGATCTGGAAGGTTAAATTGCTCACGCTGTACCGGGTGACGAAATCCGCGTCAATAAGGATAGTATTTTTACCGGTATTGGCTATAAAAATCGCCAGGTTAGCCGCGACTACACTTTTGCCATCGCCAGGCATGAGACTTGTGACCGCCAGAGTACAGAACGCTTTATCTTTCGCTAAGAAGCCAATATTTGTACGTAAAGTGCAATAGGACTCGACAGTTGGAGTTATAGCCAGTTGGATTAAAAATATCTTCTTTTGGTGCTGCTCGCCAGATCGTTCCTAGAACTGGCCAGTCTAGTAACTGGGTGAGAATCTTTAGTGTACGGACACGCGGATCTAACAACTCAAAGAGCATTGCCAATAACATTCCCAGGAACAGTCCTCCCAATAGTCCTGCACCAGTATTGAGGGATGCACTAGGCCGTATGGGGCTTAAGGTAGTTATCGCAGGCTGGGCCACCCGTCAGTAATCCCCTCCCTGAGACTGGATCAACTGAACCAGAGAAATATGCAACTGGCTGTCTTGCTGCTGTAAATCGCTCAGTTGGGACTGTAAAAGAGCTACCTGCCCCTGGTTTCCTCCCTGTATCTGTAGTGCGGAAATTTTCACCGTGATAGCAGCAATCTGTTGGCTGACCTGATCAATATTCTGCTGCATCAGTTGCTCCCCTTTGACGTTATCCCGCTCAACTGCCTGCGATTGCTGTTTGATCATTGTCACCGCGATATCGTTCGCGAGATCCGCTGCCCGGGTTGGGCTCGGATCGACGACGTCAATCGTGAACAGTTGTGTATTGAACATGGGGGTAGCAGTTACTTCTCCAGTAAGTTGATGTGTTGTCAGGTCTGGATAATGAGACGCGACCTCCTGAAGTACTCGATTGCTTACAGCCAATGTCTGCTCTGTTTGTACAAGTAGATTACTTGCCAACAAATTGTTGTAATCCGTAGAACCAATAACGATTTGAACAAGCGTAGATGACTGGTAGAGCGGTTTCATTATGAGCTTGGTACCAATAAATGCTCCCATGCCTACCAATAACATACTGATTACAATGAGCTTCCAGCGCTTTATCAGTATTTTCCAGTACTGCTCCAAGGTCATTTTTCTGTATTCCTCCATTTGATATGCAGTGCGATAAGAAAGGAGCTCATTCCAGGTATTCATCTCTCTTTCCTGTTCCTCTGGTGGGAAAGTAATTAAATTCCTCGATGCATAAACACCTCGGGGAATGTCATCAAGATGATGAAGATATCAAGCATAAATGAACGGTGCTTAACATAGTAAAGATCGTATTGCAGCTTGATTAATGCGTGAGCATCCGTACTGGCATAGTGATACTTCACCTGTGCCCATCCCGTTAGCCCAGGTTTGATCATCAAGCGACAGCGATAAAAGGGAATGGTCTTTTCTAATTCAGCAACAAATGCTTCGCGCTCCGGTCGAGGTCCTATCAGGCTCATGTCGCCACGCAGAATATTGAACACCTGTGGCAATTCATCCAGGTGAGTGGCACGCAAGAATTGTCCGGTACGTGTAATGCGTGTATCACCTTCTGTTGTCCAGACGGCTTGCCCAGCATGCTCCGCATTGGTATACATGGAACGGAACTTATAGATGAAAAATTTGTGCCCATTACATCCCAGGCGCTCTTGTTTGTAGAAGATAGGGCCTGGTGAGTCCAGGATAATCAACAATGCCAGGGCGGGGAGAATGAGAAGCAGGGACAGCGTGCCAAGGAAGCCGAAGAAGAGGTCTATAATCTTGCGCCAGCAGAGATAAAGCGGGGGGGCAATGATCTCTACTGGGAGTGCCAGGTACCACTGATCGCCAACATGTTCAACTGGTATTTTGCCGCCGATGCTCTCGTAGGCGACGGGCATAGGAACAAGTGAAATACCGAACTGAGTTGCCTCGATGGCCTCCTGAAAAAGAGCTGGTTCGGCTTTGCAATCAGTAGCCATAATGATCATGTCTATCATGCGATTGTGCATAAGACTCTGTAAGGTATTTCTGCCGCCAAGTACAGGCAGGTCTTCCTTCTGTATTTTTTCGCCTGTATTTTCGCTGATGTATCCCAGGAGGCGAATACTTGGTCGTCTCAATGTGCGGAATTCCCTGGCAATGGTTGCTCCGGCAGTAGTGATTCCGATAATGATCGCCCGTGTGCGAAAGCGCGGTAAGCGCATAAATTCGGCAAGGGCGATGCGCCATATACTTAATACTGGAATTGCTACTACCAGAAAGAGCAGTGACACTATAATACAGAGGGAAAACCTGTCAGCGATAAAGGGATAGATGAGTATCATCCAGAAGATAACCATGAGTACTAGCGCAAATAGTGCTTTGAGGGGACTCTTAAAGCGGTTTGATGCATTCCTCAAGTTCTGGGCCTGCGTAATACTCGCGGCAATACTCCAGGAGAGAAGTGCAATACCTCCCCAGACGAGCTTCAGGCTCCAGGTTCCAGGTTCATTCCATGAAATGTGAAAGGTTAGATCAAGGCGTGGTGCCAGTATCAGTAATGAAGCAAGCGCAGCCAGGATCAGCAAGCCATCTCCTATCATTAAAACGAGACTCCACAGCGTCGATGAGGGCTTCCATCCCCAGTCATGTTGTTGCTTCTCTGTTGTAGACGCTTGAGAGATCCTTTTCGAGTTTGCAGCCGCTATGGGTTTCATTTGCATAGGATACTCCTCAACCAGTGGGAGGTCCTCGTATTTTGCTGCATTTAGTGCTGACTTTACCTGTATGTCATGCCCAATATCCGGCTGCATCATTCAACCTCCAGCACTTCTTTACTATCTGACTTCATTTCACGATATCAACATATTTCTACGTATTAATGTGACAGTTAGTACTTCAAATTCTCTCTGGTAAATCACCAGCGGGTACGGGTGTTTCTGGAATAGTAAACGGTGCTTGCTTTCCGAGCAGTATCTCAAGACGTGCATCAAGTATTGTGGTTAGCCGTTCATAATCAAAGTGGAATTTTGCATATTCACGTCCCCGTATTCCCAATGCTTCCGCTTCTTCGGGATGCGTGCGTAAATAAAGGACAGCTGATACTAACGCCTCTACATTTTCTGGTTCCACAACAATACCTGCGTTTGCTTCTCGCTCTGCGAGGTTACGTGCTATCCCTTCAGCTCCTAGTACGAAAGGGCGAGCACAGGCCATCACTTCGAACATTTTTATCGGCAACGACCCTTCCACTAATGCTAGTTTTCGTAGGGGAATCAGGCATATATCAGCAGCCGCCCAAAGTAGCGGCATGAGGTCATGTGACACAAGAATTGAGAAACGTAACGTTCTTGAGGCTGCGTTTCCTGGCCTCTGATATCAGTTCTGCTTTCCTTACTCCATTACCCACCAGAATTATGTGTATTTCGGGGTAATCCTGCAGCATCTCTGCCGCGTCGAGTAGAGTTGTCATTGCATACACAGTCCATGATTACCGGCGTAGAGAAGAGTAAAGCGATTATCCCAACCTAGCTTAGCGCGAGCATGTGCTTGTGATAATGGACAAAACCTTGCTGTATCAACACCGTTTGTTATTAATAAAAGCTTCTCAAGCGGAATACCCCTGCGAATCAGTGTTTCGTGCATTCCCTCCGTCACTACCCAAATGATGCTGGAGCGCTGATATGCTGACCGCTCCAGCCATTCTGAAAGCCAAATCAATAGTCTGTTACGCAGTATTCCCAGGCAAACCGCTGACTCGGGCCAGAGATCAGCAACCCAAAGATCATTGGGCAAGACTTACGCCACGTCAACAGGTGTGCGGCAATGACGTTGAAAAGTGGGGGCGACTCAACAATGATTACATCTGCATAACCAATAGCTTTGTACGCCAGAAATGGCGCGATGCAGCCAAATGATAGTTGAGCTAGTATGCGGAGCAGAAATCCTTCATTTGGACTGATATAGCTCCATACCCGTACCACTCGCACATTCTCAAGGATCTCTTCATTGACCAGATGGCCACGATATTCTGCTGGAACGATACCAGTTGGGTAATTTGGGAAGGTAGTCAATACCGTCACTTGATGTCCTAGATTTACCAGGCGCTTCGCGATTTCACTTACGCATACCGCAGCAGCAGCTTTTTCTGGCAGGTAATAGCGAGAAATAAATAGAATACGTGCCATAGATGACTCCTTACTCATCAACTATTGACTTTAATTCAAATCCATCATACTACGCGCAATGCGTATCGCGGCATCGCCTTTCCCAAATGGATTATGTAAAGTATGTTCCGGCCTGGGTTTGTTAACTGCTTTGACAATATCTTGCCAACACGTACCAACCAGAGTATTCCAACCGGTTGAGGCCGTTTCCACCCACTCAGTTTCCTCTCGTAGTGTTATGCAAGGCACCCTCAGGAAAAATGCTTCTTTCTGCAATCCACCAAATCGGTAAGTATACGGTAAGCGGTTCTTCCCAACGCCATCATATCGAGATAGCCTATTGGCTCGATCAAATGGACATGCTTCTCCCAGGTAATACCGTAGTGTTCCAGGCGGGCGCGTGTACGTGGATGAACAGGAAAGATCACAGGCATTTCCAGCTTGTTCAATCCCATAGCAATGCCGCTCATGGCTTCCTGGCTATCGGCATTAACAGCACGATGTACCGTTACCAGTGCATAGGATTGTGGGACGAAATGAAATGTGCGCAAGAGTTTCTCTGTACGTTGAGCAAGACTAGATTGGACTTGTAATAGCAGGTCATACATTACATCACCAACGAACTCAACGCCTTGCGTGATACCTTCTGTGTTCAAATTCTTACAGGCTGTCTCGGTTGGGCAGTAGAGACGACGCGAGAGATGATCGGAAAGGACGCGGTTGATCTCCTCGGGCATGGCTTGATCGAAGTTGCGCAACCCTGCCTCTACATGAGCGACTGGAATGTGCAACTTTGCGGCAGCAGAGCGCCAGCGAGCGTGGAGTTGGTATCGCCGTACACAATGACGGCATCGAAGTGCTCTTTCAAAAGTACTTCTTCAATGGCTTCAAGCATGCGACCGGTCTGAGCACCATGCGAACCGGAGCCACATCCCAGGTGGTAATCCGCGGCCGGGATATCTAGTTCGTCGAAGAACTGCGCCGACATGTTGTAGTCGTAGTGTTGCCCTGTATGAATGATTAGTTCCTCATGCAGTTCCCGAAGCGCACGACTGACTACCGCGACCTTAACGAATTGGGGACGAGCCCCGACTATCGATGCAAAACGCACTATTGCTTACCTCCATTCCATACTATAGAAGTGAGAGCAGATTGCCCATCGCTCTCCCGCCAGTTAAACTGTTCTCGGGTGCCATCTCCGATGCTGATATAGTGCATACCGAGCGCCTCAATCTTTTCATGGTCGAACGCTCTACGTCCATCGAGTACGACCTTGCAGCCTGTGAAGCGGCTCAGGTCGAATGATCGATATGCCCGGTGGTCCGCCTGCAGGATGATGGCGCGAATTTTGCTCTCTACTTCGGGCGTGAGCGGGATATATTCCAATGCATATAACTCGTCCGCACTAAATAGTGGATCGTCGGCGTATACGTCCGCTCCGCACTCGATGAGAGCATCTTGCAGCAGCTTTGCACTGGTGAAAGCTGCTTCCGCACATCCCCCCGGTATGCTACTCCAAGGATGAGGACTGAATGACCGATGAGTGATCCAGTAATAGCTTCGATGCGATTTACCGCGTATTCCGCCATTGCATCGTTGATACGGCGTGCGAACTGTGGTAGCTGGAGCATCGGGGATTGAGAACCATGGATTTGATTATATTTATCTTCTATACCAGCTAAGAGAAAGTAGGGATAAACGGGGATACAATGACCGCCGACGCCAACTCCTGGTGTGTGAATATGAGAATAAGGCTGGAATTTGCGGCAGTGATTGCCGCCGTGACATCGAGGCCATAAGCATCGGCATAGCAGGCATATTCATTAGCCAGTGCAATGTTGACATCGCGGTAGGTCGTTTCAATAAGTTTGACGAACTCTGCCTCGTCGGTTGAGGCCATCGTAGTGATCTGAGCATCGAGAACCGACTCATAAAATGAGACAGCGGCGGCAGTGCTCCGTGCATTGATGCCGCCCACCACTTTAGGGTAAATGCGCAGGTCGCGGAAGATATGCCCCGATGATATCGTTCGGGGCTGTAAGCGAGAAAGAAGTCCCGGCCAGCCTTAAGATGCGAGGTATGTTCGAGGATCTGAGCGAAGCGGCGAGCTGTTGTGCCAACGGGCAATGTCGACTCAGATATTACCAGGGTACCAGGCTGCAATCCAGCGCCAATTGCCCCGGTGGCTGCATCAATCGCCTTGAAATCCACCTCGTGCCTTTTGTCGATGGTAACGGGTACGATGACGACAACGACGCTGGCACATTGGACTGCTTCGCATGTATTCAGCGTAGCAGAGAGCAATTTTCTCCCGCTGGCAATGGCAACCGCCTCGGCAAGTCCTGGCTCCTCCTGGATATGTGAGAGGCCGGCGTTAATCGTTTCCACTACTGTGGAATTGATATCGCAGCCGATGACTCGTCTCCCGGAGCGGGCATACAATGCAGCGAGTGGCAATCCTATTTTGCCCAGGCCAACTACTACCGCTGGCGAGGATGATGGCAAAGAGCTGGAAGAGTTGTCTGGCATATTACGCTTCTACCTCCATCTTCTTTCCCAGGGCTTTTTCCTGGTGTATCGATTGGGTAAGTTGGAAAACGACTTTTAGCACTGCGGCTCCATCTTCGCCAGTAACGGTTGGGAGCGTATCATTGATAGCTGCTATCACATCTTCATTGTCAGGCGCAATGGCTCTGCCTTCTAAATCTTGAGGCGCGTCATGGTCCCTTCGCTTACACCGGTGAGCGAGCGCAATGCATCCGTCTGTTGCTGTATAATCGTTTTCGTAGAAGAACACATCCTGAGTCAGGTAGTTCACGAGAAACATCCCTTTTTCTCCCGTGACGCTCAATTCACGCACTTTTGTGGGCGTGAGCCAGTTCACGTCAAGCATCCCTAGCGCTTGATTTGTGAACTGGAGCATACCGAGCAGTAAGTCCTCACATGATTGATGGACATGGCGCTGTGTTTGTGCATACACCTGCTCTACCTCGGCGTTCATCAAGTAGCGCATGATGTCAATGTCGTGGGAAGCAAGGTCAAGCGTTACTCCAACATCTCTGATACAAGGCGGAAACGGCCCAATTCTTCGTGCGTGAAGGGAGAAGATACGGCCTGGCTGGCCCGCGAATATCCTCTTTTTTAACTCTATAATAGCGGGGTTAAACCTTTCGACGTGCCCTACTGCTATTTTTGCATTATGCGAGCGAGCCAGGTTAATAAGGGAGAGTGCCTCCTGAACGGTACTGGCTATCGGTTTCTCAATGAGGACATGGATACCCCGATCAAGCAGATAGGAAGCTACTGGAAAGTGCAAATGGGTAGGAACGACCACTGCTACCAGGTCGGGATGAGTCTCTTCAACCATCAGACGATAATCTGTGTATCCTACGACATAAAAGCGACCTGTCGCATATTTCAGGGCAGCCCCGTGGACATCTGCTACGCCAACAATCTCAATAACCTCTTGATTGAAGTCTCTGAGTACGCGCAGGTCATTCATACCCATTGAACCTGCGCCGATTACTGCTACTTTCAATTGCATAAAGCACCTACTTCCCTGACAATAGTGAAGAGATCTTCTTCGTTCAGTGCTGGATGAACCGGTAGTGAGAGCACCTGCTGTGCAGCGGCTTCCGTTGCTCGCAACCCTGCAATACCTGTTGCGTTTTTGTCATGTGGCTCTTTGCCTGAATGCCGTCCTGGTTCCTCTATGACCGGCCAGCCGTCATCTTCGTGCTGGTCTATCTCTACTTCCCGTACGCCGCGCTCGCACTTTGTTCTCGGCGCTCGAGAGGGTTCGACTGGCGTCAGGTGCGGGCAGCGCGAGACCTGGGGGCCACGCAGGCGCGCGCTCTTGCGCTTCGGTGATGCTGCCGCAGATCAGGCCCGGCATCACGACGGCCGTCATCTTCGTCTTCATTCCGATCCTGGGCGAGTACCTGGACACCACAGCTCGTCGGCGGCACGCGCGGGGTGATGATCGGCAATCTCGTCGACAACTTCTTTGAGGAAGCGCAGTTCGCGCAGGGTGCGACGATCTCCGTGCTGATAGCGGCTGTGGTCGTCCTTCTGCTGGTCGTCTTCCGCCGCTCACTGGGACGTCGGTGAGATGTATGGCCGGTGAGGTTGACGGTGTCGAGATCGTCGCCCGGCGCGGGAGGCTGGTACGCGGCGCCCTGACCGGCTGGGGCGTTCTGGATGTACCTGTTCCTCTTCGTACCGGTGCTGTTGCTCGTACTGCTGAGCTTCAACCGCAACCGGTATGGAAGCTTCCCGATCACCGGGCCTCACGACCGAGTGGTACTCCAGCGTCCTGCAGAGCTCGGACTGCAGGACAGCGATCAAGACCTCGCTGGGGCATCGCCGCGGAGGTGACCGCGATCAGCGTTGGTCGTCGGAACCGCCGCGGCGTTCCCGCTTGTCCGCAGTCGCCTGCGCTTCCGCTCCGCGGCTTCCGCGTCGCGTTCACCCTGCCGATAATGATATCCTGGCGTGCTCATCGGCGTGAGCCTGCTCTCGTTCTTCACCAACGTGCTCGGGCCTCCCCGCTGACCACTCAGACGGCCGTCATCGGACAGTCGGTCTACACGACTCCCTATGTGTTGCTGATCGTCTCCGCCCGTCTGTGCGGGCTTCGACCGCGGCCTTGAATCTGCAGCGAGTGATCTCGGAGCCAACTCCGTTCCAGCGCTTCCGCCGCATCGTGCTGCCGCTGATCGCCCCCGCGATCTTCGCCGGGGCCCTGTTCTCGTTCACGATGTCCCTGGATGAGTTCGTGATCACCTACTTCATCATCGGGGCTCAGATCACACTGCCGATCTACATCTACACGCAGATCAAGTTCGGCATCACCCCCGCGGTCAATGCGGTCGCGACGATTCTGATCGTCGGCTCGCTTGGCATCTCGGGCCTCGGGCTTCGCCGTGCCCCGGGTGATCAAGATGTCTGTCCGCCGTGTGCGGCGTGGTTGCAACAGGCGCGACGGGCGCGGCCGGTCGGCGGCCCTCTGAGGTAGCGGGCGGTCGCGTCGTTACGACGGTTCTACGCGTGCGGTGGCGAGTGTTCGATCTGAGCACCCGTCGCGGCGGCGCCGTCGAATCGCGCACGCGGCAGCTCGACTGGCACGCGAACGTGGCGGGGCGCGAGTCGCCGGGTGCTCGATTCGCTCAAGCAGCAGGCTGACTCCCCGCTCGGCCTGGAACATCAACGGCTGCGACACGGTGGTGAGCGAGATGCGCTTGAGGCCCGGCGATCGTGATGTCGTCGAAGCCGACGACGGACATGTCGGCCGGTACGCGCAGGCCGATCGCCTCGCACGCGTCGATCAAGCCGATCGCGCCGATGTCGTTTGACACGAAGAACGCCGTGGGCGCTTGCGGTGACGTCATCGGCGCTCTCAAACGGAACCTGGCGATTGTCGATGCGCACCGGTGGCGTTTCCCGGGATTCCAGACGAAGATCGGCAACGGCTGCAGGCCGCGTCTGCGCATCGTGTTCCTGTAGCCGGACGACCTTGCCTGGTCGCCGCTGCGCTCGACGAGGGGTTTTCGGACATACGCGATCCGCTGATGCCCGAGGTCGAGCAGATGCCCGGTCGCAAGCCGCGCGCCCTCAGCGTCCCTGGGACCCACCGAGTCGCCCCACGTTCCGCTCAGGCCGACGAACACGGTTGGGATGCCGACTTCATTGGAGCGCGTCGTAGGCAGGTGAGGGTTGCTCGATCGAGGCCAGCATGATGATGCCGGCAACGCGCTGACTGAGCAGCACGTCGACCCCGGAAATCGCCATGTCGGAGCTGCCCTCGATGTTGCAGAACATCGTCGTGTAGCCGGACCCGAAGGCGGCGCGCTCGACTCCCTCCGCCATCTGCGCGTTGTTGGGGTTGCTGCCGGTGGTCCAAGAGGACCCCCAGCATCGTCGAGCGCTGCTGCACAAACTGCCGGGCTATTCCGCTCGGCCTGTAGCGAAGCCGCTGGATCGCCTCGAGCACCCGTGCCCGTGTCTCGGGCGCAATCTCGGCGACGCCGCGTACGACGTTGGACACCGTGGACTTCGAAACCCCGGCCTCCGCCGCGACGTCGAGGATGGTTGGCGGCTTGCGAACCACCGGGACCGGGGGGGCGTCCTCATGGGCGGACGATGGTAGCGGCCGGCTGTGGTCGGGGATTCGGCGCTGACTTGACAGGCGTTCGGGTCGGCTCGTTACGGTGTATGGAACGTTCCACGCGAATGGGGGGTCATCCAGTGAGCTCGCCAGTACGAGTCGGGGTGATCGGCTGCGGAGTCATCGCCCAGGTCATGCATCTACCGCACCTGTCGCAGTCCCCGGCGGCGTTTGAGCTGGCCGCGGTGTGCGACATCGCGGAGCCGGTCGCCGAGCGGTGCGGGGCTCGTTTCGGCGCAGGCGCAGCGTTTACGGACTGGCGCGAGATGCTCGAGTCTGAACTTGACGCCGTCATGGTGCTGACCTCCGGGAATCACGCGCCGATCGCGATCGCGGCGGCGCAGGCCGGCGTGAACGTCTTCGTCGGAGAAGCCGATGGCGCTGTCGGTCGCCGACGGTGAGGCGATGATCGAGGCGGCGGAGAAGGCCGGCGTTTGCCTGATGGTGGGGACGATGAAGCGCTACGACCCGGCCTATGAGCGGCTCGTCGAGCTGCTCCCCGGGATCCGCGGCGACATTCGCTTGGCGAAGGTGACGACGCTCGAGTCGCCTTCGAGCCGTACGTGGCGCACTATCCGCTCTTTCCCCCGTCGTCTGCTCCACCCGATGTGATCGCGGAATTGCGGAAGGCCGACGAGGCGACGGTGGACGCCGTGCTCGGCGATGCCGACGAGGTCACGCGCTTCGGCTACCGATGGCTTCTCCTGGACAACCTGATTCACGAGTTCAACGCGCTCCGCGGCGCGCTCGGCGAGCCGACCGAGGTGGTCTACGCCAGCCTCGCCCGTGAGTCCGTGCTAGTGAGTCTCCGGTTCGGTGAGATCCCGTGCCATCTGTCCTGGGTGGATCTGATGCCGGGCATCGCGCGCTACAAGCAGGAGTTCGCGTTCTACTCGCAGGAGCAGCGCCTCACCCTGGAGCTTCCTCGCCGTACCTGCGCAACGAGCCGAGCCGGCTGTTCGTCGAAGGTGGCGAGGCCGGACGTCGCACAGCTGGGTGCGCGAGGAGATCGGTTTCCTCGACGAGGCGTTCAGGCGGGAGCTCGACGAGTTGGCCGACTGCATCGCAACCGGACGCACGCCGCGTACGTCCGGTCACGACGGCCTGGGCGACCTGCAGACTGTGTGAGGCGGTGGCGCGCAAGCACCTCGGGCTGGATGTCGAGCTCGTCTCAGCCGGCGGCTCCCACCCAGCCTGCAAGCGGCGTGATCGGCGGGGCAGGATCGGACGGTGACCGAACCCGCCCGGACGCGCATCGCCCTGGTCGGCGCCGGGCGAATGGGCCAGGTGCACCTCGGCGCACTCCAGAGTTTCTGATGAGATCACGGTGGTAGCCGTCGTCGAGCCGTTCGCCGCTACGCGTGAGCGATTGCAGGCTCAAGGACTCGTCGTGTACCCAGTCAGTGCAGGAGCTGCTCGGCGCCGCCTCGCTGGATGGCGGCTTTGATCGCAGCTCCCACCGATCAGCATCCCGAGCTGGTGGCCGCCTTCGCCGCGGCCGGGGTCCCGATGCTGTGCGAGAAGCCCGTCGGGGTGCGCCCGGAGGATGCCGAACGGGCGACGCGCTGCCGCCGCAGACGCGGGCGTACTGCTGCAGGTCGGCTACTGGCGGAGGTTCGTGCCTGAGCTGCGGCAGCTGCGCGCGCAGATCGCTGCCGGCGAGCTCGGGCGAGATATCGCTGCTCTCCTGCATGCAGTGGGACTCCGAGCTGCCGTCTGAGCAGTTCCGTTCCCACGCAGGGGGAATCATGGTCGACATGGGCGTTCACGAGTTCGACCAGGTGCGGTGGCTGCTGGGCGACGAGTTTGAGTCGATCGTGGCGGTGCCGGCCGGGCCCAGCACCCGGCCGCGCCCGGCGACCGACCCCGATTCGGCCGTTCTGCTGGCGACGACTCGCGCGGTGCGGCGGTCACGATCTCGCTCGGGCGCCAGTTCCCGCACCCGGACTCGTGCTGGGTTGAGGTCTGGGGTACCACGGGCTACGCGCGCATCCCCTTCATGTGGGCGGCCGAGGGTGATAAGGTGTTCCGGGTTTCGATGCGCCGGCAGGCAGAGGCGTTCGCGCGTGCCGTCGGCGGCGGTGTCTGCGAGGGCGCGCAGGCCCCTGACGCGATCGCCGCGCAACTCGTCGCCGCGCAAGCGACCGAAGCTCTCGGCGGTGGCATTGCGGATGCCTCTCGCTCTCCTCTTGGGGAGACGACCCGGTCGACCTGATAGCGGTCGCGTCGCAGTCGACCGCCCGCCCCGCGGATGGCCTCGGGCTCGCGGCCCTCACCCGTTTGGCAACTAGCTTGGAGGAAGCGCCACGAATGTCGCGATCGCGACCGCCTGCCGCGGACTCAGGAGCGCCCCGCGCGTCCAACCGTCGAACCAGCAGCGCGCACCGCGAATCCGTTCGGCGACTGCGCGCCGGAGACGAGCAGCCTGATGGCAATTCTCGGCGGGCCTACTCGCCGCAATGGTGTGGGGCGGGTGGAAACCTCGCGGCATCACGCGCGAGCCGCGCGATGTCGCCGCAAATCGCTGCTGGCGGGGATCTCGCTCGTCGGGCTGGCCGGTATGCGCTCCGTTCCTGATTGCCGAGGGCGCTCCGCATGACATGTCGTTTGGCGCACTGTTCTGGCTAGCACTCGGCGGCGGGAGCAAACATCGCCGGGCTGTCCCTGCTGTACATCGCCTACCGGGTGGGCGACGTCTCGCGGGTGGTGGCGCCGATCATCGCCACCGAAGGCGCCGTCGCGGCCGTGATCGCGATCGCGGCCGGCGAAACCCTTGCACGCGAGCGTCGTCGTGCTCCTTGGCGGTGATCGTGCTTCGGGATCGTTCGCACCGCCGTACGCGAACACGGCGCCGATTGCAGCGACCGGCAGATTCAATTGGGGCGTCGTTACCGTTGCATGCCTAGCCGCGATCTGCTTCGGAGTCGGGTCTCTAGACCACCGGTCGCGCCTTCGGCTCACGAGGCAGTTCGGGTGGATCGCCGCATCTCCGCGCATCGTCGGGGTCATTTGCGTGGCGCTGCCGCTGGGCACTGCGCCGCCGGATCCCGGATCACTCGGATCGGCACTCCCGGCGCTGCTGGTGGTCCGCGTGCGGCGAGGTTGGTGGTTTCATGCTCTACTCCTACGCAGCCCACCGCTCGCTGGCGCGGTCGCGGCCGTGCTTGGATCGTTGTTCGCGGCTTTCGCTGTGGTAGGGGGCAGGGCGATCCTGTTCGGCGAGCGGATGAGATCGTCGGCAGTGGTTCGGGCTTCGCGAGTGATCGTGGTGGGCGTCGCTGTGCTCAGCGCTGTCCATCACTGATCAGCATGGGCTTGCGCCCACTCCGCACGCAGGACGGTGGGCCCTAGCATTCCCCCGGCATGGGGCGCCGGACGACGCAAGGAGTCGGTCTGGGACGATGAGTCCCACTCGCGTTTCGATGAAGCCTGTCGATGCGATCGTGGTGGGCGCGGGTCACAACGGCCTCGTCGCCGCGACGAGCTCGCCGAACCGGCCGGCGGGTGCTGATGCTCGAGCGCGCGGGCACCCCGGTGGCGCCGCCGTGTCCGCCTCACCCTTCGCGGCGTCAATGCCCGCATGTCGCGCTATGCCTATCTGGTCAGCCTGTTTCCGGGCCCGCTGCTGGCGGAGCTCGGCGTCGCCGTGGAGCTGCGGCGCCTGCCGCGTCTCCTCCTACACGCCGCGGGGCGACGGTGGCGTACTGGTCTGCGCTGACGAGCAGCGGACGGGCGCGCATCGCGCGTACGGTCGGCGACCAGGCGCACGGCCGAGGGTGGAGCGGTTCGAGGCGATGACCGCCCGCGTTGGCAGAGCGCGTATTTCGAAGCTCACCGAGGCGCTGCTCTCGCGTCAGGAGTTCCGGGGCCTCGTCAGCGAGACGGGGCCTGGAGAGCCCTCTTCGAGCGGCCGCTGTCGGAGTGCTGGAGCGGCGCCTTCGCGGAGCGACGTCGTTCGCGGGATCGTGGCCACCGACGGGCTGATCGGGACCTTCGCCACACCGACGACCCGCAGTTGCGTCACAACCGATGCTTCCTCTACCACGTGATCGGCAACGGCACCGGGCACTGGGACGTTCCCGTGGGCGGGATGGGCGCGCTCTCCACCGCGCTGACCGGCGCAGCCGAGCGGGCCGGAGCCGAGCTCGGCGTCACGCCCCTGTCGTGTCGATCGGTGCCGACGGCGCCGGGTGGAGGTGCAGGACGGCACGACGGAGGACCTATGCGGGCCGGGACCTGCTCGCCGGGGTGGCCCCCGCGGCGCTAGCCGCGCTGCTCGGCGATCCCTGCCGGAGCCCGCACCCGAAGGCTCGCAGCTGAAGATCAACCTGCTGCTCGCCGGCTGCCGCGTTTGCGCGACGAGCGGTCCGCTGCGACGAGGCGTTCGCAGGGACTTTCCACGTGAACGAGAGCTACGAACAGCTGCGGCGCGCCTACGCGAGGCCGCCAGCGGGGGGATCCCGGACCTGCGCCCTGCGAGGCCTATTGCCATTCGCTGACCGATCCGAGCATCCTCGGGGCCGGAGTTGCGCGCGGCCGGCGCCCAGACCTTGACCGTGTTCGGGCTGCACATGCCGGCGCGGCTGTTTCGGCCGACCCGAGGCGGCCAAGGCCGAGGCCGTGCGGCGACGCTGCGCTCGATGGACTCGGTCCTGGCCGAGCCGATCGAGGATTGCCTGATGCGCGACGAGCGCCGGCGCGGCCCTGCCTCGAGGCCCGGACACCGCCGGAGCTTGAAGCGGAGCTCGGCCTGCCCGGCGGGCACATCTTCCACCGTGACCTGGCTTGGCCCTTCGCTGAGTCCGAGGCGCGAAGTGGGCCGATGGGCGTCGAAACGCGAGCGTGAGAACGTGTGGATCTGCGGCGCCGGGGCGCGACGGGGCGGCGGGCGTCAGTGGCATTCCGGTCATAACGCCGCCCGCGCGGTGATCGAGGCTGAACTTCGCCTCGGCTAGGCGGTGTGGTTAGCGTGTGCCCGTACAGCGCAGGTCGGCATCAGAGCGTGCCGATCCGGTATTGCGCAAGGCCGGCGCCATGCCTGTGAAGCCACCGCTTGTGCAGTTCTGCCGCGCCTGCGTGACCGTTGCTTCGGTTCCCGGCGACCCAGTCGGGCAACTCGACGCCGAACGCCGTCGGTGTCGTCTGCGCCGTCAGCCCCGTGATGTCCTTCCACTGGGCGCTGGTGGAATAGACCCCAATCGGTCCCCTCGCGCCGGCGTGGTGCAGCCCGGCGATGAAACCCTGCAGTGCGGCGACGTTCAACTGGTAGGTGCCGGCCCAGCTCGCCATCAGCTCGACGTCCAGCCACCATGGTGCGGTGTTGGCCGCGACCGGGTCGAGCGCGGCAACCAGCCGGTAGGAATGGGCGGCGCGCTGCTCGCCGTAAATGAACGAGCAGGAGTTGGTCAGCAGGCCGTTACAAGCACCGTAGGCCGGCGCGGTGCCGACGGTAGGCCAGTCCGCAACGTGATGGCCGCCAGGATTGCCGGTGTCGATGTACAGCGACAGCGGCGGCTGCTCCGGCCGCTTCGGCTTCGGCGCGGCGCTCGCCCAGTGCAGCTCGCCGCCGATACATGGGTTTGCTTTGTTCGCCAGCCCGCCATTGACACCGACGATCCCGAACAGCGGATTCGACGGGTTCGCGAAGCATCCGAGCACTGCGGATAGGAGACGTCATAACCGATGGTCG
>CAVPCF010000072.1:0-62115 GCA_963702275.1 Candidatus Melainabacteria bacterium
CGGCAAAGTCATTCGTGATGTGGTCAAGCCTGGATTCCCAACAACGTCAACGGCCGCACCGGATCACGACCCATATACCGCAGTGCTTGGGCAATGTTCCGACGTCCAGCCAGGCGGAACGCGCTGATCGCGAGGTTACGCAGGCTGGCCATCACCCGTGGACCGGCACCGGTACGCACCCGGGAGGCATCTTCCCCGAAGGTGACATCCCGCACCCAGTGCAGCTGATTCTCAATCCGCCACTGGCCCCGCACATACGCCGCAATCTGGGTGGGATGCGCGAGTGAATCGGGCAGGCTGGTGACCCCCAGCGCGACGCGACCCCGCAGTCGGCCACTGGTGTGGTCGGGGGCCGAACGTTCGATCAGGAACGCATGCGTGGCATAGGGGAAGGTCACGGGAGGCCAGTCCGGACACTGCAGCAGGGGCAGGACCTGGACGGTGCGGGTCTCGCTGCGACCGTGTCCGCGTTCACGGACACTCCAGCGGGGTGCGGCGTCCCAGGGCAGCGTGTCGAGGTGGTGGTAGAGGACCTGGTGGTTGCGTTTGACGGTGAACACGTAGTCCGCGCCTCGCGCGTGCAGGTACTGGGCGTGCTGGGCCAGGGTGTGCAGGGCGTCCGCGGTCACCACGCGTCCGGTCAGGTCGATCTGGTCGAGCAGCGGTGCCAGCGCGGTGATCTCACTGGTGCCCGCGGGGACGGGGTGCTGCGCGATGACGGTGGCGCTGTCGTGGCTGAACGCGGCCAGCAGGTGCACTCCGGCACCGCCGGTGCGGGGATAGGTCCCGGCCAGGGACTTGCCGTCCACCGCGATCGCGGCCGGCGCGACCGAGACGGGTGCAGTGGGCTCGGGGTGGTCGTCAATGGGGGTGTGCTGGATGATCCAGGCGTGCAGGGCGGCGTCGAGGTGGTCGGGGTCCAGTCGTTGCAGGACCCGTCGCAGGGTGGCTTCCTCGGGTGCGTGGTAGCGGTCGGAGTGGGGGTCGTGGCGGGCGCCCAGCGCGGCCAGGACGTGTTGTGGGGCGTCGGCGGCCCATTCCCCGATCGCGGTGAACGAGCGGGCGCCGGCGGTGACCGCGGCTGCGGCGAGGGTCAGGATGGTGAGCAGGGAGTGGCGGATGCCGCGGGGTTTGCGGGGGTCGACCACGTCGGCCAGGTAGACGCGCAGGTCGGTGAGGGTGCTCGGGTCGGTCAGGTGGTGCAGGGTGGTCGGGGTCAGGCAGGATAGAGGTGCGGGCACGGCTCTCTTTCGTGATCATGCGATGGTGATGCTTCACATGATCAACAGAGTCGTGCCCGTTCTCATTCCGGTGATCGACTTTGCCGGAACCCTGCCCAACCCAGGGGGCTACGGCCCTTTTCCAATCTACCGTTGTCAAGCCCCAAATGGGGGAGTTGACAGAAAGTTGTGGACAACCCGGAAAGCTGTGGATAGCCAACTTGACTCACCGGACCGACCTGTGCTGTCGGAGAGCCGGGCCGAGCTGCGCTACACGATGCCGCTCGCAGAGATCATCTTCGACGCACTGTATCCCCAGGTGGCGGCGCCAACAAAGGCTTCCATGAGGGCGCAGCCGAAACGCTACCAGCTACGAGGCCGCTCCCAACTGGTGAACCCAGCCCGCTGAGCATCCTTCTGATCCCGGAACCAGACCTGAGGCTCCAGCCGCTCATAGAACGGCGACGACTCGGTATGAAACACCATCGAAGACGTCCGAGCCTTGATCCGGAACTCAGGTGACGGCGCCCGACCATCCGGCAGCGGCAACGCCGAACCAGGCCCGAACGGCCCAGCCGGAGCTTCATGCCCGTTCCCCATGACCGGAATAGAGCCGGTTGATTCCACCCCCGTCCGAACTCGGATAGGTCGGGGAGTCGTGCCCTGCCCGCCGGTCGGATCAAACATCGGTGCGTCCGGCGGCGGCGGATAATCCGAGACGTCGTCTGGGGAGATGACCGGTTCGAACAGGGAGCGGCCTTCGCCGTCCTCCTGGTAGCCGTGGTCTTCCGCGTTGCCGAAGACCGACTCGCCCAGTAGGTCCGAGTAGGTGCTGCCGCCGGGTTGGGCGATGGGTAGTGAGCGCGGGGCCGGGGGCGCAGCCGCAGACATGTCGAACCAGCCCAGGTCGTCCGTGTCGGGGCCGCCGCCGTCGTCGCCCGGTTTCTGGAACGGCTGGAAGCCGCCGTCGCCGATGGGGGTCACGTCGCCGGCTCGGGGCTGGACGTCGGAACTGTCCAGCTGGTCGAACGGGATCTCGAACGGTGCGTACCTGCGCGGGGTGTGTTCGGACGTGTCGCGATGTGGCAGCGGCGTGCTCGACTCACCGGGGTCGGTCAGGTCTTCTTGTTGGTAGTCCACGAGTTGGTACCCGTCGTGGTCGTATCCGTTGTCCTGGTATTCGCCTTGATATCCGTTGTGCTGATAGCCGTTGTTGCTGGTGAAGTCGTCCTGTGCGTAGCCCTCGTAGGCGCCGTAGCCCTCGACCGCCGGCAGTACCGACGTCACTTCGGCGGGGGTCTCCCTTGGGGACTCCTCTACCAACTCGTCTCGGTCGTCGAACGCGCCTTCCGCGTCGCGGTCGGCCGTGCCGGCGCCGGAGCGTAGGAAGTCCAGGTACTGCTCGTCGGCTTCGGAGGGGGGTGGGACCTGGGACGCCGGCTGGACAAGTGGGGTGACCGTCGTCGGGGTGTCGGCCTGCTGTTCGGACGAACCCCAGAGCGATTCCGACGACTGCTCCGGGTCGTCCGCCCAGATGCCGCTCAGGCGGGCCACGCCCGGGTAGTCCTCAACACCGGAGGGCGGTTCGGCGACCTGGGTCTGCAGCTCGTGTGGCATCAGGTCGGTGGCCATCGAGGGCCTGGACGGGGTGAGCAGGCCGCGGCTGCTGTCGCCGCCGAAACCGGTGGAGTCGAACCGGCCGGGGGCCTCGTAGGACCCTCGGCGGAACATCGAGTCCTCGGAGTCGTCGGTGCTGGGCGAGTTGCGCAGGCGGGACTCCAGGTCGGCCACCTGGTGCGTCAACGGCCGGACCCGCACGACCCAGTCGAGCAGCACTCCTACGGCGAAACCGACCAGGCAGGCGAACCACACCTGCCCGAAGATCCACATCACGGGATGTCCCTCCTGCGCGGCAACACCCGGCGCCGGACGAGCGACACCAGGCAGTCAGCAGTCTGTCCTACCAGGCCCACCCCTGGCGAGGTAGCCCACAACAGGCAGCCACCTACTCCCTCCGGGGGTCATGCTATCAACGATCGGGTGACGACCTGGAATTCGCCTATGGTCACGTTCGGTCGTTATTTTTCGCCGATCTACGATCAATTCCGGACCGGGTTCCGCGCCGAACAAATGCGAATACCGCGAGCTCAGCCGGTGCGGTCGACCAGGTAGTCGGTCATCGCGCGCAGGGCCTCGGCGGCCGGGCCATCGGGCAGCAGACGGAGTACGTCGCGCGCCCGGTCGGCGTAGTCGGCCAGGGTCTTGCGGGCCCTGGACAGGGCCGGTGACTCGCGCAGCAGTGCCAGGGCCTCGTCGACCTCGGCGTCCTCGGTGAGCGGGCGGCCCAGCAACTGCCGCAGCCGGACGCCGTCGGGGTCGGACTGGTCGTGCTCGGCCAGCGCGTACAGGGTGGGCAGGGTGTGCACGCCCTCGCGCAGGTCGGTGCCGGGCGTTTTGCCCGACTCGTCGGCGGGGGACGCGATGTCGATGACGTCGTCGGAGATCTGGAACGCCGCGCCGACGATCTCGCCGAACCGCCGCAGCGCAGTCACGTGCTCGTCGGCCGCGCCCGCGCACATGCCGCCGAACCGGCCGGCGGTGGCGATCAGTGAACCGGTCTTCTGGCCGATCACGGACAGGTAGTGGGCGATCGGGTCGTCGTCAGGGCCGGGGCCGATGGTCTCCCGCAACTGGCCGGTGACCAGCTCCGCAAACGTTTCCGCGATGATCCGGGCAGCATCCGTGCCGAGGTCGGAGACCAGGCGGGAGGCGTGCGCGAACAGGTAGTCGCCGGCCAGGATGGCGACCGTGTTGTCCCAGCGGGCGTTGGCGCTGACCGCGCCGCGCCGCATGGTGGCCTCGTCCATCACGTCGTCGTGGTAGAGGGTCGCGATGTGCACCAGCTCAACGGCGGCGGCCGCGGTGATCACGTCCTGCCGCTTCGGGTCGCCGAACTGGGCCGCGAGCAGCGTGAACAGCGGCCGGATGCGCTTGCCGCCCGCGTCCACCAGGTGCAGCGCGGTGGACCGGACGAACTCCACGTCGCTGTCCACGACCGTGTGCAGCACGTCCTCGACCCGGTCCAGGCCGGCCTTGATGCCCGAGGCCAGCACGGGGTCGGGCAGCTCGAACCGCAGCACCGAGTCGGTGCCGGTGTCCACGCCCTGTTCCTTGGCTGTCACGACGCCCCCGAAGTGCGGCTAGAGGGCGAAGCCGCCGCCTCCCGCCCAGTCCAGGACGAGCGACGGCCACACGCCCAGCAAGAGTGTCACCAGTACACCCAGACTAATGGCCGCTGTGGTGAACACGCCGGGCACACTGACCGTCGGACCGTCCGCGGCGGGCTCCGAGAAGTACATCAGCACGATGACCCGCAGGTAGAACGATGCCGCGACGGTGCTTGCGATAAGGGCCACAACGACCAGCGGACCCATGCCGTCGTTCATCGCGGCCGAGAAGACCACGAACTTGCCGACGAAACCGCTGGTCAACGGGATGCCGGCGAGCGCGAGCAGCAGGAACGTGAACACGCCGGCGACCAGCGGTGATCGTTTGGCCAGGCCGGCCCATGACGAAAGGTGTGATGCCTCACCATCGCCGGTGCGGACCAGGGTGATGACCCCGAACGTGGCGATCGTGGTGAAGCCGTAGGCCACCAGGTAGAACAGCGAGCTGGACAGTCCCCTGCTGGTCAGGGCGATGACGCCGACCAGGATGAAGCCGGCGTGCGCCACCGACGAGTAGGCGATCATGCGCTTTACGTCACTCTGCGTGATACCCAGGATCGCGCCGACGAACATCGAGATGATCGCGATGGCCCACAGCACACCGCGCCACTCCCAGCTCGTGACCTGGAACGCCACGGTCAGCACCCGCAGGATCGCGCCGAACGCGGCGACCTTCGTGCAGGCGCCCATCAGTGCCGTGATCGGGGTCGGCGCGCCCTGGTAGACGTCCGGGGTCCAGGTGTGGAACGGCGCGACGGACGCCTTGAACAGCAGGCCGACCACGAGCATGGCCATGCCGCCGAACAGCAGGGTGTCCGACCGGTTGGTGCCGGCGGCCGCGTGCGCGATGTCGGACAGCCGCACCGAACCGGCGTAGCCGTAGAGCAGGGCCAGCCCGTACAGGAAGAACGCCGACGCGAACGCGCCGAGCAGGAAGTACTTGACCGCCGCCTCCTGGGACAGCAGCCGCCTGCGCCGGGCGAGGCCGCACATCAGGTACAGCGGCAGGGACAGCACTTCCAGCGCCACGAACATGGTGAGCAGGTCGTTGGCCGCGCAGAAGACCATCATCCCGCCGACCGCGAACAGGGTCAGCGGGAAGACCTCGGTCTGCATGCCGCCCAGCGTCTGCTGCGCGCGCTCGGACAGCGACCCCGGCCGGATCGCGGCGTGCGCGACGAAGTAGCCGCCGCGGTCCACGGTCCGGTCCGCGATCAGCAGCACAGAGCAGAACGCCAGCGCCACCAGGGTGAACCACAGGAACAGCGCGGGCCGGTCGATCGCGATGGTGCCGGACAGGGTGGTGGTCCCGGCGGCCGGCGCGCCCTTGATGTAGACGCCGAGCGCGATGCCGGCCACGATCAGCGCGAGCAGGCTCAGCGTGACCTGCGCGGCCCACCGGGTCTGACGCGGCAGGAACGCCTCGAGCAGCACGCTGACGCAGGCCGCGCCGAGGATGATCAGCGGCGCCGCGATGGCGCCGTAGTTCACCGACGGCGTGGCGATCGGTGGCGTCGCCGCAGCATGCAGCACGTTGGTCAGGAACACCACGTCATTTGCCTTCCTGGCTCACGCTGACCCCGATCGAGCTCAGCGTTGCGCCAACCGACGGGTTGACGATGTCGAGCAATGGCTTGGGATAGAAGCCGAGCAGCAGGATCACCACGACCATCGGCGCCAGCACCCAGCGCTCCCGGCCGGACAGGTCCCGAATGCCCTTGCGCGCGCCGAGCTCCGGGTCCATGGCCGCACCCGGCCCACCTGCCACGTCCACCAGGGCGTTGCCGCGCACCGGGCCCTGCATCACGCGCTGGTAGAGCCACAGCACGTAGAGCGCGGCCAGCACCATGCCGACGGTGGCGAGGATCGCGTACACCGGCTCGGTCTGGAACGAGCCGATCAGGACAAGGAACTCACTGACGAACGAGTTGGTGCCCGGCAGCGAGAGCGTGGTCAGGCCGGCCAGGAACATCATGCCGGCGAGGATCGGCGTGACCTTGCCGAGCCCGCCGTAGTCCTCGGCCCGGACCGACCGGCCGCGCGCGATCACCATGCCGATCACGATCAGCAGCATCCCGGTGGCGATGCTGTGGTTGACCATGTAGGACACCGCGCCGACCCCGCCCTGCGAGGTGAACGCGAACACGCCAAGCGCCATGAAACCGAAGTGCGCCAACGACACGTAGGCGATGAACCGCTTCATGTCGCTCTGCCCGGCCGCCAGGATCGACCCGTACAGCACGCCTGCCACGGCCAGCACCAGCAGCAGCGGCGCGAGCCGGTGGCTGGCGTCGGGGAACAGCGGCAGGTTGTAGCGCAGGAAGCCGAAGATGCCGACCTTGTCCAGCACGCCGACCAGCAGCACGCCGACCCCGATCGGGGCCTCCGCGGTCGCGTCAGGGAGCCACGTGTGGAAGGGCACCAGTGGGGCCTTGATCGCGAAGGCGATGAAGAAACCCATGAACAGCCAGATCTGGGTGCCCAGCGGGGCGTGGCTGACGATCGTGGTCAGCGTGGCCCAGTCGAACGTGCCGCTGCCGGTGACCGACTGCGCGTAGGACCACATCCCGATGGCCGACGCCAGCATCAGCAGGCCGCCGAGGAACGAGTACAGGAAGAACTTCACCGCCGCGTACCTGCGGTTCACGCCGCCGTAGCTGCCGATGAGGAAGTACATCGGGATCAGCATGAGCTCGAACAGCACGTAGAACAGGAAGACGTCGGTGGCCGCGAACACGCCGACCATCAACGCTTCCAGCGTCAGGATCAGCGCGAAGAACCCGGCGACGGACCGTCCTTCCGGGAGCCGTTCCGACCAGGACGCGCCGAGCACCACCGGCACGAGGAACGCGATCATCGCGACCATCACCAGCGCGATGCCGTCCATGCCGAACGAGATGTGCACGCCGAACGACGGAATCCAGATCGGCAGAACCGGCGAACTGGATCCGCGCGCCGCCGGTCTGGTAGTCGAACAGCGTGAGCACGGCGAGCACGAACTCGGCGGCACCGAAACCGAGTGCCACCAGCTTCGCCAGCCGGTCGTTGTGCCGCAGCGCCAGCAGCACGACAGCGCCGACCAGCGGCAGCAACAGCAGCGCCAGCAGCAGGCCGAACTGGTTGCCGTCGTGTGCCGGCACGGCAACTAGGGCGGAGTGCACGTGCGTCATGCGGAGAACCTCACCAACAGCAGGGCCCCGACCAAGATGATCGCGCCTCCCAACATGCTCAGTGCGTAGGACCGGACGAAACCGGTCTGTAGTCGACGAAGCCGGCCCGACGTGCCGCCGATCAGAGCCGCGATCCCGTTGACGAGGCCGTCGACGCCCCACCGGTCGGTGAACACCAGTCCGCCGGTGAGCCACTGGCCGGGCCGGGCCACCAGGGTCTCGTTCAGCGCGTTGCCGTACAGGTCGGCGCGGGCCGCGCGGACCGGCCAGGACACCGGCTCCGGCCGGACCACCGGCACCGGCCTGCGGCCGACCACCAGGAACGCCACCAGCACGCCGATCGCGGCAAGTGCGAGGGTGCCGACGGTGATCACCGTCTTGGAGAGCACCGGGTTCGTGTGGTCCTGCAGGTCACCGAGCGTGGGTGTCAGCCAGTTGGCAAGGCGGCCGCCGATCATGAAGTACGCGCCCGCGCCGACGGAGCCGATCGCCAGGATGATCATCGGGACGGTCATCACGGGCTTGGCCTCGTGCGGGTGGTAGTCCTTGCCTTCGGCGTTCTTCAGGTCCTGCCAACGCTGTTCGCCGAAGAACGTCATCAGCACCAGGCGGGTCATGTAGAAGGCGGTGAGACCGGCGCCAAGGGCCGCCGCGCCACCGAACACCCAGCCCTGCCAGCCGCCCTGGCCGAACGCGGACTCGATGATCGCGTCCTTGGTGAAGTAGCCGGACAGTCCTGGGAAGCCGATGATCGCCAGGTAGCCGAGGCCGAACGTGACCGTGGTGATCGGCATTCGCCGGAACAGGCCGCCGAAGCGGCGCATGTCGGTCTCGTCGTCCATGGCGTGCATGACGGAGCCCGCGCCGAGGAACAGCCCTGCCTTGAAGAAGCCGTGTGCCAGCAGGTGCGCGATGCCCAGCGCGTAGCCGAACGGGCCAAGGCCGACGGCCAGCATCATGTAGCCGATCTGGCTGACCGTGGAGTACGCCAGCACCTTCTTGATGTCGTCGTACGCGCAGCCGATCACGGACCCGATGAGCAGGGTGATCGTGCCGATGATCACGACAAGCAGGCGACCCGACGTGGTGAGGTCGTAGATCGGGTTGGCCCTGGCCACCAGGTAGACACCGGCGGTGACCATGGTCGCGGCATGGATCAGGGCCGACACCGGTGTCGGGCCCTCCATCGCGTCGGGCAGCCACGACTGCAACGGGAACTGGCCGGACTTGCCGCAGGCGCCCAGCAGCAACAACAGCGCGACGGCGGTCAGCGTGCCGCCGGACAGCGTGTGCGCCTGGGCGAAGACCTCGGTGAACTGCGTGGTGTGCAGCTTGGCGAACAGGATGAAGATCGCCAGCGCGAGGCCGACGTCGCCGACCCGGTTCATCAGGAAGGCCTTCTTCGCCGCGGTCGCCGCCGACGGCCGGTCGGAGTACCAGCCGATCAGCAGGTACGACGCGAGGCCGACACCCTCCCACCCCAGGTACAGCGTCACAAAACCGTTGCCCAGCACCAGAAGCAGCATCGACGCGACGAACAGGTTCAGGTAGCCGAAGAAGCGGCGCCGGTCCCGGTCCGCCGACATGTAGCCGATCGAGTAGATGTGGATCAGGCCACCCACACCGGTGATCAGCAGCACGAACGTCAGCGACAGCGGATCGAGGCGCAGCCCGAAGTCCACCTGCAACTGGTTGACCGGGATCCACGAGTACAGGTGCAGGTTCTGCACCCGCTGGTCGGCCGGCAGGCTCGTGGCGTGGAAGAACAGCACCAGACCCCACACGAAGGCCAGCGCGATCGTGGCGCAGCCGAGCAGGTGGCCCCAGCCGTCAGTGCGCCGGCCGCCGACCAGCAGCACCAGCGCGCCGAGGGCCGGCAGCGCGAGCAGCAGCCACGCCGAGGTCGCGACCCCGTTGGCCGCGACCACCGAGGGCGCGCTCGCGGCCGCGAGCATCGGTACAGTCCCCATGTCTGGCGTACTCCCTAGTACTTCAGCAGGTTGGAGTCGTCGACCGAGGCCGACCTGCGGGTCCGGAAGATCGACATGATGATCGCGAGCCCGACCACGACCTCGGCGGCCGCGACGACCATCACGAAGAACGCCATCACCTGGCCGCCGAGCGACCCGTTGATCCTGGCGAAGGTGACCAGGGTGAGGTTCACCGAGTTGAGCATCAACTCGATGCACATGAAGACGACGATCGCGTTGCGCCGCACCAGCACGCCGATCGCGCCGATCGCGAACAGCAGCGCGGACAGCAGCAGGTAGTACGTGGGCGTCATGACCGCACCTCCTCGTGCTCCGTCGCAGTCAGTGCGTGCGCGTCCGTGGTGACCTCGGTGCCGGCCACCTCGGCGACGTCGTGGTCGTACTCGGCCACCGGGGTGGCCTCGATGATCTCCGACAGCGACTCAGGCGCGATCGAGCCGTCCGGCAGCAGGGCAGGCGTCGCCACCGAGTTGCCGGTGGCGAACACGCCGGGACCGGGCAGCGGCGACGGGCGGTCGTGCTCGCCGCGGAAGCGGGCGACCATCATCTCGCGCTGGGTCCGCTTGGCACCCGGGCCCCGGCCGGTGTAGCCCAGGATCATCGCGCCGACGGCGGCCGTGATCAGCAGGGCCGACGTCAGTTCGAACGGGAACAGGAAGTCGGTGAACAGCGACCGGCCGATCTGGCTGACGTTGCCGCCGTTCGTGCTGTTGGGCCCGTTCAGGCCGACCGAGCTGACCCTGGTCAGCGACCGGGCCACGATGCCCACGACGAGACCGGCCAGCCCGACGCCGAGAATGCCGGCCCACAACCGTTGCCCGCGCAACACCTCGACCACCGAGTCGGACGAGTCGCGGCCGACCATCATCAGCACGAACAGGAACAGCATCATGATCGCGCCGGTGTAGACGATGATCTGCACGAAGCCGAGGAACGGCGCCTGCTGCATCATGTAGAGCACGCCGAGGCTGAGCATGGTCACCACCAGCCACAGCGCCGAGTGCACCGCGCTGCGCGAGAACAGCATGCCGAGGCCGCCGAGCAGGGCGACCGGGCCGAGTACCCAGAACGTGATGGCCTCGCCGGGGCCGATCTGGTCGGTCGCCGACGCGGCGGCGAGCACGAGTCCGGTGTGCAGCATCAGCGTCCGGCCTCCTCGTTGCCGACCTGGCTGACCGGGGCCTTCCGGTCCAGCTCCGGACCGTGCACGTAGTAGTCCTGCTCGGAGTCGCCGAGGCGCATCGGGTGCGGAGGCGCTTCCATGCCGGGCAGCAGCGGTGCCATCAGCATGTCCTTGGTGTAGATCAGGTCCTGCCGGTTGTCGTCGGCCATCTCGTAGAAGTTCGTCATGGTCAGCGAGCGGGTCGGGCAGGCCTCGATGCACAGGCCGCAGCCGATGCAGCGCAGATAGTTGATCTGGTAGTCGGCGCCGTAGCGCTCACCGGGCGAGAACCGGGCCTCGTCGGTGTTGTCGCCGCCCTCGACGAAGATCGCGTCCGCCGGGCAGGCCCACGCGCACAGCTCGCAGCCGACGCACTTCTCCAGCCCGTCCGGGTGCCGGTTGAGCTGGTGCCGCCCGTGGTAGCGGGGCGCGGCGGGCGCGCCCGCCTCCGGGTACTCCTCGGTGACGACCTTCTTGAACATGGTCGAGAAGGTGACGCCGAATCCCTTGAGAGGATCAAACATCCCCATGGTCCGCCTCCTGCTCTGCCTGGCCGGTCGCCGCGACGGCGGCCACCGCCCTGGCCCGCTCGCCGCGCACCGCGGGGCGGCGGCGGGGTGGCTTGGGTACCGAGAGGTCCAGCGGCGGCACCGGGTAGCCGCCGCCGGTGACCTGCACGCGGTCGTCGGGAATCTTCCTGTCCGGCACCAGGAACGCGATGACCAGCGCGATCGCGATCACACAACCCAGGATGACCAGCACCATCTGGAAACTGAAGCCGTAGCGCGCCTTGATGTCCCGCACCGCGATCACCGCGACGATCCACACCAGACTGATCGGCACCAGGAACTTCCAGCCCAGCCGCATGAACTGGTCGTAGCGCACGCGGGGCAGCGTGCCGCGCAGCCAGATGTAGACGAACAGGAAGATCAGCGTCTTGATCAGGAACCACACGACCGGCAGGTAACCGGTGTTGGCGCCGCTCCACAGCGACAGCGGCCACGGCGCGTGCCAGCCGCCGAGGAACAGCGTGGTCGCCACGCAGGACACCACGACCATGTTCACATACTCGGCGAGGAAGAACAGCGCGAACTTCAGCGACGTGTACTCCGTGTGGAAGCCGCCGACCAGCTCCGACTCGGCCTCCGCGAGGTCGAACGGCGCCCTGTTGGTCTCCCCGATCATGGAGATCACGTAGATCACGAAGCTGGGCAGCAGCAGCCAGAAGTACCAGCCGCCCTGCTGCGACTGGACGATGTCCGCCGTGGACAGCGAGTGCGCCTGGATGATCACCGCGACGATGGCGAGGCCCATCGCGATCTCGTAGGAGATCACCTGGGCGGCCGAGCGCACCGCGCCCAACAGCGGGTAGGGCGAACCGGACGACCAGCCGGACAGCAGGATCCCGTACACGCCGAGCGACGAGCAGGCCAGGATGACGAGCAGGCCGACCGGCAGGTCGGTGAGCTGGAGCGCCGTCCGGTGACCGAACATGGTGACCGGCGGCCCGAACGGGATCACCGAGAAGGCAAGGAACGCCGGGATCGTGGAGACGACGGGCGCGATGAAGTACACCCACTTGTCCGCGAGGACCGGGCGGATGTCCTCCTTGAACGCCAGTTTCAGGCCGTCGGCCAGCGACTGGAGCCAGCCGTTCGGGCCGACCCGGTTGGGGCCGGGCCGGTGCTGCATCCGGCCGACGACCTTGCGCTCCCAGTTGATCATGAACAGCGTCATGATCACGCCGAAGGCGAACAGGACGACGACCTTGATCACCACGAGCCAGGCCGGATCGGCGGCCAGCAGCTTGGCGGTGTCCCCGTTGGTGTAGGAGACGAGGGGGCCGTGCATTACGCGTCACTCCCTTGGTTCACACCGACCAGGTCGCCGTGGCCCGCGCCGAGGGTGCGGCGCACGGTCGAGGGACCCGAGTTCTCCGGCAGCCAGACCACACCGTCGGGCAGGTCGGCGCCGACCGCGGGGACCGTGACCGAGCCGTGCTCGGTGGCCACCGTGACCAACTCGCCGAACCGGACGCCCAGCGAATCCGCCGTGGTCGCGCTCAGCCTGGCCACCGGGGCCTTCGCGGTCGCGGCCAGGTGCGGCTCGCCGTCCTGCAGCGACCCGTTGTCCAGCAGTTGCCGCCAGGTGGCCAGGATCGCCTGGCCGGCACCGGGAGTGATCGGATTCGCCGGTGCCACGTCGATGGCGGTGGCCGGCCGGGCCGACGCCATGCCGAGCCGTTCCAGGTCGGCGCCGGCAGCGGCGACGGTCTGGGTGAACAGGTCGACGTCCATCTCGACGGCCAGGGTGTCCAGCACCCGGCAGTCGGGCAGCGCGCCGGTGCTCTCCAGCGTGGTGTCGAACCGGCGCGGCCTGCCCTCCCAGTTCAGGTAGGTGCCGGACCGCTCGACGACCGGCGCGATCGGCAGCACGACGTGCGCCCGGCGGGTCACCTCGCTGGCCCGGACCTCCAGGCTCACCACGAAGTCCGCGGTGGACAGCGCCATCGCGGCCAGGTCCGGGTCGGGCAGGTCGTCCGGGTCGACACCGGCCACGACCAGCCCGGACAGGTTCGACGATGCGGCGGCGGCCACGATGGCGGCGGTGTCCCGGCCGGGCTGGGCGGGCAGCGTGCCCGCGGCCAGTCCCCAGGCCGTTTCCACCTCGGCGCGGGCGGCGGCGTCCGTGACGAGTCGGCCGCCGGGCAGCAGTGTCGGCGCGGCACCGGCGGTCAGTGCGCCGCGTTCGCCCGCGCGGCGCGGAATCCAGGCGATCCGGGCGCCGGTAGCCGCCGCGGTGGCGCGGACCACTGTCAGGAGGCCGGGCAGGCCGGCCGCGCGCTCGCCGACCAGGATCACCGAGCCGGGCTCGCGCAGCGCGTCCAGCACGTCGTCGGAGAGTTCCGCCAGAGCGCGGGCCTCGCCGCCGGGGACCGCGGCCAGCAGCGTGCCGCCGGTCTTGCGGATGGCCGGGGTGGTCCACTGTCCGATGTGGAACAGCCGGAGCCGGTTGCGGCGGAACGCCTTGCGCAGCCGCAGGAAGACGATCGGCGACTCCTCCTCCGCCTCGAAGGCCACCGACAGCACGGTCGGCGCGGCCTCCACGTCGGCGTAGCTGACGTCGCCGTCGAGCACCACGTCGGTGAGGAAGCCTAGTTCCTCGGCGGAATGCTGGCGGGCGCGGAAGTCGATGTCGTTGGTGCGCAACGCCATCCGGGCGAACTTGGCGTAGGCGTAGGCGTCCTCGACGGTCAGCCTGCCGCCGGCGAGCACGCCGACACCCTTCGCGTCGCGGGCCTTCGCCAGGCCGGCCGCTGCCATCCGCAGCGCCTCGGTCCAGGTGGAGTCACGCAGTTCGTCGGTGGCCTCGTCGCGCACCATCGGGCGCAGCAGCCGGTCCCCCGCGGTGGCGTACGTGAACGCGAAGCGGCCCTTGTCGCAGTTCCACTCCTCGTTGACGTCCGGGTCGTTGCCGGCGAGGCGCCGGGTGACCCGGCCACGCCGCCAGTCGGTGCGCTGGGCGCAGCCGGACGCGCAGTGCTCGCAGATGCTGGGCGTGGACACCAGGTCGAACGGGCGGGACCGGAACCGGTAGGCGGCGCTGGTGAGCGCGCCGACCGGGCAGATCTGGATCACGTTGCCGGAGAAGTAACTCGCGAAGGGCTGCTTCACGCCGACCAGCGCGTGGTCGGATCCGTGTTCGACGGTGCCGGTGTTCAGTTCGGCCGGCACGATCGGGCCGACGGCGGGCAGGCTCGGGTCGGCGGGGCCGACGCCGATCTGCTGCATGGCGCCGCGCTCGATCAGGTCGATGAACTGGTCACCGGCGACCTCACCGGCGAACCGGGTGCAGCGCTGGCAGAGCACGCAGCGCTCGCGGTCCAGCAGCACCTGCGCGGAGATCGGCACCGGCTTGGCGAACGTCCGCTTCTGGTCCACGAAGCGGGAGTCCGAGCGGCCGTGCTTCAGCGCCTGGTTCTGCAGCGGGCACTCGCCGCCCTTGTCGCAGATCGGGCAGTCCAGCGGGTGGTTGATCAGCAGCAGCTCCATCACGCCCTGCTGTGCCTTGTCCGCCACCGCCGACGTCCGCTGCGTGCGCACCACCATGCCGTCGCCGACGGCGACCGCGCACGCCGGCTGCGGCTTGGGCATCGGCCTGCCGTTCATCTCGACCTCGACCAGGCACTGCCGGCAGGCGGCGGCCGGCTCAAGCAGCGGGTGGTCGCAGAACCGGGGGATGTCCACGCCGATCCGCTCGGCGGCGCGGATGATCAGCTCGCCCTTGGGCGCGTCGATCTCCACACCGTCCACGGTCAGCCGCACGTGGCCCTCGGGGACCGGGCGGCTCTCGGTCTTCTGCTCAGGCGCGATCGTCATGGTCAGTGCGCTCCAGCCAGTTCGCGCCGTTCGGCGTTGCCCTTGTTCTGCTGGCACAGTGCGAGGAACTCGTCGCGGAAGTACTGGATGCCGCTCTGGATCGGCGACACCGCGCCGTCACCGAGCGCGCAGAACGACCGGCCGAAGATGTTGTCGCAGATGTCCAGCATGGTGTCGATGTCCTCCGGCGTGCCCTTCCCGGCGACCATCCGCTCCAGGATCTTGGCCAGCCAGTAGGTGCCCTCGCGGCACGGCGTGCACTTGCCGCACGACTCGTGCTCGTAGAACTGGGTCCACTTCATCACGGCCCACGGCACCGACACGGTCTCGTTGAAGAGCTGCAACGCCGTGGTGCCCAGCAGCGAACCCGCGTCGACCGCGCCCTCGAAGTCCAGCGGCACGTCCATGTGGTCCGCGGTGAACAGCGGGGTGGACGAGCCGCCCGGCGTCCAGAACTTCAGCGGCACGCCGCCCTTCATGCCGCCGGCCAGCGGGAGCAGCTCCCGCAGCGTCGAGCCCATCGGCGCCTCGTACTGGCCAGGCTGCTCCACGTGCCCGACAGCGAGAAGATCTTCGGGCCGGGCGACTTCTCCCGTCCCATGGCGCGGAACCAGGCCGAACCGCCGTTGACGATGTAGGGCACGCTCGCGATGGTCTCCACGTTGTTCACCGTGGTCGGCGCGGCATACAGGCCGGAGGCGGCCGGGAACGGCGGCTTGAGCCGCGGCTCGCCGCGCAGGCCCTCCAGCGAGTTCAGCAGCGCGGTCTCCTCGCCGCAGATGTACGCCCCGGCACCTGCGTGCACCGTGATGTCCAGGTCGAAACCCGAGCCGAGGATGTTCTTGCCGAGGTAGCCGGCCTGGTAGGCCTCGCGGACCGCGGAGTGCAGGCGGCGCAGGCAGTGCAGCGCCTCGCCGCGCACGTAGATGTAGCAGCTGTGCGAGCGCATCGCGTACGAGGCGATGATGGAGCCCTCGATCAGCGAGTGCGGGTCCGCCATCATCAGCGGGATGTCCTTGCAGGTCCCCGGTTCGCCCTCGTCGGCGTTGATCACCAGGTAGTGGGGCTTGTCCTCGTTCTGCGGCATGAAGCTCCACTTCACGCCTGCGGGGAACCCGGCGCCGCCCCGGCCGCGCAGGCCGGAGTCCTTGACCAGCGTGACGAGCTGTTCCGGTGTGCCGGCCAGCGCCTTGCGCAACGCCGTGTAGCCCTCCAGCTGCTCGTACACGGACAGGCGCCAGGACTTCGGCGACAGCCAGCGCTTGGTGAGCACCGGGGTCAGCGGGTCGACCTGCTCAGTCATCGCCCTTCACTTCCTGTCCGGGACGGCGGGTAGTGGCGCGTCCTCCGGCATGGCGGGCGCGGTCCAGCCGCGCTCTGCGGCCAGCGCGGCACCGCGCACCGTCTCCGTCGCGGCGGACGGACCGTCCACATCGGAGTCGAGGCGGTCGAAGAACCCGGCGAGTTGGCGGGACACGTCGCGGAAGTCGGTCAGCGGCGCGCCCCGGTCCGGTGCCGGCTTCTCGCCCCTGCGCAGCGAGTCGACCAGGTGCACTGCACCGTCGACGGTCTGGTTGTCGAAGTACTCGTAGTTCACCTGGATCACCGGGGCCAGGTCGCACGCGGCAAGGCACTCGACGTGTTCCAGCGTGATCGAGCCGGTCGCACCCGGCGCGCCGAAGGTCTCCTCGTGGCCGTTGGGCGCGTGGTCCTCGCCGAGGAACTCGCGCAGCCGGGCGTAGATCGTGTCGCCGCCCAGCACCGCGCACAGCGTGTTCGTGCAGACGCTGACCAGGTGTTCGCCGCACGGATTGCGCTTGTACATCGTGTAGAACGTGACAACGGCGTCCACCTCGGCGGTGGTCAGGCCGAGCTGGTGCGCGCAGAACGCGATGCCGGCCTGGCTGACGTGGCCCTCCTTGGACTGCACCAGGTGCAGCATCGGCAGCAGGGCCGAACGCGACCGGGGATAGCGCGCCACGATCTCCCGCGCCTCGGCCACCACGTCTGGCCCGAAGATCTCATTACTCAACGGTCCACCCCACCCATCACCGGGTCGATCGAGGCGACCGACGCGATCACGTCGGCCACCATGCCGCCCTCGCACATCGCGGGCATCGACTGGAGGTTCACGAAACTGGGATCGCGCACGTGCACCCGCATCGGCCGGGTACCGCCGTCGGACACCATGTGGTAGCCCAGTTCGCCGCGCGGCGACTCGATCGGCACGTACACCTGGCCCGCCGGCACCGAGAAGCCCTCGGTGACCAGCTTGAAGTGGTGGATCAGCGACTCCATCGACTGGCCCATGATCTTGCGGACGTGCTCGAGGGAGTTGCCCATCCCGTCGGCGCCGATGGTCAGCTGCGCGGGCCAGGCGATCTTGCGGTCGGCCACCATCACCGGGCCCGGTTCGAGCTTGGACAGGCACTGCTTGACGATCCGCAGCGACTGGTGGATCTCCTCAAGCCGCAACAGGTACCGGGCGAAGCAGTCCGCGTCGGTCGAGGTCGGCACCTCGAACGTGTACTCCTCGTAGCCGAGGTACGGCTCGACCTTGCGCTGGTCCCAGGCAAGGCCTGCGGCGCGCAGGATCGGGCCGGTGATGCCCAGCGCGAGGCACGCGTCCACCGGCAGCACGCCGACACCCGCCATCCGGTTGCGCCAGATCGGCTGGCCGGTGAGCAGCTTGTCGTAGCCGGGCAGCCGGGAGTCCATGATCTTCAGGAAGGACCTGGTCTTGGCGTCGTAGTCGTCCGGCAGGTCCTGGGCCAGGCCGCCGGGCCGGATGAACGCGTGGTTCATCCGGAGACCGGTCAGGTACTCCAGCAGGTGCAGCACTTCCTCGCGCTCGCGGAAGCCGTTTGTCATGCCGGTCAGCGCGCCCAGTTCCATGCCACCGGTGGCCAGCGCCACCAGGTGCGAGCCGACCCGGCAGAGCTCCATCAGCATGACGCGGGCGACCTGGGCGCGGCGCGGCACCTCGATGCCCAGCAGCTTCTCGACGCCCATGCAGAACGCGGCCTCGTTGAACAGTGGCGCCAGGTAGTCCATCCGGGTCACGAAGGTGACGCCCTGGGTCCAGTTCCGGTACTCGCAGTTCTTCTCGATCCCGGTGTGCAGGTAGCCGATCACCGAACGGGCCTGCGTGACGCTCTCGCCCTCCAGCTCCAGCACCAGGCGCAGCACACCGTGCGTGGACGGGTGCTGCGGGCCGAGGTTCATGACGATCCGCTCGTCCTTGGACGCCTCGGCCATCACCTCGTCCCAGTCGCCGCCGGTGACGGTGTAGACGCGGCCTTCTGTGGTGTCGCGCGAATCCGCCTGTGCGATCTCGTTCTCGGTTGTCACGAGTACGCCCTCCGCTGGTCGGGGGGTGGGATCTCGGCGCCCTTGTACTCCACCGGAATCCCGCCGAGCGGGTAGTCCTTGCGCTGCGGGTGGCCGTCCCAGTCGTCCGGCATGAGGATGCGGGTCAGCGCGGGGTGGCCGTCGTGGACGATGCCGAACATGTCCCAGTTCTCGCGCTCCTGCCAGTCCGCCGTCGGGTAGACCCCGACCACGGATGGCACGTGCGCGTCGTCGATGTCGACCGCGACCTCCAGCCGGATGCGGCGGCGGTAGGTCATCGAGGTCAGGTGGTAGACCGAGTGCAGCCGGTTGGGGACGTCAACGCCGTAGTCCACTGCGGACACCGAACTGCACAGTTCGAAGCGCAGCGCCGGGTCGTCACGCAGCAGCTGGCAGATCGCGACAAGGTGCTCGCGGTCGAGGTAGCAGGTGATCTCGCCGCGGTCGACGGTGATCTGCAGGATGGCGTCGGCCGGGATGTTCCGGTCCGCCATCGCGGCCAGCAGTTCGTCCACGAACTCGTCGAACCAGCCGCCGTAGGGCCGTTCGGCGCGCGGCGGGAAGTAGGCCGGCAGCCGCAGGCCGCCGAACCCGGTGGTGTCGCCGTGGTCGTGCACGCCGAACATGCCGCGCCGCGCGTGCCCGGCCACCGGTGCCTGGTGCCGTGCGTCGCTGGGGACCAGGTCCGGCTCGGTGTGCGCCGCGCTGGACTGCGGACCGCCTGGCTGCGCCGTCCCCGGAATCGGGGTGCTCTCGTTCTCTGGCAACGGGCTCACTTCTTCTTCGCGAACTTGACCGAGCTGGGGATCATCGGCGTCTTCTCCCCGCTCTCCGCGCGCAACGCCTTGCGGGTCGCGCCGAGCGGTTCGTCCATGATCTTGGCGTGCAGCTTGAGGATCGCGTCCATCAGCATCTCCGGGCGGGGCGGGCAGCCCGGCAGGTACATGTCCACCGGCACCACGTGGTCGACGCCCTGCACGACGGCGTAGTTGTTGAACATCCCGCCGGACGACGCGCACACGCCCATCGCCAGCACCCAGCGCGGCTCGGGCATCTGGTCGTAGATCTGGCGCAGCACGGGAGCCATTTTGTTGCTCACCCGGCCTGCCACGATCATCAGGTCGGCCTGGCGTGGCGACGCGCGGAAGACCTCCATGCCGAACCGGGCCAGGTCGTAGCGCGGGCCGCCGGTGGTCATCATCTCGATGGCGCAACAGGCCAGCCCGAAGGTGGCGGGCCACAGTGACGACTTGCGGGTCCAGTTGACCAGTTTCTCCACGCTGGCAAGCAGGATGCCGTTGGGAAGTTTTTCCTCGAGCCCCATCGCGTAACCCCCGCTTTTAGTTCCAGTCCAGTCCGCCGCGACGCCACACGTAGGCGTAGGCGAAGCCGAGCGTTGCGATGAACAGGATGATCTCCACCAGCCCGAAGACGCCCAGCGCGTCGGAACTCACCGCGAACGGGTAGAGGAAGACCATTTCGATGTCGAACAGGATGAAGAGCATCGCGGTCAGGTAGTAGGCGACCGGCATCCGGCCACCGCCGACCATCGGCTGCGGGGACGGCTCGATGCCGCACTCGTACGCGTCCAGCTTCGCCTTGTTGTAGCGGCGCGGGCCGACGTGCGGCGCCATGGTCACCGAGAAGAGCGCGAAGGCCCCGGCCAACGCGAACAACAACACGAGGGGGAGGTAAGCCTGGAGCACCCCTGCGCCGTCCTTTCCCTCACCGACTCACTACCAGCGGCGATCACTCGATCACCGCCGCCCGCACCATACGGGTGTGCGTCACACTCGCCGGCCTTAGGCATACCTAACCCAACTAGCGACCCATGGCCCGCTTGTGAAAAAGTTCACAAGCGCTTGCGCGCCGCGTTGTGAACAACTTCACAAGACGCAGGCACAGTTTAGGACTCGGGTCACACGAACGCGCCAGGGTGTCGACTGTGAGACAAACCACTCCGACCCCGACCGATCGAAACCGACTTGATCGACGCCGACGTGGCTAAGCGCTGGGCACCAGTCGGGTCGCGGTCGTGATGATGCGGTCGGTCAGGTCACCGTCCCGGACGTCGTACAGGCCCGCCATCAGCTTCAGCACCTGCCGCATCAGCAGCACCCGCGGCATGCCGTGGCGGGCCAGGGTGCGCATGACCGTCGGCTTGCCGATCAGGCGGCTGAAGATGTTGCCCATCCGGTAGTAGCTGCCCAGCGCCTGCCGCAGCGCGATCGGATATCCCAGCAGCGCGCGCTCCCGGGACGCGCCCTCCGGCCGCGCCAGCGCCTGGACCACGCACTCCGCCGCGATCCTGGCCGACTCCATGGCGAAGCCGATCCCCTCGCCGTTGAACGGGTTCACCATGCCGCCGGCATCACCGACCAGCAGCAGGCCGTCCCGGTAGTGCGGGGTGCGGTTGAAGCCCATCGGCAGCGCGGCGCCGCCGATCCGGCCGGTGGCGGTCTGCTCGGTGAACTCCCAGTCCGCTGGCAGGCCGGCGACCCACGAGCGCATCAGGGCGCGGTAGTCGGTCGACTTGAAGGCGCCGGACGTGGACAGGATGCCGAGGCCGACGTTGACCGTGCCGTCGCCCATGCCGAAGATCCAGCCGTAGCCGGGCAACAGCATCGGGTGCGCCGGGTCGGACCTGTCCCACAGCTCCAGGTGCGACTCCAGGTAGTCGTCCTTGGTGCGCGGGCTGGTGTAGTACCGGCGGACGGCGACGCCCATCGGCCGGTCGTCGCGCTTGTCGATGCCGACCGACAGCGCGAGCCGGGCCGACACGCCGTCGCAGGCCAGGACCAGGGGCGCCCGGTAGGTCACGGGTGTCTTGTCCGGGCCGGCGTTGGCCCGCACGCCGACCACCCGGCCGGTTCGGTCGTCGGTGATGGCGCCGGTCACGGTGGTGCGCTCCAGCAGGCGGGCGCCGCCGCGCTGGGCGTTGCGGGCCAGCAGTTCGTCGAAGTCGCTGCGGGGCCGGACCAGGCCGTAGGGCGGGTAGCCGGCCAGATCCGGCCAGTCCAGCTCGATGTTGTGGTGCGCGGTGACCACCCGCAGGCCGCGGTTGTGCAGCCAGCCCGCCTCCTCGCGGGTGTCCACGCCAAGGTCGATGAGCTGTTTCACACCACGCGGGGTGAGGCCGTCGCCGCAGACCTTCTCGCGGGGGAACGTGCTCTTCTCCAGCAGCAGCACGTCGAGTCCGCTGCGGGCCAGGTAGGTGGCCGCGGTGGCACCGGCCGGACCGGCGCCCACCACGATGACCTCGGCGTCCTCGTCCGCTCGGCGGCGACTGGGCATGCTCACGACTCCTCGGATTTCCTGGTGGGGACTGCTGCCGAGTCTAAACGGGCGGGTTGAGCGCCCGGTGCAGGGCGACGATGCCACCGGTCAGGTTGAGCCACTCGACATCGGCCCACCCGGCGTCGGCCACCAGCCGTGCCAGGGCCCGCTGGTCCGGCCACGCCCTGATCGACTCGGCGAGGTAGCGGTACGCCTCCGGGTTGGACGACACCCGGCTGGCGATCGCGGGCAGCGCGCGCATCAGATAGTTCAGGTACACGAACCGGAACGGGCGGAACACCGGCCGGGAGAACTCGCACACCACCAGCCGGCCGCCGGGCCGGACCACGCGCCGCAGCTCGGTGAGCGCGGCCACCGTGTCGCTCATGTTGCGCAGGCCGAAGGACACCGTGACCGCGTCGAACACGCCGTCGCCGAACGGCAGGCGCAGCGCGTCCGCGGCCACCTTGGGCACCGGGCGCCCGCTGCCCCCGCGCAGCATGCCGAGCGAGAAGTCCAGTGCCACGCACCACGCGCCGGTCTCGGCGAGGCCGACCGTGGACACCGCGGTGCCGGCGGCCACGTCCAACGCCTTCTGGCCGGGCACCAGGTCCAGCTCCCGCCTTGTCACGGCCCGCCAGTGCCGGTCAAGGCCGAGGCTGGTGACCGAGTTGGTCCGGTCGTAGCGCGCCGCGACGCCGTCGAACATGGCGGCTACCTCGTGCGGATCCTTGTCCAGGCCGGCGCGTGACATGCCCGGAGCGTACGAGACGTGTCCTGGTGATCGTCGTTACGTCATCTCCCGGTCGTGTTGCGGCAATCCGGGCAAGCCAGGCTGGGGCAGCATGACGGTCTCGTCCTCGCGACACTCTCGACGCGTCGCGCCCGGACTCATCTCACACGCCCTGGAAGTGGCCGGCCGCCTGGCCAACGACGCAACCGACGTGATCACCGCGACCGCGGGGCGCGGGGCCCGGCCCACCGCGAAGGACTCGCCGTTCGACTGGGTCACCGACACCGACCGCACCCTGGAACGGCACACCCGGCGGGTACTGACCGCGGAGTTCCCGGGGATTCCGGTGGTGGGCGAGGAGTTCGGGGCCGACATCGGGGTCGCCGAGTCGGCCTACCGGTGGGTGGTGGACCCGGTGGACGGCACCGCGAACTACGTGGCGGGCGTGCCGTGGTGCGCGTACAGCCTGGCACTGGTGGACGCGGACGGGCCGGTGGTCGGGGTGGTCGCGGACCCGTACCGCGGGCAGATCTACGCGGCCGCCCGGGGACGCGGCGCGCGGGCCAACGGCACACCCGTCACCCTGCCGGCGCGGGACGGGGTCGCCGGCGCGATCGTGTGCACGGAGCTGACAACGGGTGCGCCGTGGCCTGGCATGCCGGAGTTCATCGCGCGGGCGGCCGCGGCGCACGCGGGGGTGCGCATCCTCGGTTCCGCGGCGCTCGCGGTGGTGCAGGTGGCGCTCGGGCACGCGGCGGCCGTGGTGCTGCACAGCGTGCACGAGTGGGACGTTGCGGGCGGGATCGCGCTGGCGCTGGAGTCGGGCGCGCTGGTGGCCGACCGGCACGGCAGGACGTCGGCCCCGTTCGGCGACGGCCTGCTGGTCGCCGCGCCCGGCGTGGCCGACGAGGTGCTCGGCTGGTGGCGGGAGGCCGCGGCCTCGCTCTAGCCCTTCGGCTTGCGGCGCAGCAGCCAGATCGTCGGCACCAGCAGTGCCCAGCAGGCCAACAGGGACGTGCCGACCGGCAGGAACGCCAACTGCCAGCCGCGGCCGGCCACCCGGACGAGTTCGGTGTTCGCGGTGTCGTACTCGACCCGGACCCGCTCGCCCGTGGCGAGGCCGGTCGGGTAGACAACGCCGTTGGCCGGGATGATCACCGTGCCGTTCGGCGTGACGAAACGCACTGCGGTGCGGTTGAACGAGACAGACAGCACATCCGCGACGGTCTGGCCGCGGTGCGCGTCGATCTGGTGGTCGTCGTACCAACTGGACACGAGCACCAGCAGGCACAGTCCGCTGAACACACAGCCGAGCACGAACAGCGTGACCGAGGTGATCCGCCGGCCACGATGTGCCCTGGTGGGCGCAGGATCGGCCGCCCGCGAACCCGCCTGCGGCGGCGCGGCTCCGCCGGGCCCTTCCGGCCCCGCAAGCACCACGTCAGCAACCATGTCAGGCGAGTGTAGGGCGCGGGCTCACCCGTTCGGGTCCGAACCGGCGAAAGGCGGTGCGGGCAACCTCTCAGCGCGAGCCGGTCCGATGGTTCGTACGCTCGAGTACGTGACCACCGTTTCCTCGTCGTACCGCGGTCCGCGATCAGGGCAGGCCAGCAGGCCCGCACCCGATCGGCCCTACGCCCGTTCCCGGCCGGTCGACACCACCACCGACCTGCTGGGGCTGCTGCCCAGCGGCGATGACGCGCTGAGCTGGGTGCAGCACGGCGACGGCCTCGTCGGCTGGGGGGTCGCGGCCCGGTTCGAGCCGTCCGGGCCGGACCGGTTCGCCGACGCGGCGCGGTGGTGGCGGGAGTTCTGTGCGGACGCCGAGGTCTACGACGAGGTCGGCCTGCCGGGCAGCGGGCTGGTGTCGTTCGTCAGCATGGCGTTCGCGGACGATCCGGGTGACTCGGTGCTGGTGGTGCCCGAGGTCGTCGTCGGTCGGCGCAACGGTGTGACATGGGTCACCGAGATCAGCGTGGACCGGGGCGAACGGCCGGCCGGCGCGATGCATCCGGTGCGGCCCGTGCGCACGCCCAGCACGGTGCGCTACGCCACCGGGCAGCTGTCCGTCACCGCCTACCGGGACGCGGTGGACCAGGCGGTGCGACGGCTGCGGGACGGCGAGCTCGGCAAGGTGGTCCTCGCGCACGACCTGCTGGCCACCATCCCGGCCGAGGACGGCCCGGTCGACCCCCGTTACCTGCTGGACGGCCTCGCCGACCGGTACCCGAACTGCTGGGTGTTCGCGGTGGCCGGGCTGGTCGGCGCCACCCCGGAACTGCTGTTGCGGCGCACCGGGGACACCGTGTCCGCCCGGGTGCTCGCCGGCACCGTCTGGCCGCGCGACGACCTGGATCCCGACCAGTTGGCCGCGACGCTGCTCGGCTCGGCCAAGAACCAGGCGGAGCACCGGTACGCGGTGGAGTCGCTGGCGGCCACGCTGCGCCCGTTCTGCACCACGCTGACCGTGCCTTCCGAGCCGGAGGTGCTGCGGCTGCGCAACGTGCTGCACCTGGCCACCGACGTGCACGGTCGACTCGCCGAGGACGTGTCCTTGCTCACGCTGACCGGCGCCAGCCACCCGACCGCCGCCGTCGGCGGCACGCCCCGGGAGGCCGCCGTGGCGCTGATCACCGAACTGGAGGGCATGGACCGCGGCCGCTACGCCGGTCCGGTCGGCTGGATCGACAGCACCGGGGACGGCGAGTTCGGCATCGCGTTGCGCTGTGCCCAGGTCGACGGCAACTCCGTCCGCCTGTTCGCCGGCTGCGGCATCGTGGCCGACTCCGACCCGGACAGCGAGGTCGTGGAGGCGGCGGCCAAGTTCGTGCCGATGCGGGACGCCCTCGAGTCCGTCCGCGAGCCCTGACCGGTCAAGAGTCAACATCATTCCACCGGTTGGACGCCCCGTTCGGCGGGAGACCGGAGCACCCGTGCGCGGTTAGTGTTCGGCCAACCCGGTCGGCGTGACCGGACAGACCCACACCCGGAGACCGCCCGTCCGTGATCACGTTCCTGCTGCGCCGGCTGGCCAACTACGTGGTGCTGTGCTTCGTCGTGGTGTTCCTCACGTACCTGCTCGCCTCGCTCACGTTCGACCCGATCGCGCTGCTGGTGCACCACCAGCCACCGCCGCCGCAGGCCGTGATCAACGACAAGATCCGCCAGCTGCACCTGAACCAGCCGATCCCGCAGCGGTTCGTCGAATGGTTCGGCGGTGTGCTGCACGGTGACTTCGGCAACGACGTGTTCGGCAACCCGATCAGCCAGGATCTGTGGACGCGGGCGCTGACCAGCCTGCGGCTGTTCGGGCTCGGCACGCTGATCGGCGTCGTGTTCGGCGTGCTGGTCGGCGTGGTCAGCGCGATCCGGCAGTACCGGGTCACCGACTACGTGGCCACGTTCGGGTCGTTCGTGCTGATCGCGATGCCGGTGTTCGTACTCGGCACGCTGCTGAAGTTCGGCGCGATCAAGCTCAACCAGCTGACCGGCTCGGACTTCCTGGTGTTCGAGGGCGAGGTGACCCCGGGCTTCACCGGCAGTTTCGGCGCCGAGCTCGGTGACCGGCTGCGGCACCTGATCCTGCCGACGCTCGCCATCGCGCTCGGTCTGGTCGCCTACTACAGCCGATATCAGCGCAACGCCATGCTCGACGTGCTGGGCAGCGACTTCCTGCGCACCGCGCGCGCCAAGGGCCTGCGCAGGCGACGCGCGCTGTACCGGCACGGCCTGCGTACCGCGCTGATCCCGATGGCGACCCTGTTCGCCTACGGCTTCGGCACGCTGATCGTGGGCGGCCCGTTCACCGAGCACATCTTCGACTGGCACGGCATGGGTGAGTGGCTGATCATCGGCATCGGTGCCCAGGACGCCAACCTGACCACCACGGTCACCCTGTTCGTCGCCGTGTGCGTGCTGCTGTCCGGCCTGCTGGCCGATCTCGCCTACGCCGCCCTCGACCCGCGAGTCAGGATCTGACCGATGTCGATCATCCTGCAGGACGACGCGTCCGCCCACCCGCCCGATTCCGCGCCCACCCCGCGATCGAGCCGGGGCAGGTTGGTGCTGCGGCGCTTCCGCCGCAACCGACTCGCCCTGTTCGGGGTTCTTGTCATCGTGCTGCTGTACGCCGCCGCGTTCACCTACACCTGGTACTGGCCGTGGAGCTACCAGGTGTCGGACCCGAACGCGTACCTGTCGCCGCCCGTCGCCGCGCACGTGTTCGGCACCGACAAGGACGGCTTCGACATGTACGCGCAGGTCATGCGTGGCCTACAGAAGTCGCTGACGATCGGCCTGCTGGTGGCCGTGCTGTCCACGAGCACGGCGGCGGTGGTCGGCTCGGTGGCGGGCTACTTCCGCGGCGTCAGCGACCGTGCGCTGATGTGGCTGGTGGACCTGCTGTTGACGCTGCCCAACTTCCTCATCATCGCGGTGCTCAGCCCGGCGTTCCGCGGCCGCACGTGGCTGCTGTTCGTGCTGCTGCTGGCCGCGTTCAGCTGGATGATCACCGCGCGGATCGTGCGCGGCATGACGTTGTCGTTGAAGGAACAGGACTTCGTCCGCGCGGCCCGGCTGATGGGCGTGCCGCCGCTGCGGGTGATCACCAGGCACATCCTGCCGCAGATGTCGTCGCTGCTGATCGCGGACGCGACGATCAACGTGGGCAGCGCCATCCTGACCGAGACGTCGTTGAGCTACTTCGGTTTCGGCGTGCAGCCGCCGGACGTGTCGCTCGGCACGCTGATCGCCGCCGGCACCACGTCCGCGGTGACGTTCCCGTGGCTGTTCTTCATCCCCGGCGGCCTGCTGGTGCTCACGGTGCTCGCCGTGAACCTGGCGGGCGACGGCCTGCGCGACGCCCTCGACCCGAACTCGGCACGCGGCCAACGGAAACAGCTACGCGCGTTCCGAAAGACGTTGCGGTCATGACGCGCGGAATTGAACGCCGAACCGGTATTTGTCAAATCGCTTGTCCACAGGGCCGACGTCTATCCACAGATTGCCGCCAAGCCATCCATTTGGGGCTTGACAAGGGTAGATTGAAAAAGGGCCGTAGCCCCCTGGGTTGGGCGGGGGTCTGCCCGCGTGGTCGGCGAATTCGTGGCTTGGGGCGTGTGGGCCGGGTGTGTCGGTGATCGCGCGGGAGACCGGTTCGGGCCGCATGCGGGCGGCGCGGTTGCCGAGGACGGGCCGTTGTTGTCGGTGCGGGACCTGCATGTCACGTTTCCCAGCGAGGCCGGGCCCGTCCGTGCCGTGCGCGGGGTGGACTGGGAGCTGCGGCCGGGCGAGGTGCTGGGCATCGTCGGGGAGTCCGGGTCCGGCAAGTCCGTGTCGTCGCTGGCGATCATGGGGCTGCTGCCGGATCGGGCGCACGTGTCCGGCTCGATCCGGTTGCGGGATCGGGAGCTGATCGGGCTCTCCGACCGGGAGATGTCGGCCATCCGGGGCAGGCGGATCGCGATCGTGTTCCAGGATCCGATGTCCGCGCTCACCCCGGTCTACACCGTTGGCGACCAGGTGGCCGAGGCGGTGCGCGCGCACGACCGGCGGATCGGCAGGGCAGGCGCGGCTCGCCGGGCCGTCGAACTGCTGGATCTGGTGGGCATTCCGAATCCCAACGCGGCGGCGCGGGCGTTTCCGCACGAGTTCTCCGGCGGCATGCGGCAGCGGGTGGTGATCGCCATCGCGATCGCCAGTGATCCGGATCTGATCATCGCGGACGAGCCGACCACCGCGCTGGACGTCACCGTGCAGGCCCAGGTGCTGGACGTGCTGGCCACCGCACGCGAGGTGACCGGTGCCGGCATCGTGTTGATCACGCACGATCTCGGCGTCGTCGCAGGCTTCGCCGACCGGCTGCTGGTCATGTACGCCGGGCGGGCCGTGGAGAGCGGCGACGTCGAGACCGTCTACCAACGGCCGCGCATGCCGTACACGCTCGGGCTGCTCGGCGCGATCCCGCGGCTCGGCGGAGCGTGGCAGGCCGCTGGTGCCGATCGCCGGGCGGCCGCCGTCGCTGGTGGACCTGCCGCCGGGTTGCCCGTTCGCGCCGCGCTGTCCGGTGGTGATCGACGCCTGCCGGACCGAGGAGCCGCCGTTGCTGCCGGTGCCGGGCGACGGCCACGAGGCCGCCTGCATCCGGGTGGCCGACATCGCGCCCAGCGGCAGCACAGAGTCCACTGTGGACCTTGCCGCCCGGATCTACCACCACGACACCGAACCACCAGCGGTGCCCGCGCCGCCGCGGCATCGCAGGCGGGAGGCGGTGCTGGAGGTCGTCGACCTGGTCAAGCACTACCCCGTCACCACGGGCGCGGTCTTCCGCCGCACGGTCGGCACGGTGCACGCGGTCGACGGGATCAGCTTCGACATCGCGGAGCACGAAACCCTCGGCCTCGTCGGCGAATCCGGCTGCGGCAAGACCACGACGCTGATGCAGATCCTGGAACTGGCGCCGCCGCAGGCAGGCCGGATCCGGCTGTTCGGGCAGAACGTGGCGACCGCGAACAAGGCCGACCGCCGCAGGCTGCGCCGGGACATCCAGGTGGTCTTCCAGGACCCGGTCGCGTCGCTGGATCCGCGCATGCCGATCAGCGACATCATCGCGGAACCGCTGCGCCTGTACGGGATGCCGGCCGACCGGGCCAGGGCCAGGGTGGCCGAACTGCTGCGCCTCGTCGACATGAGCCCGGAACACGCGAGCCGCTATCCGGCCGAGTTCTCCGGCGGCCAGCGGCAGCGCGTCGGCATCGCGAGGGCATTGGCGTTGGAGCCCAAGCTCGTCGTGCTGGACGAACCGGTGTCCGCGCTCGACGTGTCGGTCCAGGCCGGCGTGCTGAACCTGCTGGCCGACCTGCGGGCGCGGCTGGGCCTGTCGTACCTGTTCGTGTCGCACGACCTGTCGGTGATCCAGCACGTCGCGGACCGCGTCGCCGTGATGTACCTGGGCCGGATCGTGGAGATCGGCCGGGCCGACGACGTGCTCGCCGCGGCCGGGCATCCCTATACCAGGGCGTTGCTGTCCGCGGTGCCGATTCCCGATCCGGTCGCGGAACGACAGCGCGAGCGGATCGTGCTGGTCGGCGACCGGCCGGATCCGGCGAACCCACCGGCCGGCTGCCGTTTCCATACGCGGTGTTTCGTGTTCGCCGGCCTGGACGAACGCGGCAGAAAACCCTGCCTCGAAATCGATCCAGCACTCACCCAGCAGCGGGATGCCGACCACCGGATCGCCTGCCACTACCCGCAGGTCGAGGCGGTGAATTGACACTCATCACACTATTCGTCAATTCCGTCATGTGGGAACGGTTTCGACCGTTACCGCAGCTCCATACGCTGAGTAAACGGTAGGCCGAACAGGAGGTACCACGGTGAGTCGGGCAAGCACAGCGTTGCTGGGGGTCGCACTGGCCGGCGTGGTCATGGTGGCCGCGTGCGGTTCCAGCGGTTCGAGCGCGCAGAACCTGCACAACGTCCAACAGTTGGCCGGCAAGCGGTCCGACATCAACCCGAAGGACCCGTCGACCCTGGTGGACGGCAACTTCGTCTGGCCGCTGGACACCTGGCTGCCGAACTGGAACGGCAACGAGGTCGACGGCAACGACGAGAACGACGTCCCGGTCTACAGCGCGATCGAGCCGGAACTGTTCACCATCGAGTCGGACGGCACAACGCAGCCCAACCCGGACTACCTGAGCTCGGCGAAGGTGACCTCGGCCAACCCGCAGGTCGTCACGCTCGACTTCAACCCGAAGGCGCGCTGGACCGACGGCAGCCCACTGTCCTGGCAGGACATCAAGGCGCAGTGGCAGGCGCTCAACGGCAGCAACCCGGACTTCCAGGCGGTCACCAACCAGGGCTACGTGGACATCTCCTCGGTGACGCAGGGCGCGACACCCAACGAGGTGGTCATCACGTTCAGCAAGCAGTTCGCGGAATGGCAGAGCCTGTTCACCCGCCTGTCCCCGCTGTACCCGCGCTCGGTGAACGCCACACCGTCGTCGTTCAACACGTCGCTGGCCCAGGGCCCGCCGCTGGTCAGCGCCGGCCCGTTCAAGGTGCAGTCGTTCGACAAGAACAAGAACACCATCGTGATGGTGCGCAACCCCGACTGGTGGGGCACGAAGCCGGTGCTGTCCAAGCTGGTCTTCCAGGTGGTGGCCAGGGACAACCGGGCCGACGCGATCGGCAACAACGAGATCACCTGGACCCCGCTGTTCGCCAGCGCCGACCTGTACCGCCAGGCGCAGCAGATGCCGAACGTGGTGATCCGTGAGGCGGTCGCGGCCAACTTCAACGACGTCTGGTTCAACGGCAGGCCGGGCGCGCTGTTCTCGGACGTGAAACTGCGCGCAGCGGTGGCCAGGGGCATCAACTCCAACGCGATCACCAAGGCCGCCATCGGCACCATCGAGCCGAATCCGGTCCCGATCGGCGACCACCTCTACACGCCCGGCACCAAGTACCACGTGGACCACACCAACCTGCTGTCCTACGACCCGGCCGAGGCCAAGAAGGAACTCGCCGCGGACGGCTGGCAGCAGGCGGCCGGCCAGCAGTACCGCACCAAGAACGGCAAGGAACTGGACGCGTCCATTCTGGACTCGACCAGCGACGACCAGGTCGGCCTGCAGGAGAACAAGCTGCTGATCGGCCAGCTGGCCGCGATCGGCGTCAAGGCCACCGTGAACGCCGAGCCGGACGCGCAGACCAGCGAACTGACCGACAAGGGCGAGTGGGACATCCAGAGCAACGGCTGGCTGGTCTCGCCGTTCCCGGTGAGCCGCACGTCCTCGCACTACGTGCTGAACCCCAACGCCATGGCCTCGAACTACGAGCAGATCGGCACCAACACCATCAACGCCCTGTACCAGCAGGCGAACACGACGCTGGACCCGGTGGCGCGGGCCAAGCTGGGCAACCAGATCGACACGCTGCTGTGGCAGGAGGCCGTTGACGTGCCGTTGTTCCAGTCACCCGGCGTGGCCGTGGTGAGCAAGAAGGTGGCCAACTTCGGCGCCTTCGGCTTCGGCGACGTCAACTACACCAGGATCGGCTTCATGAAGTAGCGACACTGCATCAAGTAGTGACACTCGCCGCTGCCCGGCCGGTTCGGCATATCGCGCTGGCCACCATGTCGGTGCTGGTGGTCGGCGTGGTGATCGGTGGTTTGTCGTTGGCCTCGTATCGGGAGGCCAACGACACTCTCCGGGTGTTGACCGCCCGTGCCACCGGCACTGTCGTCGGGGCGTCGGCCGGCGGTGCCGTGGTGCGCTGGGCCGGGCCTTCGTTGACGGTGGCGATGAGCGGCAGCGTGCCAGCAGCCGGCACCAGGACACAGATCGCCTACGACCCGGCCGATCCGGCGACCGCGATCATCCCGGGCGCGGCCGTGCTGACCGATGCGGACCGGTCTCGGGACGGCGTGCTGTTCGCCGGGTTCCTGCTGGTGCTGGTCCTGCTGGTGGACGGCTGGCTCATGGTGAGTCGCCGGCTGGTCGCGCGGCGCCCGGGTCATGACCTGGTGGTCCGGCGCGTCAGCATGCGGCATGGGCTGATGGCCAGAACCTGGCTGGAAACCGATGACTCGCGCTGGATCCCGGTCTATTTCGACCCGGCCGTCGTGACGCTGCCGGCGCCGGCGACCGTCCGGGCTCACGGCGATCGCCTGGTCGCGGTCGAGCTGCCGGGGCTGATGTTGTATCCGTCCGGGCGGGTGCGACGGGTCGAACCGCCGGGCCGCCGGACAGACAGCCCGACCGAACCGGACGCCCACACGGCCGCCCGAGCGACGGCGGTCGGTCGGTGGCGCCATCAGTTGCGGATCGACGCGGCGCTGCTGGTCCCGGCCCCGCTGCTCGGCATCCTGTGGGCCTACCTGGACGACGGTGGCCTGCTCGGCTGGCTCGGTGCGACCGCGGTCGCGGCGGTGCTGGCGTTGTGGTGGGCCGCGATCCGGGGCGCCGACCCGTCCTAGCCGGTCAGTGCCAGTGCGAACGGGAGTACCGCGGGTGCGCCCGCCTTGCGCAGCAGTCGGGTGCCGAGCGTCATGGTCCAGCCGGAATCGACCTGGTCGTCCACCAACAGCACCGGTCCGTCCACATCGGACACTTCGGCGGCCAGGCGCATCGCGGGCCAGAGCTGGGTCACCCGGCGGGCGCTGTTGGCCGGGCGGCCCGGCGTGTCGTCGACGACCACCTGGCCGAGCAGGCGCAGCTTGCCCACCTCGGACAGGCGGTTGCCCAGGCTGGTGACCAGTTGCGGTCGGTGGCTCGAGGCGACGGTGACGACACCGACCGGGCGGGTCGACCAGTTCCAGGCGGCCAGCACCTTGACACACGCGGCGAACACGTCGTCCGGAACGGGCCCGTCGGCAGCGGCGAACAGATCGCGCAGGCGGTTGCCCCAGCCGATGTCGGTCAGGCGGGCCACCGCCCGGCCGGTCTCGGCGGCAAGGCCGGCGGCGATCTTGCCGGACAGTTTCTCGTCCAGGGTCAGGCCGGTCGGCCACATCTTGCGTGGTGACAGGTCGACGCCGGGGCGCCGGATGCGTTCGCGGGCGGCGGCGGCGAGTTCCGCCGTCACGTCGTCGGTCCAGCGTTGGCCGGTGCAGTTGTCGCAGCGGCCGCAGGGTGCCGGGTCGGTGTCGTCCAGTTGGCGCAACAGGAATTCCATGCGGCAGCCGTCGGTCGTCTCGTAGTCGATCATGGCCTGCTGTTCGGTGGCGCGGGCGGCGGCGATGCGCTCGTAGCGGTCCGCGTCGTAGGTCCACGGTTGCCCGGTCGCCACCCAGCCGCCGCGAACCCGGTGGACCGCGCCGTCCACGTCCAGCACCTTCAGGACCATTTCCAGGCGGTTCCTCGACAGGTCGACCATCGGCTCCAGCGCGGCCGTGGACAGCGGCCGGCCGGCATCCGCCAGCACGGCCAGCAGGTCGCGGACCACGCCGTCACGAGGGAAGGCGAGCGAGCCGAAGTACGCCCAGATGTCGCGGTCCTCACGGCCGGGCAGCAGCAGCACGTCGGCGCGCCGCACGCCGCGGCCGGCGCGGCCGATCTGCTGGTAGTAGGCGATCGGGGACGCGGGCGCGCCGAGGTGGACCACGAAGCCCAGGTCCGGCTTGTCAAAGCCCATGCCGAGTGCGGACGTGGCGACCAGCGCCTTGATCTCGTTGGCCAGCAGCTTGCGTTCCGCGGCCTCGCGTTCCGCCGTGTCGGTGCGGCCGGAGTACGCGGCGACGTCGAAACCGCGCTCCCGCAGGAACGCGGCGACCTCCTCGGTCGCGGCCACGGTGAGCGTGTAGATGATGCCGGAGCCGGGCAGGTCGGGCAGCCGCTGCGCCAGCCAGGCAAGGCGTGCCTCGTTGGTCGGCAGCCTGAGCACGGCAAGGTGCAGGCTCTCCCGGTCCAGCGCGCCCCGCAGCACCAGGGTGTCCGGCCCGGTCCCGGTGCCGATCTGCAGCTGCTCGGCGACGTCGTGGATGACCCGGTCGTTCGCGGTGGCCGTGGTGGCCAGGACCGGCACGCCGTCGGGCAGTTCCGCCAGGAGGGTGCGCAGCCTGCGGTAGTCCGGGCGGAAGTCGTGGCCCCAGTCGGACACGCAGTGCGCCTCGTCCACGACCAGCAGCCCTGTGGCCGCTGTGAGGGACGGCAGCACGGCGTCGCGGAAGTCCGGGTTGTTCAGGCGTTCCGGGCTGACCAGCAGCACGTCCACCCGGCCCGCCGTGACGTCGTCCTGGATGGCGGTCCACTCGTCCACGTTGGCCGAGTTGATGGTGGCCGCGTGCACGTCGGCCCGCGCGGCCGCCTCGACCTGGTTGCGCATCAGCGCCAACAGCGGCGACACGATGATCGTGGGACCCGCGCCCAGTTCCCGCAGCAGCGCGGTGGCCACGAAGTAGACCGCCGACTTGCCCCAGCCGGTGCGCTGCACCACCAGCGCCCGCCGCCGGTCGACCACCAGGGCGTGGATCGCCACCCACTGGTCGTCCCGCAGGGTGGCGTGCTCGCCGGCCAGCTTGCGCAGCACTTCCTCGGCCCGTTCCCGCAACGCGTATTCGTCCACCTGTCCAGAGATAGCGCATCGGGCCGACACGCGTCGGCCGAAAGCCGAGTTGTCCACAGGCACGATGGGCGTGACGGCGGCCACTGTGGGCGACCTGGGAGACTGGGGCCGTGAGTGGCAACTCCACAGTGACCGACACGACGGCCGCCAGGTCAGCGGCCCTGTTCGACCGGGCGAGCACGGTCATCCCGGGCGGGGTGAACTCGCCGGTGCGCGCGTTCCACTCGGTGGGTGGCACGCCGCGATTCATGGTGTCCGGGCAGGGGCCCTACCTGACGGACGCGGACGGCAACCGGTACGTGGACCTGGTCAGCTCGTGGGGTCCGATGATCCTGGGGCACGCCCATCCGGCCGTGGTCGCGGCCACGCAGGAGGCCGCGGCGCACGGACTGTCCTTCGGCACCCCGACCGAGGGCGAGGTGACGCTGGCCGAGGAGATCATCGGGCGGGTCGCGCCGGTCGAGCAGGTGCGGCTGGTCAACTCGGGCACCGAGGCCACGATGAGCGCCATCCGGCTGGCCAGGGGGTTCACCGGACGGTCGAAGATCATCAAGTTCGCCGGCTGTTACCACGGCCACGTCGACGCGCTGCTGGCCGACGCGGGCTCCGGCGTGGCAACGCTGGGCCTGCCGACCTCGCCCGGGGTCACCGGCGCGCAGGCCGCCGACACGATCGTGTTGCCCTACAACGATCTGGACGCCGTCCGGCAGGCGTTCGACCGCAATCCGGACACGATCGCCTGCGTGATCACCGAGGCGGCGGCCGGCAACATGGGCGCGATCGCACCACGGGCCGGCTTCAACGCCGGACTGCGCGACGTCGCCCGCGAGCACGGCGCGCTGCTGGTGATGGACGAGGTGATGACCGGTTTCCGGGTCTCCCGGGCCGGCTGGTTCGGGCTGGAAGGTGTGGCAGGCGACCTCTACACGTTCGGCAAGGTCATGTCCGGCGGGCTGCCGGCGGCCGCGTTCGGCGGGCGGGCCGACGTGATGGGCCGCCTGGCGCCGCTCGGGCCGGTCTACCAGGCCGGCACGCTGTCCGGGAATCCGGTCGCGGTCGCGGCCGGCCTGACCACGCTGCGCCACGCCGACGACACGGTCTACCGGAAACTCGACGAGCATGCCCAACGGCTCGGCGACCTGTTCACGGAGGCACTGACAGAGGCCGGCGTGCCGCACCGGGTGCAGTACGCGGGCAACCTGGTCAGCGTGTTCTTCACCGAGGACCACGTGCACGACTATCCGGGCGCGAAAGCCGCGGACACCTGGCGGTTCCCGGCGTTCTTCCACGCGCTGCTGAACCGCGGGGTGTACGGGCCGCCGAGCGCGTTCGAGGCCTGGTTCGTGAACGCGGCAATGGACGACGAGGCATTCGCGGTGATCGAGGAGGCACTCCCGGCCGCCGCAGAGGCCGCCGCGAACAGCGTGGAGCCGACACCATGACCGAGAGCCGGCCAGCGGCGGTGCCGACACCGGTGACCACGATCGTGCACCTGGTGCGCCACGGCGAGGTGCACAACCCGGACGGCGTGCTCTACGGCCGGCTGCCCGGTTTCCGGCTGTCCGAACGCGGCCAGAAACAGGCACTCGTAGTGGCCGAACACCTGCGGGACCGCGACGTCGTGCACGTCGTATGCTCGCCGCTGGAACGGGCACGGCAGACGGCGGCGCCGATCGCCGACTCGCACCGGCTCGACCTGGCCATCGACGAGCGGCTGATCGAGGCCGGCAACCTGTTCGAGGGCCAGAAGGTGGCCGTCGGCGACGGGGCGCTGCGCGATCCGCGCAACTGGCCCAAGCTGCGCAACCCCTTCCGGCCGTCGTGGGGTGAGCCGTACCTGGACATCGCGCACCGGATGCTGGCTGCCGTGCACCGGGCACGCACGGCGGCGGCCGGGCACGAGGCGGTGTGCGTGTCGCACCAGTTGCCGATCGTCACGGTGCGGCGGTTCGTGGAGGGCAGGCGGCTGTGGCACGACCCGAGGCGGCGGCAGTGCGCGCTCGCCTCGATCACGTCGCTGGAGTTCGCGGACGAGAAGCTGGTCGCGGTGCGCTACAGCGATCCGGTCGGCGCGACCAACGCGCGGGTGGGTGGCACGTGAAGCCGCTGGTACCGCTGCTGGCCGCGGCCGCGCTGCTGGCCGGTTGCGCCGTCGGCAAGGACGCGGTCGTGCAGGGCAGCGACTTCTCGTTCGTGTCGCCCGGCGGCAAGGTGGAGATCTTCTACCCGGTGGCGCAACGGCAGGCGTTGCCGGACCTGGCCGGAGACAGCCTCGAACAGCCCGGCACCACGATCCACGTGTCCGACTTCCCGAACGACGTCGTGGTACTGAACATCTGGGGCCAGTGGTGCGGACCGTGCCGGGCCGAGGCGCCGGAACTGTCCACGGTGTACGACCAGACGAAGTCGCAGGGCGTCCGCATTCTCGGCATCGACGTGCGGGACGTACGCAGCGCGGCGCTGGACTTCGTGCACGGCAACCGGATCACGTACCCGTCGATCTTCGATCCGGCCGGCCGGTCACTGCTCGCGCTGACCGGCTACCCGCGCAACGTGGTGCCCTCCACGATCGTGCTGGACCGGCAACACCGGGTGGCCGCGGTCTACCTGGAGCGGGTCACCGCCAGCCTCCTGCTGCCCGAGGTCCGCTCGCTGAACGCAACGCAGTGAGATGTCCTGCTCGGTCGCCAATGTCAAATCCTCTGTCCACAGGTTGGCGGGTTGTCCACAGGGATCCGGCGAATAACCCATTTGGGGCTTGACAAACGGTAGATTGGAAATGGGACGTCCCCCGTGGAGTGGTGGGGGCTGCCTCTTTGGGTCGGATCTGTCGAGGTTGTGACGCACATCGCGCCATGGGGACACCGGTGACGGAACCCCGATTCAGGGTCCCTACCCTCGACGTGTGAACCCCACCGCGCTCGCCATGTCGGGGCCGCTGGTGCTGGCCGCCGGGGTCGCGGTCGCGGCCGGCGCGGTGTCGTTCGCCTCGCCGTGCGTGGTGCCGTTGGTGCCTGGTTACCTGGCGTATCTGGCCGGACTGGTCGGCGCGGACGCGCCGCCGGTCGATGACGCCGAACCGCGGCCGCGCGGCCGGTGGCGGGTGGCCGGCGCGGCGCTGCTGTTCGTGGCCGGGTTCACCGTGGTGTTCGGCGCAGGGTCGATCCTGGTACTGGGCGTGTCCGACGCGCTGTTGAACAACGAGCAGTTGCTGGAGCGCATCGGCGGGGTGGTCACGATCGTCATGGGCCTGGTGTTCGTCGGGCTCGTGCCGCTCCTGCAACGCGACGTGCGCCCGCACGCGACACCGCGCGCCGGCCTCGTCGGCGCGCCGCTGCTGGGCGCGGTGTTCGCGCTGGGCTGGACGCCCTGTCTCGGCCCGACGCTGACCGGTGTGATGTCGGTGGCGGCGGGCACGCAGGTCGGGTCGGGCACGCTGCGCGGTGTGCTGCTGGTGCTGGCCTACTGCTTCGGGCTCGGCGTGCCGTTCGTGGTGCTGGCGCTGGGTGCGCGCTGGGCGGTGCGGGCCACCGGCTGGCTGCGCCGGCACGTGCGGGGCATCCAGCTCGCCGGTGGCGTGCTGCTGCTGTGCGTCGGCGTCGCACTGGTCACGGGTCTCTGGGGTGATCTGGTGAACTGGCTTCGGGAAACCGTGGTGAGCAACGTGAACCTGCCGATATGACCACCCTGGACGAGCCCCGGGTCGCCGGGCACGAGCCGCCACCGGGCCCGCGCGGCCCGATCCGGTCGGTCATGGACTTCCTGCGCAACACGTGGCGCGGGCTGACCGCGATGCGCACCGCGCTGGTGCTGCTGTTCCTGCTGGCACTGGCCGCGATGCCGGGCGCGCTGCTGCCGCAGCGGTCGCTGAACGAACCGAAGGTCGAGCAGTACATCCTCGATCACGGCTGGTGGGGCCGGCTGCTGGACCGGTTCCAGTTCTACACGGTGTACAGCAGCGTCTGGTTCTCCGCGATCTACGTGCTGCTGTTCGTCTCGCTGGTCGGCTGCCTGCTGCCCAGATCGGTCGAGTACGCCCGGCAGGCGGTGGCGAAACCCGTTGTCACGCCACGGAATCTGGCCCGGCTGCCGCACCACGAGCAAGCCGAGGTGGACGGCGCGCCCGACGAGGTGATGGCCGCCGTTCGTACCCGGTTCCGCGGCTGGCGGACGGTGGCGCGAACCGAGGAGTCCGGTGCGCTGACGCTGTCCACCGAGCGCGGTTTCGTTCGGGAGACCGGCAACCTGGTGTTCCACTTCGCACTGCTCGGGCTGATCGTGGCGTTCGCGCTCGGCAAGATGTTCAGCTACACCGGCCAGGTCATCGTGCTGGCCAACGGTTCCCAGTTCTGCAACTCCGGCGTGCTGGACTACGACTCGTTCACGCCGGGCCTGCGGGTGGACGGCACCCACCTGGATCCGTTCTGCGTCAAGGTGAACGACTTCACCGCCAGCTACACACCGGCGGGCGAGGCAGTGCACTTCGAGTCGAACATCCAGTACCAGTCCGGCGCGGACCTGACCACGAACACCTGGCGCCCCTACGACCTCAAGGTCAACTCGCCGCTGCGCACCGCGGGCGACCGGGTCTACCTGCTCGGCCACGGCTACGCCCCGCAGTTCACCGTGACCTTCCCGAACGGCCAGGTACGCACCGGGCTGATCCAGTGGAAACCCGACGACCAGACGACGTTCCTGTCCGAGGGCGCCACGAAGTTCGACCCGCCCAACGTGACCGATCCGTCGCAGGTGACAAAGCACCAGCTGGCGATCACCGGGCTCTTCGCGCCGACGGCCCAGTTCCAGAACGGGCTGATCGCCTCGACCTACCCCGGACCGACCGCGCCGGGCGTGTCGCTGGACATCTACCAGGGCGATCTCGGCGAGGACACCGGGACCGGGCAGAGCATCTTCGGCATCGACCAGAGCATGGTCACCGACGGCCGGTTGAAGCTGGCCGGCAAGGCGGACCTGCGACCTGGCCAGACGACCACGCTGCCGGACCACACGACGATCCGGTTCGACAAGGTCGAGCAGTGGGTGTCGTTGCAGGTGGCGCACGACCCGACCCAGGTCTACGTGCTGGTGTTCGCGCTGCTGATGCTGATCGGGCTGATCACGTCGCTGACCGTGAAGCGGCGCCGCGTGTGGGTGCGGGTCAGCCCGGCGGACCCGACCGAGGGCACGGGTCGTACCGTGGTCGAGATCGGCGGGCTGGCCCGGACCGACCAGGCGGGATACGGCGAGGAGTTCACCCGGCTCGCGGCAGCGGTGCTGGACGCGGCAGGTAGGAAGGACACTTGATGCCGGTCGACGAGGCGCTCGCGCAGAACAGCACCTACGCCTATGTGGCCGCGGTGACGATCTACGTGCTGTCGATGTTCTTCTACCTGGCGGAAACGGCCTTCGGCCGCCGCGCGGCCGCCAAGCCGGCGCGGGAACTGGTGACGGTCGGCGGCGGCACGGACTCGCAGGCAGACGAGCCGGTCGACACGGGTGTGCGGGGAAACCGGCCGCTGCCCGAACGCCTCGGCCGGATGGCGGTCGCGCTGACCGTGCTCGGGGCCTGCGTGCACGTGGTGTCGATCGTGCTGCGCGGGCTGGCCACGCACCGCTGGCCGCTGGGCAACATGTACGAGTTCATGTCGTTCGTGTGCCTGATCGCGGTGGCCGTCTGGCTGGTCATGTTGCGCCGGTTCGCCATCCGCCGGTTGGGCGCGTTCGTCCTGATCCCGGTGTTCATCCTGATGTTCCTCGGCGGCACCGTCCTCTACACGCAGGCCGAGCCGGTGCAGCCCGCGTTGCAGTCGTACTGGCTGGTGGTGCACGTCACGGTCGTGTCCACGGCGGCGGGTGTGCTGATGGTGCCCGGCGTGGCCAGCGTGCTCTACCTGATCCGGGGCGCGTACGACCGCAATTCGGCCCGCTTCGCCCGGCTTGGCCCGAAGCTGCCGACGACCGTGACGCTGGACCGGCTGGCCTACCGGACCACCATCTTCGGCTTCCCGCTGTTCACGTTCGGCGTCATCTGCGGCGCGATCTGGGCCGAGTCGGCATGGGGCCGGTTCTGGGGCTGGGACCCGAAGGAGACGACGGCCTTCGTGGCGTGGGTGGTCTACGCGGCCTACCTGCACTCCAGGGCCACGGCGGGCTGGCGGGGCAACCGTGCCGCGGCGATCAACATCCTGGGCTTCGCCGTGATGATCTTCAACCTGTTCTTCATCAACCTGGTGACCACCGGCCTGCATTCCTACGCGGGCGTCGGCTGACCGGCTTGGATCACGACACGGAGTCGCGCGGCGGCCCCGTGTCGACCGGTGTGCCCGCGACGACTACCTTCGGTGGAGTCAACACGCTCGCCACCTGTTCAGGAGGACTCCAGCGGTGACTGGACGCTACGAGGAGCCCGCCGCGCCGAGGCACGAGGCGGCCTGGCAGCCACCGACGCACGCGGGGCAGGCCGAACCCCCACAGGGAGCCACCCCGTCGGCCAGCCCCGAGCAGTCCGGTCCGCACCCGAGCCCCAACTCGAACCAGCCAGAACAGGCGCCCGGCGGCCACCACGCCGCGCCGGAGCACCCGACGCCGTCCTACGTCGACCCGTCGAGCTCAGGGAACCAGTCCGGGCCGTACTACGTGGACCCGAACACCGGCCAGCAGGAATCGGCCGCCCCCTACTACGTCGAACGGACCGGATCGGGCGGCTTCCCGACGCCGTTCCCGCCCCCACCCGGCACCCAGTCCGGGCCGTACCCCGCGCCAGGCCACCAGTCCGGGCCCTATCCCGCACCGGGCAACCAGTCGGGCCCGTACCCGGCGCCGGGCACGCAGTCCGGGCCGTACCCGGTGTCCGGGGGGCCGTCCGGCCCGCACCAGGTCGGCGAGGCGCCGCCCGGGTACTACCCGCAGGGCGGCGCGCCGTTCCCGTTCGAGCAGCGCTATCCACAAGGCGGCCCAATGCAGCCGCCGGCCCCTATGCCGCCCGGTGCCGTGCCCCCCGGCCAGGCGCCGCACCCGAACCTGTCCCGGCAGACCGTGGCCGCGGCGCACGAACTGTCCACCAGCCACCTGATCCGACAGGTCAAGCGGCCCCCGCAGTCCGGCTGGCGTCGCGCGGTCTACAAGGCCACCGGCCACGCGGTCAACCTGGGCGAAAGCAACGCGGACGTGCACCGGCGCGACCTGATCGGCCGGATCAACCAGCCACTGCGGGGTTGTTACAAGATCGCCATGCTCAGCCTCAAGGGCGGCGTCGGCAAGACCACGATGACCACCACCCTGGGCTCGACGTTCTCGTCCCTACGCGGCGACAGGGTCGTAGCGGTGGACGCGAACCCCGACCGCGGCACACTGAGCCAGAAGATCCCACTGGAGACCACGGCCACCGTTCGGCACCTGCTACGCGACGCCGCCAGAATCACCCGCTACAGCGACGTACGCGCCTACACGTCCCAGGGCCCGAGCCGCCTGGAAGTCCTGGCCAGCGAACAGGACCCGGCAGTCTCCGAGGCATTCAGCGAGGACGACTACCGCCGCACGATCGACTTGTTGGAACACTTCTACAACATCGTGCTCACCGACTGCGGAACCGGCCTGATGCATTCCGCCATGCGCGGCGTGCTGGACATCGCCGATTCCCTGGTAATCGTGTCATCCGGCTCCGTCGACGGCGCACGATCGGCATCGGCCACGCTGGACTGGCTGGACGCACACGGCTACCACGACCTGGTGGCCAGGTCGGTCGCGGTGATCAACTCGGTACGCCCACGTTCCGGCGCCGTGGACCTGGACAAACTGGCAGAGCACTTCGGCTCCCGCTGCCGAGCCGTATGCAGAATCCCGTTCGACCCACATCTGGAAGAGGGCGCGGAAATCGAACTGGACCGATTGGCGCCACAGACCAGGACCGCATTGTTGGAACTCGGCGCGACAGTGGCCGATGACTTCCCCAGCGATATGGCACGCCGCTAGCTTCTACGTTGTCTGAGTGGCACGCCTGCTTGAGTTTCGTCCGAGGGGCCTCGCTTCAGCGAGGGCCCGAGGATAACTGGTGCCGCTCATCCCCACAACCAAGCCAGAACAGCACCAACCAGACGCGACCCGCCGGACGAAGAAAAGCAGACTCCCAACCGAGGCAGGCCTCGCCGAGCAAACAGGACCCGCCGGACGAAGAAAAGCGCTCCCAACCGAGGCGCCTCTTCAACCGAGCCGGACCAAGCCTAAACACGCGGCATTCCGCTGTTCACCCAGTCCTTCTGCATCACCCCGATACGGGCCCTCTTTAAAGCGGTTGGTGGGGTTTGTCAAGGTACTCTTTCCCGCCTTGACAAACCCCACCAACCGTCACGACGATAACGGATCGGGGTGATGCAGAAGCCCAAATCGCGAGGACCAGCCAAACAGCGAACCCCCAAAGGACAGACCCCCGCCCAACCCAGGGGGCTACGGCCCTTTTCCAATCTACCGTTGTCAAGCCCCAAATGGGGGACCTAACGAAAATCTGTGGACAAGCCAAGAACCTGTGGACAAGCAGCTTGACAACTGCGGCAGCGGCCCAACCGTGACCCACACGAACAGGCCCACACGAACATGAGTGTTGCGGTGAGCTCCCCTAGCTCACCGCAACACTCATGATCTATGGACGTTCCGGCCCGTCGCCCTCGTCGGGTCGGTTGTTCTGCTCACCGAGCCGACGCAGGAAATCAGGATCGTCGTCGGGGGCGACGATGCGACGCCGCGCACCGACACCTACCCGATCGGGGCTGAGCGCCCGCCACAGCAGGACCGCGACGGTGACGACGCCGATTGCGGCGAGCAAGTACAGCATTCGTCGTCACACCTCCGCGGGCTTGTAGCTACGAGGCTAGCCCGTTCTCCGGTCACACGCCGCGCACAGGCTCGCTTGCCTCGGTGGTGAGCTCGGCAAGGAGAGTCTTTACCTCGGACTCCCGGAATCGACGGTGACCGCCGGGGGTGCGGATCGACCCGATCCGTCCGGCGGTCGCCCAGCGGGTGACCGTCTTCGGGTCGACCCGGAACAACGTGGCTACCTCGCCAGGGGTGAGCAAACGCTCGCTGACCTGCTGACGCGTGTGTTGTACAGACGCAGTCACTGTCGTCCTCCTCATGGTCGAACACGGATGCGTGGAGATCCGGCGTTCCGGTCGCATAGTGCCATCTCGCCCGCCAGGTACTCGAACGCTAGGTGAATGGTAAAGAGGGAGTAAGAGACAAATCGTGCTCTTCTGCATCATGCAGAAGCAACTTTGGTTGCGGAGGGTATCGGGGGCCCTGAGGCACCGCTCGAAGGGCCGCGCCTGCCGCGTAGCGTGAGCGTCGTGGCCGACGAGTCCGACCCTGGGATCCGCCAGGAGAACACTGCCCTGCCCGACGTGCCGCCGCATCTCGGGCGGGATCTGACACTCTACGTATTGGCCCGGTTTGCGCTGGTCGTGGTGGTTGCGGCGGTGCTCACGCTGATCAACGTGCCGCTGCTGCTGAGCATCGCGGTCGGCCTCGTCGTCGGGCTGCCGGTGTCCTTGGTGGTGCTGCGCGGCTGGCACCAACGAGTGGCCGCGGGGCTGGCCGCGCGGGGTGCGGTACGGCGCGCGGCACGGGATCGACTGCGGGCCGAACTGCGCGGCGAGACCTTCTCGTGACCCTGGAAATCGCCGGTGGACTAGACCAATAGCGGACATAACAGTCAAAAATTGGTGTCCAAATCACAGGTCAAACACAGCTCGACCGGGTGATGAGGGTCCAGGTCGGGCAACACGGTCACGTTCGGTTGTCTCGTACGCTGCGTTCGTGACCACCATCGACCGATGTTGTGAGACCACTCGGACCTGGGTGTGTGAGGCCATCCGCATCATCAACGCGGACGCCAACCGGAGTGCGGACACCCACCTGTTGCCCTTCCCGCTGCCGACCGAATGGGGGGTGGACCTCTACCTGAAGGACGAGTCCACCCATCCGACCGGGTCGCTGAAGCACCGGCTGGCGCGGTCGCTGTTCCTCTACTCGATCGCCAACGGCTGGGTCGGCGATGGCACGACCGTGATCGAGGCGTCGTCCGGGTCCACCGCGGTGTCCGAGGCTTACTTCGCGCGGCTGCTCGGCCTGCCGTTCATCGCGGTGATGCCCCGCTCCACCAGCCAGGAGAAGACCGCGCTGATCGAGCGGCAGGGCGGCCGCTGCCACTTCGTGGACACCCCGTCCGCGATCTACGCCGAGTCGCGGCGGCTGGCCACCGAGCTCGGTGGCCACTTCATGGACCAGTTCACGCACGCCGAGCGGGCCACGGACTGGCGCGGCAACAACAACATCGCCGAGTCGATCTTCGAGCAGCTGGCGCTGGAACGGTTCCCTGAGCCGACCTGGATCGTGGTCGGCGCCGGCACGGGCGGCACCAGTGCCACCATCGGCCGCTACATCCGCTACCGGCGGATGCGCACCCGGCTGGCCGTGGTCGACCCGGAGAACTCGGTGTTCTTCGACGCGTGGCGCGACGGCGACCCGACGCTGACCGGCACGGTCGGCTCGCGAATCGAGGGCATCGGCAGGCCGCGCGTTGAACCGTCGTTCGTCGGGCAGGTGATCGACCGGATGATCAAGGTGCCGGACGCCGCCTCGGTCGCCACCGCGCGGCACGTGCGGGATCTCCTCGGCCGACGGGTCGGCGGCTCGACCGGCACAAACCTGTGGGGCGCGTTCCAGCTGATCGCCGGGTTGCGCGACGAAGGCCGGACCGGCAGCGTGGTCACGCTGCTGTGCGACGGCGGCGAACGCTACGGCCACACCTACTACGACGACGACTGGGTCGCCGCGCAGGGCATGGACCTCGCCCCGCACCACGCCGTGCTGGACCGCTTCCTGGCCACCGGCACCTGGACCGACTAGAGCGCGCCCAGGTTGATCGAGTTGGCCACGGCCTGATAACCGGCGTCGTTGGGATGCAGGTGGTCGCCGCTGTCGAACGCCGGCAGCAACCGCAGCGTGTTGGCCGGATCGCGCAGGACCTGGTCGAAGTCCAGGAAGCCCGGCGTGGTCCGGATGTAGTTGTTGACCGCCTCCCGCGCCGCCTCGGTCGCCGGGGTGAACTCCGGCCAGCCCTGGAACGGCGCGATCGTGGCGACCAGGACCTTCATGCCGAAGGCGTGCGCACGGGCCGCGATCTGCTGGATGCCGGCGATGACCTGGGCGGCCGGGGTGCCACCCTTCACGTCGTTGATGCCCTCGAACACGATCAGTGTGCGCGCGTCCGGCTGGTCGAGCACGTCCCGGTCCAGCCGGTTGACCGCGCTGACTCCGAAGTCGGTGAACTGGTCGGACACCACCTTGTTGCCGGAGATCCCCTCGTCCAACACGCCGAAGTGCGGGTTGGTGAGCCGGTTGGCCAGCAGGTTGGGCCAGCGGTGGTTGGCGTTGACGGTCGAGCCGACGCCGTCGGTGATCGAGTCGCCCAGCGCGATGACCGTGCCAGGGCGGCCGGGCGTCATGACGTCCACGTCACCGAGGAACGTCCAGAAGCCGAACGTGCCGGTGAAGGCGCCGGCAGCCACGTCGGCGGTGTGGTCCCCGGCGCCGGCTGGTGTGGTGAACGACGTGGTCTGGGCGAGCGAGTGGACCATCGCGAACGTGACAGGACCGGGGAAGTAGACGCTGACCAGCAGGTTCGCGTTGGCCGGGATGGTCGCCGCCGCGCCGTCGCTGACCAGCTCGCCGCCGGCCGGGATGCTGGCCTGCCGCCCGCCGCCGAACGTCAGCGAAACAGGTGTCCCGGTGGCAGTGCCGCCGCTGTTCTGGACGGCGACGGTGGCGTGGCCGATCACGACCGGCGAACCGGCGAACGTGTTCGCGAGCCGCAGCCGGGCCGCGCTGCCGCCGACGCTGTCGTGCACGACCATCCGCAGCGTCTGCTGCGTCCACGGCCCGACACCCGACACGACATCCGGTGCCGCCGACCAGGTGCCGGTCCACGCGCCCGGACCCGGCCGGACGCCCAGCGCGAACACGTGCAGGGCCGGGACGCCCGGCGCGACGCCGTTGCTCACGTTCGGCAGGGTCACCGAGCGCACGGTCTTGTTGGCGTTCAACGGAACCGACTCGGGGTAGAGCTTGATCGAGGCGGCCTGCGAGCCACTGCGGGTGTTCCAGTGCGGCAGGCCGACGGCTCGCGGCGCGGCGTTGCCGCTGAACCAGTCCGGCACGGCGATCGTGTACGGCTGGGCGCTGCCGTCGGTGTAGGTGATCGCGCCGCTCGCGGTGATCGGGCCGTTGTTGGCGGTCGCGATGAGCTGCAGCGCGCTGCCGCGACCGGTCACGTCGATCACCTGGCCCCCCGCGACCACGTTGTCCGGTGTCGCGGTGGCGGCGGTGGGCCAGGTGAACGGCGTGTTGTCCACGGTGATCGCGGCGCCGGGCGACCAGCCGGCCGCGGCCAGGTCCTGCGCGGACAGGCTGTTGCCGCTGCCGTCCAGGTTCGCGGCAGCGGTGTTGGCGTTGTCGCTGATCCCGGTGTTGTCGAACGCGGCGGCCAGCGAGGTGAACGTGGCCGCGTTGGCCGGTGCGGCGACGGCGAGGCCGACCAGCGAGGTGGCGGCGATCAGGACCAGGGCGCGCGACATACGTTGTGGCAGCACACAATCCGGTATACCGGTGCGGCAGCGGTGCGGTCCATCTTCTTGTCCGGTCGAGACACCGTCAGTGCACGGCCAGTGCCACGCCCGTGACGGCGGCCCACAGCAGCATGGCAAGGCCGGTGTCGCGCAACACCGGAATCAGCGCCAGCCCGGCGGAGCCGCTCCGGATACGGCGGACCGGGCCGAACAGCGGCAGCGCGGCGATCAGGCCCAGCGCGGCCAGCGGTTGGTCGCCGATGGCGGCCACGCAGATGCTGACCAGCAGCGGCACCGCGACCAGTGCCTGATAGAGCAGCCGGGTGCGCCGGTCGCCGAGCAGCACGGCGAGGGTGCGCTTGCCGACCTGCTGGTCGGTCGGGATGTCGCGCAAGTTGTTGGCCACCAACACCGCCGACGAGAACGCGCCGACGGCGACCGCGTCCGCGATGCCGGCCACCGTGACCCGCCCTGCCTGCACGTACTGGGTGCCGAGCACGCCAATAAGCCCGAAGAACACGAACACCGCGACCTCACCGAAACCGGCGTAGCCGTAGGGCCGGGTGCCACCGGTGTAGAACCAGGCGCCCGCAACGCAGACGACGCCGAGCACCAGCAGCCACCACAGGCCGGACACCGCGACCAGGACCAGGCCGCTGGCCAGGGCGAGCCCGAAGCAGCCGAACGCGACCGCGCGGACCAGCGTCGGCCGGGCCGCGCCGGAGCCGACCAGCCGCAGCGGCCCGACGCGCTTCGTGTCGGTGCCTCGGATGCCGTCGGAGTAGTCGTTGGCGAAGTTCACACCCACGATCAGCGCCAGCGCCACCACCAGCGCCAACAGCGACTCCCACCAGACGAAGCCGCCGCACGCGTAGGCGGCGCCCGCGCCGACAAGGACCGGCGCGACCGCGTTGGGCAGGGTGCGCGGGCGGGCGCCCTCCACCCACTGAGCCGCTGTTGCCATGCGGTTATCTTCCGACACCGGTCAGTACCGAGCTCACGGGCCTGCCAGGAATGCCCGAACAGCCGCCCGGTCCACTTTGCCCGGACCACACAGCGGCAGCCGGTCGGTGAAGCCGAACCGCTTGGGCACCGCCGTCCGCCCGATCTCGCCGCGCACCGCGTCCGCGAGCCGGGCCGGCTCCGGCGGGTCGGCGGAATCCAGCGGGACCACGACGGCCATCACGGCCTGGCCCCAGCGCGGATCGGGCAGGCCGACCACGCAGGCCGCGCGGACGCCGGGCTGGGCGGCCAGGACCCGCTCGACCAGGGTCGGGGATACTTTGACGCCGCCACTGTTGATCAGGTCGTCGGCCCGGCCGAGCACGTCCAGCCGGCCGTCGGCCCGCAGGCGGCCCGCGTCGCCGGTGCGGAACCAGCCGTCGTGGAACGACTTCGCGGTCAGGTCCGGGTCGCGGCGGTAGCCGTTGGCCAGCATGGGGCCTGCCAGTTCGATCCGGTCGTCGTCGGCAAGGTGCAGCGTGACGATGTCCAGCGGCCTGCCGTCGTAGACGCAACCGCTCGCGGTTTCGCTCATGCCGTAGGCGGCGACGATCCGCACCCCGGCTTCTGCGGCACGGTCGGCCAGTTCGACCGGGGTCGCCGCCGCGCCGACCACGACCGCGTCGAACGCGCGGAGCGCCGCGAGGCCACGACCGCCCTCGTCGAGCAGTTGGCCGAGTTGGGTGGGCACGATCGCGGTGTAGCGGGGACCCGGGTCGGCCAGGACCGGCGCGGCGGCGTCCGCGAACGGATCGGCGCGGAACGGACCGGACAGGTCGACCACTCCCGGCCTCGACCCGGCCAGCATCGAGCGGACCAGCACCTGCACGCCGCCGATGTACTGCGCCGGAGTAGCGAGCAGCCACCGGCCGGGCCCGCCGAGCCGGTCGTGCGTGGCAGTGGCCGAGGCGCACAACGCGGCCGAGGACAACAGCACGCCCTTGGCCGCGCCGGTCGACCCCGATGTGGGAATGATCACAGCCGTGTTCGGCTCGACCGGTTCGTCCGGCGCCATCGCGGCCCGCAGCTCGGCCATCCGGGGATTGCGGGAATCCAGCGGGAGCACGGTCGGGCCGCCAGCCAGGGCGTCGGCCACCGCGTCGGCCAGCTCGGCCACCGCGGCCGGGCTGCCGTCGCACCGGACCTCGCGCACGTCAGAAGTACCAGGGGAAGGGCGACCAGTCCGGCGGCCGCTTGGCCAGGAACGCGTCGCGGCCTTCAACGGCCTCGTCGGTCATGTAGGCCAGCCGGGTGGCCTCACCCGCGAACACCTGCTGTCCGACCAGGCCGTCGTCGATCAGGTTGAACGCGTACTTCAACATCCGCTGCGCGGTCGGAGACTTGCCGTTGATCTCCCGCGCCCACTCCAGCGCCGTGCGTTCCAGCTCGGCGTGCGGCACGACTTCGTTGACCGCACCCATCCGATGCATCTGGTCGGCCGTATAGGTCCGGCCCAGGAAGAAGATCTCCCGCGCGAACTTCTGCCCCACCTGGCGAGCCAGGTAGGCCGAGCCGAAACCGCCGTCGAAACTGCCCACGTCCGCGTCGGTCTGCTTGAACCGCGCGTGCTCCGCACTGGCCAGCGTGAGATCACACGTCACGTGCAGGCTGTGCCCACCACCGGCAGCCCACCCCGACACCACCGCGATCACGATCTTGGGCATGAACCGGATCAGCCGCTGACACTCCAGAATGTGCAACCGCCCGGCCCGCGCCGGATCCACCGTCTCCGCCGTCTCACCGGTCGCGTACTGGTACCCCGAACGACCGCGAATCCGCTGGTCACCACCTGAACAGAACGCCCAGCCGCCGTCCTTTACAGACGGGCCGTTGCCAGTCAGCAGGATGCAGCCGACATCCGGCGTCATCCGAGCGTGGTCCAGCGCCCGGTACAGCTCGTCCACGGTGTGCGGGCGGAACGCGTTGCGCACCTCCGGCCGGTGGAACGCGATCCGTACGGTCCCCTGGTCGACCGCCCGGTGGTAGGTGATGTCGGTGAAGTCGAAGCCGGGCACGACGTGCCATGCGGCCGGATCGAACAACTCGGAAACGGTCGGATCGCTCACGATGCGAGGATAAGCCGGTGCATCAGTCCACCGTGCGGGCGAGGGTGATCGTCGACGAGTTGGTCCGGTGTGGGGTTCGACACCTGGTCGCCTGCCCGGGGTCGCGCAACGCCGCGCTCTCGATCGCCGTCTTCGATGCTGCCACGGCCGGCCGGTTGACGCTGCACGTGCGGATCGACGAGCGGTCCGCCGGCTTTCTCGCGCTGGGCCTGGCAAAAGCCGGCCGAGGCCTGGCCGGCGTGTTCTGCACGTCCGGCACGGCCGCCGCGAACCTGCACCCCGCGGTGCTGGAGGCGCACCACTCCGCGACGCCCCTGCTGGTGCTCACCGCCGACCGGCCCGAGGAACTGCACGCTACGGGCGCGAACCAGACCATCGACCAGCGCGACCTGTACGGAGTCGCGGCGCCGTGCGTGGCGTTTCCCATGGACGGCGGGAACGCGGTGTGGCGGGCCACCGTGTGCCGGGCGGTCGCGCTGGCCGCCGCGGGCCCGGTACAGCTGAACGTGCCCTTCCGGGAGCCGTTGGTGCCAGCGGGCGACGAGGATCACCCGGCAGGGCGGGCGGACGGTTCGCCGTGGACCCGTTGGTCCGCATCGGAGCCGACCGGGCCGGGTGCGGTTGATCTCGCGGCCAGGACGGTGCTGGTGGTCGGCGATCCGGTCGGCCGGCCGGACCGGATCACCGCGGCGGCACGGGCGGCCGCCGCGGCCGGTTGGCCGGTGATCGCCGAACCGACCGGCACCGCGGCCGCGCTCGCCGGCGGCGCTTCGGTGCTGGCGAACGGATCGCTGCTGCTCAACGCCGGGTCGACGCCAAGCCCGGACGAGGTCGTCGTGGTCGGCAGGCCGACCCTGTCCCGCGGCGTCGGTGCCCTGCTGCGCGCTGCCGGGCGGGTGCGGGTGCACGGCACCGGGCCCGACTGGACCGACCCACAACGCCTGGCCGCCGAGGTGATCGACCACATCGCCGACGTGCCGACACCCGACCCGGCCTGGCTGGCCGAGTGGCTGGCGGCGGATCGTGCGGCCGGGGCCGTCGTCGACCGGATCCTGGCGGACGAGAGGGGGCCGACCGGTGCACAGGTGGCCCGTGACCTGATCGCGGCGCTGCCGGCCGATGCGACGCTGTTCCTCGGTTCGTCCAACCCGGTCCGGTTCGTGGACCTGTTCGGGCGGCCCGGCGCAGGCCCGAGGATCGTGGCCAACCGGGGGGTGGCCGGCATCGACGGCAGTGTGTCCACCGCGGCAGGCCTCGCGCTGGGGCACGGCGGTCCGTGCTATGCCCTGCTCGGCGACCTGACGTTCCTGCACGACATCAACGGCCTGCTCATCGGCCCGGCAGAGCCGAAACCGGACCTGACCGTCGTGGTGCTCAACGACGACGGCGGCGGCATCTTCACGTTGCTGGAACAGGGCGCGCCGGAGCACGCCGCCAGCTTCGAGCGCATGTTCGGTACCCCACACGGCTCGGATCTGGCCGCGCTGTGCGCCGGCTACGGCGTGCCGCACCTGCTGGTCGCCGAGAGCGACAAACTGCGCGCCGCGCTGGCACCGGCGCCAGGACCCAGGGTGGTCGAGATCCGCGTTGACCGGACCGGGCTACGCGACTGGCAGGCTCGGCTGTTCCGCGCCGTCGCCGTTTCGCTCGATCGCTAGCGGCAGCCGAACCCGGAACGTGGTCCCGACACCGACGGACGTCTGCACCTCGACCCGCCCACCGTGCGCGGCCACGATGGCGGCCACGATGGCCAGGCCGAGCCCGGTGCCGCCGTTGGCCCGGCCGCGCGCGGGATCGGCACGGTAGAACCGTTCGAACACCCGCTCCGCCGCCTCCGGTGCCAGTCCGGGGCCTTTGTCCGCGACCTCGACGACGGCCTCCGCCGCCTCCGGCCGGACCCGCACCTCGACCGGCGTACCCGCCGGCGTGTGGATGAGCGCGTTGTTCACCAGGTTCCCCAGCACCTGGCGCAGCCGGGCCTCGTCGCCGAGGACCGGGACCTCCGCCGGTTCCTCGCCGATCGCGGGCGGCAGCCGCAGGCCGACGGAACGTTCCGGCGTGGCGGCGTGCGCGTCGTGCACCGCGTCGACGGTCAGCACGGCAAGGTCCACCGGAGCGTGTTCGAACGGGCGTTGCTGGTCCAGCCGGGCCAGCAGCAGCAGTTCGTCCACCAGCAGGCCCATCCGGGCGGCCTGTTCCTCGATCCGGTGCAGCACGCCTGCCACATCCTCTGGCGAGGTCACCGCGCCCTGCCGGTACAGCTCGGCGTAGCCGCGGATGGACGTGAGCGGAGTACGCAATTCGTGGCTGGCGTCCGCGACGAAGCGGCGCATCCGCTCCTCCGAACTGCGCGCGGACGCCTCTGATCGTTGCCGGGCCCGGAACGCGCTCTCGATCCGTTCCACCATCGTGTTGAACGCGCTGGCCAGCCGGCCGACCTCGCTACCAGGCCGGCGCACCGGTACCCGGCGGGTGAGGTCGCCGGTGGCGATCACCTCAGCGGTCCGCTCCACTTCTTCCAGTGGCCGCAGGCTCCTGCGCACCAGCGCGTAGCCGAAGCCACCGAGCAGCACCAACGCGCCGATCGAGATCCACAGGTACATCCGGCTGAGGTCGCCGATCGACGCGTCCACCTCGCCCTGGTCGGTGGCGACCAGGATGACCGCGCGATCGCCCGGTGTCGTGGTGGGCAACGCGGTGGCCAGCACCCGCCAACTGCTCCCCGCGCCAACGGACGGCACGGTGAACGCGTGTCCGATCGGCGGGTCGGCCGGCAACGCAGGTGTCGGCGCCCCCTTCGCGGGGGCCGTCCCGAACCACACCGTCTGTCCGCCGATCCGGATCTGCACCTGATCGGTATCCGACGTGAACGTTCGCCCGAATCGGCCGGCGAAGGTCTCGCCGCCCGGGAGTTCCGCGAGCGCCAGCTGACGCTCGATCGGCACCGTCGTACGGCTGAGCCGGTTGTCGAGCTGATGCAGGAGGTAGCCCTGCATGGACGCGTAGGCCACGAAATAGGAGCCGATCAGCACCGCGGCCAGCAACGCCACCAGCGCCGCGACCAGCTGCACTCGCAGCGGCAGCCGGCGGCACGAGGCCCACAGGTTATGGAGAAGCCGGGCCATGTCAGTTCGGCGCCAGTCGCAGCACGTAGCCGACACCGCGGACGGTGTGGATCAGGTGTGGCTCGATCACGTCGACCTTGCGCCGCAGGTAGGAGATGTAGGACTCGACGACACCGGCCTCGCCGTTGAAGTCGTAGCGCCACACCTGATCCAGGATCTGCGCCTTGGACACGACCCGCCCCGCGTTGCGCATGAGGTAGTGCAGAAGCTTGAACTCGGTGGGCGACAAGGGAACCAGCTTGTCCGCCCGTCGCACCTCGTGACTGTCCACATGCAACTCAAGATCGGCGTACCGCAGCGGCGCCTCGGCAGGCTCACCCGCGCCCCTCGTGCGGCGCAGCACCGCGTTCACCCGAGCGATCACCTCTTCGAGGCTGAACGGTTTGGTCACGTAGTCGTCACCGCCGATGGTCAGCCCGGTGATCTTGTCTTCAGCCGCGTCCCGAGCCGTGAGAAAGAGCACGGGAACGGTCTGCCCACCCGACCGAAGCCAACGCAGCACGTCAAACCCGTTCCGGTCGGGCAGCATGACGTCGAGGAGCACGAGGTCCGGGCTACGCCGCTCCACCGCACGCAGCGCTTCGTTACCGGTCGCGGCCGTGTTCACCTCGAACCCGGCAAACCGCAAGCTGGTGGCCAGCAGCTCACGGATACTGGGATCGTCCTCAACGACCAGCAGCATCGTGCGGTCGACCATCTGCCGCCCCCTCTCCCGCGCCCGGCAGACACATGATGTGTTACCTGGGAAAATCCTGCGAGTCCACACTGAGGGGACCCTGCAAGTTCCCTGGGAATTCCCTGATAAGCCACCACGCCGACGGCCAAACCAGCCGGAACGGGACCCATCGAAGCAACGCTTCCATCCAGTCCGCGACCGGTCGCTACTGATCCGCCGGTCCTGCTCTGACCCAGTCCCCGGGACGGCCTGACCAGCACAGCACCAACCACTCCCCAACATGACAACCAATGGGCACCAGCCTCCGGGGACGCTAGGCAACATCCAGAACTACGACGACGCCGCCTCGCAGACCCACCGAGTAATCCTCAGCCCAGAGAGAAACGACAAACCTGGACCCGCCGAGCGAACAGAAGCAGGCTCCCAACCCAGGCACCACAACCCAACCGCCCGCCGCCGAACAAACAAGAGCAGGCTCCAAAGCCCCGCGCACACAGCTAATAAAGGACCTGCCCAAACGTCGCGGCACAGGCATCGTTGCCCAGTCCTTCTGCGTCACCCCGATCCTGGCCGCTCTTAACGGTTTCTGGGGTTTGTCAAGGCATCTTTCCCGCCTTGACAAACCCCAGAAACCGTTCCACCACAATACGGGATCGGGGTGACGCAGAAGCGGAAATCAAGTGGACCAGCCAATCAGCCCAGGTCCCCGACCAAAACAAAATCGACGGAGAACCAATGACCGAAACAAAAGACAGACAAAGCCCCGAACTACAATTCCGCCGACCACACAGACAGACCCCCGCCCAACCCTGGGGGCTACGGCCCTTTTCCACCCTATGCCTGTCAAGCCCCAAATGGGGGGCTCGTCAGCAATCTGTGGATAAACGGCAAGTTGTGCACAAGTTGACTCGGAGGGCTTGACAGCCCTCACTGCGGCGGCGCGGCCGTGACCAACGGAGGCAGGGACCGACGGCGGGTGCGGATCGCGAGGAGGGTCTGGCGCAGGCCATCCAGAGCCAGGAACGCCGCGATCGTGACAAGGCCGATCGCGCCAGCCATCCAGTTGGCATAGAAGATGGTCGACCTGAGCGGCGGCTGGCCGGCACCCAGCGGGGTCACCATCGTGGTGACGCCGCGATTCCACAGTTGGATGGCGACCACCACGGCGACCGCGGCGATGATCGCCTCGCCAAGGGCGACGAAGCCGCGCCATGGTTGGTTCAGGCGGGCCGGGCGTGTGTTCGCAGTGGTCACGCCGTCCAGCCTAATCACGTGGCAGCAGTGGTCGCAGCGCGGCTCGGAACGCGTCCGGATCCTTGGCCCACGCGAGAACCACCGTGCCGTCGGCGAGGCGCAGGGGTACCTCGGTGAACTTCTTCGGGACCGTCCAGCCACCACCCAGCACGCGGGCGCCGATCGGGGTGCCGACATCGTCCAGCTCGGTGATTCGGTGCACCGGCAGCGGTTCTCGACCCTGGTACAGGGTGTCCGCGGTCAGGCGCAGTGAGCACACTCGGCGGCGGGCCTGCACCCAGATCAGGGTCAGGCCGGACAGGGCGGCGCCGACCAGTACCCACGTCAGGACGTGCACCGGGCCGCTCAGCGCCTCGACACCGGCGCCGACCAGCGCGAACACCAACCCCCAGGTAGCCGGCCACCAGGTCGAGCCCGGCTCGGCGTAGCGCACCGGCGCCAGGTCCGGTGGGCTGGTCATCGGCGGAACCGGGGTGGGGTCGCGGCCTTCACCGCCGCGAAGAACTCCTTGGCCTGCTTCAGGTAGAGCAGCCCGACGGCGACCAGGCCGATCAGCACGATGATCAGGCTGTACAGGTTCGCGCCGTTGAGAATGCCGAATATCGCGAACAGGCCGACGATCCCGGTGATGGTCAGTCGCGCCCAGTTCCGGCCTGCCCGCACCATGAACGCGAACAGCACGTACAGCAGCGCGACCACCACGTCGAGCGCCAGGTTGACGATCAGGTACTCGTGAATGGTGCCGAGTGCCTGGCTTTGCGTGGTGTTGGCCGGACGTGGCTGCTGCAGCAGGGTGTTGACCTCACTGTTCCAGGTCACCACCGAACTCACCGCGATGAGCAACCACAACGCGGCACTGACGAGCAGCATCCAGAACGAGGCGACCACCGGAGTGGGCGGCGCCGTCGACTCGACGGTGGCCGACGGCAGGTCGGCGTCCTTCGGGGTCCTCACCAGGCGGACGTTAGAGCGGCGACGGGAGCTTGTCCACGTGGGTCTGGAAATACTCGCGGGTCGCCGGTCGGTACATCATGCTGACCGCGCCCGGGATCGCGCACAGCGCGACAATGGCCAGCACACCCTGGACCACGCCGCCGTCGGTGGCCGGGCCGGTGAACAGGGACTGGCCGATCTGGCGCAACAGCACCAGTTCCGCCGGCACGGCGAGACCGGTCAGCACCACGCGGGCCCACTGGGTGCCGTCGCGCATCGGGAACACGAGGCTGGCCAGGAACACCGCCACGGCGCCGAACCCGACGACGGCCAGCGGCCCCGGCAGGGACCACGCGTCGAACCGAGGGTAGGCGCCCTGGATCGCCGGGTACCGGTAGGTGAACGCGATGGCGGCCGGGCTGTGCCGGAACTGGCCGACCGACGAACCCAGGAACCAGCAGGCGACCGCGAGCCACCAGGCGTGCGCGGACCGTTCGACGAGCTGCGGCCGGGCCGGCCAGGCGTAGGTGCGGGTCAGGGGCATACCCAGATAGGGCAGGACAACGGCAGGCACGGGCAGTGCCGGTGCAGGCAGTGCCGGTGCGGCAGTGCCGGTGCAGGCAGTGCCGGTGCAGGCAGTGCCGGTGCAGGCAGTCGCGTCACCGGCGGCCGCTGCGACTCGGGCCACCGCTGGGCGGATGGCGTGGTCATGGTGACTAGACTAACCCACCAAACGACTATAAATCGGACCGGGACCGAAAGTTACCAGTTCAGGTACCTGAATTTGCCGTTCGGGTAGGCTGATCGGTCGATCCGAGGCGGCCGAACCCGTCAGCTGTCGGCGAGCCACCCGGCCGCTTCGACGGCCCAGTAGGTCAGGATCACGTCCGCGCCGGCCCGCCGGATCGACGTGAGCGTCTCCAGGATGGTGCGGTCGCGGTCCAGCCAGCCGTTCGCCGCCGCGGCCTCGACCATCGCGTACTCGCCGGACACCTGGTACGCCGCGACCGGCACCTCGGCCATTTCGGCGACCGCGCGCACCACGTCCAGGTAGGGCAGCGCCGGTTTCACCATCACCAGGTCCGCGCCCTCGGCCAGATCCAGCGCCACCTCGCGGAGCGCTTCCCGGACGTTGCCCGGATCCTGCTGGTAGGTCTTGCGATCGCCGCGCAGCGCGGACTGGACGGCCTCGCGGAACGGGCCGAAGAACGCGCTGGCGTACTTGGCCGAGTAGGCCAGGATGCCGGTGTCGGTCCGGCCCGCGGCGTCCAGTGCTGCCCGGATGACGCCGATCTGGCCGTCCATCATGCCGCTCGGGCCGACCAGGTGGGCGCCTGCTTCTGCCTGCGCGACGGCCAGGTCGGCGTACCGGGCGAGGGTGGCGTCGTTGTCGACGCTGCCGTCCTCGGCCAGGACGCCGCAGTGGCCGTGGTCGGTGAACTCGTCGAGGCAGGTGTCGGCCATCAGGACGGTGTCGTCGCCGAGTTCGGCGCGCAGGTCGCGCAGGGCGACGTTGAGGATGCCGTCCGGGTCGGTGCCGCCGGAGCCCACTGCGTCGCGGGTGGCGGGCACGCCGAAGATCATCAGGCCGCCCACCCCGGCCCGCACCGCGTCCACGGCCGCCTTGCGCAGCGAGTCCCTGGTGTGCTGGACAACGCCGGGCATCGAGGCGATCGGCGCCGGCGCGTCGGCGCCCTCCTTGACGAACATCGGCAGCACGAGCTGCCGGGGCCGCACGGACGTCTCGCTGACCAGCCTGCGCATGGCCGGGGTCGTCCGCAGCCGGCGCGGCCGATGGGTGGGGAACACGTGGCGCCTCCGTGGTTCGGGACACCGACGTTACCGCGACCGGGCAGGCGGCCGGAACGGCCATCAAGCGTACCGGCGGGCCGGGTAATCACGGAACTACCAAACGGTGATAATTTGCTTCTTGAATTAAGTTGTGTTAACAGGTTTCATGAGGCTATGCCCAAGTCGCGCAGGTCACTGAAACTGTTGCTGCTACTGCTATCGCTGGTCCTGGTCGGCGTGACGCCGACGTTCGCGTTCGGCCAGGCACGGCCGGCGGCCGCCACGCCGCAGTTCAAGGTGCTGGCCTTCTACAGCGGTACCTTCGACGCCGCGCACATCAGTTTCGAAAAGGAAGCCAACGCTTGGTTCCCGCAGGTGGCCGCGGCGAACAACTTCTCCTACACCTCCACGACCAACTGGGACATGCTGAACACCCTCAGCGCGTCCCAGTTCCAGGTCATCATGTTCCTCGACGACGCGCCGCAGACCGCGGCGCAGCAAGCCGGATTCCAGCACTACATGCAGAACGGCGGCGCGTGGTTCGGCTTCCACGTGACGGCGTTCAACACCGACCCGTCGACGTGGGACTGGTACTACAACCAGTTGCTGGGCACCGGCGCCTTTGTGGCGAACAGCTGGGACCCGACCATCGCGACGCTGAAGGTGGAGAGCCAGCACCCGGCCACCCGGCGGCTCGGTTCGACGTTCGTGTCGGCCGTGAGCGAGTGGTACTCGTGGACCAACGACCTGCGGCAGAACCCGAACATCCAGGTCCTGGCGTCGGTCGACCCGTCCAGCTTCCCACTGGGCACCGACCCGAACCAGTCCTTCACCAGTGGCTACCTGCCGATCCTGTGGACGAACAAGAACTTCAAGATGCTGTACGCCAACTTCGGCCACAACTGGATGAACTACAACACCAACACCCCGCTCTCCACGACGTTCGGCAGCCCGGCCGAGGACGCGTTCGTGATCGACGGCCTGCTGTGGCTGGGCGGCGGCGCGCCGAGCAACGCGCCGACCAACCCGATCCCGCCCGCGAACTGGTACTCCCTGGTCAACACGGCCAACGGCAAGTGCGTCGACGCACGGGGAGCCGGCACGACGAACGGCACGGCGATCCAGCAGTTCACCTGCAACGGCTCGACCGCACAGGGCTTCCAGTTCGCCCAGACCACCGGCCCCTACCTGCGGATCAACAACCGGAACAACCCGAACCTGGCCTTTGACGTGACGAACGTGTCCCTCGCCGACAACGCGCCGATCCAGTTGTGGACGTACGGCGGTGGCCAGAACCAGCAGTGGCAGGCCGTGCCGGAGGGCAACGGCGTGTACCACATCGTCAACCGCAACGGCGGCGCCGACACCGGCTCGAAGTGCCTGACGGTACCGAACTCGTCCACCGCGGACAGCACCCAGTTGGTGCAGCTCGCGTGCACCGGCGTGTCCTCGCAGTCGTTCCGGCTGGTCCAGCAGCCCTGACGTGCCGGGTCCGTTGCCCCTGGCCTAGCTGAGCTGGGTCGCCAGCCAGGCCAGGGACAACGGGTAGCGGTACTCGATGGCGCCGTGGCCCGCGTCGAACAGCTCGAAGTGGATCACGTCCTCGGCCACGCCGTTGTCCAGCAGCGCACGGTGGAAGGCTTGCGCGCCAAGGTCGAGCGCGTACTCGTCCCTGGTGCCTGCGTCGATCCAGATGGCGCGCATGGACCGCATGGCCTCGGCGTACCTGGGCACCATGCGCACCGGATCCCAGTCCAGCCAACGCTGCCAGACGTCCGGCCGCAGCGCGCCCGTGTGCGGGTCGAACGGCAGTTCCACCGTGCCGTCCTGGTTGGCCGAGAACGCGGCGGAGACGCCGAGCGCCATCAGCACTTCGCCGTCCTCGCTGTCGGTGAACGCCACGCGCTCGCGGAACCGGGCCCACCAGCGTTGGATGTCACCGTCGTGGGCACGCAGGCCACGCACGGCCTTGATGAAACCCGGGAGGTAGCAGTACTCGTAGAGATTGTCGCCGGCATGCGTGGCCAGCGCGCCGAACAGATCGGGACGCAGCATCGGCGTGATCATCGCGCCGAACCCGCCGCTGGACTTCCCCATGATCGCCCGGTGGCCGCGGTCGGCCATGGTCCGGTAGTGCGCGTCCACCCACGGGACCACCTCGTCGCAGAGGTAGGAGTGGTAGCGCCCGGTGCCGGGCGAGTCCACGAACTGGCTGCCGCCGTAGGCGGTCCAGGCGTCGACGTAGACGACGACGGTCGGCGGGCCGTCACCGTTGGCGAAGACGCGGTCCGCGGTCTCCGGGAAGGGCTGGCGGTAGGGCGTGCGGTTGCGCCACATCTCCAGATGCCCGGTGTAGCCCTGGATGACGTAGACGGCCGGGTAGCGCCGGGTCGGCTCGTCGTCGTAGCCCGGCGGCACGTACACCCAGAGCGGCCGCTGGGCCGGGTCGCCCAAGGGGTTGTCCCGCAACAGGTCGCTGTCGAACACGTGCTCGTCGAGCCGTCCGGCCAGTTCGGCCGACCAAGGCAGCATGTGGTTTCCCCCTCCGCGACAGGTCCGGCACGACCCTAGCCGCGGCCCCCGACACCCGGCTACATACGAAAGACGCGAAGGGCCTGGCCAAAAAAGGCCAGGCCCTCGCGTACAAGCGGTCAGCGGCGGGCGCGCTTGGTCTTGCGGGGCGGCGGCAGGGCGCCTTCCGCGCGCAGCCGGGCCGCGTGCGCGGCCAGGGCGTCGACAAGGGCCGGGATCTGGGCCACCTCGGGCTGGACGTCCACCCGCAGCCCGAACTCGTGGGCGGTCTCGGCCGTCTTCGGGCCGATGCACGCCACCAGGGTGCGGGTGTGCGGCTTGCCGGCGATGCCGACCAGGTTCCGGACCGTGGACGACGACGTGAAGCACACCGCGTCGAAGCCGCCGGACTTGATCATCTCGCGGGTGTCGGCGGGCGGCGGGGCGGCACGGACCGTGCGGTAGGCGGTGACGTCGTCGATTTCCCAGCCGCGGTCGCGCAGGCCGGCGGCCAGGGTCTCGGTGGCGATGTCGGCCCGTGGCAACAGAACGCGGTCCACCGGGTCCAGGATGTCGTCGTGCGGCGGGAAGTCCGCGAGCAGGCCCTCGCTGGACTGTTCGCCGGACGGGATCAGTTCCGGGATGATGCCGAAGGACCTGACCTTCTGCGCGGTGGCCTCGCCGACGCACGCGATCTTCACGCCGGAGAACGCCCTGGCGTCCAGGCCGAACTCGCGGAACTTCTCCCAGACCGCGCGGACCGCGTTGGTGGACGTGAAGACCACCCACTGGTAGCGGCCGTCCACAAGGCCCTTGACCGAGCGCTCCATCTGCGCGGGGCTGCGCGGCGGCTCGACCGAGATCGTGGGGACCTCGACCGGGATGGCACCGTGCGACCTGAGCTTCTCGCTCATCTCGGCGGCCTGGTCCTTGGTCCTGGGGACCAGCACCTTCCAGCCGTACAGGGCCCGCGACTCCCACCAGGACAGCTTCGACCTCGCGGCCGCCGCGGCACCGACCGTGACGACCAGGTTTCCGCCGAGTTCGCCCGCGTCCGCGGCCAGCGACGCCAGCGTGGTGTCCACCGTGCGCTGGTTGTTGCCGGTGCCGTCCATGGTGACCGCGACCGGGGTCTGCGCCGCCATGCCGTACTCGGTCAGGTTGGACGCGGCCTCGGCCAGGTGGCCGCCGGTCGCGTGCAGCACGAGGGTGCCTGGCGCGCCAGCGACGCCCGCCCAGTCGATGTCGCCGCGGACGTCGACCTCGGTGTGCACCGCGCCGAGCGCGACACCGGCGTACGCCGGCACGGCCGTGGCCGCCGGCACGCCGGGGACCACGTCGAACGCGACGCTGGTGCGCGCGACGGCCTGCGCCTCGCGCACCACGGCGTCCAGGGTCAGCGGGTCACCGGACACCAGGCGCACCACCGAACGGCCCGCCTTGGCCTCCGTGACCAGGTCCTTCGCCACGTCCGCCGGGTCGCCGACGGCCGGGCGCAGCTCCACGGTGGCACCGACCAGCGCCAGCACCGACGACGGCACGTCCGGGTCGGTCACCACGAGCTA
>CAVPCF010000073.1:0-134155 GCA_963702275.1 Candidatus Melainabacteria bacterium
CCCGTAAGCCCATTGCGGGAACATCGGCGCGGTGCCGGTGGCCGTGCGGTAGTCGCTGACGACGGTGTCCAGATCCGGTCCGTACATGAAGTAGTAGTCGACCATCGAGTCGGATTCGGCGCTGAACCGGTACGCGGAATTGCTGTTCGCGTCGCCGAAGAAATGTGCCCGTGAATACGTGTCCCACATCAGGCCGTAGCCGCGGCTGGACATCATGACGGGCATGCCGATCTGGCCGCCGACGGCACCGACGTTGAACTGGTCGAGGGTGACCTGGTGGCCCTTGTAGTTCATCACCCCGTCCTGCTGCTGGCCGAGGCCGAACAGCCCTTCACCGGCGGGCGAGCTGAACGTCGTGTCGACCTGTTGTCGCGCGCCGGGAGCCGTGGACGGGGATGCGCCGAAGGTCTTCGACAGCTCGGACGTCAGCGGGTTGCCGTGCGTGTCGGCGTAAGTGACCAGCCCGGCGTTGGTGTCGACGGTGGCCACCACCTGGGCGGTACTGAGCACCACCGAACCGGCGTTCTGGACCAGCGTGAAGGCGGGGTGGGTGGGCCACTGCGCGTTCACCGACAGGGACTGCCGCGTCGGAATCGTGCCGGTGGCGACGTAGGAGACCTGCAGGATCCGGTCACTGCGCACGTCGACCTGCTCGGTGCCGCCACCCGGCAGCTGCACCACGATCCCCTGGCCGGTCTGCTGGACCGTACCGGCCAGGGGCGCCGCCGACGTCAACGGCGCCGTTCCCGCGAATGCCGCGCACACCATCGCCAACACGGCACCGATGCTGCCGACAGTAGTTCCGCGCAACCATGGAAGCCCTCCCGAGCTACGGCTTCGACCCGCCATTTCATCGATTTTAGGCTTAAGTCAAGGCGTGTAGCCCGGCGTGACCGGTCTTTTGTCCTATGTTTGACAGATGACATCGGCCGAACAGCGCAGCCTGGCCGGCCGTTAGGACTTCAGGGCGGCTCGCAGGAACTCGTGGTTCAGGTCGACGATGCTCTGGAAGGGGATGTCCTTGGGGCACGAGCGCACGCACTCGCCGGTGTTCGTGCAGCCGCCGAATCCCTCGTCGTCCATGGCGGCGACCATGTCCAGCACGCGGGACTCGCGCTCGGGCTGGCCCTGGGGGAGCGAGTTCAGGTGGGCGACCTTGGCACTGGTGAACAGCATCGCGGAGCCGTTCGGGCAGGCCGCGACGCATGCGCCGCAGCCGATGCAGGCCGCGTTCTCGAATGCCTTGTCTGCGGCCGGTTTCGGGACCGGCGTCGCGTGCGCGTCCGGGGCGGTGCCGGTGGGCGCGGTGATGTAGCCGCCCGCCTGGACGATGCGGTCAAGGGCGGATCGGTCCACGACGAGATCCCTGATCACTCCGAACGCCCGCGACCGCCACGGCTCGACGTCGATCACGTCCCCGTCGGCGAAGCTGCGCATGTGCAGTTGGCAGGTGGTGGTCTGTTCCGGGCCGTGCGGGCGGCCGTTGATGACGGTGGCGCACGCGCCGCAGATGCCCTCGCGGCAGTCGTGGTCGAAGGCGACGGGTTCCTGGCCGCTCAGGATCAGTTCCTCGTTGAGGATGTCGAGCATCTCGAGGAACGACATGTCCGGGCTGACACCGTCGAGCGGGTAGGCGACCAGCGCGCCTTCGGCGTCGGGGCCTGCCTGCCGCCAGATCCGAACTGTGATTCTCACACGTAGCTCCGTTGGACTGGGTGGACGTAGTCGAACTCGAGCTGCTCCTCGTGCAGCACCGGGTCGGCGCCGACGCCGGTGAACTCCCAGGCCGACACATGGCAGAAGCGCTCGTCGTCGCGCTGTGCCTCGCCGTCTGGCGTCTGGCTCTCCTCGCGGAAGTGGCCGCCGCAGGACTCCTCGCGCACCAGCGCGTCCAGCACCATCAGTTCGGCGAACTCGAGGAAGTCCGCGACCCGGTTGGCCTTCTCGAGCTCCTGGTTGAGCTGCCTCGCCCGTGCCAGGCACCCGGACGTCCCGCCAGAACTCGGCGCGCAGCAGGGGAATCCGGTCCAGGGTCTTGCGCAGGCCGGACTCGGTGCTGGACATCCCGCACTGCTCCCACAGCAGCGTGCCGAGCTCGCGGTGGAACGAATCCACCGTCCGCGTGCCGTTGACCGAGAGCAGTCTCGCCAGCCGCGCGCCGACCTCGCGACTCGGCCTGCCGCACCGCATCGTGGGTGGGATCCACGGGTGGCAGAGGGTTGCTGGCCAGGTAGTCGGCGAGTGTGGCCGGCAGGACGAAGTAGCCGTCCGCGAGCCCCTGCATCAGCGCCGACGCGCCGAGCCGGTTCGCGCCGTGGTCGGAGAAGTTGGCCTCGCCGATCACGTACAGGCCGGGCACGTTGCTCTGTAGGTCGTAGTCGACCCACAGACCGCCCATCGTGTAGTGGATCGCGGGGTAGATGCGCATCGGCACCTCGTACGGGTTCTCCGCCGTGATCCGTTGGTACATCTCGAAGAGGTTGCCGTACCGCTCCTCGACGGCCGCCCGGCCCAGCCGGGCGATCGCGTCGCGGAAGTCGAGATAGACACCCAGACCGCCGGGTCCGACGCCGCGGCCTTCGTCGCACTGCTGCTTGGCCGCGCGGGAGGCGATGTCGCGGGGGACCAGGTTGCCGAACGACGGGTACAGCCGCTCGAGGTAGTAGTCCCGTTCGGCATCGGGGATCTGGCCGGGGGAGCGTGCGTCGCCCTTCGCCGAGGGGACCCAGATGCGCCCGTCGTTGCGCAGCGACTCGCTCATCAGGGTGAGCTTGCCCTGGTGCTCGCCGGTGCGCGGAATGCACGTCGGGTGGATCTGGGTGAAGCAGGGGTTCGCCAGATACGCGCCGCGCCTGTGCGCGCGCCAGATCGCGGATGCGTTGGAGCCCTTGGCGTTCGTGCTCAGGTAGAAGACGTTGCCGTAGCCGCCGGTGGCGAGCACGACCGCGTCGGCAAGGTGGGTACGCACCTCGCCGGTGACCAGGTCGCGCGCGACGATGCCGCGGGCCCGGCCGTCGACCACGATCAGGTCCAGCATCTCGGTCCGCGCGTGCATCTCGACGTGCCCGGCATCGATCTGCCGCGACAGGGCCTGATACGCGCCGAGCAGCAACTGCTGGCCGGTCTGGCCGCGGGCGTAGAACGTGCGGGACACCTGGACGCCGCCGAACGACCGGTTGTCCAGCAGGCCGCCGTACTCCCGCGCGAACGGCACGCCCTGCGCCACGCACTGGTCGATGATCCGCGTGGAGAGCTGCGCGAGGCGGTACACGTTCGATTCGCGGGACCTGAAGTCGCCCCCTTTCACGGTGTCGTAGAAGAGCCGGCGCACCGAGTCGCCGTCGTTGCGGTAGTTCTTCGCCGCGTTGATGCCGCCCTGCGCGGCCACCGAGTGCGCACGTCGCGGGGAATCCTGGAAGCAGAACTGGACGACGTGGTAGCCCTGCTCGGCCAGCGTCGCGCCTGCCGATCCGCCGGCCAGCCCGGTGCCGACCACGATCACCCGGTGCTTGCGCCGGTTGGCGGGGTTCACCAGCTTGGCGGCGAATTGCCTTTCGTCCCAGCGTTTCTCGATGGGTCCGCTCGGGGCGGCCGTGTCGGCCAGTGGGGTGCCGGTCGTGTATCCGAGTGTCATGTTCAACGCACCAGCCCTGTCATGACGCCGATGGGGACGGCGAGGAAGCCGAGGGTGATCGCGACGGCCAGCGTGCTGCCCACGGCGCGCACGGCCGCGTCGCGGCGCCGGGCGCCTGCTCAGGCCCAGCGTCCGGGTCGCGCTCCAGAAGCCGTGGTTGACGTGCAGTCCGACCATCAGCACCCCGATGCCGTAGACGAGATTGATCCACCAGACTCCGAAGTCCACGACCACGTTGTGGTACGGGCCGCCCTTGTCGAAGTCCGGGTTCGTGACGCCCGGCGGTCAGGTCGAGGATGTGCCAGACGAGGAACACGGCGATGATCACGCCGCCCCAGCGCATCGTCCGGGTGGCGAAGCTCGCCGTGGCACGCTGGCCGTGCGCGTAGCGGGTCGGGCGCGCGGCGCGGTCGCGTGTGGACAGTTGCGCCGCACACGTGACGTGCAGCACCAGCGCGACCAGCAGCACCGCGCGCTGGAGCCACAGGAACCAGGCGCCGTGCAGCACCGGTTCGCCGATGGTGCGCAGCCAGGCGGCGTAGCCGTCGAAGTCGTGCGGCCCGAAGAAGATCTTGAGGTTGCCCAGCATGTGTGCCAGCAGGAACAACACCATGATCAGCCCGGTGACCGCCATGACGGCCTTCTTGCCGATCGTGGACCGCCACACGGTCCTGACCCTTGCCACGTCGGCCGGACGCCCACGGATGTCGATGACCACGACCTCACGGTAGGAGCCGCGGCACGAGAGGTCAAAGAGATGGAATCTCTGATTTCGATAGACGCAGGCTATGCTGGCCGCATGCAGTTGAGTCAACTGGCGTATTTCGTCGCCGTTGCGGAGGAAGGCTCGTTCACCAGGGCCGCCGAGCGCGTCGGGGTGGCCCAACCCTCGTTGTCCCAACAGGTCAAGGCACTCGAGACGGACCTGGGGGCGCTGCTGGTGCACCGCACGCGCGGGCAGGTCGGCCTCACCGCGGCCGGCGAGACGCTGCTGCCGGTGGCCCGCCGGATGCTCGCCGACGCCGAGACCGCGCGCCGGGAGATCCGCGAACTGGCCGCGCTCGGTCGCGGCCGGGTCCGGCTCGGCGCCACCCCCAGCCTGTGCACCGGCCTGCTCCCCGCGGTGCTCGCCGACTACCGCCGCAGGTATCCCGGCATCGACATCGTGGTGCACGAGGACGGCTCGCGGGACCTGCAGGACGCGCTGCTGCAGGGTGCCCTGGACCTGGCGCTGGTGATCGACGCGCGCCTGGACGACGACCCGGAACTGGCCACCGTCCCGCTGCTGACCGAGGAACTCGTGGTCATCTCCCGGCACGAGGACCCCGGCCCGACCCGGCGTGCCCGGATGGGCATCGCGGTGCTGAAGGACGTCCCGCTGGTGATGTTCCGCGCCGGCTACGACCTGCGCGAGACCACGCTCACCGCGTGCCGCGCCGCGGGCTTCGAACCGACGTTCGCGATCGAGGGCGGCGAGATGGACGCGGTGCTCGAGTTCGTCCACGCCGGACTCGGGGTGGCGGTCGTGCCGAGCACGGTGGTGCGGGACCGGTTCCGGGCCACGCCGATCAGCGCCCCCGGCCTGCACCGCACGGTCCTGTTGGCGCGCAGGCGCGGCCTGGAACCGCCGAGGGCGGCGCAGGTGCTGATCGATAGCCTGATCGAGTTCCTGCGTGCGGCCGCCGCCAGCGACACCCTGCCCCCTGGGACGAGCGAGCTCACCGGCTGGCAGCGCAGGTGATCACGTCAGCTGCGGAAACGACATGAATACTAGCGTTCCCGCCATCCGGTCCAGCGGGTGATGTGATGAGGCACCATGTGGCTATGGAGTTTCTCGTCGACATGGTCACCACCGTTCCGGCCGGAACGTCCGACGACGACGTCGCCGAGATGCGCGGGCGGGAGGCCGCCCGTGCGGCGGAGCTGATCGCGCAGGGGCGCCTCCTGCGGCTGTGGCGGCCACCGCTGGCGCCAGGCGAGTGGCGTACGTGGGGCCTGTTCAATGCGGCGGACGCCGAGCAACTGGAAACCGTGCTGTCGTCGATGCCACTACGGGTATGGCGGCGCGACACGGTCACACCTCTTGGCCCGCATCCCAGCGATCCAGGACAGCCCGCCCGCTAGGAGAATACCGGTCGTTCACGGCTCCATATCGTCCGCAGTGGACTGATACGCGGACCACATTCCCTCTGGCACCGCGAATCGCGGTGCGGCACGAACACGCCCTGAAACAGGAGATCATCGACATGAGTGCGCAGAAAGTGGCCATCATCACCGGGGCGTCGCAGGGCATCGGCGCCGGACTGGTGACGGCGTACCGGAAGCTCGGGTTCGCCGTCGTGGCCAACTCACGCTCCATCCCGCCGTCCGACGACCCGCAGGTGCTGACCGTCCCAGGTGACATCGCCGATCCCGCCGTCGACTCGCGCATCGTGGCGCGGGCACTGGCCACGTTCGGCCGCGTCGACACCCTCGTCAACAACGCCGGTGTGTTCGTCGCCAAGCCGTTCACCGAGTACACCGCGGCGGACTACGACCTGGTGACCGGGGTGAATCTGCGCGGGTTCTTCGGCGTCACGCAGCGGGCGGTGGAGGCGATGCTGGACGGCGACGGCGGCCACATCGTGAACATCTCCACCAGCCTGGTGGACCACGCCAACACGAAAGTGCCATCGGCACTGGCGTCGCTGACCAAAGGCGGCCTGAACGCGGTGACCCGGTCACTGGCGATCGAGTACGCCGCGCGGGGTATCCGCGTCAACACGGTGGCAGCGGGCGTGATCCGAACGCCGATGCATCCGGAGGAGACCCACGACACCCTCGCGCGCCTGCACCCGATCGGGCGTATGGGCGAGATCAGCGACATCGTGGACGCCATCGTGTACCTGGAGAACTCCCCGTTCGTCACCGGCGAGATCCTGCACGTCGACGGCGGCCAGAGCGCAGGACACTGACCACAACGGGAAGGGACACCACCATGCACACCACCGAAACGGGCATTCTCCACGACGTACTCGACCAGTGGAAGTCCGCCGTCGACGCACACGACGCCAAGCGCGCCGCGACGTACTTCACCGACGACACGATCTTCCAGGGCCTCCACCCGTACACCGTCGGCCAGGACGAGGTCGCCGCCTACTACGACAGCCAGCCGATCGGCATGACGGCGGCCTACACGATCCTGGAAACCCGCCGCCTCGCCGCCAATCTCGTGCTGGGCTACCTGACCGTCGACTTCGCCTTCACCGATCGCCCGACACTGACCGTGAACCTGAGCGTGATCCTGCGACAGGACGCCGACGGCTGGCGAATCAGCCACTACCAGGTCTCCCGGCTGCCCTGACGGTCTTGCCGATGTCACGGGCTGGTCATGGCTGGTCGAGGTGATGTCCACCGGCGCGTCACCCGTCCGGACGAGCATGCCGAGCCATGACGCTGAACAGCAGGCACCTGCGTACGGTCGTGACGGTCGTCGGCGCCGCGCTCCTGGTGGCGACGCCGGGCGTATCCGCGCAGGCGGCCACATCGTCGGCCAAGGCCGGTATCACCCTGCCCGCCGGATTCTCCGCCACCGTCTTCGCGGCCAGTCCCAACGCCGCGGTGACCGGACCGGACGACATTGCCACGCTGGGTGACCACGTGTTCGTCGGCTACCAGAACGGTGTCGGCTCCATGGGCGAGCCCGCGCCGTCCGGCCAGACCAGGAGCACGGTGATCGAGTACGACCGGCACGGCAGGCGGGTCGGCAGCTGGAATCTGACCGGCAAGGTCGACGGCCTCGGCGCCGACCCGACCCGTGATCGGGTCATCGCCTCGGTCAACGAGGACGGCAACAGCAGCCTCTACACGATCTCCGACAACACGGTGCGGCACTTCACCTACAACGCGGCCGAACTGTCACACGGCGGTGGCACCGACAGCATCGTGGTGCGGCACGGCACCATCTTCATCACCGCGTCCGCGCCCGCCCCCGACGCCGACGGCATCACCTTCAGCAAGCCTGCGCTGTACCGGGCGACCCTCGACGACGGCGTGGTCGACCTGACACCGGTGCTGTCGGACAACTCGGTGGCCACCGACGCGGTCAGCGGCAAGCACGTCACGCTGAACCTGTCCGATCCGGACTCCAGCGAGATCGTGCCGCAGTCCGTGCCCCGCATCGGCGGGGACCTGTTGCTGGACAGCCAGGGCGACGGCCAGTTGATCCTGCTGTCGCACCCTGGCCAGCCCGACCAGCACGTCACCGTGGTGTCGCTGACCACCCAGGTGGACGACAGCGCGTTCGCATCGAGCGAGCGCGGCACGCTGTACGTTGTGGACAGTCAGAACAACCGGATCATCGCGATCACCGGCAGGTTCCAGCGTGGCCAGGCGTTCGCCTCGGTACCCAGCGGGTCGCCGACACCCGCCGCGCTGAGCACCGTCGATCTCCGGACGGGCGCGGTCACCACGTTCGGCACCGGTTTCGGCAGCCCCAAGGGCCTGCTGTTCGTACCCGCCAGCGAAGACGACTGACACCGGGCGCGGTCGTCAGTCGACGGGACCGCGCACGGTCAGCACCACCCGCAGTACGTGCTCGACGGCGGACGGGAACACGGCGCCGCGCAACTCGCCTCGGGTGGCGAGGTTCCGGGACGCGAACTCCAGCACGCGGTCCTGGCTCATCCGGCGGACGACGAGCGCGGCGATCTCCTCGAGGTCGAGGTCGGGATTGTCAAGGCGGGTCAGGGCGAACTCGATGACGAGCTCATCGTCCGTCATGGCCCTCCTTACCGGCAGACTGTCTGGTACGGCTGATCAGGGAGTTCGGCCGTCCACTGGCCGAGGGTCAGTTCGGGGTGTTCGGCGCACAGCAGGTCGGTCACCACGGCGGGGGACAGGTGCCAGTAGGCCGGTGTCGCCGCGGCGTCCGCGGTGACGAGAGTAGTGCCGCCGTCGAGGAAGTCGACGGTGGTCGTGCCGTTGTTGCCGGAGAGCGTGGCGGCCACGGCGAGGGTGGTGCCGGTGTGATCGACCGTGATGAGGCTGATCGTGCCGGTCGCGCCCGCGGCGGCGATCGAGTACGGGCCGACGGGACTGGTCTGCGTGCCGAAGGCGATGCCGTTGATCGAGCCCGGATCGGCGGACGTGGCCGAGCTCAGGACGCCGGTGCCGGTGGGGCTGATGGTCCACAGGCTGATGGCGCCGTTGCCACTGGCACCGGCGAGGAGGTGCCCGTCCGGGCTGAACGCGATGGCGCCGACCGCTGTCTCGCTGAGCTGGCTGACCAGCACGTCCGCCTCGCTGCACGGTGGCTGGCCGCGGTTGGTGGTGTCGCACGAGCGTGCCGCGAGATTCCACAGGTGCACGCTGCCGGCCGCGTCCGCGCCCGCGACGACCGGTGCGACCGGGTCGAACGCGAGCGCGTCGATCGTGGCGCTGCTGCTGGCGAGCGTGGTGCTCGGCGGGCAGACCGTGGTGGGTGTCCGCATGCAGGCGGTGAGGTTCCACAGGTCGATCCGGCCGCCTGCTTCCGCACCGACCAGGAATTGCTCCGTCGGGCCGGGAGTACTGCCGGCGCCGAGGGCGACCGCCGTGATGGTCGTGTCGCCCGCGGCGGTCACCGCGGTCACCGCATCCGGGATCGTGTCCGGTGCGGCACGGCCCAGGCGCCATACGCGCACCTCGCCGTTGCGTGGCACGGCGAGCAGCGTGCCGTCCCGGCTGACGGCGACGGCCGACGAGCCGAGCACACCGCCGGCCACCGGCGGCGCGGGGGCTGCCGACGCGGGCAGTGTGTGCTGGTCGAACGGGTGCGCTTCGTCCCACAGCCGGACGCTGCCGTCGCCGAGCGCGATGGCCGTCAGGCCGGCATGTCCCGGCACGGCGAACACCGCCGCCGTGCCCGCCCCGGTGCGGTCGGCGCCGGCATCGGCGAGGCCGACGAAGAGGCTGTCGGCGTAGGCGAGGATTCGGTTGTCCGGGCTGTACGCGACGCGTTGGACCGGTGCGGCGGGGCCGATCAGTGGCGTGAGCTGCTGCCCGGACGCCACGTCCCAGCGCCGAACGGCGGCGTCCTCGCCACCGCTGGCCAGCGTCCGGCCGTCCGGCGTGAACGCCACCGAACGGACGGCCTGCGTGTTGGCGGTGAACTGGTCCCGCTGCCCGCCGCTCGCGGTGTCCCACAGGCGGACCTTGCCGTCGGAGCCCCCGCTCGCCAGTAGATCGGGGTTCGCCGGATCGAACGCGACCGCCTCGATCGCCGCGACGCCACCGAACAGCGTCAGGCCGATCGGCTCGCACGACGACGCGGCGCCGCAACCCCGGATGTCCCACAGGTTGATCAGGCCGTTCTCATCGCCGGCAGCGAGCCGCCCGTCGACGTTGAACGCCAGGGCGCTGATCGGACTGCCAGGCTGTCCCGCGGGCTGGTCGAGGGTGCGGATCGCGTTGGCGGTGACGGTGTCCCACAATTGGACGTCGCCGCCGTTTCCCGCGCCGACCAGGAGCGTCGGACGAATGGGGTCGAACGCGACGGCGTTCATCGGACCGGTGTTGCCCGGTGGACCCGACAGCGTGCGGAGCGGATGACCGGACGGCACATTCCACAGTTGGACGGTGCCGTCGGCCTCGGCCGCCGCGAGCGTGTCGTCCCGGTTGATCGCGACGTCGTACACCGGGCTCGCGGCGCGCAGGACCGCGGTGGGCGACCGCGCGTCGCCCGAGGGGAGGGCCGCCACGTCCCACAGGTCGATGGTCTGGCTGTCGGCGAGACTGGCGACCATCGCGCTGTCGGGGCTGAAGACCACGTCGTTGTCGGCCTTGCCGCTGCGGTGCGGAAGCCGGGCGACGACTCCGGTGGCCTGCGCGCTGAGCAGGTTGTCCCGCACGGCCTGGCTCGCGCCGTTCATCCGGTAGGCGGCCACGTCGAGCAGGCCGGACAGTTGCGGGTCGCTGGTGCGGACGGCCTGCGCGTGCTGCACGGCCGCGATCGTGTCGGCCTGGCGTTGCTGGTTCCCGGCGCTGTTCGCCTGCGCGGCGGCGAAGGCGAAGGCGATGCCGGCGGTGAGCATCAGGACCGCGAACAGTGCCGCGGTGGCGCGCAGCCTGCGGACGCGTCGGCGTTGCTCGCGCGCCTGCGCCGCCCGCGCCGCGACCCACGCACTGCGGAAGGCGCGTTCCCGCGTGCCCAGATCGGCACCGTGCGCGGGCGTTTCCTGGAGTTCGCGCACGACCGCCTCGATGCGGGCCCGCTCCAGGCTCGAGTGGTGGTCCAGCACGTTGTCGGGGCGTTCGTCGTCGTCCCAGGTGCGGGCCGCCTCCTCCAGCAGCTTGCGCTTGATCAGCCACTGGCGGTCGGTCTCGATCCAGCCCTTCAGCCGGTCCCAGTAACGCAGCAGGGCGTCGTGGATGATCTCGAACGTGTCGTCGCCGGACGTGACCAACCTGTTGCGCACCAACAGGTCCAGCACCGCCTCGATCTGCTCGGCCTCGCCGGGCCACTCCCGCCGGATGTCCTTGCGGTGCAGCCGGCGCCGGATGTCCCGGTCGCCGCTGCGTTCGCCGACGTCGACGAGGCGCAGCAGCAGGCGCCGCATGACGTCCTGCCGTTCGTCGTCCAGGCTCTCGTAGAGACCGTTCGCGGTGGTGGCCAGCGCACCACGCAGGCCACCGGACGCCTGGTAGGCGCTGGTGGTCAGGCCGTTCGGCCGGCCGCGGTCCCAGGTCACGTGCAGGGCGTGGGCGAGCAGCGGGAGCGCGCCGGGGTCGTAGGCGGTCGCCGTGTCCGGCGCGTCCGACGGCACGCCGAGATCCCGCAGCATCAGTTCCACCAGGCCGGGTTCGACCTCGCTGCCCATCGCCGCGGCCGGTCGGGTGATCGCCTCGCGCAGTTCCGCCACGGACATCGGCCCGACCGTCACGGGGTTGTCCTCGAGGATCGGGACGAGGTCGGGGAATGCCATGCACGCGGAGTAGTAATCGGCGCGCAGCCCGAGCACCACGACACCCGACGGGGTCTGGCCTGGTTCTGCGGACGCCACGGAAAGCAGGGCGCGCACGAAGTCGCGTCGTTCCGCCTTGTCCTGGCACTGGGTGAACAGCTCCTCGAACTGGTCGACCACGATCACCAACCGCGGGTTCTCGCCGTCGGGGAACTGCGGGCGCATCGGCCAACCGACCCGCAGCATCGGGTCACCGCCGGGCGTCGACGGCAGGAACATCTGCCGGGCGATGTCGGCCAGCCTGGCAGGCTCCGCCTTGAGATCGTCCACAACGGACCCGCCCGCGATCCCGGCGAGGTTGGCGACACCGAGGGCGAGATCGCGCAGCGGCGTGGCACCGGGATTGACCGGCAGCACCGGCCACGCTGCCGACCCTGGCCGGCTCAGTACGCCGCGCCGCAGTCCGGCGAGCAGGCCCGCGTTGAGCACGGAGGACTTTCCCGCGCCGGAAACCCCGATGACCAGCAACACCGAAGGTCCGCTCAAACGTTCGGTCAGCCGCGTCATCATTGCCGCGGTGAGCTGTTCCCGACCGAAGAACAGGCCCGCGTCGGATATCTGAAACGACGCGAGCCCGGGATATGGGCTGTCGCCGGTTGTTCTGCCGACCTCGATGGCGCGGGTGGCCGGCCCGCCGAGAGTTCTTGATCCGTCGTCCGGCCCTGTTATCGCCGTCTGACCGGCCATTTTCTGAAAGATTATCAGCGCGCGCAGGATCTGTTGCTGGCCCTGCCGCAGTTCCCGGTATCCGTGCAGGGACTGCTCCCGGGAAAGCCGTTGCTCGCGTTCCTGTCGGCCCAGTGCCTCGAGCAGATCACCCTGGATGCGCGTCACCTGGGCCAGCGCGCGACCGACGTCGTCGCGCAGCCCGTGGAATTCGGCGGGTAGGTTGATCAACGGGAGCGTCAGGTACTTGGCCACGTCCTGGTCGGTCGTGACCGCGACCCGTAGGGCATCCAGTGAATGCACCAGATGCGCCACGTCCGCCCGCAACACGGTGGCCTGCGTGTCGGCCGCGGTGAGCTGCCGTACGAGGAATTCCGCGAGTGCCTGTCGTACCGCGTCCTCGTCCGTGGCCGCGGCAGACCTGCGCCGCCGCCGAACGAAGTCGCGTAGCACGTCGGCCAGGTAATTGGGCACGACCTGCCCCAATTGGAGCAGCGCGATCTCCAGCGTGTCGAGGCCGGGCGTGACGCCGGGAACGAACGGCGCCAGCGCGGCGGCGGCGAGCATGGCCACGACGGCGAACGGGGCGAGATCATGCATCCCGGAAACCACACCGTGGGAAAGGGTGCGAATCCACGCCCGCACACCGCCTCGCGCGCGCTCGACAGCGGCCGACCCGTCCTCCGGCGAGTCCGATGCCGTGCCGAGTTCGTGCGCCATGCCACCCCGTTCCCGCGGAATTCGTCCTGCCAATCCACCCGAGATCTTATGAGTATCCACCTTCGTGGAAAAGCCACACCGGTGCGACGTAGAGTGAACCGGTGCGCACCGGCCACGGGGAACGACGGTTGTCCGCAGCGGTATCCCGATTCTGCCTGCTCCTGGCGTTCTTGGGCGTCGCGGCGTGCGCTCCGTCCCCGGGGCCGGCGCCCAACGGCAACGACCCGGTCACGATCACGTGGTACCTGGGGCCGATCACCCAGGGCGCGCGCGAGCCACGCCAGGCACTCGCGGACGCTTTCGAACACGCGAATCCGGGAATTCACGTCGAGCTGCGCATCGGCGTAGCGGACACCAACGCAGAGCGCGCACAGTTGCACGAGCAACTCAGCAACGGTACCGGCCCCGACGTCTATCTCGGCGACCTCATCTGGGCCGCCGAATTCGCACACGACGGCATTGCGGCACCACTGGACCCCACCATCCCGCTGCCGCCCGGATTCGGCGCAGGCCGCGGCACGGCTACGTGTGACGCCAGTTTGTCCACGCCGTCGGCGACGGATTTCTGGGACAATTTCGATCCGTGTCAGGTACGGGCATTGTCCTACGGCGGCCACGTCTACGCGGTGCCGTTGTTCACCGACGTGAGCATGCTCTACTACCGCAAGGATCTCCTCGCAAGGGCCGGGCTGTCCGTCCCGACGACCTGGGAGCAACTCGTCGGCGATTCGGCCCGGTTGAAGGCGATGGGCCTGGCCAGCCAGTTCGTCTGGCAGGGTGACAACTACGAGGGACTGGCCTGCAACTGGCTGGAAGTCCTCGCGGACGCGGGTGGCGCGACACTGCGGACCACACCGGGCACGACGGATGCCGTGGCGGGAGGTCTGGACTCGCCGCAGTCGCTACGGGCACTGACCCTGATGCGGCAGCTGATCAGCTCCGGCACGAGCCCGGCCGCGGTGACGACCTACAAGGAAGCCCCGGCCGTGGACACGTTCACCAGCGGTGGTGCCGCTTTTCTCCGCGACTGGTCCTCCGGCTACCTCGACGCCGCGGTGAGCCAGCCGGCCGGCACCGTGGGCGTCGCGCCGCTCCCGACCTTCGCCGGCATGCCCGGTCCGGGCTACTCGACGCTCGGCGGCTGGAACCTCTACGTCAATCCGCGCTCGGCACAACTGCGGGCCGCGATGACCTTCGCCAGGTGGATCGGTGGAACCGCCGCCCAGAAGATCATCGCCGAATACGACGAGGTGCCCGCCAACCTGGCGGTGCTGGACTCGCTCACCTCGGCGCCGAGCGACGTGACGATGGCACGACAGATCACCACCGACCGCAGGCTCGTCTACCGACCGGACAACGCGGTGTCCGCGGCCACGCACCAGCTCATCCCGTACTCCGCGCTCAGCAGCGCCGTCGTCACGCCGCTACACGTCGCCCTCAACGCGGACGACCGCCAGGCCGAGGCGGACCTCGCCGAGGCCAACGCGAGCGTCAATGCCCTGATCCACGGTTAGACCCCGCCGCCTGCTGTTCATCCGCACGAGAGCCGTTGTTACTCGGCCACGGTTAAGGTCGGTTTGTCGTTGTAGGGTCACGGAGGTGGACATGTCCGAGGTGAGCCGTCGGAACCTGTTGCTCTCCGGTGGCGCGTTGGCGGCCGGTGCCGCCACGATCGTGCTGCCGGGCATGGCGTTCGCCGACCCCGGCACCGGTCAGCAGACCAAGACGGTCACCGGCACGTTCGCGCCCGACACCCCGGACTGGTTCTACCTGCCGGTCGAGGTCCCGCACGGGGTCAGCCAGATCGACGTCTCCTACGACTACGACCGGCCTGCCGTGCCGCCGGGTATCCGCGGCAATGCCTGTGACATCGGCATGTTCGGCCCGGAAGGCGTGCAACTGGGCAACCGGCGCGGGTTCCGCGGCTGGTCCGGCGGTTTCCGCACCAGCTTCTCGATCTCCGCGTCCGGCGCGACTCCCGGCTACCTTCCCGGCCCGATCACGCCGGGCACCTGGCACGTGATCCTCGGCCCCTACACGGTGGCGCCGCAGGGCCTGCACTATCAGGTGACGATCACGCTGACGTTCGGCCCGTCCGGCGCCGCCTTCGTGCCGAACCCGGCGCCGACCACCGCGCCGGCCCGGCAGCGCGGCCGCGCCTGGTACCGCGGCGACAGCCACCTGCACACCGTGTACTCCGACGGGCGCCGCACGCCGACGCAACTGGTCGCCGACGCCCGCGCGGCCGGCCTGGACTTCATGGTGTCCACCGACCACAACACGTCCTCGTCCACGCTGCAATGGGGCGACGTGGCAACCGACGACCTGTTGATCCTCAACGGCGAGGAGGTCACGACACGGTCCGGGCACTGGCCTGCGATCGGCATCCCGCCGGCACACTGGATCGACTGGCGCTACCGCGCGTCCGACCCGGACGAGTTCCGCCGCTTCGTCGACGAGGTACACGGCGTTGGCGGCCTGGTCACCGCGGCGCACCCGTTCGCGAGCTGCTTCGGCTGCTCCTTCGAGTACCGCTACGAACTGGCCGACCTGGTCGAGGTGTGGAACGGCCCGTGGACCGCGGACGACCAGCAGACCGTCGACCACTGGGACGGCCTGCTGCGCGCCGGCCGCTGGATCCCGGCGATCGGCGACTCCGACGCGCACAACCCGGAGCAGATCGTCGCCCTCCCGCACACCGTCGTGTTGGCGGACAGCCTGGAACGCGCGGCGCTGCTGCGCGGACTCAAGGCAGGCCGTTCCTGGCTGGCGGAGTCCGCCGCCGTGGAGTTGACGTTCACCGCGACCGCGAACGGCCGGACCGTCGGCATCGGCGACCGGCTGTCGGCCGGCACCGGCACCCCGGTCGAGGTGACCGCCGTGGTCGCCGGCGTGCCGGGCACGAATGTCTCGATCCTGGACCAACTCGGCGTCGAGCACACCGAAACGGTCCCCGCATCGGGCGCCGCGACCGTGTCGTGGACGACGTTCCCGCGCTACACCCGCTGGGCCCGCGCCGAGGTACGCCGCCCCACCGGCGGCATCAACACCACAGTCCCGAACGCGATGGTCGCCATGACAAATCCACTCTTCCTCGGCACCGACTGACAGATAGCCGTCAACCTGACGCGAACAGGCCGTGTTCGGGGATGCGGACCGATTCGGGGATGTCCGCGCGGATGAAGTCCTCCGTGCCGAACGCCTGTCGGAACTCCTCGAGCGGGAGCCGGCCGGCCAGCGACGAGTTGAGCTGGCTCGCGTGCGCGTGCAGCGCGGCGTGTTTGCGGTCGATCACCGCGCGGACGTCGACGGTGGTGGTGATCCGCTGTTCCACGCCGGCCAGCGCCGTGGCGACATCGGCCGTCGGCGTGGGAAGGTCGATCCCGACGTGCCGCAGTGATTTCCGCAGCCGGGCCCAGTGGCTGGTGCCGTGTGCCTTGTAGTACAGCCGGGCAGTGCTGCCGGCGGTCCGGAGTGCTTGTGTTGTCACCATTCCCGCGTGGATGTGGTCGGCATGTTGGCTACTGGCGTCGGGATCGTGGGTGACGACCACGTGTGGGCGGTGGCGGCGCAGCAGAACGGCCAGCCGGGTGGCGGCGTCCGCGACCGGAACCGCGCAGAATGCGGGGAGCTCGGGCCGCCGGTCGACGGTGGCACCGGAGTCGCGGTAGCCGAGCCGTTCGGTGCTGGCGACGGCGAGACGCGCGCAGGCCTCGGCTAGTTCAGCGAGCCGGGTTGCCGAGACCTGTCGTGGGTCGTGGCCGGGCTGACCCGGCTTGACACCGTGCGGCCCGTCGCCCATCTCGCCGTCGGTGCACGTCACCAGGACCGTCCGGACGCCGGCCATGGCGTAGCGCGCGAGAACTCCGCCGACGCTGGTCGACTCGTCGTCCGGATGGGCCAGCACGGCCATCAGGATGAGTGGAGCGGTCCCGTCGTCCGGCATGCTGGCCATGGCGGATTGGGCGTCGAGCACGTCCTCGTAGCAGGGACGGAAGTCCGAGCAGTTGATCCGCACGTACCCCGTCTACCGCCGTCGATGCCATTCCCGCAACTCAATAATGCGGCGGCCACAACACCCGTTGCCCACGGCACGGGACTTGGCCACGGTGCCGCGACGGCTCCGCAGGAATAGAGGAACGAGAATCCGACCGGCCAGGCACTTGCGGGCATCCGAAGGTGAACCGGATCGTATCTATGCAGCTACTCGCGGTAGTGGGTGCGGCTTCTGGACCGATAACGGGGTTACGTGTCACCGGCATCGTGCGATACGTCGGCAGGGAGGTAATCGCCTGATCAAAAATTCTGATCAAAATCGGCGATGCCCGAGGTCGAGAGAAACGGAGCCGGCCATGAGATCGCTGGTTCACTCCTATCTGTTCCTGCGTCGTGCCATCGGCATTATCGGCATGGCCCTGCCCGTTGTGTTGATCGCCGGGTATCTGTTGTGGCCTGCGCATGATGTGCTTGCCTCGATCAGTGGCTACTACTACAGCCCGCTGCGGGGCGCCTTCGTCGGCAGTATGTGTGCCGTTGGGGTGTTTCTGCTGTCCTACAGTGGCACCGAATTCTTTGAGGACGTTATCAGCGACATCGCCGGGGTCGCGGCTATCTGTGTCGCGTTGTTTCCGACGACGCCTCCGCCGCCTGTGTCGGGTGCGCAGCATGTCGTGGCCACCGTGCACGCGGTGTCCGCCTGTGTGTTCTTCGGGATGCTGGCCCTGTTCTGCCTGCTTCGGTTCCCGCGCGCCAACGACGAGGAGACACCGGCGACCGTGCGGCCGAAGTGGCACAACATCGTCTACTACGCGGCGGGCGGCGTCATCGTGGCGAGCCTGCTGCTGGTCGTGGTCTCCAGCCGGATACCGGGCGTCGAACCGATCCATCCCATGCTGATCCTGGAGACGGCGGCGATCATCGCCTTCGGTGTCGCGTGGTTCGTGAAGGGTGTCGAGTCCGTCTTCGCGGCCCCTGTCGTGCAGGAGGCGGTGCCGCGGGCGACCGTCGTCGGGTGACGGCCGCCCCCGCGGCACTCGATCGGCCGCCTTACCCACATAATGGCTCCGCCGTCGGCGGACTGTGCGCGGCAATCGGGCACGCGGAGGGGTCGCTGGAGTGAGTTCCAGGTCTTACGAACTGAAGACGTACACGCTCCTGGCGGCGGTGGCGGCCTTGTTCGCGCTGGTCGCGGGCTGTTCGAGCGCGGCGACGATCGACACCGGCGCTGCCGCCTCGAGCGTTCCCACGACCAGCGTCGCGCCCGCGCCGCCCACGTCGACCACGTCGTCGCCGAGCCCGTCACCCGCGCCGGTCGATGCCGGGCTGCTCCGCCAGACCCACGTCCTGCCCAGTCCCGACGACCCCATGTTCCAGACCGGGGCCCAGGACCTGTGGCAGGCCATCGTCACCGGCAACCCGACGACCGCGCTGCCGTTCTTCTTCCCCGAGACCGCCTATCTGCAGGTCAAGGCGATCTCGAACGCGTCGGCGGACTACCAGAACCGGCTGATCGACTGGTACCGCCTCGACATCGGGGCGGCGCACGCGCTGCTGGGCGCCGATGCCTCGTCCGCGACGTTCCTCCGCGTGACCGTACCGACCTCCCACGCGGTCTGGATCGTCCCCGGCGTCGAGTACAACAAGGGCTCCTACTACCGCGTCTACGGCACCCGCCTCTACTACCAGGTCGGCGGCCGGACCAAGTCCATCGGCATCTTCTCGCTGATCTCCTGGCGCGGCGAGTGGTACGTCGTCCACCTCGGGCCGAGCACCCGCTCCACCAACCGCGGCTTCGTCTACGACGCCATCGGCTGAACCAACACGGGTCAGGTGACTCGGTATCGCAGATGCGTCACGCCCTGCCCTTCCAGCCGCCGAACCAGTTCGAGTTCGACGTGGTCGGGGCCCAGCGCGTCGAACAGGCGTCGCCCGGTGCCGAGCAGGACCGGCACGAGGTGGATCTCCAGTTCGTCCAGCAGTCCGGCCCGCAGCAGCGCCTGCGCGGCGCCGGCACCGTGCACCATGACGGCACGATCGCCCGCCGCGGCCCTGGCCTGCGCGGCGCAGCCTTCGACGTCGGTGACGAACCGCGCGCTGCCCGGCGGAACATCGCCGTCGTCGACGTGGTGGGTGAGGACGAAGATCGGTACGCCGTCGTGGTGATCGCCCTGCCAGCGCTTGGCCAGTTCGAAGGTGCGCCGCCCGGAGATCACCGCGCCGGTCGCCATGGCCTCGCCGGTCACCTGCCCGTTCGGACTGTCGGACATCCGGTCGTCCATCCAGTTGAACAGCCGAAAGCCGCCACGGCCCAGTTCCTGACCCGCACGGTCGTCCGGCCCGGTGATGAAGCCGTCCAGAGACATCGACATGTAGAGACGGATCGTCGCGGTCATCAGTACTTCACCTCGTAGCGCAGCAGCAGCGCGCCGGGTGACTCGAGCGTCCGGACCGGGTCGAGTTCGATGTGGTCGGGCGGCAGGCCGTCGAACAGGCGCCTTCCCTGGCCCAACAGCACCGGAACCAACTGGATCTCCAGCACGTCCAGCACGCGCGCCAGCAGGCATTCCCGGGCCGTATAAGCCCCGTGCAGCATGACGTCGCGGCCACCGGCGGCCGCCTTCGCCTGCTCGACGCACGACTCGATGCCGTCGGTCACGAAGCGGACGTCGCCGGCATGCGTACCCTCGGGTGCGTGGTGGGTCGGGACGAAGATCGGCACGCCGTCGTGGTGGTCGCCGCCCCAGTAGCCGGCGAACTCGGCGGTACGCCGGCCGGTGACCACGGCACCGGTCGCGATCATCTCGTCGAATACCGTCCGACCGGCTTCATCGGTGGGCCGGTAGCTGTGGCCATCGGCCGCGCCGTCGCCCAGCCAGTCGTGCAGCCGCTGGCCGCCGGTACCGAGTGGATCGTCCGGGTTATCGCCGGGGCCCGCGATGAAACCGTCCAGGGACATCGCCATGTACAACACGAGCTTGCTCATCGTGCTCCTCCGTTCCATGTGGTCGCTGTCGTCCTGTACAGACGTACCGCGGACGGAAACTTATCGGTCCGCCGGGTACCGTGCTCCGGTGGATCTTGTGGGGGACTTCGACGACCTGGTCCGCCGGTACCGGCGCGAGCTGCACGTGCACTGTTACCGGATGCTCGGGTCCTTCGACGAGGCCGAAGACCACGTGCAGGAGGTGCTGCTGCGGGTCTGGCGCTCCCGGGACAGCTTCGAGGGCCGGTCGAGTCCCCGCACCTGGCTGTACCGGGTCGCCACCAACGCCTGCCTCGACACGCTGCGCAAGGACGCCCGCCGCGCCGTGCCCGCCGTGACCTCGGCGTCGGTCGCCACGATGCCGTGGCTGCAGCCCTACCCGGACGCACTGCTGGACGAGCTCGCCGCAGACCAACTGGGTCCGGAAGCGGTGGCGGTGAGCCGGGAGACGATCTCGCTGGCCTTTCTGGCCACGATCCAGCTCCTGCCACCGCGCCAGCGGGCCGTGCTGATCCTGCGTGACGTGGTGACCTGGCCCGCGGCGGAGGTCGCCGAACTGCTCGACATGACCGTCCCGGCTGTCAACAGCGCGCTGCAACGGGCCCGTGCGACGCTGCGTGACCAGTGGCCGGACGGGCGGCTGGACTGGGCACCGGCCGCCGAACCCGACGCGGAGCAGCGCCGCCTGCGCGACAGCTTCATCGCCGCGCACGAACACGCCGACCCGGAGGCGCTGATCGCCCTGCTGCGCCACGACATCCGACTGGCGATCTCGCCCGAGATCGGCGAATGGCGCGGCCGGCAGGAGGTGGGCGACGCGCTCCGGGCCGGCATGAACTCGCTCGGCCAGTGGCGGCTGCTGCCGATCATGGCCAACGGGCAGCCGGGCACGGCCGGATACCTGCGCCGTCCCGGCGAGACCACGTTCGTTCCGTTCGTGCTCACCGTGCTGCGCATCGAAGAGGGCCGCCTGATCGACGTGGCCGCGTTCGAGCAGCCGTCCATGTTCGCCGCGTTCGGTCTGCCCGCCAGCCTGTGAGCGGGTCAGTCGGCCGAGGGCTGCGACCGTGCCGCGATGTACTGCTGGTAGTCCGCGTTGGTGTGCAGCCCAGCGGGCGGTTCGGCGGCGTGTGCCAGCAGTGCGGCATGGACCTGCTGCAGGTGTGAGGGTTGCGTCGCCATGGCCGGCGGGATGGGTGGTGGGGTGGGTGCGGTCACCCCGGCCAGCGGGTCGTCCGTGCGGGCGGTCGCCAGGGTCAGCGCCGCGCCCACGTCCGGTGCCGCCGCGTCCCGGCGGGTCAGCGCCGGGACCGACCAGCGGTGCTCGATCGTGGCCAGAATGCTGGTGTGGTCCAACGGCACCGACCCCTGCGGCACCCGGAACACCGTGCCCGCCTCGATCAGCGGGCTGACCAGCACCGTCGGCACCCGAGGGCCGAAACGGGTGAAGTCGAACCCGAACTCACCAACCGAATTGTCGGGTGGTGTCGCACCCCAGGGCGGGGAGACGTGGTCGTAGCAGCCGCCGTGCTCGTCATAGGTGATGACCAGCAGCGTCGACGGCCACCCCGGTCCTGCCCTGACCGCCCGGTACACGTCCAGGATCAACTGCTCGCCCAGTGCGACGTTGTAGTTGGGGTGCTGGCTGTTCCCGGTGGAACTCCAACTGGGCTCGAGGAACGTGTAGCCGGGTAACCTGCCGGCGGCGGCATCGGCCTGGAAATCGGTGAACAACCCGAAATGGGTCGCCGGGGCGTGCTGGGTGTCCGGGAAATCCAACTTCGTCAACGGTGACTTCGTGTCGCCGTAGATCTTCCACGACACCCCCGCCGTGGTCAGGCTGCCGAAGACGCTCGGCACGGTGAAGGCCTTCGTCTTGTCGTCCAGGTGCCCCTGGCTGGTGCCCGCACAGGCGAACGCCCGGTTGGGCATCGTCATCGTGGGCGCCGAGCAGTACCAGTGATCACACACCGCGAACCCGCGCGCCAGACCGGACAACACGGGTAACGTCCGCGGGGTGTGACAGGCCATGATCATGTCCGGCGTGGTGCCCGGCACCACGTACCAGCCCTTGGCGTGGTTGTCGGCGATCGCCGAGGTGTAGTCGGTCACGAACCCCGTCATCGGCGCCACCGCACCGGCCGCCGGAGCCGAGTTGGCACCGTAGAGCTGGTTGTTCGTGGCGGCGTACCCCTCGCCGGGATCGGCGCCTGGCAGGAAGTAGGCGTTCGCGGTGCTCGGCGTGATCGGGTACACCGCCACCGGTGTCCCACCAGCGTCGGGGCAGGATTCGTGGCCGGTCAGGCCCTCGAAACTGTCACCGCGCGGCGAGACGTTGTTGGTGTCCTGGTAGAGAAAGCCCAGCATGTGATCCAGCGACCGGTTCTCCAGCATCAACACCACGATGTGGTTGACCGCAGCCAATCCCGATGCGCTCATCACCGGTCCGCCCCTTCATGGTCCAGCCGCCATGTGACGTGGCAACAGCATCCCACGAGGTGTCACCCGGTCGGGTGGTGCCGCATCGGTCAGGCGCCGCGCCGCAGGGTCGCCGACGGCGGCTCGCCGAAGCGTTGCCGGTAGGTGGCCGCGAACCTGCCGGTGTGGGTGAATCCGTGGCGCAGGGCGACATCGGTGACCGTGACTCCGGTGGCCGGGTCCAGGTACAGCAGTTCGTCGTGCGCCTGTTGCAGCCGGCGACGGCGTACGTAGGACATCGGCGACATGCCAAGCTGCCGGCGGAACGCGGCGTGCAGGGACCGTTCGCTGACACCTGCGTGCATGGCCAGGCCGGCCACGGTGAACGCCTTCTCCGGGGTGGCGTCGATCAGCTCGACAACGCTGCGGACCACGCGGGGCGCGGGCAGCGTCGGCGCGGCGAAGATGGCGTCCGTGTAATTGTGCCGGTGGGTGAGCAACAATGTGGTCAGAATGTTGTGTTCGATTTCCGTGGCGAGCACCGGCGGCGGGCCTGCCTTGCCGCACAGGGTGAACGCGCGGCGCATCGTCCGCACCGCGGCGGCGATGCACTGGCCGCTGCCGGCGAGGTCGACCCGGCCCTGGAAGCGCAGCGGCTGCCGGACGGGTTGGTGCAGCAGGTTTCCCAGATAGCGTTCGATGACCGGTTTGTCGATCGTCAGCATGAGCTGCCGCATGCCGGGCGCCCACCGCATCGTCAGGTCCTCGTGGAAGCTGAACGCGGCGGCCTGGTGTGCGTTGGCGACGTCGGCCTGGCCGCCGTCGTCGATCAGCATCTGGCCGCCGAACACGAAACTCAGGCTGATCCGGTTGATCGGGGGAGCGCAGCCGATCTCCACGGCCGCGCCGTAGCTCGACGACATCAGGCCGAGCCCGTTGATCGACCGGTACCGGACCCTGGCCAGAAACGGGGTCTCCCGCTCGAGCACCGTCATCCGGTGCGAGCACTGGAGAAACTCCTGCGTACGCACTCTGGCCTCGTACGGATCCGCCGTGTCGATCAGCCTGGGATGCGGCAGGCCGACGTCCTCCGGTTCGTCCAATTCGTCGCCCACCGATATTAGCGGCGTCCCCATCTCCACCCTCCACGCGGACACATGGTCCGCAAGATCTCGGCTAGCAGCATCACGCTGTTTGCCAACGGGTGTCAAGCCGATGCGTGAAATGGCTGGACAGTGCGGAAAGTGGCTCGTTCCGACTGGTCGGTTCACCTAGCTTCGTCCTGGTGTGTGCCCGATGGCACCACCAAGATCAGTCTTCGAAACTGTTTCGAAACTACTTTCGAAACAAATGCGTTAGAGAGGCAAAGATGCCTACCGAGGAGTATCTGGACGTCTCCGGCGGCCGGGTCCATCTGCTGCGCGCCGGCGAGGGCGAGCCGCTGTTGTTCCTGCACGCGGCGGGCGGCGCCGGACAGTGGAACGACTTCCTTGAGCTGCTCGCCTGCCGGTTCGAGGTGTTCGCACCCGACCACCCCGGTTTCGGCGGATCGGACGAACTGCCCGAGATCGAGGACATGGACGACCTCGTCTACCACTACCTCGACGTCATCGAAGGCCTCGGGCTGGACTGCCCGCACGTCGTCGGCGGGTCGTTCGGCGGCTGGATCGGCGCCGAACTCGCGGTGCTGGCGCCCTACGCGATCAGCTCACTGGTGCTGCTGGGCGCGGCCGGGCTGCGGCTGCCGGACCATCCGGTGGCCGACCTGTTCCGGATGACCCCGCCGCAGCTGATCGAGGTGCTGTTCCACGACCCGGCCATGGCCGCCGAGATCTTCCGGGCCGAACCGGACATCGACGGAATGCTCGCGGCCTACCGCGACCTGACCGCGCTCGCCAGGTTCTGCTGGGTGCCGTTCATGGGCAATCCGAAGTTGGAACGCAGGCTGCACCGGATCGTCGCGCCGACGCTGGTCGGCTGGGCGTCCGACGACCGGCTGATCCCGGTCGCGCACGGCCAGCGGTACGCCGCTCTCATCCCGAACGCCAGGTTCGCGATGGTCGGGGACTGCGGCCACGCCATGTACTTCGAACGCCCCGCGGAGTTCGCGCATATCACCGCGGAGTTTCTCGCGCGGGACACCCAGCTGAGCGGACAACGCCGATGAAATTCGTCTTCTTCCACCTGATGCCCTACCCGTACCTGCCGGATGATTTCGACGAGAAGTACTCGTCGCCGTCGCTCACCTTCCCCAACCGCCATTTCGACCGCGCCACCGGCCACCGGCTCTACCACCGCTATCTGGACGAACTCGAATACGCCGATCGGCTCGGTTTCGACGGGATCGCCGTCAACGAACACCACCAGACCGCCTACGGGCTGATGCCGTCGCCGAACATCATGGCCGCCGCACTGGCCCGGCGCACCGAGCGGGCCAAGATCATGGTGCTCGGCAACGCGATCGGCATCCGGGGCAACCCGCTGCGGGTGGCCGAGGAGATCGCCATGCTGGACCACCTGACCGACGGACGCCTTGTTTCCGGTTTCGTCCGCGGTATCGGCTGGGAGTACTTCGGGCACAGCATCAACCCGACCCGGTCGCGGGCCCGGTTCGACGAGGCCCACGACCTGATCATCAAGGCGTGGACGTCGGACGAGCTGTTCCAGTGGATCAGCCCGAACTACGAGTACCGCTACGTCAACCTCTGGCCGCGGCCGCTGCAGGAGCCGCATCCGCCGATCTACATCCCGGGCGCGGGCAGCACGGAGACCATGCGGTTCGTCGCGGCGCACGGTTACACCTACATGTCGGTCTACGCGCCGACCCGCGTGGTCCGCCGCTGGTTCAACGGATACCGGGAAGCCGCGGCCGAACTGGGCTACGTGCCGGACCCGGAGAAGATCGCGCTGTCGATACCGATCTACGTGGCCGAAACCGAGAAGCAGGCGCACCGCGACGCGCGGGAACACCTGATGTGGCTGTTCCGCAAGGGACTCAAGCAGGGGCCGGAGATCATGTTCCCGCCGGGATACATGTCGCCGTCGTCCATGCGGGGCCTGCTGATGTCCGGGACCCGGCCCTTTACCGAGCTGAGCTATGAGGAACTGCTCATCGAGGGCTACGCGGTGGTGGGCGATCCGGATTCGGTCGCGGTCCGGCTGGGTGAGCTGCAGGCGGAGCTCGGTTTCGGGCAGGTGATCGGCCTGTTCGCGCTCGGCGACATCACCCATGAGGAGACGACGCGCAGCATGGAACTGTTCGCGTCGCAGGTGATTCCCGCTGTGCGGCCGCTCGGTGTCGCGAGCACGGCCGTCCCGACGCGCTGACATCGGCCGCCGCTTGTTGGTTCTTTTTGGTTCTTTTTGGTTCTTATTGGTTCGACAGGCAGGCTGGTTGTGGTGAGACTGCGGTCGTGATTCCCGTGCTGTGGCTGTGTGGTCCGCCTGCTCGCGTCGGTGGTGGCGAACTTCGCGGCGGACGGCGTGTCGTGCGTTGTGGTGTCGGGGGTCGTGGATCCCGCGTACCGGGTTGTGTTGCCCGGGGCTGCGTTGACGTTGTGCCGGTTGCGGGTGGACCGCGATGAGTTGGTGCGGCGGTTCATGGGGCGTTCGGGGGACGAGGAGTCCGTCGCGAGTGTGGTGCGCGATGCCGATGAGATGGACGCCAGTGCGATCGCGGACCTGTGCGTGGACACCACCGGTCTCAGCGTGTCCGAGGCGTTGGCGCGCGTGACCGCTGCTACGGCCGGTTGGCACACCGCGACCGGTGCCGCGCCGCCGTTGCCGGCGTTCATCCCGGCGGACGGGCCGATCCTGTGGGTGAGCGGTGTGCCCGGGGTCGGGACGTCCATGGTCGGCTACACGATCTACGAGCGCACCCTGCGTTCTGGCCGCACGATGGGCTACCTGGATCTGCGGCAGGTCGGGTTCTGCGGGCATGATCGGGTGGATCATCGGGTGCGGGCGGCGAATGTGGCCGCGGTGTGGCGGGCGTATCGCGATCTGGGCGCCGACGGGTTGGTGATCGTCGGTGAGATCGGCGCGGACACGCACTACCGGGCCGCACTGCCCGCTGCGACGCTGACCGTGTGTCGGCTGCATGCTGACCGTGGGGACCTGGCTGAACGGATTCTGCCGCGCGGGGCGCGGGGTAGTTGGCCGCAGCCCGGCGATCCGCTGCTTGGCCAGTCGACCGAGTTGTTGCGGCAGGCGGTGGCGCGGGCTGTCGCGGATGGTGAGGTGCTGGAACGCGCCAGGGTCGGTGTGCGGGTGGACAGCAGCGGCCGTGGTGTCGCCGAGACCGCGGATGCGGTCATCGCCACGGGCGTGTGGCCGTTGTTGCCCGGCGTCCCGAGTACAGATCGGTCGGTGGCGCGTTAGCCTTGGCGGGTGCGGCTTCGATCTGCTCTTGGTGCGGGTCTGGTCGTGGTGGCCGTGGTCGCCGCCGTGGCTGTGTTGCGGACCCCGTCGGGCCCGTCGGACAGCCAGGTCGCCGCGGGGCCGGTGGTGGATGCGCGGTCGCGGCAGTTGACGGCCGATTTCCGGGTTACCGCGTTGTTGCCGGCTTCCGTTCGGTTCGCTGACGATCCGGGGACGCCGCCGGGCTTCGTGTTTCGGCGGTTCTCGGACATCGAGGGCGGCCACGTCCTGGTGCGCTACACCGCGGCCGGCTTGGTGGTGCGGTCTGCGGACCACGGCGTGCTCGACCGTGTCCTGGTCAACGTGTGGCACGCGGACGGGCACGCCATCGACGCGGCCGACCTGGCCAGGTGCGATCGGACCGCGATCTACCTCGGGCCGTCGTGCATGCAGGGATCGTTTCCCGATGGTGTGGTGGCCAAGGTGGTTCGCAATTCGGCTTTCGCGCAGGTGATGGCGTCGGATGCGACCGCCGGGTCGCCGTCGGGGCTGCAGACCGAACTTCAGGTCGCTTATCCGAACGGTACGTTGCTGACCGTTTCGCTCGATTCGCTGGCTGGGGCTGGCATTCCGCTTGACGACGCCTCGATGCTTCGGCTGGCCGCTGTTCTCGGGATCGACGCGTCGCGGTAATTGTTGCGTTGCTGTCCTCTGTTTGGCTGGTCCACGTGGTTTGGGCTTCTGCATCACCCCGATACTCCATTGTGGTGACGGTTGTTGGTGATTTGTCAAGGCTGGAAAGAGTACCTTGACAAATCACCAACAACCGCTTTAAAAGATGGCCCGTATCGGGGTGATGCAGAAGGACTGGGTAAACAGCGGGGATGCCGCGTGATTGGGCTAGGGCCGCTGGAGGCTGAAAGAGGCGCCTCGGTTGGGTGCTTGTTCTTGTTCGTTCGGCGGGTTGCGTTTAGTGGTGGTTGCTGGCGCCTCGGTTGGGAGCTTGTTCTTGTTCGTCCGGCGGGTCCGGTTTGGTGGTGGTTGTTGGTGCCTCGGTTGGGGCTTGTGCTTGGTTTGGAGGTGGTGGATGCTATACAGGATACTGTATGCAATCTTGGAGGGAGAGATGGCTGATCTCGTCCGCGATTTCTACGGTCGGACCTACCTTGTCGGCTCACAGGACCGGGAGTTGGTCGGTCGCTCTCGCGGCCGGATGCGCTTGACCGCTTGGCTGGCGATGCTGGCGGTGGGCTCGACCCAGTACGGCTACGGGGTGATCGTGCCGACCCTGGCGAGTACCCACGGATGGCACCCGCAGGTTGCGTTTCTGCCGTTCGCGGTCTGGGTGTTCTGCCAGGCCCTCGTCGTTGTCGTCCTGACTCGCTGGCGGCAGCGTGTTGAGCTGACACCCAGGGTGACGGTGCTGCTCGGTGCGGTGCTGTGTGCCGTGGGAGTGTTGACTCTGGCGCACTCCAGCAGCTTTGTGTTGGTGGCGCTGGGTTACGGGATCGTCGGGGGGGCTGGGGCCGGCGTTGTTTACGGGACCTGTCTCGATTTGGTCGTCCGGTGGTATCCCGAGCGGCCGGCTCAGGTGGGTCGGGTCAGTGGTGCGTTCGCGTACGGATCGATTCCGCTGGCGTTGGCCGCTGGGTTCGTGTCTGGGCCGGGGCCGCTGTCGTTTCTGTTGGATCTGACCGGTGTGTTGGTGCTGGTCGCGGGGGGATGGGCCGGCATGGTGTTGGTGGACCCGCCGCGCCGTTGGTGGCCTGCGGACGTCGATCCTCGGGTGTGGGCGGTCGACAAGTCGGTCAATCGGGGGCTTCGGCGCAACCGGCCGGCTATCCGGTCGTATGCGCCGGGCGAGCTGGTGCGGTGCCCGGCCGCTTGGCTGATGTACCTGGTGGTGATCTGTGTTTCCGCGGTGGCCCTGTTCGACGCTGCCTATCTGGCGATGTTTGTCCATGCTCGCGGGTGGGGTGGGGGATACGCGGCATTCGCGGTCGCTGTACTGGTGGCCGGGAGCGGTCTTGCCAGGTGGCCGGCGGGCACTGCGGGTGACCGGTTTGGGCGTGACCGTGTGCTGTGTGTCGCGTTGGGTGTGGGGGCTGCCGGCCAGCTTCTGCTGCTGGGGGGCGGGGAACACTCGATGCCGGTGGTGTTGCTGGTTGGCGCCGGTGTCGCGGGGGGCGGTTCTGGTGCCTGTTACGCGTTGCTACCGGGTCTTGTCGGCGGGTATTTCGGCGAGGACACGGGGCTGCCGAATTTCGGCGTGCTCTACTCCGCGAAAGGGGTCGGTGGCGTGCTGGGCGTCGGGCTCGCCGCGTTCGTCGTGTTTCCTGACGGCTACGTCGTGAGTTTCGCGGTCGCCGCCGTGGTCAGCATGGCGGGCGCTGCCCTGCTGCGCGGCCTGCGGCGGCCGGGCCTGCCGCGATTGTTGTTGCCCGTCCCCGTGGATCCGGCGCTGAGCTGACCACGGCGGGACGAATTTCTTCCTGGCGCCTCTGGACATACCCGGGGGTTGGGTTGACGATGGCCTTACATACGGTATGCAGTCTACAGAGGGGTTGACAGCGATGGCGCGGACAGCGGCCGAGACGTCCGTAGGAAACAGCAGCGCGCTCGACACCGAACCGCAGCTGATCTCCGGCGGGCACTTGGTGGCCAAGGCGCTGAAGGCGGAGGGGATCGACACCATCTTCACGCTGTGTGGCGGGCACATCATCGACATCTACGACGGCTGTGTCGACGAGGGCATCGAGGTGATCGACGTCCGGCACGAGCAGGTGGCTGCGCACGCCGCCGACGGGTACGCGCGGGTCACCGGCCGGGCCGGCTGTGCCGTGGTGACCGCCGGTCCCGGCACGACCGACGCCGTTACCGGGGTGGCCAACGCGCTGCGGGCGGAGAGTCCGATGCTGCTGATCGGCGGCCAGGGAGCGTCGTCGCAGCACAAGATGGGGTCACTGCAGGACCTGCCGCACGTGGACATGATGGCGCCGATCACCAAGTTCGCGGCCACGGTGCCGGCGACCGCCCGGGTGGCCGACCTGGTGTCGATGGCGTTCCGGGAGTGCTACGCGGGCGCGCCTGGCCCGTCCTTCCTGGAGATCCCGCGTGACGTGCTCGACGCGCGGGTACCGCTGGAGCAGGCCAGGATTCCCCAGGCGGGCCACTACCGGGCGGCCACCAGGAGCGCGGGCGACCCGGCGGCGATCGTGCGGCTGGCGGATCTGCTGACGCACGCGCAGAAGCCGGCGATCCTGCTCGGCAGCCAGGTCTGGACCACGCGCGGCACGGACGCGGCCATCGAACTCGTCCGCACACTGAACATCCCGGCCTACATGAACGGCGCCGGCCGGGGGACGCTGCCGCCCGGCGACCCGCACCACTTCCACCTGTCCCGCCGCTACGCCTTCGACAACGCCGACGTGATCGTGATCGTCGGTACCCCGTTCGACTTCCGGATGGGCTACGGCCGCAGGCTGCCGGCCGCCGCGACGGTGGTCCAGATCGACCTGGACTACCGCACGGTCGGCAAGAACCGCGACATCGATCTGGGCATCGTCGGCGACGCGGGGCTGGTGCTGGCGTCGGTGACCGCCGCCTGTGGCGCGGACAACGGTGCCGCGGGGCGGAAGGCGTGGCTGGAAGAGCTGCGCGGTGGTCGAGGGCAAGGCAGCCGACAAGCGGCTGCCGCAACTGCTCTCGGACGCCAGCCCGATCCATCCCTACCGGCTGGTGCACGAGATCAACGAGTTCCTCACCGAGGACTCGATCTACGTCGGCGACGGTGGCGACATCGTCACCTTCTCCGGGCAGGTGGTGCAGCCCAAGTCGCCGGGCCACTGGATGGATCCAGGGCCGCTGGGCACGCTCGGCGTCGGCATTCCGTTCGTGCTGGCCGCCAAGCATGCCCGGCCGGACAAGGAGGTCGTCGCGCTGTTCGGGGACGGCGCATTCAGCCTCACCGGGTGGGACTTCGAGACGCTGGTGCGGTTCAACCTGCCGTTCGTCGGCATCGTCGGGAACAACTCATCGATGAACCAGATCCGCTACGGCCAGGCACGGAAATACGGTATCGGCCGGGAACGGGTCGGCAACACGCTCGGCGACGTCCACTACGACGAGTTCGCCAAGATGCTGGGCGGATACGGAGAGGAGGTGCGCGACCCTCGGGACATTCGACCGGCGCTGCAGCGCGCTCGGGAATCGGGGAAACCGTCCCTCATCAACGTCTGGATAGATCCCGACGCGTACGCGCCGGGCACCATGAACCAAACCATGTACAAGTAGCGACACCGTTGCCGGCACCTGGGCGGGGTGGTGGGGAAAGCCCTGCGAGAGCGGAAGGACAGGTCATGGGAAAGGCGTTGGAGGGCGTACGGGTCCTCGATATGACACATGTGCAGTCGGGCCCGTCGTCAACGCAGATCCTCGCCTGGCTCGGCGCGGACGTGGTCAAGGTGGAGGCGCCGGGACGCGGTGACGTGACCCGGGGCCAACTGCGGGATCTGCCCGATGTGGACAGCCTGTACTTCACGATGCTCAACTGCAACAAGCGCAGCATCACGCTCAACATGAAAAGCGACGACGGCAAGAAGATCTTCGGTCAACTGGTCCGCACGTCCGACGTCCTTGTGGAGAACTTCGGTCCCGGCGTCATGGACCGCTTCGGCTTCACGTGGGAGCGCCTGCACGAGTTGAACGAGCGGCTCATCTATGCCTCGATCAAGGGTTTCGGTGCGGGCAGGTACGCGGATTTCAAGGCGTACGAGGTCATCGCGCAGGCAATGGGCGGTGCGATGAGCACCACCGGGTTCGAGGAGGGGCCGCCGACGGCCACCGGCGCGCAGATCGGCGATTCCGGCACCGGCATTCACCTGGTCGCCGCGGTGCTGGCCGCGCTGTACCAGCGCGTCAACACCGGCCGCGGCCAGCGTGTGCAGGTCTCGATGCAGGACGCCGTGCTCAACCTGTGCCGGGTGAAGCTGCGCGACCAGCAGCGACTCGCGCACGGCCCGTTGGGCGAATACCCGAACGAGCACTTCGGGGAGGCGGTGCCCAGGTCCGGCAACGCGTCCGGCGGCGGTCAGCCGGGGTGGGCGCTGCGGTGCGCGCCCGGCGGGCCGAACGACTACATCTACGTGATCATCCAACCGGTCGGCTGGCGGCCGATCACCGAACTGATCGGCAGGCCGGAGCTGGCCGACGATCCGCAGTGGAGCACGCCGGAAGTGCGACTGTCCAAGTTGGACAAGGTCTTCGCGGTCATCGAGGAGTGGACCGAGAAGCACTCCAAGTGGGACGTCATGGAACAGCTCAACGCGCATGACATCCCGTGCGGGCCGATTCTGTCGACCAAGGAACTGGCCGAGGACGCCACCCTCGCCGAACTCGGCTCTGTGGTCGAGGTCGAGCACCCGGAGCGCGGCACGTTCAAGACCGTGGGCTGCCCGCTGCGCCTGTCCGATTCGCCGGTGACCGTCGAAACGTCGCCGCTGTTCGGCGCGCACACCGCTGAGGTGCTCGCCGAACTCGGCTACGACGCGGGGCGGCTCGCCGAATTCCGCGCCGCCAACGTGATCTGAGGAGTCGAAGGAATGTCGCAGAACCGACCGGCCTACGACCAGGACACCGTCAAGGAGATCGTCGACAACGCGCTGGCGGCGGGGCGGGCGTCGCTGACCGCCCCGGAGGCCAAGCGGATCGCCGACGCCTATGGCATCGCGACACCGGGCGAAGGACTGGCCACCAGCGCGGCGGCAGCGGCCGAACTGGCCGGGGAACTCGGGTTCCCGGTCGTGCTGAAGATCGTTTCGCCGGACATCCTGCACAAGACGGAGGCGGGCGGCGTGCTCGTCGGCCTGCGCACCGCCGACGAGGTGGTCGCCGGCTACGAAACGGTGGTCGAGAACGCCAGGCGGTACCAGGCCGATGCCGAGATTCTCGGTGTTCAGGTGCAGCAGCAACTCGGCGCGGGCCACGAGGTGATCGTCGGCGCGGTCACCGACCCGACGTTCGGCAAGATCATGGCCTTCGGCCTCGGCGGCGTGCTGGTCGAAGTGCTCCGGGACGTCACGTTCCGGCTGGCGCCGACGTCGGTGGACGAGGCGCTGGGGATGCTCGACGGGATCGGCGCGGCAGCGGTGCTGCGCGGTGTCCGGGGCAGCGAGCCGGTCGACCGTGACGCGCTGGCCGAGGTGATCCGGCGGGTGTCGGACCTGGTCACCGACTTCCCCGAACTGTCCGAAGTGGATCTCAACCCGGTGCTGGCCAGTGCGTCGGGCGCGATCGCGGTCGATATCCGGATCCTGGTCGACCAGGGAGCGGCCAGGCAACCGGAGAGGTTCTCCACCGAGGAGATCCTCGCCTCGATGACACGGATCATGAGGCCGGCCGCGATCGCGGTGATCGGCGCGTCCGCCGAGACCGGCAAGATCGGCAACTCGGTGATGCGCAACCTGGTGGACGGCGGCTACCGGGGGGAGATCTACCCGATCAACCCCAAGGCCGACGAGATCCTGCAACGGAAGGTCTACCGCAGCATCACCGACGTACCCGGCGAGGTGGACGTCGCGGTGTTCGCGGTGCCGGCGAAGTTCGTGCCGCAGGCGCTCGAGGAGGCCGGCGCCAAGGGGGTGGCCGGCGCGATCCTGATCCCGTCCGGCTTCGCCGAGACCGGCAACCAGGAACTCCAGGACGAGGTGGTGGCGATCGCGCGCCGGCACGGCGTGCGCATCCTCGGGCCGAACATCTACGGCTACTACTACACGCCGGAGCACCTGTCCGCGACGTTCTGCACACCATACGACGTGCGGGGCGGGGTGGCGCTATCGTCGCAGAGCGGCGGCATCGGCATGGCGATCCTCGGGTTCAGCCGGTCGGCGAAGATGGGCGTGTCCGCGATCGTCGGTGTCGGCAACAAGTCCGACATCGACGAGGACGACCTGCTCACCTTCTTCGAGAGCGACCCGAACACCAACCTCATCGCCATGCACCTCGAGGACCTCAAGGACGGCAGGTCCTTCGCCGAGACGGCGAAGCGCGTGTCCCGGCAGAAACCGGTGATCGTGCTCAAGGCGGGGCGGACCGCCATGGGCGCACGGGCGGCCAGTTCGCACACCGGCGCGCTGGCCGGCGACGACAAGGTCTACGACGACATTCTCCGACAGAGCGGCGTGATCAGGGCGCCCGGCCTCAACGACATGCTCGAGTACGCACGAGGTCTGCCGCTGCTGCCCACCCCGGCCGGCGAGAACGTCGTCATCATCACCGGTGCGGGCGGTTCCGGCGTGTTGCTGTCCGACGCGTGCGTGGACAACGGCCTGACCCTGATGCGGATTCCGCCCGATCTGGACGAGGCGTTCCGGAAGTTCATTCCACCGTTCGGCGCCGCGGGCAATCCGATCGACATCACCGGGGGAGAACCGCCGTCGACGTATCGGAACACGGTCGCCCTCGGCCTTTCCGATCCGCGTATTCACGCACTGATTCTGGGTTACTGGCACACGATCGTGACGCCGCCGATGGTGTTCGCCCGGCTTGTCGTCGACGTCGTCGAGGAATTCCGCGCGAAAGGTGTGCACAAGCCGGTCGTCGCCTCGCTGGCTGGCGACGTCGAGGTCGAGGAGGCCAGCGCGTTCCTCTACCAGCACGGTGTGGTGGCCTATCCGTACACGACGGAGAAGCCGGTGGCCGTGCTCGGCGCGAAGTACCGATGGGCGCGGGCAGCAGGCCTGCTCGGCGAATGACCACTGTGGACATCAGAGAAAGTCGGTAGGTCTCGAACCGGCGCGCAGGTCAACGGTGACCGGGCGGGACGGAACCAGGAGGAGCCGACGTGGCACTCAGCACCCCTACACCTTCGACGACAACATACGAAGAGATCGTCAACGAGAACGGGCGCGTCTTCCGCGTCGGTGAGACACCCAAACAGCTCTTAGGCTACCCACGATGGGTGGTCATCATGGCCGCCTGGCTCGCGATGTGTCTGTCCGGTCTGGTGGAATACACTTGGGGCGCGCTCAGCGGTTCGCTGTCCGCCGCCCACAACTGGGGCAGCGCACCGGTTTTCTGGCTGTTCTCCGTCTTCGTCGTATTCGAATCGTTCGTCCAGATCGGCACCGGCATGCTCCGTAACAGGGGCCTGCTCCCGGTGCGTCAGGCGGTGATCATCGGCGGGATCGTCTGCGGAATCGTCGCCTACGGCATCACGGCCTATTCCACCACGATCTGGCAGGCCTACGTCGGCTACGCCGCGCTCGGCGGCATCGGTTCCGGCATGGTGTACTCCAGTGCGATCAACATCGTCGCCAAGTGGTACCCGGAGAAGAAGGGCTGGCGCACCGGGTTCGTCAACGGCGGCTGGGCCTACGGGTCGGTCCCGTTCATCCTGGCCGTCGGCGGCTTCTCGACCGGCGCGGGTGTCGGCACCCTGTCGCCGACCGCGGTCCGGGACTTCATCCTGGTCCAGGGGGCCATCATGACCATCGGCATCTTCGTCGCCGGTATGTTCATGAAGGACCCGCCCAAGAACTGGTGGCCGTCGGAGGTCAGTCCGCTCAACTGGGCCAAGAACAGGCGCGCGGCTCGCGACCTGCTGAGCAACCCGCCCGCCATCAACCACTACACCCTTCGGGAGATGTGGTACACGCCGCAGGCCAAGTGGCTCGGCATTCAGTACGCGCTCTACGTCGGCTGCTCGTTGTTCGGTGTGGCGTACTACTACGCGTTCGGCACCGCGATGCACCTCGGTGCGGCCGCCGTGGTGGGTGGCGTGGCGGGCTTCGCACTGGCCGACGGCGGTTTCCGCCCGTTCTACGGTTGGCTGTCGGAGTACATCGGCAGACGCCGCACCATGACCTACGCCTACTCGGGCAACGTGGTCTTCCAGCTGTTGACGCTGGTCGCGGGACTCAACCACCAACCGGTCCTCTTCGCGATCTGCGCGGTCATGTCCGGTGGCCTCTCCGGTGCGAACTTCCCGATGACGGCGGCAGCGGTGGCCGACTACTACGGCGAGAACAACAACGCCGTGAACTACGGCTCGATCTATGCCTGGAAGGCCCTCGGCGGCAGCTTCGCCGGTGGGTTGGCCGCGCTGATCATGACGGGCACGCTGTACGGCGACGCGCAGTTCCACTGGGTCCGCGGCTTCGTCTTCGGCGCGGCGCTCGGCGCGGTCGCCGCGGTCATCGTGTACTTCAAGTGCAAGCCGCCGACGTTGGCGCAGCGGAAGGCGGCCGTCATCATGGCGCAGGCGGCGCAGCAGCGCTCGATGGCGGTGGAACCGGCCGTGCCATAAGCACATCGGTCGTCCGGCGACACCACAGGACGCGTTGCCTCCCTCGCGGGGCAACGCATCCTGGCTGTGGGAGCAGCGTCGTTGAGGGAGGAAGGGCAGATGAGCGATGACGGTCGGCCCGCCGCGCCACTGGCGGGCATCCGCGTGCTCGAGATCGGCGCGTTCATGGCGGCGCCCTTCGGCACGATGCAGCTCGCCGACCTCGGGGCCGACGTGGTCAAGGTGGAGCATCCCGACGGTGGCGATCCGGTGCGCGCGGTCGGCCCGTACATCGCGGGGCAGAGCTCCCCGTTCGCCCGGCTCAACCGGAACAAGCGCTCGATCGCGCTGGATATCAAGGCGCAGCAGGGAAAAGCAGTCCTACGGCGGCTGCTGGCCGGTGTCGACGTCTTCGTGGAGAACCTGCGGCCAGGAGCCCTGTCGCGCCTGGGTTACGCCTACGAGACGGTCCGCGAGATCAACCCGCGGATCGTCCACGTGTCCGCGTCCGGTTGGGGTCAGGACGGTCCGCTGGCCGCGCTGCCCGGGATGGACATCATGGCGCAGGCCCGCTCCGGGCTGATGAGCATCACCGGTAGCCCGCAGGGCGATCCGGTCAAGGTCGGCGTGCCGATCTGCGATCTGGTGTGCGGGTTGTACGTGGCCCTCGCGGTGCTCGGCGCACTGCGCGCCCGCGAATCGACCGGTGCCGGCCAGCACGTCGACGTGTCGCTGTTCGAATCCGGGGTGTCCTGCGCGATCTGGGAAGCCGGCCGCTTCTTCGCCACCGGCGAGGTCGGCAGGCCGCTGGGTTCCGCGCACCAGTCCACAGCGCCGTACCAGGCGATCCGCACCGCAGACGGCTGGGTGACGATCGGCGCGGTCACCCCGGCGACCTGGACCGGCCTGTGCGCGGCGCTCGATCTCACCGAGCTGCTGGACGACCCGCGCTACGCCGACGCGCACGAACGGCACGGCCACCGCGACACGCTGATCCCGGCCATCGAAGCGGTGACCGCGGCGCGGACGACCGACGTCGTGATCGCCGCGCTCGAAGCCGAGGGCGTGCCGTGCGCGCCCATCGCCGACACCGGGCAGGTCTTCAACGACGAACACCTGAACCAGCGCGGGTTCTTCTGGGACGCCCCGCACCCGGCGATGGGCAAGGTGCGCCAGCTCGGGTCGCCGATGCGGTTCTCGGCGACACCCGCGGTACGCGGCGGAGCGGGACCGATGCTCGGCGCGGACACCGAAACCGTGCTCGCCGAGTTCGGCTTCGACCAGGCCTCGGTCGACGAGCTGATCGCCGCAGGAGTCGTCGCCGTCGCGGCCCCACCAACGGAAGATGTGACACATGTCGGATGAACTGCTGGTGGAGCGTGACGGCCCCGCGTTGCGGGTCACCTTCAACCGACCCGCCCAACGCAACGCCCTGACCTGGCCGATGTACGCGGATCTGGCCGCGGCGTGCGAGATCGCCGACACCGACGCGGATATCCGGGTGATGGTGCTGCGCGGCGCGGGCGACGCGGCCTTCGTCGCCGGCACCGACATCAGCCAGTTCACCGAATTCCGCACCGGCGAGGAAGGAATCGCCTACGAGCAGAAGATCGGTCACGTAACCGACCGGCTGGCAAGCGTGCGGGTGCCAACGGTGGCCGCGGTTTCCGGTTTCTGCGTCGGGGCTGGCTTCGCACTGGCCGCGGTGTGCGACCTGCGCGTCGCGACGCGATCCGCGCGTTTCGGTGTGCCGATCGCCCGCACCCTCGGCAACTGTCTTGCCATGGAAACGTACGCATTGATCGTCGGCCACCTGGGACCGGCGCGGGCCCTGGACATGCTGCTGCGGGCGCGGTTGTTCACCGGCGAGGAAATGCACGCCATCGGTTTCGTGGCCGAGCTGTGCGAGGAAGCCGAGCTGGACGCGCGCACCACGAGCGTCGTCGACCAGTTGGCGGCCCACGCACCGCTGACCATGTGGGCGGCAAAGGAAGCGACACGGCGGCTCCGCCAGGCCAACCTGCCCGGCGGCGACGACATCGTGCGCACCGTCTACGGCAGCGAGGATTTCCAGCACGGGGTGGCAAGCTTTCTCGCCAAACAGAAACCGCGGTGGCAGGGCCGCTGAACCGACCTCATCCGACGTGGAACTGCTCGCCGCCGTTGCCCGTGATGGCCCACACCGCCATCGCCAGCATCGCCCTGACCGACGCGCTGACCCACAACATCACGGCCAGAATAGCGACGACGATGCCGTACGGATTGGACAACGCCAACGGCAACGCGAAGGCACCGATCGCGGCGAGACCACCGGCGGCGACCCCGGCCAGCAACGCGGCCAGCCGCACCCGCCGGTCCGGCGGCGCGGTGCCGACCCGCCGATACGCGGCGTAACAGAGCAGCCCGGCGAGCACCACGGTGGCGATCAGCGCGGCCACTTCCGACAGCAGCACGGTCAACCGCCCGAAATGCAGGCCGTCGTCGATGAGCAGCCGGTAGGGGCTGCGCCCGACGAAGACCGCGACGAGCACGATCAGCAGCAGGCCCGGCAGCGTCACCAGCAGCGTTGCCCACCGACGCAGGTAACGGCGCCACCAGTTGGCAGCGGCCGCCCGCGGCCACACCGACCAGAGCCCCTGCTCGACGGCGTCCATCCAGTTCACGCCCGCATACACCAGCCCGACCACCCCGAGCAGCGTCAGCACCGAACGCAGCGAGGCAGTGCCCTGCGCGCTGTAGAGGTTCGCCACCACAGTGGGGCTCAGCCCAAGGCTGGCCTGTAGCGCACGCCGGCTGGACCGCAGAAAGTTCGGGTCGGCGTGCGCCAGTTGCGCCAGCAACAGGTAGAACAGGCCCAGGAACGGCAGCATCGTCAGGATGCCGTAGTACGCGGCCGCGCTGGCCGTCCGGTGCGTGCCGGCGCCGTAGTAGCGCTGGTAGGCGGTCCGCGCGGCCCGGACGTGCGGCCGGTCCAGCACCGTCCGGACCACCGTCCACCCACGGTGCGGCCCGCGTGGCCGCATGACGATCACAGGGACATTGTGGTCACACTGCGGTGATCGAGTCGAGCCGGTCTGTGGTTACTGGAAGCCGCAGCCCGGATTGGGTGCGTCTTCGGACAGTGGACTGCCCGCGGGGTCGACGTAGAGTATCTCCAGCACCAGGGGTGTCGTACCGAGATTTCGTCCGATGTGGACATGGTTGGCGCCGCTCGGCTCGACGATCGTGTCGCCCGCGTGGAAGACGCCGTCCACCGCGCAGTTCGACTCGTTGTGGGTGAGTGTGCCCCGCTCCACCACGCCGTAGAGCGTGCCGTCGTGGAAGTGCCAGCCGGTGGACCCGCCGGGGGCGATGGTGATCTCCCGCAGGATGTAGTCCTTGCCGCCGATCGTCGTCTTCGCGAGGATCGTGCCCGTCACTCCGGAGCTCGGTGTCGCCTGGGCCGTTGACGGCACCGCGACCAGTGCCACCAGACCGGCGGCGACCAGTGCGCACCGCGTGACGGTGCTTGTCATCATTGCCTCCCGCTACCGCACAGTACGGACATACCGGTGCAAGTAGACGATAGGCATGGCCCGGTCGGCAAGTACGGTTCCGCCAGGTGGTCCGGTCAGAGCGTGTCGGAACGGCCGGCGGCCAGGCGGGACCACTGGGAGGTGGGGCGTCCGTCGGTGCGGAACTGCGCGCCGTTGTTGGGCCACCGCCGCGGCCAGTCGGCGGGGGAGTCCTCCCACAACTCCTGCCGGCCGTAGACGGTCAGGTCGAGCAGGCCGTAGCTGCTGGTCATGGTCTCGACGCCGCGGCCGGTGGTCCAGTAGGTCTCGAACACGCGGTCGTCCTGCCGCAGGTAGCAGGCCAGGATGCCGAACCAACGCCCGGCGAGCAGCGTCTCGGCGGAGTCCCGCGCCGAGTACCACGGCATGTCGTAGCCCATGAAGTCGCGGTAGGGGGCGATCTCGTCGTACGGGCCCTGGGCGAACGTGGCGTAGGTGACGTCTCGGGAATGCAGGTAGGACAGCTCGCGGACGTCACCGTTGAAGAACGTGCAGCCCTCGCACTGGTCGGCGGCGGGCTTGCTGTCATGCCACATGTGGTAGTACGCGATCAGCTGCCGGCGGCCCTCGAACACGTCAAGGAGCGGTACCGGGCCGTCGGGGCCGATCAGCGGCACGGTGGCGTCGACCTCGACCATCGGCAGCCGCCTGCGGGCCGCGGCGATCGCGTCGCCCTCGCGGGTGTGCGCCTTCTCCCTGGCCAGCAGCGTGTCGCGGGCGGCCTCCCACGCGTCGCGGTCGACAACCTGTGGCAGTCCGGCGCTCCGCAACTCACTTGTCATGATCGCCTCCAGAGCGACTATCGAGTCGGGAGAATCCTGCCACTACTCCGGCCGGCCGAGCACGGAAGTTCCCGATTCGTGTCGGGACGATGCCGTTCACGGCGTCGCCGCTGGACGCGGCCGGGAAAGGGTGCGCGCCAGCACGATTCCGGCCGCCGCGCCGAGCACGCTCAGCGGGATCAGCCAGTACGCGGTGGTGGCCAGCGCGTCGGCCGACGACACCGCGCGCGCCGCAGAATGGGCCGGGAACTCCTTGGCCAGTGCCAGGAACACCGTGCCGAACACCGCGATCCCGGTCACCTGGCCCAGTTGCATGGTGGTGGTCAACAGCCCGCTCGCGTCCGCCGCCCGTGCCGGCGGCACGTGTACCAGCGCGTGGGTGAGCAGGCTGACGGTCAGGCCGAGCCCGGCCCCGTACAGCACCAGCGCGCCCCACACCACCGGCCCGATCTGCCCGCCGCCGCGCACGCCCGCTCCGATGGCGACCGCGCTCACCGCGCACAGCACCAGCCCGACCGGCGGCAGCACGGCGTGCAGGCGCTCGGGCAGCCGACGCCAGCAGTAGGCGACCAGCCCGAACGTGGCGCCGAACGGCATCAGCGTCAGTGCGGCCCGCAGCGCGCCGTCGCCGAGCCCGGACTGCAGGTGCAGCGCGAACACGAACACGAACCCGCCGTACGGGATCATCGCGCAGGACAACGCGACCAGCCCGGCCGCCATCCCGGGCGCGCGCAGCACGGCCAGGTTCAGCAGCGGGTCCCGCCCGCCCGCCGCGACCCGCCGTTCCACCGCGACGAACAGCACGGCCAGCGCCAGACCGGCGACGACGCAGCCGAACGTCCACACCGGCCAGCCCAGATCGTGCCCGAGTACCAGCGGCAGCACCACCAGCAGCACCGCGGGCACCGCGATCGCCAACCCGACCAGATCCAGCCTGCGTGCCGCGGTCGGCCGGTCGGCGGGCACCAGCCGGGGCACGAGCACCGCGAGCAGCAGCCCGATCGGCACATTGACCATGAACACCGGCCGCCAGCCGAGGCCGAACAGGCTCGCGCCGACCAGCACCCCGCCCAGCACCAGGCCGACCAGCGAGCCGACCGCCAGCAGCGCCGTGTAAATGCTGAGCGCCTTGGCCCGTGCCTTCCCGGTGAACCGCAACTGGATCACGCTGATGATCTGCGGCACCAGCACCGCGGCCGACGCGCCCTGCGCGAACCGGAACGCGATCAGCACCGCCACGTTCGGCGCCAGCCCGCAGACCAGCGAGCTGGCGGTGAAGCCGAGCACGCCGACCAGGTACATCCGGCGCCGCCCGTACACGGTGCCAAGGCGGGCGCCGGTGATCAGCAGCATCGCGTACGCGACCGTGTATCCGCCGACCACCAGTTGCAGCGCCGAGCCGGACGCGTGCAGGTCGACGCCGATGGTGGGCATTGCGACGTTGACGATGTACACGTCCAGCAGGGCCATGAACTGGCCGAACAGCAGCACCGCCAGCATCGGCCACGGCCGGCCGCGCTGTTCGGGTCGTTGTGGGGCCGGTGGCACCGGCCGGGTGATCAGCTCCGCGCTCATGTCGGGTCGCTCCATTCGGATTTCGTCCCAGTGGTCACACCGGTACATACCGACGGGCGCGCGGAAACTCATCGCGCTGCGCGGCTGAAAATTTCACGGCTGCGCACTGGTCTACTACAGTGAGTGATAGCAATCGTTGTCGATAACGTTTTACACTGCTAGCCTGGTCACCGATCCAGTCGGGTCGTCGCACTGTGCCTGGCCGTCGCGCCAGCCTCAACGAGGAGGGAAGCACGCACATGAACCATGCCCCCGTCCACCCGCGCACCCGCGGGCTCAGCCGGACCAGGCTGCTCATCGGCGGTATCTGCGCCGCGTCAGTGGTCGCGATCACGGCAGTCGTGCCCGGCGTCGCCAACGCCGCCACGTGCTCGAACCAGACCGGCACCAACAACGGATTCTTCTTCTCGTTCTGGACCAGCGGTAGCGGATCGGTCTGCATGAACCTGGGCTCCGGCGGCAACTACAACACGTCGTGGAGCAATGTCGGGGATTTCGTCGCCGGCAAGGGCTGGAATCCCGGCGCACGCCGGACCGTGAACTACTCGGGTAGCTTCAATCCGTCCGGCAACGCATACCTGTCGCTCTACGGCTGGAGCACGAACCCGCTCGTCGAGTACTACATCGTCGACAACTGGGGATCCTTCCGGCCGACGGGAACGTTCAAGGGCACGGTGTCCAGTGATGGCGGCACCTACGACATCTACGAGACGACGCGGGTCAACCAGCCTTCCATCATCGGCACCGCGACCTTCAATCAGTACTGGAGTGTCCGGCAGTCGAAGCGGACGGGCGGCACCATCACCGCCGGCAACCACTTCAACGCATGGGCGAGCCATGGCATGAATCTGGGCACCTTCAATTACCAGATCCTCGCCACAGAGGGCTTTCAAAGCAGTGGGAACTCCAATGTAACGGTAAGCGGATAACACACCGTCCCCGAGAAAGGACCCACACCACATGCGAATCAAACCACAGCTGTCGAAACGCGCCCTGATCGCGGGAGTGGCGGTCGCCGCGATGGCCGTGGCGAGCGTCGCCGCCGTCCCCACCACCACGGCGCACGCCGCCACCTGCAACGGATTCGTCGGGCTGAGCTTCGACGACGGCCCGTCCAACGCGCACACCCCGGCCCTGCTCAACGCGCTCCGGCAGCACGGGCTGCGGGCCACGCTGTTCAACATCGGCCAGAACGTCGCCGCCGCCCCGGCCCAGGTCGGGGCCGAGGCGGGCGCCGGCATGTGGATCGGCAACCACAGCTACACCCACCCGCACCTGACCCAGGACAGCCAGGCGCAGATCGTCTCGGAGCTCTCCAGGACCCAGCAGGCCATCGCCAACGCGGGCGGCGGCACGCCGAAGCTGTTCCGCCCGCCGTTCGGTGACACCAACACGACGGTGCGGGCGGCCGAGGCCCAGTTCGGCCTGACCCAGGTCCTGTGGGACGTCGACTCGCAGGACTGGAACGGCGCCAGCACCGCGGCAATCGTGGCGGCTAACAGTCGGCTCACCAACGGCCAGGTCATCCTGATGCACGAGTGGCCGGCCAACACGCTCGCCGCGATCCCGAGCATCGCGCAGGTGCTGGCCAGTCACGGCCTGTGTCCAGGCATGATCTCCCCGCAGACCGGCCGCGCTGTGGCGCCGAGCTGACCGCCGTGTGGCGCGGCGGCCGGTGGGTCGCCGCGCCACACTCTCACATTGTGGCGCTGGCACCCGCACCGCCCGAATCGCCGCCACCACCGACGAAGGTCCCGCTCTCGGATCCGTTGATGTTGTTGGCGAAAACACTCCACAGTGCATGGGTGAACTGGTCGTTACCCGGCAGCGCGGACCATCCGCTCACCGGTCCACCGGCGTCGACCTGCAACCCGACCGTCCCGTCCGGTTGGGGCGCCATGGTGAAGGAGATGGTCCGGCCCGCGCCTTCCGCGTGGCCGGGCAGGGAGACGAAACTGAACCCGTTGTTCCCGACATCGGTCACCTGGACCGGAGCGTCCCCTATTCCCGGCAGTCCGGGCGCGGTGGGGATCTGCAGATGCATGACGTCTCCCACGTGGATCGACGACGGGACGTTGGCCAGTGGGAACAATTGGTTCAGATGGCTGCTGACGTCACACCACACCTGCTCCGGCGACATGCCGGCGGTATTGGGCAACGGATAGGTGTACGAGTACCCGCCCGCGGTCGAGACCGGCGTGACGGCCTGCCCGCCACCAAAGGCCTGCGCGACGGCGGTGTCGGCAGCGACGTAGTTCTGGGCCGATGTCGCCACGGACTGATTGGTCTGCTCGATCAACTGGGTCAGCGCGGTCAGGTTCTGCAGAATCTGGTTCTGCAACGCGGAGTTGGCGCTCGCCACCGCACTGCCGATGCTGCCGAAGGCGGTGGCATCCAGGCTCATCGACGTCAACTCACTGGTCAGACTGCTGGTGTGGCTGGCAAGGGAGGACACGTCAGCAGTGATCGACATCACCGCATTCGGATTGATCTGGTAAGCGCCGTCTGCCATAACAACATGCTGGCCGGCACGATAGCACCAGGACAAGTCGTCCATACTGCCGACATCGGCTATACCGGTGGCATGTGAGAGTGTCGCTTATCAACTCGATCAACTACCTCGCTCACCGATGCTGAACGCCCAGGAGCTCCCGATCCGCGCGGGAATCAAACGTGGGTCCAGGACGCTGGGACGTCACGTGAAGAAGATTGGCTTCCTGTCGTTCGGTCACTGGTCGTCCAGCGCGCACTCGCAGACCCGGTCCGCGGCGGACTTCCTGCACCAGTCCATCGATCTCGCGGTCGCCGCCGAGGAGCTGGGGGTGGACGGCGCGTACTTCCGCGTGCATCACTTCGCGCGCCAGGCGGCGAGCCCGTTCCCGCTGTTGGCGGCCATCGGCGCGCGCACCTCGACGATCGAGATCGGCACCGGGGTGATCGACATGCGGTACGAGAACCCGCTGTACATGGCCGAGGACGCGGGCGCCGCCGACCTGATCTCCGATGGCCGGCTCCAACTCGGCATCAGCCGCGGTTCCCCCGAGCAGGTGATCGAGGGCTGGCGTTACTTCGGGTACTCCCCTGCGGACGGCGAGACCGACGCGGACCTGGCCCGTCGGCACACCGAGGCCTTCCTCACCGTGATCGAGGGCGATGGCTTCGCGCAGCCCAACCCACGGCCGATGTTCGCCAACCCACCTGGCCTGTTGCGCGTCGAGCCGCACTCCGCTGGGCTGCGGGAGCGAATCTGGTGGGGCTCCGGCTCGAACGCGACCGGCATCTGGGCCGCGCAGCGGGGCATGAACCTGCAGAGTTCCACGCTCAAGGCCGACGAGACCGGCGAGCCGTTGCACGTCCAGCAGCGCAAGCAGATCGAGGCCTACCGCGAGGCGTGGCGGCAGGCCGGCCACGCGCGCGAGCCACGGGTGTCGGTCAGCCGCAGCATCTTCGCGCTGACCACCGACCTGGACCGGGCCTACTTCGGCCAGGACAACGACTCGCGGGACCAGATCGGCATGATCGACGACACCACCCGGGCGATCTTCGGACGCTCCTACGCCGCCGAGCCGGACGTGCTCGTCAGGCAACTCAAGGAGGACGAGGCCATCCAGGCCGCGGACACCCTCCTGCTGACCATCCCCAACCAGCTCGGGGTCGACTACAACGCCCACCTACTGGAGAACATCCTCACCCATGTGGCGCCGGAACTCGGCTGGCGCTGAGCGCGTAGGTGAACCGGCACCGATTCCTGTCGCGGCGGCAGCGGCTGACCGTGCAGCCCGCGTCCATCCGCCCGATCACCCGACGGCGGTACTGACCAGTAGCGATTCCATGCCGCGGACCAGGGCTTCCGTGTCGGCCAACGAGAAGAAGCGGGTGTCCACGCTGACGCTGTAGTCCATGCGGTCGGGGTGGTCGTCGATGCTCAGGAACAGCCGCTCGTTGCGCTTGACCGGCGGCGCGTCCCAGGTCAGCGCGCCGCGGGCCGGCGCGTCCCGCAACTCGTCGACGGTCGGCGCCTGCCCGGCCCGCGGCAGCGCGCGGTGGTTGAAGAAACACGACAGGTCGATGTCCTCGCCGCGGTCACGTTCCGCCGCGGCGATCAGTCGCTCGCGCTGGTCCGGGTCGTAGTAGGCGTTCATGGACGCGACGATCGAGGCTTGCCGCGCGCGGCCGACGGCCTCGTCGAACGGGATGTCGGCGACGTCGAGCACGCACAGCCCGGTCTGCGCGATCGGACTGACGGTGTCCGCGAATCCCGGCCGGAACCGGTTGCTGACCAGCACCTGCACCACGACCGGATGCCGGCCGGTGACGGCGGCCAGCGTGACGGCGAACGCGGCAAGCAACACCGGCGTCGGCTCGACCCGGCCGCGGGCGGCGAGGACGTGCGCGGCCAGTCGGGTCGCGGGGGAGCGGTAGGCCGCGTCCCAGTAACGGGGGCCGGTCACCGTCGTCGGTGCGCGGAACCGGGCCGCCGGAACGGTTCGCAGTGCCTTCGTCCAGTGCCGCAGTGCGCCGTCGCTCTGCCGCCGTGCCCCTTCGGTTGCCTGCCGCCGCGCCTGTTCCAGGGTTGACATGCCGCCGTTGGGCTCGGCAGTGGCCAGGTCGGCCAACTCGGGTACCAGCACGTGCCGCAGGCTGTACCCGTCGAGGGCCAGATGGCAGTACATGACGACCACGTGCGTCAGTTCGCCGTGGCGGCGGACGACCGCCATCCGTAGCGGCCACTCGTCGGGGTAGTCGAACGGCTTTTCCTTGTAGCGCCGCCGAACCTGCTCGGCCGTTGCCGCCGGGTCGCCGTCGGCGTCCACGATCTCCAGCGGAATCTCCCCGGCGTCGGACAACACCTGCCGGCACGGTTGGCCCTGGTCGTCGACCAGGAACCGGGTCCGCAGCGACGGATACCGCTGCACGAGGAGCCGCAGCATGGTGGCGAAGTCGTCCACGGTCATGCCGGCCGGCACCGGGTCGACGCCGCCGATGTTGAGCGGCACTCCGGTGAACCGCAACTCGCGCCAGACCTCCCGTTGCCCCCACGTCAGCTCACCGGTGCCGGAGCCATCCCCCTGGAAGGGCACCAAGATCCGCTGGACCACGGGAAAAGCCTAGGCGGCGTGGCGCGGGCTGTGCACGGCTGAGATCCGTGCACAGTCCGCGGCCTCGGCATTCTCAACCGCGGTGCAATGCAAACGGGGGGCGGTGATCGCGTTCAGTGGGTCAGCTGTGCGCGCAGGAAGTTCACGATGATGTCCATGACGGTGGTTGTCGACCAGGGCAGTCCCGCCGCCGGGTCGTTGAGGAAGGGTGCGTCGCCGTGGTTCGCGCCGACCAGGACGTAGCGTTCGCTGTCCCGGCCCGCCGCGCGCAAGGCGTTGTGCAGCAGCAGGGTCTGGCTCGGCGAGACGACCATGTCGCCGGTGCCGTGCAGGAGCAGGAAGGGCGGGGTGGCGGGGCCGACATGGGTGATGGGGTTGGCACGCCGAACCGTCTCGTCCTGGTCGTCGAGCGGTCCGCCGCCGAGCCCGTGGACATACGTTGCCAGGATGCCGTTGTCGTCGGTCCAGAATTTCCTGGCCGTCTCGTCGAAGTCGTCGGCGGTGTGCGCCAGTGATGACGCGCCGAACTTGTCGACCACGGCTTGCAGGTCGCTGCTGACGTCGGGGTTGTCCTCGGTCACGAAGTGTCGGCTGCCGCTGGTGGCGCCTGCCATGGCGACCAGATAGCCACCGGCCGACTCGCCCCAGGCCGCCACGTTCGCGGCGTCGATGCCGTATTCGTCGGCGTGGGCGCGCAGGAACCGAATCGCCGACTTGATGTCCGCGAGGGTGTCCGCGAAGGTCACGCCGGGGCCGGTGGACAGCGCGCGGTAGTCGATGCTGGCCACGACGAAACCCGCGGCCGCCACGTAGGCCCGCAGCTCGCGGGCGCTGGACCGCAGCGATGTGATGAAACCGCCGCCGGACACATAGAGGACGAGCGGCCTGCGGCCGGGCTGGTGGCCCAGCAGGTCGAGTTTGAGCTCCAGATCGGTGCCGTCCGCCAGTTTCCGCCGCGCGTAGACGATGTCGTTCTCGAACGTCGGAGCCGTCCTGGACGGTTCGATCTGCGGTGTCGGATCCGCCGGGAGAACGGTGCTCGTCGTCAGGTCGCTCGGCGCGATCGACCGAGCGAGGGGCAGGGCGGGGCCGGGAGGCCGGAGCTGGTTCATCGTGGTTGCCTCGACCTTCCGAAGTTGAACGGCCGTGCCCGGGTCGCGGACACCGCCAGACCTGCGACGATACCGACCGCGACGGCCGCCGCGCCGGACCAACCCGGGTCCGGCACGGCGAGCCACCGGTCGACACTCCACCGTCCTGGACCGGCGAGTCCGATGGCGACGACGCCGGCCAGGATCATCAACTCGTACTCGAAGCCCTGCTTGCGCCCGTCGAGACCGTTGGGCAGATGCAGGGCGACCACGGTGGTCAGCACCCCGGTCAGGATCGCCACGCTCAGCGCGCTCGCCCAGCCGACGCCGATCAGCAGCGCGCCCGCCGTCTGGGTGAGCCCGGCGACCAGCCCCATCAGCCTCGGTGGGCGAAAACCCTGGCTGGCGAAGAAACGTGCCGCCTCGTCCAGCCCGCCGCCGTCCCACCAGCCGAACAGCTTCTGGGTGCCGTGCATACCCATGATCACCAGAATGACGAGCCGCAGTACGAGCAGTCCCGCATTCATGCGTCCTTCCTTACGATTCCGGTCGATTACCGGCCGGTATCGAGCGGATCATGGTCAACGCGATGACCAGTGACACCACGCTCAGGGCGCAGGACAACAACAGGGTGAACGTGAAGCCGTGCCACAACGCGGCCTGCCCGGCACTCATCGACCGGGCCGCCAGCGGTCCGAGGGGCGCGTGCGCGACCGCCACCGGCCCGCCCTTGGCCGCGACCTGGTTGACGATCGCCAGGAACTGGCCGGTGACACCGTTTTTCGCGAGGAATCCCGGTAGCGCCGCGGCTGCGTTGCCGAATCCGATGGCGCTGGCGATCGCGACACCGACCACCCCGCCGGTGTCCCGGACCATGTTGGTCGTGGCGCTCGCCATCCCGGCAAGGCGTGGCGGCACCACGTTCACCGCACCGGCCGACGTGGTCGACAGGACGGCCGGGAAACCGAATCCCGCCAACAGCAACGGCGGCGCCAGGTGGCCGATCGACAGGTCGGTGATGGGCATCGTCGACACCCACACCTGTGCGATTCCGATGGCGACCAGGCCGGTCACCATGATCCACCGAAGCTGGATCCGGTACAGCAGCCGGCCGAAGAACGGCCAGAGCAGAATCGGTATTCCGCCGACGATGAGGTTCATCAGACCCACGGCGAAGCTGTTGTGGCCCTGAATGACCGCGACCCGGATGGAAGCGGTATAGATGAAGGCGGTGAATCCGCAGGTCGAGATCAACGCCACCAGCGCGGCGCCGGAAAATGTCGGAGTCCTGAACAGGCTCAGGTCCAGCAACGGGAACCGGGTACGGTTCTCGGTGATGAAGAATACGGCGAACAGGACGACGCTGACGCCGAAGCAACCCAGGATCGTCGCCGATCCCCAGCCGAGGTCCGGCCCCTCGATCAGGCCGTACAGGATCGCGGTGAGGGCGACTGCCAGGCTCACCTGACCGACCAGATCGAGGCCGCGGCCCTCCGCCGACCTGGAATCCGGCGCCCACAGCAGGCTCAGCACGGTGGCCACGACGGCACCGGCCAGTACCGCGACATAGGCCCACCGGTAGCTCCCACTGAGCCCGATCGCCCCGCTGGATACCGGACCGACCGCGGCGCCGACCGTGATCCCCATGGTCCACAGCGCGACGCCGCGCGCCCGGTCCTTCGGCTTCGGGGTCTGGTTGGCGATGATCGCCAGTGACGTGGGAAAGATGATCGCGGCACCGATGCCGGCGACGGCCTGTCCGACGAACAGGATCTGGATACTGCCCGCGCCCGCGCCGATGGACGCGCCCGCGGCGACCGCCAGCGTGCCGCCGACGAGCAGACGCTTGCGCCCGAACAGGTCGCCGAGCACACCGAAGGTCAGTTCCAGCGCGGCCGTCGGCAGGAAGAAGATCGCCGTGACCCAGCTCAACTGCGACCCGGTGGTGTGCAGATCCGCCTGAATGACGCCGTTCAGCGGTGCCACGAACACCATGGCGAATTCGGCGACGAAGACGGCCACGAATGCCGGCAGCATCGCCGCCGTGCGCCGCAGGGCGGACGGATTCGCCGGCCCGGCCGTGTCCGCGTCTGATGATCTTTGGTAGACGGTGGGTTTCATTGGCTCAATCCCTTTCGCTCAGAGCCCGGTCGGATAGTGGACGCCGGTCAGGCCGGGCACGACGACCAGGGTGGGGTCGTTGTCGGCTGCCGCGAGAGATGCCGCCGCGAAGTCGGCGACGCAGCCGGACAGCAGCTGCCTCGGGTCCTCCAGCACGACGCGCAGCCGGGTCACCATCGCGCGCATGTCACCGGCGGAATGGATGACGGGCATCTCGCCGATCTCGGTGATGCCGGGATCGGCGATGTCCGGAAAGGACGCGACCGCCGGGGCGTAGCGCGGATAGCCGTCGAACATGACCGCGCCAAGTTCGACCGTTGCCCTCGTGCCGTGCCAGATCTCCCGCAGCCGCGGTTCCAGCGCGATCATCTCGCCGAGGTCGCCGTCGGTGGGGGTGGCGAAGGTGGGCGCGTGCGGGGCGAGGTACAGCCGTTCCAGCGGCAGACGCCGGCCGGAGGCGCCCAGGATCATGGTCGCCACGCTGCTGGTGTTCCAGGTGACGCCGGCCGTCGGGCGGCCCTGCTGGCCCGAGATGATGACCCCGGTGCGCGACCAGTCGATGCGCTGGGCGCGCAGCCATCCGGTCATCCGGTGGGCGATGTCGAGTGAGGCGAGGAAGAACGTCGCGACCATCATGTGGTTGATCGGCACCGGCAGGTCGACGTCGCCGCCGCCCGCGAGGTAGTCAGAGCGCAGCGTCTCCGGGTTGAGGTAGTCCTCGTCGGCGAGTGCGGCGCTGAGATAGCGTGCCGTCACCGCGCAGGAATAGTCGACCATGTCGGAGATTTCCTGCTCCCGTCGCCGGTAGGCGCCGACCGCGATCCTGTCCCGCCACAGTTCCACGCAGTTCGCCGCGCGCGCCGCCTTGACCTCCATCAGCAGGCGTTCCGCGTCATCGCGCCAACTGCCATCGCCCAGCAGGGCGCGGATGCTCACCAGGGAGGCCAGTGCCGGGCCGAGATGGGAGACAGCGGTGATCTCCTTGAAACCCCTGGTGGACTTGCGGAATCCCTCGACGGTCGGTGCCCTGCCGTCACCGGGATACAGCGCGATGTCCGTGCTGGTGGCCGCGATCAGCGGGTCGCCGCGGCCGCGGTCGGCCGCGACCCTGGCGAGGTGCCGGCCGATCGCGTCGGAACTTCCCGTGTAGGTGGTGAACAACCGGACGAATTCGGGGCTCTCTTGGGCGTCCATCTGGGCTGTCGAGTCCTTCCTTCAGAAACGGATTCGACGTCATTCGTCCTTGGGTCGTTCGTCGATCACGCGGGTCAGCTTGCCGACCGACCGTGCCAGCGTCCCGGGATCCACGACCTCGACGTCGACCCGCACGCCGACGCCCTCCTTGACGCGGGTGACGACCTCGGCGGCGGCCGCGCCGCGCCGCACCGCGGAGTCGGCGCGGGCCTCGACGACGACGGTGAGGTGGTCCATCCGGTCGCGGCGGGACAGTCGCAGCTGGAAATGTGGCGAGAGGCCCGTCGTGCCGAGCACGATCTCCTCGATCTGGGTGGGGAACACGTTGACCCCGCGCAGGATGATCAGGTCGTCGCTGCGGCCGGTGACCTTGTCGAGGCGACGGAACGCCGGTCGCGCGGTGCCCGGCCGCAGTGCGGTCAGGTCTCGGGTGCGGTAGCGGATGATCGGCAGCGCCTGCTTGGTCAGCGAGGTGAACACCAGTTCGCCGGTCTCGCCGTCCGGCAGCGTGGCGCGGGAGGCCGGGTCGATCACCTCGGGTAGGAAGTGGTCCTCCCAGACGTGCAGGCCGTCCTTGGTCTCCACACACTCCTGCGCCACGCCAGGACCTATCACCTCGGACAGGCCGTAGATGTCGACGGCGTGCAGCCCGGCGCGCTCCTCGATCTCGTCGCGCATCTTCTCGGTCCACGGCTCTGCGCCGAACATGCCGACCCGCAGCGAACTGGTGGCGGGGTCGATGCCCTGCCGTTCGAACTCGTCGATCAGGGTGAGCATGTACGTCGGCGTGACCATGATGATCGTCGGGCCGGAAGTCGTTGATGATCCGCACCTGGCGGGTGGTCATGCCGCCGGACGCGGGAATCACGGTGCAGGCCAGCTTCTCCGCGCCGTAGTGGGCACCGAGGCCACCGGTGAACAGGCCGTATCCGTAGGCGACGTGCACCTTGTGCCCTGGACGGCCGCCCGCGGCGAACAGGGAACGGGCCATCACGGTGGCCCACGTGTCGATGTCCTCGTCGGTGTAGCCGACGACCGTGGGTTCACCGGTGGTGCCGCTGGATGCGTGGATGCGGCGGATCCGCTCCTCGGCACCGCGAACATGCCGAACGGGTAGTTGTCGCGCAGGTCCTGTTTGGTGGTGACGGGGTAGTCGGCCAGATCCGCGAGCTCGCGGCAGTCCTGTGGCGCGATGCCGGCCTCGTCGAACTTCTTGCGGTAGAACGGCACGTTGTCGTACGCGTGCTGGAGAGTCCATTGTAGACGACTGAGCTGGCATGCTCGTAGCTCGTCGACGCTCAACCGCTCTGGCGCGGTCAGTTCGTCGGGCGCGGGCGCGGTGCCCCATTCTGACGTCATCGTCAACTCCATCGTCAACTGGTCGGACGTGCCCGCCCCCGCAGGCAGGGGACGGGCACGTCCAGGATTCTCAGGAGGACGGTCCCCAGTTGACGGGGCTGGTGGCGAACGCGCCGGGCGACGCGAACGGCAACGTGACGGACGACGCCGTCGCGGCCGCGTGGTCGATGGTGAACTGCCCGAAGTTGAGATTGGCGGTCTGTTGCGGTGTCGGTGACAGCGGGAGGTGGAAGTTGCTCGGCGCCTGGCTGCTCAACACGACCTGCACGCGGTCGCCCGCCGGGATCAGCGTGAAGTTGGGCAGCACCGAGATGTCCATCCGGACCGTCTGGTTCGGCCTGAGGAGACTCTGGCTCGCCTGGGTGAAGGGATGGACCGGCTTGATCAGCGAATTGCCGCTGCCGAACCAACTCTGCTGGGTGTCCAGTTGGCGCATGCTCGCCAGTAGCGCTCCATCGCCCAGTTTGGTGACCACGCCGGTCGGCGCGACCAGGTTGACGGTTGCCGCGACCAGCGCGTCAGGTGTCGTCGACGTGACGTACACGCTCACGTCGATCGGCCCGTCCAGCACGCTGGCCTGGCTCAGGGCAGGCGAATTGTAGGTGGCCGGGAACCAGGGGAACGCGTAGTAGATGTTGTCCGCCCCGGCACTGGTGGGTGGCGTCGCGGTCAGCGTGCCGGTGTTGTTGAGGTAGTACGTGCCGGTGCTCGGTGCCGGCGGCCATGCCGCGGTGTCGACCCAGCGGGTCGCGTTGTTCTCGAAGATGTGCAGCGGTGTCGTGGTGTCCGCCATGCCGGTCGGGGCGCCCTTCAGCCAGGTGTCGAACCAGGCTTCCTTGAGCTCGTTGAGCACGTCGCCGCTGGTGTTCTCGGAGTGCGTCCACGGGCCGACGATGGACTGGTACCGACCGGTCACCGGCTCACCCGCGGTGATCGGCGCGGTCACCGGCCTGCCGAAGAACGCGTTCTGCGCGGCGGTGTAGTCACCGATGCTGCCACCGGGGAAGAGGTCGTTCCAGCCTGTCTCACTGAGCGCCGGAATTCCGTTCGCGACGACCTTCGGCATGAGTTCCTGTTCGTTGATCCCGTGCCAGTAGTCGTTGTTGTAGGACCGGGCGCCGCCGGTGTTCAGGTCGTTGACCGTGACGGACAACGGATCGGTCTGCGCGGTGTCCTGCGGGCCGCGCGGGAGTACCTGGGACAGCGCCGGGATGAAGGGGGTCGGGACGCCACCGATCGTCGCGATCTCGTTGTACATGTCCGCGTTGGTGCAGAACGGCGCGATGGCCTTCAGTGCCGAATTCGGGCCGACGGCGGCTGCGGTGTACCACTGGTCGACGCCGAGATACGAGCACCCGTCCAGGCCGACGTTGCCGTTGGAACCGGAGAGGCTGTGGGCCGCCCAGTTGACCAGCGTGGCACCGTCCTGTCCCTGTTGGGTGCCGATCCAGTCCAGTTGGCCGCCCGAGGTGCCGCTGCCGCGGACCGATGCCGCGACGTAGATGTAGCCGCGGTCGACGTAGTAGGTGCCGGGTGTCAGGGGATTGCTGATCGCGGTGCCGTACGGGTTCTGGGTGAGCAGAACGGGGAAGTTGCCCGGTGCCCGCGCACCGGTCACCGGGTCGGTCGGGTACACGACCTGCGCCGACAACACGACGCCGTCGTTCATGGTGATGGACGCGGCAACCGGCTGGCTGGTGCCGTAGAGTACCGGATCCGGTTGGGGCACAAAGGCCGGCCGTGCGTGGGCCTGCGCCTGCGCCGGTGCCACGCCGACAGTGACCGTGGCGAGAGCCAGTAACACGGCTCCCGCAAGACGGCCGGCCCCTGGTCGCACGCGGCGGGCTGAGATGGCTTTCATCATGCGAACTCCTTTGTTCTCAAGACCCGGCCGGCTGGGAACCGCGTTCCGCTGTCGACCGCCTGGCGACAATGCCATCTCGGTGATTGTGCGGTTACCTGGTTGACACGTACACCCCCACATGGAGAGTGGAATGCGCGTCGTCGACTTTCAGGGGGTCACGATCAGCGGGAGCCAGGCCCGCAGGGTGCTGCCGCCGTCCTCGTCCCGCAGGAGCTGGACAGCGCCGCCGATGCGGGCCGCACGCTGCACGAGTGACCGCAGGCCAAGCCGTGTGCCAGGACGGTCCTGCTCCTGCGTCGTGGTCCCGTCGTCGGCGACGGCGAGCCGAACCCCGCCCTCGGAACAGCAGAGGCTGACGATCACCGAATGGGCCTTGGCGTGCTTTTCGACGTTGATGAGTCCCTCGCGGACCACCGCGATCATCAGTTCGGTGCGTTCGGTGTCCAGCGGCGGTATGTCGCTCAGCTCGACGAAGCGAGCGGAAACCCCGGTCCGGCGCTCGAACGACCTGGTGTGCTCCATGATCTCGATCGGCAGCGCCCGTTCCGGCGTCACCTCGGCAAGGGCCAGGATCGACTCGCGCAGCGCGGCGGACGCCGCCGAGATGTCCGACTCGAGCCTGCGCAGCTGGCCGGTCACCGCGGGCTGGTCGGACAGCGAGTCCCGCAGGACCTGGACCTGCGCGCCGATGGAGAACAGCATCGCCCCCACCGAGTCGTGCAGTGAGTCCTGGATACGCCTGCGCTCCGCGCACACGGCGTCCATCTTGGTCAGTTCGGCCGCTTCCGCGATGTGCACGGCCGTTGCCGCCTGCTCGGCCACCGCCCGCATCTTGCCGACGGCGATGTCGCCGAAGGTCGCCGAGTCGTACCTGCCGGCGTACGCGATGGCGACCGTGCGAGGCTGCGGGCCGTGCCGGTCCACGACGGGTATGGCCAGCATCGCGCCAAGCCCTTCGTCACGGACCTGGGTGTCGAAGTGGTGCGTGATCGACGACGACGCGATGTAGTCGTTGACCCGCACCGCCGCACCGAGCGCCATGGCCTTGCCGCCGATGCCGTGGCCGAGCGGCACGACCAGATCGCGCAACCGTTCGGTCCTGGTGCCCGACATCCACCGGACTACCGCGCGACCTTCCGCCTGTAGTTCCGCCACGAATCCCGAGTTGGCACCGACCGCGGCGGGGATGTGTTGCGCGATCCCGTGCAGCACCGCGATGCGGTCCATGACCACGAGCAGGCCGTCGCGCTCGCGCAGCAGTTCGTCGAGTGCGTTGACGTGTTCGAGCACGTGCCGGTTCGAGGGCTGCTTCGACCTCACCGGTCCACGATGACACAGAACGCGGCCGAGTGGAATCCGTTGTGGACGCCGGGTGATAGTCATTGACGAGCCGTCGTCCCATGCGTGACGATGAAGAACCCGGAGTGGGAGTGGCGATGCGGGACTCAGTGATCGTGGTCGATGGTCTGGTCAAACGCTTCGGCGCGGTCGAAGCGCTGGCCGGCATCGACTTCACGGTGCGACGCGGCTCGATTCTGGCTGTGCTCGGCCACAACGGAGCCGGCAAGACGAGCCTCGTCGACATCCTGAGCACGCGTGCGCGGCCGACGTCCGGCCATGCCTCGGTGTGCGGCTTCGACGTGGTGCGTTCGGCAGGGCAGGTGCGGCGCCGAATCGGCGTGACCGGTCAGTTCGCCGCACTCGACGATGCCCTGTCCCCACGGGAGAATCTCCGCCTGCTGGCGCGGTTGCTCGGTGCCGACCGGCAGCAGGCCCGGCACCGGGCCGACGAGCTGCTCGGCCTGTTCGAGCTGACCACCCACGCCGATCTGCCCGCCGGCGTGTGTTCCGGTGGCCTGCGGCGCAGGCTCGACCTGGCGGCCGGCCTGGTGGGCACGCCCCAGGTGCTGTTTCTCGACGAGCCGAGCACCGGACTCGACCCGGTGAGCCGGTCGGGCCTGTGGGAGATCGTCGCAGGCCTTGCCCATGGTGGCACCACGGTTGTACTCACGACCCAGTACCTCGACGAGGCCGATCGGCTGGCCGACGAGGTGATCGTGCTCGGACTCGGGTACATCACGCTCGCCGGCACGCCCGCACAGCTCAAGTCCCAGCTGGGACAACAGGTCGTGTCGCTCACGCTGGAGAGTACCACCGAAGCGGAACTGCTGTTCCGACAGATCGCCGAATGGGGATTGACCGTAAACATGAAGACGGCCACGACGATCTCGGTCGCCGCGACCGGGCCAGCCGACATCGTCGGGCTGGTCCGCATCGCCGATGCCGCGAGTGTGTCGCTGTGCGGATTCACCGTGACGGAACCGAGCCTGGACGACGTCTACCGCTCGCTGCACCGGTCTATGGTGGTGTCCCCATGACGATCACCCTGAGTCGGACCGATTGGCCAGCCAGCGGTTTTGCCGCGCAGGTACGGATTCTGGCCTGGCGCGGCATGCGGGCCGAGCTCGCGGACTGGAAGCTGGTGTTCTTCGGCCTGCTGCAACCGGTGGTGCTGCTCGTGCTGTTCAGCCAGGTCTTCCGGGTGGTCGGCGGATTACCGGGCCTGTCGGGCTATGCCGGCTACGTGAACTTCCTCGTGCCGGCAACGCTGATCACCATCGCGTTGACGTCCGCGATGGGCAGTGGCGCGGCGTTGCTGGCCGAACTGTACGGCGGATTCACCAGTCGGTTGCGGTGTATGCCGGTCAGCCTGGTGGCCGCGCTCGTCGCGCGCACGATCGCCGACCTCTTCCGGTTGGCGGCACAGATGATCGTCGTCGTGGTGGCGAGTTTCGTGGCGTTGGGCTTCCGGCCGGCAGGGGGTGTCGCCGGGGCCTGCGCGGCCGTGGTGCTTGCCGTGTTCTTCGGCTGGTGCATGGACTGGGTGTTCGTGGCGCTGACGACGATGGTCCGCAAGATTCAGGCACTCCAGGCAGTGGCGTTCGTGGTCACCTTTCCGTTGATGTTCGCGTCGAGCGCGTACATGCCGATCGCCGCGATGCCGTGGTGGATGCGGGTTCTGTCGACGGTCAACCCGGTCACCTATGCCGTGGACGCCACGCGGGCGCTGAGTGCCGGCGTGGCGTCGGTTCCGACGGTGGGTGCGGCGGCGGGAACCGCCGTTGCCGTGGCGCTCGTGGGCGGCGTCGCCGCCGCGCGAGCCGTCAGGCGGTGACTCGCGTCGTGCGGGCCGCCGCCCACGCGCGATCTCCCGGTTCCGCGACGGTGTCCACGATCTTGCCGTCGACAAAGGACTCGAGCGGGTCGATGATGCCGTCGTCGATCGCCTCTTGCCACGCCTGGGACGGGCCCGCTCCCCACGAATACCACGGCGTGAGGTCGTCGACGACGACGATCCCGCCGGGTCGCACCAGCCGGCAGGTGTTCCGGATGTCGGCGGTGGCGACCTCGTACTCGTGTCCGCCGTCGACGAAGGCCAGATCGAACGTGCCGGCCCGGCCATCGGCATAGGCGGGCACGGTCTGCACCGAGTTGCCGATGACGAGTTCGTGTCGGCCGGGATAGCGTTCGTCGACGAACTGTTTCGCCAACTCGACGCCGTGGCGGCGGTCGAGCTCGAACGAGACCACCGTGACGTCCGGCCCGCTCTCCAGGAACGCGATCGACGAGAAGCCGACGTTGAAGCCGATCTCCACGATCGTCCGCGCCTCGGTGACCCGCGCGATGTTCCGCAGGTACAGGGCTTCCTCGACGCTGGCGCCACCCTCGTACATCCGGGCGCCGTTGTCGCACACGTGGCCGTAGACCTCCCACATGAGGCGTTCGATCCGCGACATCTCTCTGTCTAGGTCGGGTTGCATGTGATGCCTTTCGCTGTGCCGCTTTCCGCTGGGATCGCGGTTGGTGATTCAAGAAGGTCCGCCGCTTTTCTGGCGCCACCGGCGATGCGCAACGAGTGCTGGAGACGTGCCGCCCGGGTGCGGTAGCCGGGATCGATCAGGACCGACGTGATCGCGTGACGGAGGTCGTCCGCGGTGGTCCGGTCGAATCGCAGCCGGACACCCGCACCGAGCTCGTCGACCCGCGCGGCGAGCACGGTCTGGTCGTCGCGGATCGGCGCCACGACCAGCGGGACGCCGGCTGCCAGGCTGTCGCACACGGTGTTGTGCCCGCCGTGGCACACCGTGACCGCCGCCCGCCGCAGCAGGGCGGGGAGCGGCACGACCGGACGAACCAGGACGTCTCGGCTGACCAGCTCACCGGTCGGATCCACCACCACCGCCTGGACATGGTCCATTCGCGACAACGCGCGAACGCTCTCCGCGAGGAACCGCAGGCCGGCGGGCGCGTTCGAGGTGCCGAGGGTGACCACGACGAGCGGCCGGCCGTCCAGCGCCGCCCAAGGAAAGCCGACCGTCGACGGCTGCGCCCGCGGTGCCCCGACATAGTGGCAGCACGTCATCGGCGAGCCTGCCAACTCCGGGATCGTGAATGCGATGACGAGCTGCGGCGAGAATCGGAGATCGCGCGGTGCGACATTGTTCCGTGCGCACAGCTCGTCCTGGAGCCCCCGCATCCACGCGGTGATCTTGGGCATGCCCTCGGCCGGCTCGGTGAGGCCCGCGGGTGTCGTCGCCGACGTGGCCCACCGGACCCCGGTCGCCGCGGCTGCGAGCGCACCGGCGAGTGCCTGCTGATCGGCCACGATCACGTCCGGCTCGAACTCCGCCGTCGCGGCGAGCACCCAGGGCAGCATGTGGTCGGCCAGCGGAATCAGGTAGTTCTCCCACAGGAACTTCCACGCGGCGAACCCGCGCAGGCCGGCCGGCCTGCGCTCGACCGAGAACGGGGCGGACGCGCCAGCGGGGATGACCGTTCCGGTCCCGACAAGGCGGGACGTGGCAGGCTCAGGGCCGCACCAGGCGACCCGGTGCCCACGCCGAGCCAGCTCCGCGGCCACCACCCGCAACGGAGTGACGTGCCCGGTCAACGGCGGGACCACGAGCAGGAATCTCATCCGGCCTGCCTGTCGATCCAGGCCAGCACCAGTTCCCGCACCTCTCGGTGTCGTTCGACCAGTACCGAGTGCCCCTGGCCGTCGATCACGTGCAGCTCGCCGCGCGGCAGGAGCGCGGTCAGCGCCTCCAGGTCTTCGGACTGGTAGCCGTATCGCCCCAGGATCGACAGCACGGGGCACCGGATCCGCTCGACCTCCTGCAGGCTCAGCAGCGGCCCGAGCGGGACGTCCCGCACCATGCTGGTGTTGAGGATCCGATCCGCGGCCAGCCGCGCGAGCCGGCGGTGGTGGGCGCTGAAGTTCGCCTCGATCCACTCGAAACTCTCTTCCTGTGCCAGGAAGTTCACGGTGTGGTCGAGAATCTGGGTCATCTTGTCCGCCCAGAGCACGGTCGCCGGTTCGGACTCGATGCAGACGATGCTGCGTACCCGGTCCGGATTCGCTGCGGCATAGCTGAACGCCAGCGTGCCGCCGAAACTGTTGCCGACGAGGTGCACCGGCCGGTCCACCTCGAGCTGGTTGAGCAGGTCGTCCAGGTCGGCCAGGAAATCCCCGATCGTGTAGCCGCTGTGCGGGCGCTCGGTCTTGCCGTGACCACGGAGGTCGTAGCTGATCACGTCGATGCCGGCCGCGGCCAACGGCGGCGCCAGCGTCAGGTAGAAGCTCGCCAGGCTGTCCGTGCCCATCCCGTGCAGGAACACGGCGGTCTCACCGGTCCGCACGCCAGCACCCGGCGCGAGCTGAACGTTGGTCCGCAGGCCGTTCACGGTCATCGTCGGCATCGCCGCATCACCCGCGTTCCGCGAGTCGCTTGGCCACGAAGTCGGTGATGTCGCCGATCCGCAGCTCGATCACCTCGTCGAGATCCTTCTCGGAGAGGAAGTCCGCGAGGTTGACGTCCGGCCCGTAGTGCTCGGCGAGGATGCCGGCGAACGTGACCAGGTCGATGCTCTCCAGGTCGAGGTCGTCGTGGAACGCGGTGTCGCGGGTGATCTGGATGCCGAGGACGTCCAGATCACCCACCAGCGGCGCGAGCAGCTCGACGACGGTGCCGAGCACGTCATCGGTGACACACGGTTCAATGCTCATCGGTTTCTCCTGATTGCCGTTGCCAACTCGCTACGAAGCCGACTGTCCGAGGGTCGTTCGTCGTCCCAGCACGCCAGAGCCACGGCGACCTCGCCTGCCTGTACCACCCGCACCGCAAGACCGGCGAGCACGCGGCCGTGCAGGCCCGATACGGCGGTTTCGTGGTCCGCCACGAGGATCTCGGCGGGGTAGACGCCGGTTACCCCCTTTTCCGCGATCCGGACCCGCACGGCGTCCTTGATCGCGATCCGCCGCAGCAGCCAGCCGCGTCGTTCGCGAGGCGCGCAGTTCTCCCACCGCGCCCGTTCGACGCTGTTGAGGTAGACGCCCGCGTAGAACTCGCGCGCGGCCGGGCTGATCCAGTGATCGACGACCGAGGCGAGGCCATCTTCGTCCACTGTGGACAGAAGATGCCGGTCGGGGAAGGCGTAGGCGCGGTGTTCGCGGCGGTCGCAGGGGAAGCGGATGTCCTGCCACCCGTCGATCCGGGCGATGACCCGGCCGTCCCGCACCAGGTTCGCCGTCATCTCGATGAGTTCGGGGCGCGGTGTGCTGATCTCGGCGACGCAGTCGACCCGCACTCCCGGGCCTGGCTCTGGTTCGTACCAGGTGATCCGGTCGATCGACCGGGGAAACGCGAGCAGCCGGTCGTCGTAGGTGGCCATCATCCAGCACCCGAGCAACTGGCCGACGTTGTCCAGCAGCGCTCCTGGCGCGTCGGGGACCACGAGCTCGCCGCGGATGTGCCCCGCGCCGATCCCCAGCAGCGCAGACAATCCCTGGTAGGCGGGACCGTGGAACATCTGTCGCTCGGAGTAGATCTCCGCCGCCGACAGCGGCGGCGTTCGTTCCGGCCCCGGGGCCGGCGGCACGCTCCCGCCCGGCGCGAACTCCCGGCCGATCTCGACCACGAGGTGCGCGAACGGGCCGATCGTCACATCGACGTCGTTTCCCTTGCGGGTCATCGAGACGGTGACCGTGGTCGCGGGTTCGGCCACCAGCCACCGCGTGAACTCGAGCGCACGAACCGCGACCGCCCTGCTGCCCGGCCATGCAGCCTCGACCCGGCGACAAGCCAGCTCGACCAGGGTCGTCGCCGGCACCACCGGCCGGTGGTCCGACTCGTCCGGCCAGCCCTCGCGCTGCCGGAAGAACCGATGGTCACGAAGGAACGGCATGTCGCGCAGTGAAACCGACAGAACCTGGCGCACCGTGTCGGTCGCGAGGGCGGCAACGACACCCGCCGCACTGCGCCGGGTCTCGTCCAGCAGTGCGTGGAACTCGGCGACCACATCGGCGGACACACCCGTTGGTGTGTCGAACGGAGCCGGCTCCAGGATCTGGCGGGCACCGTCCGGTATGGAGAGCAGGGTGCTCGACGTGTCCAGACGGACGCGGCGTGGCTCCAGCGGCTCGAACCGCGGCCGCGCGCCCTCCACCCACAGCGCGGTTGCCACCCGCCGAAGCTGCTCGAGCCCGGTACGCACCTCGGACAGCGCGCCGACCACGAGATGGCGGGCCTTGCCGAGGGTGTCACCGACGAAGGAACCGAGCTGCCCGGCACCGACCTGCACGAAGACCCGGCATCCGTCCGCATACATGGCGTCGACCAGCTCACGGAACCGAACCCGCTGCCGCAGATGCGCCAGGTACAGCTCGCGCACCTCGGCCGGATCGCTGGGATACGGCCCGACCCGGGTGGCCGACCAGACCGGCACCTGAGCCGGGCTCAGCTCCAGCTCGGCGACCAGCCGCTCGAAGGGGGCCAGCCAGGGCTGCACGAACGGCGTATGAAATCCCGACCGGAACGGCAGCCGCCGGACGATGATCTGCCGGTCCCGGCAGGCATCGATGAGCAGTGCCACCGCATCGGCATGGCCACACACGATCGCCTGGTGCGGCGCGTTGTCATGGGAGATCGCGATATCCGGGCCGGCCGCCAACTCCTCGGCCATCGCGACCGGGCAACCCAGGACCAGATACTCGCGGTCCGGCAACGCGAAACCATCCGGCCAGTACCGGTGCAGCAACTCCGTGGTGGGCGCGGGGGAGTACATGCCGGCGGCCTGCATGGCGGTCCATTCGCCGACGCTGTGCCCGGCCACCACGTCGGCGGTCACGCCGATTCGCCGCAGCGCCGCGTCCAGCAGCAGCCCGACGCCGGTGACGCTGTCCGCGCGGTCGAGCACGCTCGTGTTCGACCAGGTGGGGTTGCGCAGCCCGAAATGGCGCGCGATATCACCGTATTGGGGTGCGGTGTCCCCTTCCAGGCCAGGGAACAGAAAAGCCGTCTTCGCGCCCGGCGTGCGCAACAGCGGATCGGCCGTGCACCAGATGTCCTTCGCGCCGTGCCACCCGGTGCCCTTGGCCGCCACCCGGCGCGCGATGTCGAGTTTCTCCGGGGTGGGACCGACGATCCCGATCCTAAAAGGACCGTCACTGACCGTGTCGGTCGGCATGTCGAGCAACCGGCGAAGTTCGTCGGCGGACCGGGCCGCGATGCGCAGCACACGCTCCGGCTCGCGCACCCGCGCTCGCCGCTTGGCGGCCGGATCGCCCGCTTCCAGAACGACGTGCGCGTTCACCCCGCCGAAGCCGAACGCGTTCACGGCGGCCCGGCGTGGTGTGTCGTCCTTCCAGTCCTCGGCAACGCCGATCGCGCGGAACCGGGTGGCGGCCAGTGCCGGATGGGGCTCCGCGCAGTGCAGCGTGGGCGGCAGCACGCGGTGGTGCAGCGCGAGTGCCACCTTCACCAGGCCGGCGACACCGGCGGTGGGCAGCGTGTGGCCGATCATCGACTTGACCGACCCGACAACGGCCCGCTGGCCTGCCGGTGGCCCGAAGACGTCGGCGATGGTCGCGAGTTCCGCGGCGTCGCCTGCCTTGGTCGCGGTGCCGTGCGCCTCGAGGAGACCGATCGCGTCGGCTGCCGTGGGATCGAGGCCGGCCGCGGCCCACGCGCGCCGCAACGCCATCGCCTGGCCCGCTGTCGACGGGCTGAGCAGGCTGCCCCCGCGACCGTCGCTCGAGGTGCCGCAGCCGCGGATCACCGCGTACACCCGGTCGCCGGCCCGCCGCGCGTCGTCGAGTCGCTTGAGGACGACGACGGCGGTGCCCTCACCGACGAGCAGACCGTCGGCCGAGTCGGCGAGCGGACGGATCTGCTGGCTCGGGGACAGCGCGCCGAGCTGGGTGAACAGCGACCAGAGCGTGTCGTCGTGGCAGTGGTGCACGCCGCCGGCCAGCACGGCGTCGCACCGCCGGAGGGTGAGTTCGTTCACCGCCTGGTCGATCGCGACCAGCGACGACGCGCACGCGGCATCCACCGTGTAGGCCGGTCCCCGCAGGTCCAGCCGGTTGGCGACGCGCGACGCGGCGAGGTTCGGCACGAGTCCGATGGCCGACTGCGCGCTGAACTCGCCGAGCGGTTCGAGGAGCGCGGACCTGAGCTGGGACAGCGCTTCGGTGCCGGCCGACGGCACGACTTCGCGCACCGTGCGGGTGATCTGTCGTACCGTGCGCACCCGCTGGTCGAAGCGCAGCAGCCCGGGGGACAGGTAGCCGCCGCGGCCGAGGACCACCCCAACGCCGGCCCGGTCGCCCAGCCGGTCGAGGCCACCGGCGTCGTCCACCGCGGCGACGGCTGCGGCGAGTGCGGTGATCTGGTCGGGTTCCATGCCGTCGATGTCGGTGGGCGGGATGCCGAACGCGACCGGGTCGAAGTCCACGGTGGCCGCGACGAAGCCGCCGCGGTGTCCGTGGGTGCTGTCGGGTCCGCCGGATCCGGCGCGACCGTGGAACTCGCTGTCCCGCCGCCAGTCCGGGATCTCGGTGATGGCGTCGACACCGGTGACCAGGTTGTCCCAGTAGGCGTCCAGGCATTCGGCGCCGGGCAGGATGACGCCCATCCCGACGATCGCCACCGGCTCCTGGGTCACCACGGTGACGCCGCGTACAAAACAGAGGTGACGTCCGGTGCGCCGTAGGCGAGTTCCCGCAACAGCACGGCGGTCGCCTCGTCGGGATCGATCATCGACACGTTCCGGCGTTCGTACTCCCGGGCGAGCTCCGGGGTCACCATGCCGCCGTGCTCGGCGGCGGGCGCCCACGGTCCCCAGTGGACGGTCAGCGCCCTGGCCCCGGTGGTGGCGTGCCACTGCTCGCCGATCAGGTCGAGCGCGTCGTTCGCCGCGGCATAGTCGGTCTGTCCCCGGTTGCCGAGCAACGCGGAGATACTGCCGAAGAAGGCCACGAACCTCGGCCGGATGTCCGCAAGGCCGGTGAGCAGCGCGCTGGCCGCGTTGACCTTGGTGTCGAAGACAGTCCGGAACGAGTCCACGTCCTTGCCGGTCATCAGGCGGTCCGCGATGACGCCGGCAGCGTGGACCACACCGTCGATCCGGCCGTGGCGGGTGCGCACGTCCGCGACCAGCCGCCGCACGGCCGCCTCGTCCCGGCAGTCCAGTGTGCGGTAGGCCGCATCGCCGCCGGCCGCCGCGATCTCGTCGAGCGTGCGGCCGATCTCCCGTTGTGCCTGCACCGTGCGAACGCGCTGCTCGACATCCCGCGCCGGAATGCCTTGCGCGACAAGGGCAGCCCGCATCGCGCGCGGATCGTCGGGCAGTGCGTCGTTGAGTGGGGACACATCGGCCATCGGCCACGGCGTGCGGCCGGTGAGCTCGATCCGGCACCGACTCGCCGCGAGCGCGACGGCCGCCCGTGCCGCGACGCCGTGCGCGCCGCCGAGGAACAGGACCACCGAGTCGGGACCGAGGCCGAGCGCCTCGAGCTCACCGGTACCCGGACCGGCGCCGGCCCGCGCGATGCTGCCCAACTCCTCCTCGACCAGGGTCGTCGTCCAGCGGCCGCTGTCCAGGTGGTGGACCACCGGCGGGCCGTCGCCGGACAGGACCTCGTCGAGCAGGGTCTTGTCGATGTCGGTCAGCGACGCGGCGACGACCAGCCTGGTCACCGCCGTGCGTTCCAGTGCCGCGGTCCGCAGCAGCCCCGCCAGCCCGGCGCGCCGGGCCACGTCGGCGGGCGCCACGGCCACGAACGTGCCGCGGGCGGCCTTCACCTGCTCGAACACCCGTGGCGCACAGAAGTCCTCGGCCTCGGCGAGCGCGTCGAGCGAGATGACGACGTCCGCGTCGGCATCGCGCACCGGGGTCGCCCCGGCATCGGAGAACCTGGCCTCGATCGTGTCCCGCACCGCGTCCTGACTGGGCGCGGCCAGCACGGCGATGGTCTTGCCCCGCACGCGGTCGGGGTCGGTGGCCCCGAACGCGGCGGTGGTCAGCCGCTGCCGGTACCTACGCGGAGTCAGGCCGAGCCGGCGCCGGGTGGGTGGTTCCAGCCAGTCCCGCAGCCGTTTGGCCAGCCCGGTCACGGTTCGTTCCCGCACGAGCAGATCGGCCGCTTCGTCGCCCGCGGTTCCGACCAGTCCGAGCCTGCTCAGCAGCGTGCCGGCGATCTCGGTCCGTTTGATCGAGTCGATCGACAGATCGGCCTCCAGGTCAAGGCCGTTCTCGATCACGTCTGGCGGGAAACCGGTGCGGTCGCTGATCACCGCGAGCACCGTGCCCAGCACGTCGACGGCGTCGGGCTGCACCGCGACCGGTTCGGGGCGCACCGGCGCCGGGAGCTCGGCCACCAACGGCGCCGGTTCTATGACGCGTGACGCGGGTGCGGCCGGCACCGGGGAACCCAGGTAGCCCAGCATGACCTCGCGTTGCATCGCGACGAACTCGCGGCTGTTGCGCAGGAACTCGGCGACCACCTGGTCGCGGCCGGCCGGGACGGATTCGGTCATGGCGATCCTCGTGATCTGTCGGGCCGGGGCCAGTGCGTTCACCGGGGTCGTGCCGTCCGGCGCCCGCACGGCACGCCCGTCGACGGTCCAGGAGCTCTGCCGCGGATCGGTGAGTTCGACCCGACCGCGGAACAGCCGTTCGAGATCGACCGGGACCCCGCACACCGCGAGTTGGCCCAGTGCGCCCAGCAGACCCCGGATGCCGCCGTCGCAGCTGATCGCGGTGTGCGGCCGGGAGCCGAGGATGTCCTCGGTCAGCCGGGTGAGCACCCGGCCGGGCCCGACCTCGACGAAGACGCGCGCACCCGACTCGTACATGTCGTCGATCTGCTCGGCGAACCGCACCGGTGCGGCGATCTGGGCGGCCAGTTCCCGCCGGACGGTCCCGCTGGCGTACCGCTTGCCGGTGTGGTTCGACCACACGGGCAGCACCGGATCTGAGATCGCCGCAACACCCAGGTCGGTGGCGAACACCTCGCTCGCGGGCGCGACGAGGGGACTGTGGAACGCGCACGCGACCGAAATCAGCTTCGCGGCAACACCGCGTGCCCGCAGCCGCGTCACCAGCCGGCCGACGGCCTCCTCGGTGCCGGAGACCACCACCTGCTTCGGCCCGTTGTCGTTGGCCAGCACGACATCGGGGTCCGCCAGTTCCGCGGCGATCTCCGCTTCGGAGGCCCGAACCGCGGCCATCGCGCCCGGCTGGGCGCCCGCGGCTCCAGCGATGGCGCTCGCCCTGGCGTGGCTCAGGTGCAGCAGCGTCGACAGGTCGAACGCGCCGCCCGCGTGCAGCGCCACCAGTTCACCGAAGCTGTGTCCCGCAAGGAAATCCGCCCTGACCCCCAACTCGCCGAGCAACGCGCACAGCGCGGCGGCCATGAGCCCGAGCGCCGGCTGCGCCACGCTCGTGTCGGTCACCGCCCGCTCCTGCGCATCGGTCGTCGCCGCGTCGAACGCCGTGGGCGGAAACACCACGGGCACCAGATCGGGGGACAGCCGCAACACGTCGGCGAGCTCGGGGAAATGCACGAACAACTCGGCCAGCATCCCGGCGCGCTGACTGCCCTGACCAGGGAACAGGAAGGCCACCTTGCCGGCCTGCCCATGGCCGGACACCGCGCGAGCCGGATCGGCCAGCTCCGCACGGGATTCGGCGACCACCGCCAGTTGCACCGGATCGCTGCCCGAGGCCGCCATGTGGGCGAGTTCGCGCAGCGGCCGATCGGATTCGGCCAGCGCGGCAAGTCCCGCACGGGCCGACTCCAGATCGGCGCCCCTGGCGAAAACCAGCTCACTGGACCAGTCGCGCAGGCCGTGTTCCCGATCGGGCGGCACCGGGCCGGGCGCGAGGACTGCGTGGAAGTTGGTCCCGCCGAAGCCGAAGGCGCTCACACCCGCGAGGCCACCACGGCCGGGTGCGGGCCGGGCCGCGGTCGCGAAGGAGAACGGGCTGACACCCGCCCGCCACGCGGTGTTGGGATCGACCAGGTTCAGCGTGGGGGGCGTGACTTCGTGCCACAGGGCAAGTGCGGCCTTGATCAGCCCCGCCAGCCCGGCGGCGCACTTGGTGTGCCCGATCTGACTCTTGACCGAACCGAGCGCGATGGAGCCCGGCTTCGCGCCGGCAGCGGTGAAGAACTCGGTGAGCGTGCGCAGTTCGGTCGCGTCGCCCACCACGGTGCCGGTGCCGTGCGCCTCCACCATGGTGACCTCGCTCGGCGGCACGCGAGCGTCCACATAGGCCCGGTCCAGCGCGCGGTGCTGCCCTTCCGGGCGCGGCGCCGTCAGCCCGAGCGCCCGGCCGTCGCTCGCGGCACCGACACCCTTGACCACGGCGTAGACCCGGTCACCGTCCCGCTCCGCGTCGGCGAGGCGTTTGAGCACAAGGCAGGCGACCCCCTCGCCGAGCGAGATCCCGTCCGCGGCGCCGTCGAACGGCCGGCACTTCCCGGTCGGCGAGAGCGCGCCCGCCGAGGTGAACATCAGGTAGTCGTTGATGCCGTTGTGCAGATCGACGGCTCCACAGAGGACCATGGCGCTGGTGCCCTGCCGCAGCTCCTTGACCGCGATGTCGAGCGCGGCGAGCGACGAGCCGCAGGCCGCGTCCACCGTGTAGTTCGCGCCACGCAGGTCGAGGCGATTGGCGATCCGTCCCGAGATGACATTGGCGAGGGTGCCGGGGAAGGTGTCCTCGGTGAGTGTCGGCAGTTGCGCGAGCAGTTCCGCGGGCACCCGCTCGAGGTAGGTTGGCAGCAGGGCGCGGAACGCCGCGGCGTTGGCCAGGTCGCCACCGGCTTCCGCGCCGAAGATCACGCTGGTGTGCTCGCGGTCGAATCCGCGGTCGGCGTAACCGGCGTCCGTGAGCGCACGGCGCGCCGTCTCCAGCGACACCAGCTGCGCCGGGTCGATCGCGCCCATCGATGCGGGGGGAATGCCGTAGGAGAGTGGATCGAACTCCAGCGGTGGCAGGAAACCGCCCCATCGCGACGCCGACGCGTCGGCGTAGCGGTCGGCGTCCCAGCGGTCGGGCGGGACTTCGGTCACCGCGTCGATCCCGCGCAGGATGTTGGACCAGAAGGCCGGCAGGTCGACAGCGCCGGGGAACGAGCAGGCGATCCCGACGATCGCGATGTCGCGGTCGTCCGACGGGGTCGTCCGGCGCTCGGCACGTGCCAGCAGGACGTTCGTGGCTCCCGTGGTGACCTCGTGGTGCAATTCGGCCATGGTCGTCGTGCCGGTCCGCAGCGCCGCCGCCTGGCCTGCCAGGTAGAGCCCCTCGCTGACCTGTGCGGTCGCGTCGACGGCAGCAAGCCCGGCATCGGTGCGCCGAAGCCCCTTGCTGGCGATGCGCAGCCGGCCGGTGTTGAGGTCCTCGAGGCGCTGCCACACCTCCTGTGCCGGCATCCCGGGCGTCGCGCTCAGCTCGGTGCGGACCGCTTCGAACCGGTCGGTGTACGGGCTGGGCAGGCAGCGCGTCCGGTGACCTGGCGCGGTTTCCAGCGTCACCGTCGACGCCGCCCGCACGATGAGGTCCTGGAAGACGTCCGTGATGGCGCCGGTTTCCACGGCCTCACGGGTGAAGAGATAGGCGGTGCCCATCAGGACGCCGACACCGGTCCCGGCCGCGGCCTGTTCGGCGGCCATGGCCGCGACGGCCGCCGCGGAGCGGGCGTCGTGCACACCGCCCGCGAAGAGGATCTCCAGTCCGGGGCCGGCACCGCGCAGCACGTCCAACTGCTGTTCCCACAGCACGAAACTCGACCGAGGACCAATGTGCCCACCGCACTCGGCCCCTTCGAACACGAACCGCCGCAGGCCCGCATCGAGGAACTGCCGCAGCAGAATGGGCGATGGCGCGTGGACGAAGGTCGCGATACCGGTGGCTTCCAGTGCCTTGGCCTGCGCGACCCGGCCACCGGCGAGCAGCGCGCAGCGGGGTCGGGCGGCCTTGACCTCGGCCAGTTGCCGATCGAGGAGCTCCGCGTCGAGGAACCCGAGCAGCCCTGCGCCCCACGGCCGGTCGCCGAGCAGGTCCGCGGTCCTGCGCAGCAGGCCGGCCGTGCTCGGCCCGTCGGCCGTGGCGACGGCGACGAAGGGGAAACCGCCGTGCTCGGCAACGGCGGCGGCGAACTCCGGCTGATCGCTCACCCGGGTCATCGGGCCCTGCACGATCGGCAGTGCGCTGCCCAGCGTGCGGCGCAGCGGCTCGCCCTGCTCGGCCGGTCCGGTCGCCGGTCTCTCGCGGACCGCGGCGGCGACGCCTCGGACGGCGCTTTCCGCGTCGCGGTAACGGCGTGCGAACAGCGGCGCGAGCGAAGTGTCCGAACGGGACAGACGACCGCGCTGCGCCGCCGGCGTGCGTGCCTCGGGCAGCAGCGCGAGCTGTTCGTCCAGCAGGACCCCGAACGCACCGGCGGCGACAACGGCCGCCGCCGTCCTCGGCCCGGTGCCGGCCACCCAGATCGGCGTCCCGGGACCGTAGGTGTCCAGGAGTTGCTGCAGCAGGACGAAGCCGGACAGCTCGCCGTCCTCAGTGGTCAGCAGCCCGGCCGCGCCCGCTTCCAGCGCGGCGGCCGCCTCCGGCAACGAGCGGACCCCCGCCACGACCGGCACGGACGTGGTCGGGAACTCGCCCCCCGGATCGACCAGCACCAGAGCAGCACCACTGTCCACCAGCGCATCTCCGGGCAGACGACACACAGACGACACGCGGACACCGAATGGGCCGCGTATCGTCCTGGCCGGACCGAACAAGTCGGCCGACAGCAGGCCGAGCCCACCGCCACGGGCGGCCGCAGCGACCAGGCGGGGGCTGCCGGACACCAGGACCCGCGTCCGCGCGCCGAAGACGTCGCACACTGGCGTACCTCCTTGTTCACCAGCAGCTGTGATTCGCAAACTCGACCAGGTCGGCTAAGGAGAACTCGCCTCCGATACGTAACACAATAGGGCGAAGTAAATAGATCCTCTATCTCCAGATGGAGGTATACATGTCAACTTCTCGGCGGTATATATGTCAACCGGACCTGACCTGGCAGGGGAGCCGCCGTGGAACTGGCTGGACGCGTGGTGGTACTGACCGGCGCGGCGCGCGGGATCGGCGCCGCGATGGCTCGGCGGTTCGCGTCGGCGGGAGCCGCCGGGGTGGTGGTCTCCGATGTCGACCTCGCCGGCGCCCGGCACGTCGCCGACGAGGTCGTCGCCGCAGGGGGACGAGCCACGGCGGTGGGTGCGGACGCCGGATCCAAGGACGACCTGAAGGCCCTCGTGCTGGCGGCCAGGAAGGCTTATGGCCGGCTGGACATCTTCTGCTCCAACGCGGGCCTCGCGTTCGGCACGGGTGTGCACGCGTCCGGCGAGCAGTGGGAGCGGTCCTGGTCGGTCAACGTGATGCAGCACGTCTACGCAGCGCAACTGGCGCTCCCCGCCATGGCACGCGCCGGCAGCGGGTACCTGCTGATCACGGCATCGGCGGCCGGCCTGCTCGCCGCGCCGGGCGACGCGCCCTACTCGGTGACCAAACACGCCGCGATCGGTCTGGCCGAGTGGCTGGCGCTGACCTACCGGCCCCGCGGCGTCCACGTGAGCGCGCTGTGCCCGCTCGGCGTCCGGACCGACCTGCTGACACCCGCGCTCGCGGCCGGACATCCCGCGGCACTGGCGATCGCCGCCGCCGCGCCGCTGCTGGAGCCCGACGAGGTGGCGGACTGTGCGGTCGAGGGCATCCGTGCCGAGGAGTTCCTGATTCTCCCGCACGAATCGGTGCGGGACACCTACGCCCGCAAAGCACGCGGGGTCGACCAATGGATCGACGAGATGACCGGAGTCGGTTCGACCGGAGGGCACTGATCGTGGAATTCCGGAGAGTCGGGGCGAGCGGCCTCGCCGTCAGTGAGATCGCGTACGGGAACTGGCTGACCCATGACGACACCGCCGAATGCGTCCCGGCGGCGCTCGACGCCGGCATCACCACTTTTCACACCGCCGCCGCGTGGGGCGACGGAGCTGCCGAACAGGCGCTGGCAAGCGCGTTGGCGGACGTCCGCCGTGACGAACTCGTCCTGTGCACGGGCGTCTTCTGGCCGGAGGGCAACGGACCCAACTCCGCGGGGCTGTCGCGCAAGCACCTGTTCGACTCGCTGCACGGATCGCTGCGCAGGCTGGGCACCGACCACGTGGACATCTACCTGCTGCTGCGGTTCGACTACCAGACCCCGGTCGAGGAGACCTTCCTCGCGCTGTCCGACCTGGTGCGGCAGGGCAAGATCCGCTACGTCGGCACGTCCGAGTGGAACGCCGAGCAGCTGCTGCGCGCCTCGGCGGCCGCCGAGCGGTACTCGGTGCCGCTCATCGTCAACGAACCGCACTACTCGATGATCTGGCGGGTGGCCGAGGCCCAGGTCATGCCGGCGGCCGAGCGCCTCGGCATCGGCCAGTTCGCGTCGGTGCCGCTCGCCCAGGGAGTGCTGACCGGCAAGTACGGCAACGGAAAGCGGCCCGCAGGCTCGCGCGTGCACGGCACGCCCGCGCAACGCGAAGCCATCCGGGGGTTGCTGATCCCCGAACTCGTCGACCGGGTCGACCTGCTCAACGGCGTGGCGAGCGACCTGGGGCTGACCACGGCCCAACTGGCCATCGCGTGGTCCCTGCAGAACGCGACCGTCGCGTCGACGGTAGTGGGCGCGCGCTGCCCGGCACAGGTGACGGAGAACGCCAAGGCCGCCGGGGTGCGGCTGGATCTCGACGTGCTGACCAGGATCGACCAGCTGCTGGGCAGCTACGTGTGCACGGACCCGCGGCTGGTCTGGGCGCCGCCTGCCGGGCGGCTGTAGTCACAGCAGACCGGCCTCGCCCGCCCTGGCGATGGCCTCGACCCGATTCCTGGCGCCGAGCTTGTGCAGCGCGGACTGCAGGTAGGTCTTGATGGTGTTCCTGGTCAGGTCGGTCGACTGGGCTATCTCCGGATTCGTCTTGCCTTCCGCCGCCAGCCGCAGCACCTCGTACTCGCGCCGGGTCAACCCCAACCGGGTCAGGGCGGTGGAGCGGCGTGACTCGTCCGACACGATCCTCGGATCGACGACCCGCTCACCGCGCAGAACCCTGCGCAGCGCGGCCGAGAGTGCCATCCCGGCGATGTCCTTCAGCAGGCCGCCGTCGGCGCCCGCGTCGAGTGCGTTCTTCATGGCGGCGTGGTCGGTGTGCGCGGTGAAGATCACGATCCGGGCCGTCGTGCTCGCCTGCCGTATCTTCGCGATGACTTCCCTCGCGCACATGTCCGGCAGCCGAAGGTCCAGCAGGACGATGTCCGGCCGGAGTTGGCGGACCAGCGGTATCGCCGCGCGGCCGGACTCCACCGACGCGGCGACGAGCAGCGCGGGGTCCGAACGCAGCAGCAGTTTCACCCCGTCGCGGACCACCGGATGGTCGTCCACGACGAGCACTTTCTTGCTCGGCATCCAGGTGCTGCCCACGACCTACCCCGATCGGTATGGCCACTATGGTCGAAACCCAACTCGACCGTACGGTGATTGATACGTAGCCGTGAGTAACACTTTCTGCCGGTCACCGTAAGCGGAACTGACGCAGGCCGTCAGTACGGGATGCCCCCGTCGACGTCATCCCTGATCCGCTCGGCGAGCTGCACCAGGGTCGTCAGCTCCTCGGCGGTCGCGTGACTCAACAGGTGCCGTCGGACGGCGTCGGCATGCGCCGGCGTCACCGCCTTGATCACCGCCCGTCCTTCCTTGGTGATGGAAACCACGATCTGCCGCGAGTTCGAGTCCGGCATGCGGGCCAGCAGCCCGCGGGCCTCCATCCGGGCCAGCTGGTGCGACATGCGGCTCTTCGACCAGTACATGGACGAGGCAAGATCCTGCTGCAGCATCCGGCCCGAGTCGGCCTCGGCAAGGTGCAACAGCACACTGTGATCGGCCGCTGACAGATCGGACACCTTCCGCACATCGGCCGCGATGCGAAACCGCAGCAGGTCGGACAATCGAAGCAGTGATCGCCAGATGTGGGTCTCGTCAGCGGAGAGCGCAGCGGAAGCGGCCATGGCGCCAAATTACCGAAGCGTCAACGGGGGCCGCGCACTGCCAGACCTGGCCATCCAGCCGCCGACGAGCAACAACGCGAGGCCGAACACCAGGCAGATCCCGGTCAGCACAACAGCGGCGTGGCCCACGTCGTCCGGGGTCGTCAACACATCCAGGCTGAAGAAGACCAGCGGGCTCAGCAACACCGCCCACAGGCATTCGACAGCGCCCTGACGCAGGCTCCGTCTGATCTCGCCATGCCTTAGCACCCACACCACGACAACCAGTCCACCCGCCGCGAGTGGGGCGAGGATCGCCGCGAGCACAACGGCCCCGGTCACGACGAAATCGCCGAACGGACCGTGCTGCCGAGGGGTCAGAACCGCCACGACTACCACGGCCAGGGCTGCTGCCGACCCGAGGACACCGCTGTGCCGCCAGGCACCCAACGGGCCTGGCCGCCGCAGTACCAGCCAGAGGTAGCCGCCGATCTCGGCCGCGAACATCACTGACAGCAGTCCTGCCTCGACCGGCCGCGCCACGTTCCCCGGCGTGCTCGCGAGTTGCAGGACGACCACCGTGGGGCACGCCAGGACAAGAGCCACCGAGATGGCCTGGCCGACCCGTCCGAGGACGCTGACCCGCCTGCCGCGCTGCCGCCGGGCCAGCACGGCGGCAGCGCCCAGGGCCAGCACGGTGGGCGCCAAGATCAGAACGAAGACCCAGACACCCCTGATGAGCCCGTCGGACAGGCCGGAAAGCGCAGCCGCATCGGTCCGGAACGTTGTCATGTGATGCCTCGCAAGTGCCCGCGCGTTGGAGAACAAGACAGCCGTACCTGGAGGATCGCCCAGCCGAACGACACCGTTACCGGCCGGTGCCCGGCGATTGCGTCAGTGGTTACCGTGACATTTCGGCCGCTAACATACTTACCTCGAAATTTACTCTCGCCGCGTGATGACGTATGAAAGAACGGCATCGCCGCCGACGGCCGGAAATTGTGCAACGTTGCGACGTCGTGGTGACGGTCAATATTCTCGGCTTGCGGTCGTGGTGTCGATACGGTAGTGGGCGAACGCCGACGCGGTACGGGAATCGTTCGTGCCGACGTATCCAAGCAGGCATTATGCGGGTGGGCGCGGATCGGCGCCGGTCGGCGCAACCCACCATCCGCAGGCTTCGCGTCCGACCATCCGCAGGATTCGGAATCCGCCATCCGCAGGCTTCGGTCCAGGCTTCCGGCCGGTACCGTTCTCCCGGTGATCGGCACGTGGATCTGGTTACACACCAACACAATCGACGAACGCAGGGTGATCGTCCTCGACATCGGACCTGCCGACGAGTGCGCGACATCGCAGGTAATCCGGCGTTTCTGCTGGCCGGACCGTGCCGGCGCACCGCCATATCGTCTCGTTCGGTAGCCCACGCATCGGCGCGTTGCGGCTCCGCCCAACTGTTCACGCATGATTAACCTGTCGCCGGTGGCATTGACCACGGGTCGAATGGAGAACTATCGTCCCGACGACCGCTGTCCAAAAGGGCTTTCAACCGGTCACAGTGGACAGGTGTACTGCGCCACGACAGGCTTGTGTACGGTCAAGTAGGCAGGGGCTCGAGAGTTGCGCAGCAGAGTACGGACCTATGTGGTCGGTGTCGGCATCACCGATTTCCAGCGGGCCGGTGCCGCTTCGGAGGGCTATCCGGAATTGGCCCGTCAGGCCGGGGCGCGGGCGCTCGCGGACGCCGGGATCCCTTATCACCTCGTCGAATACGCGTGTGCCAGCCATGTCCTCGGCGAGTCGTGTGCCGGCCATCGAGCGGTGTACGAACTCGGCCTGACCGGCATTCCCATCACCGAGGTGAGCAGCAACTGTTCCTCCGGCTCCTCCGCGCTCTACCTGGCGGGTCTCCTGGTCCGCGGCGGCACGTTCGACTGCGCGCTGGCCATCGGCTTCGAGACGATGAAACGCGGCCCCCTGCAGGTCGGCGCCGCGGAGGGGGAACCTCCGACGCAGCGCCACTTCGACGCCCTGGCGAACGGCGATTCGTCCGGCGTGATTCCGGCGGCCTTGATGTTCGGTACCGCCGCGGCAGAACACATGGCCAAATACGGCACGACCGTCGAGCAGTTCGCGCGGATCGCCGAGAAGAACTACCGGCACGCGCTGGCGAACCCGAGGGCGCTCGCGCCGCGTGCCCACACGCTGCCCGAGATCCTGGACTCGACGCCGCTCTACGGGCCGCTCACCAAGCTGCAGTGCGCACCAGGCGCGGACGGCGCGGCGGCCGTCGTCCTGGCCAGTGAACGGTTCGTCGAAGAACGCGGACTCGCCGGCCGGGCGGTCGAGATCGCGGCCCAGTCCATGGTGACCGACACCGTCGCCAGCTTCGCCGGCAGCGCCATCGACGTCGTCGGGTATCAGATGGCCAACCGTGCCGCGCGGGCCGTCTATGACGGTCTCGGCGTCGGCCCGGACGGCGTGCAGGTCATCGAGGTGCACGACTGTTTCTCCAGCAACGAACTGCTCGCGTACGAGGCCCTCGGCCTGTGCCCGCCGGGCGAGGGCGGTCAGCTGATCGACAGCGGTCAGGTGACCTACGGCGGAAAATGGGTCGTCAATCCGTCCGGCGGACTGCTCGCGCGCGGGCACCCACTTGGCGCGACCGGATTGGCGCAGTGCGTCGAGCTCACCTCTCAGCTGCGGGCCGAGGCCGGTGCGCGTCAGGTCGCCGGCGCGGAAATCGCGCTACAGCACAACAACGGCATCGGTGGAAATGTCGTCGTCACCGCATATCGCGCACCAGTCGCGAGCGTGTGAAAACACCCCAACGTCAAGGAGTTGATCCGTGCGAATCAAGAAGTCGGACGTGGCAGCCGTGCTGTTCCCTGGCCAGGGGGCATATGACATGGCGGCGTTGCAAGCAGCGCACAGGGAGTGTTTAGAAGTCTCCGAGTTATTCGCCGATATCGACAAGGTCACTCTCGAAGAATGCGGCCGGTCGTTGTCGGACGTGTTGTTCGGCTCGTCGCCACCGTCGGTCGGCGACCTGATGACCGACGAGCCGTGGGTATCGCAACTCACTATTCTTGGCGCGGACATCGCCGCCTACCGAATTCTCGAGCACCTGGGTTTCGCGCCGGATGTGCTCGCCGGGCACAGCCTCGGCGAGATCGCGGCACTCGTGTGCGCCGGCGGTTATTCCACCGAGGACGGTGCGCGCCTGGTGTTGCGACGGGTGCAGGCGCTGGAGTCGCTCGATCGCCGCGACGCCTACATGGCCGCCCTGGCCACCGATCCGCACCGGGCGCAGCTCGCGATCGAGCTGATCGCCGATCCGGCGCTGGCGATCGCCGTGGAAAATCACGACAACCAGACGGTCGTGGTCGGTCCCGGCCGGAGCATGGACCTGCTGCGCAACGTCGTCGAGCAACTGGGGATCTCCGTCACCCGCCTCGAAGCGGCCTTCCCCTTCCACGGGCCACTGCTGGAGCCGGCCGTGGCGCGATACGAGAAGAGCATCCAGGACATTCCGCAGCGAACGCTCACCGCGCGGGTCTACTCACCGATTCTGCAGCGCTACTACGAGCCGGACGAGCCGCTCGCGCACAGCCTCGCGGAGCACTTCGTCCTGCCGGTGCATTTCAGCGACGCCCTGCGTCGCCTCTACGCCGACGACGTCCGGGTCTTCGTCGAGTGCGGGGCCCAGGAGACGCTGACCAAATTCGTCCCGAAGACGCTGACCTCGGGCGGCATGCTGGCGATGGGGACCTTCGTCCAGACGGAGACCGGACTGCGCCTGCACACCACCATCAGCACACTGCGGTCCTGGAACCACCTGCCAGCCGTGCAACCCCTAGCCGACCACGGCGGCGGTGACGAATTCGATCGGTTCTGGGACGCGCTCGGCCCACGCGTCATGGAATTCGTCCGCGACGAGTTCCAGCGCTCCCGCAACGGCGCCACTGTCGATTCCGTGCCGGCGTCCCCGCCAAGGCAACCGGCGGCACCAGCGCCGACATCAGCGGCGCAGTCGAATGGCTCGCTGACTCGCGACTCCATCTCCGGCGAGGTGATCTCGCTCTACGCGTCGTGGCTGGAGTATCCCGAGGAGGTGGTGACCGAGGAAGTCGACCTGGAAGCGGAGCTCGGCGTCGACTCGGTCAAGCAGGTCGCGCTGATGGCGAAGGTCCGCGAGCGGTACGGCATCGAGCGTCCGCCGGACAACTTCCGACTGGAGCGGTTCGGCAAGCTCGGTGCCCTCATCGACGCAGTACACGCGATCCTGAGCGGGACGACGCCCGCGGTCGCCGCCGCGGTGACCGGCCGTGGGTGACCTGTCCGGCAAGCTGGCACTGGTGACCGGCGGCGCCAAGAACATCGGCCGCGCGATCGCGGACGAGCTCGCGTCCCGCGGCGCCGATCTGGTCATCAACTACTTCCACTCGTCCGAGGCCGCCAAGCAGGCCAAGACCGAGCTGGAACGCGCGGGCACGTCGGTGACGCTGCTGCGCGGCTCGGTCGCGCAGCAGTCCCACGTCGACCAGATGTTCGACACGATCCAGGACCAACACGGGCACCTGGACATCCTCGTCAACAACGCGGCCGCGGGTGCGCTCGTGCCGGCGGACCAGCTCACCGACGACTATCTCGACCGAGCCTGGAACACCAACCTCAAGGGCTCGATCTGGTGCGCGCGGCGCGCGGCGCCGCTGATGGCCGCGCGGGGCGGCGGCGCGATCGTCAACGTGTCGTCCCTCGGCGCGCGGCTCGTCCTGTCGAACTACCTGGCCAGCGCCCCGGCGAAGGCGGCCCTGGAGGCGCTGACCCGCTACCTCGCGGTGGAGTACGCGCCGCTGGGCATCCGGGTGAACTCGGCAAGCGCATCGATGCTGGTGAGCGAGGTGGCCGGCGCCTTTCCCGATTCCGAGCGGCTGCTGGGCGTGATCACCGAGGCGACACCGATGGGCCGCCTCGGCACGCCGAAGGAATTCGCCGACGTCGTCGCGTTCCTCGTGTCCGAGCAGTCGCGGTGGATCACCGGCCAGGTCATCGTCGTCGACGGCGGTCTGTCACTCGGCGCGGCGCTGTGCTCGCCGCCACGCGAACCCGTGCCGGAACCGGCCACCGTCTCGGTACACGAGGACGACACGGCCGACGACATCGCGATCGTCGGTATGGGACTGGTCACGGCGGGCGCGAACAGCCCGCAGGAGTACTGGTCCATGCGCCTGGCTGGCGCCGAACTGTTCGTCGACGTGCCGCCGGACCGGTGGACCATGTCGCGCTTCTGCTCGCCGGACGAGTCCGCCGAGGACAAGTCCTATCAGGGCAAGGGCGTGTTCGTCACCGCATTCGAGCCGTCCGCGCCCGACCAGGAGCTGACCACGCTGTGGCTGCGGCACGCGCTGGCGCAGGCCCTCGACGGCGTTACCCGCCACCACGATGACCGATGTGCCCTGACCATCGGGTACACGGCGGACGGCAGCCAGCACCTTGAGGAGGCGGGTGTCCTGGCATCGGTCCTGGACATGCTGGACCCGTCGCGGGACGACATCGCGGCCGCGCTCCAGCAGCGCTTCGCGCGTGCCGTGCGCGACCCGTCGCGGTTCCTGCCAAGCCGGGTCGGCTCCGCGGTCCTGGCCGGTCTCCTGCCGGACGACACCGACGTGTGCATGGTCGACACGGCGTGTTCCTCGTCGCTCTACGCGATGGACATCGCGATGCGGGGCCTGTTGCTGGGCAAGTACGATGTCGCGGTCTGCGGCGGTGCGCTCGCACTCGGGCCGCGCAACTCGATCCTGTTCTCGAAGCTGAACGGCCTGTCACACCGCGGCACCATCCGATCGTTCGACCAGGCAGCCGACGGCGTGATCTTCGCCGACGGCGCGGGCCTCGTCACCCTCAAGACGCTGTACCGGGCGCGGGCCGACGGCGATCCGGTGCTGGCCGTCGTCCGGGCCGTCGGCGGGTCGTCCGACGGCAAGGGCACCGCGATCTACGCGCCCAACCAGCGCGGCCAGGAACTCGCGATCGGGCGGGCCGTCGACGACACCGGCGGCTCGATCGGCGACGTGGACTGGATCATCGCGCACGGCACCGGCACCCCGGCCGGTGATCTCACCGAATATCGCGCCCTGCACGGGAAGTACGGCGGCGCCCACCCCGTCCACCTCACGTCGAACAAGTCGATCATCGGGCACACCGGCTGGGCGGCCGGCGTGATCTCCGTCATCGAGGCCGTGCTCGGCATCGCGCACGACACGATCCCACCCCAACATCGCTTCGAGGCCCTGCCGGCCGAGGTGCGCGACGGCGCAGGTCACCTGACGATCCCGGTCGCGCCGGTACCGTGGCCGCGCCGCGACCGGCGGCGTGCGGTCGCGGTCTCCGGTTTCGGGTTCGGCGGCACCAACGCCCATGCCCTTGTGACGGAGTACGATCCACAGCAGACTGTCGTCGCGCGCGAACCCGTTGCGCCGGGCCGGATCGCCATCGTCGGTTGGGCAACCCACCTGCCGGGCGACTTTTCGGACGCCGAAGTGGCGGACTGGCTCCTTGGCACCGGGCAGGCGCCAGCAGCCGGCTTCGGCGAGAGTTATCCGGCGCCGCCGTTCCAGGTCGTGCCGCTGCCGCCGCCGACCGTGCGCCGGCTGGACAGAAGCCAACTGATGGCGCTGTCCGGTGCGGCGAAGATCCGTGACTCGCTCTGCGACTTCTGGGACGCCCACCGCGACCGTATCGGCGTGTTCATCGGCCATCTCGGGCCGACGCGCAACGCGATGGACTATGCCACCCGGTGCTACCTGGACGACCTCTCGGAGGTGATTCCGGACGACGGCGTGATGTCCGCGATCCGCGCCGAGTCGCGCCGTCGGGTGCCACCGTCCAATGAGGACTCGTTCCCCGGTCTCATGCCGAACATCATCGCCGCGCGGATCGCCAACCAGTTCGATCTCCACGGCCCTGCCATGACCGTCGACACCGGGCTCTCGTCGACGCTGACGGCGACCGAGATCGCCTGCCGCTACCTGCGGACCGGAGCCGTCGACCTGGCCGTCGTGGGCGGCGTCAACGGCAACAGCCTGCCCGCGTACCGCACGGTGCTCGGCGAGCTCGGTGGCCCGGCCGAACTCGCCGAAGGCGCGTTCGTGTTCGCGCTCGTCGACGAGAAGCTGGCCGACGACGCCGGCCTACGCGTACTCGGCTACCTCGAGGACGGGGAATCAGGTAGCACGTCGATCGACGCGGCGGATCGCGGGTATCTTGGCGCGGCCGGTGGGCCGGCCATACTGCGGGCGTTGCTCGGCGCGCCCGGCACCGTCGACGTGCGCGGAGATACGGTCGCGTTGCGCCTGACCGTGCCCGGCACTCCTGTGCTGCGCCGTTACACGCATGCCCTGGCCGACGTGCCGTCGGACGAACTGCTGCCGCCGGTGCCGTTCCTGCCGCCCGGTGTCGTCGTACTCACGGATCGGCCCGCACTGGTGGCACAGCTCGCGACACCGCCGGATGCGGTGATCCTGTCCGGGCCGACCGATGTCGACAGTGTGCGCAACGCGATCGGCGGCCGTGCTGTGCGTGACATCCGTATCGTCACCAGTCTCCGCGACCGCGACCCCGATCAGGTGCTCGCCCTGCACGATCTGCTGTTCCTCGTCCTGCACGTCACCCAACGGCAGGTCGACGAAGCGCAGGGCTCGGTCGTCGGCCTGTTCGTCGATTCCGTCGATCGCGGGAAGCTGAACCCCTTCGGTGGACTGTTCACCGGCTTGCTGAAGGTGGCGTGCCTGGAGATGCCGCGCTGTCAGGTGTTCGGCATGTTCACCACGACGGCGGACGTGCGGACCGGTGTTCGGCTCGCGGAGCGGGAGAGCACGCGGCGGCGCCTGTTCCCCATCGTCGTCGACGACGACGGCACGCGAAAGTCCTTCGTGCTGCGCGAAGAGCCCATCGACTCAGCGCAGGTCCCGCTGACGGGTGACTCCGTTGTGCTCGCCGTCGGCGGCGCCCGCGGCATCACCGCGGAACTGCTCAAGGCCGTCGCGCACCGCTGCGCACCGAAGCTCCACATCGTCGGCAGCAACCCGATCCACTCCTATCCGGCCGAGGTCTACGCGGCGGACGACGCCGAATTCGGCGAATGGTGCCGCCATTACGTCAAGGCGCGGCTGGCCGAAGCGCCGGCACTGAAGCCCGCTGCCGCGGCCCACGAGGTTCGGCGTATTCGTCAGGCGCGCCTCGCGCAACGCAACCTTCAGGAACTGACGGACATCTGCGGTCCCGGCCGCGTTCACTACAGCGTGTGTGATGTGTCGGACGGTGCCGCGGTCGATCGGGTGATCGGCGAGATCATGGCGGGGGAGCAGCGGATCGATCTGCTCGTACACGCCGCTGGCCTGAACACCTCCGCGACGATCGCGGAGAAGGACTTCGCCGAGTTCCGTACCATCCGCGACACGAAGGTGCGCGGCTACCTCAACCTGAAGCACGCGCTGCGCGAGTGTCCGCCGGTAACGTGGTGCAACTTCGGCTCGCTGGCGGCCGTGACCGGCCAGCGGGGCGAGGCGGACTACACCTCCGCCAACGACTTCCTCGCCACCGCGGCCGGCGGCGCGGCCGACGAGGTGACGATCGGCTGGACCCAGTGGGGCGAGGCGGGGATGGTCGTCCGGGACTCGCTGACGAAGGCGTACTACGACGACGCCCAGTACTACACCATGATGAGCAACGAGGAAGGTGCGCGGCACTTCTTCCGCGAACTGAGCACCGCGCGCCGGTCGTCCTGCTCGGCCTATCTCGGTGCGGCCGAACTGCGTACGTTCGACCGCCTTTATCCCGGCTATCTCGAATTCGGCCACGACCACCGGAAGCTGGGATTCTTCCTGCGCAAGTTCGTGCGCCGCGAGCCGGACGACGTCGAGTTCTATTGCCCGCTGAGCCTCGAAGTGGACGATTACCTGCGGGGTCACCTGGTGCGCGGCACGCCCACCCTGCCCGGCGCGTTCATGGCGGAGATCGCGGTCGAGGCGGCAGCGGTCCTGGCGCCCGAACTCGACGTGGTCGGCCTGCGGGACATGGTGTTCCACAAGTTCGTGAAGGTCTACCCGGGGCTGCCGCCGGTGCCGAGGAAGATCGCGGCCCGGATCATCGAGCGAGGCGCCGACGGCACCGTCGTCGCGGTCCGCATCACGTCCGACCTGGTCGCGCCGAATGGCGTGCTCCTGGCCGCGGACCAGTTGCACTTCGAGACATCGGTGCTGCTGCGGAACGGATTTCCGGCCGCGCCGCAATGGTCGCCGTGGTCGCCGGCCGAGGAGACCGGCGTGGCCGACCCGTACTATTCGGCCGGGTCGCCGGTCGCGCTGACCGACAGTTTTGTGTCCACATCGGACACCCGTCGGCACCCGCGCGGCCTGCGGTCGAGATTCGGCATCGACGCCGGGCGGCACCGGTCGACCTGGGCGCGCTTCACCGTGCCGGCCTTGCTCTTCGACGGCATGGTCCGCCTGACAGCGCTGGACGCCACGAGCGTCTCGGTCCCCACGTCCATCAAGGCAATCGACCTGTACCAGCGCGCCAACGACCTCGATCTGTCGGACGTGGAGATCTTCACGGCGGACGGAAAAGTCGTCGCCGTTCGCGCCGACGGGACCGTCGCGGTGGCGGCCGACGGCATCGAGGCCGCCGTCATCGACACGCCATTGGCAATGGCCAATTCCTGAATCGGAGCATTCGTGGACACAGATGTCCGGCTGGAGATCAGCGGGCAGGTCGCGGAACTCGTGCTGGCCCGTCCGCACAAGCGCAACGCCGTGACCTCGGCCATGATGGCGGCGATGACGCGAGCCGTCACGGAGGTGGCCGGCCGGGACGACGTCCGCGCCATCGTCATCCGCGGTGAAGGGCCGGACTTCTGCGCCGGAGAAGATGTCGGCGGCCTGCGCGTCCGTACCGCCGATGAGGCAAGGGCCTACCTGGACACGCCGCTGGAGCTCATGCGCGCACTGGAGACGCTGCCGAAACCGGTGGTCGTCGCGGTGCACGGCAACGCACTCGGCTTCGGCGCGGAGGTCCTGTTGGTGGCCGACGGCGTGTTCGCCGGTCCGGACGCGGTCATCGGCTGCGCCGAGATCGACCACGGCTTGGTACCGCCCGTTCTCCTCACCCGCGGCCTCGGCACGATCAGACGCCGTCGCGCGGTGGCGCTGGCACTGTTGGGCGAGCGGCTGTCCGCCGACGATGCGGTACGGGCCGGCCTGGCACACGCGGTCGTGCCCGACCCGCGCGCGGCGGCCATGGCGGCGGCGCGGGAGTGGGCGTGCTGGCCGCCGCACGGGATGGCCGCCCTGAAGCGGTGGCTGGCGATCGGCATCGACGCGGACCTCGACCGGGCCCGCGAGTTCCTGCCCGAGATCATGCTGGGAGTGAGTAGATGACCGGCATTCGGACGGCACTGCACGGCCCGGTGGCCGTGGTGACGCTGGATCGGCCTGACAAGCGCAACGCCATCGATCCCGCGCTCTGCCTCGGGCTGCGCGACGCGCTCCGCGGTGACGCCGACGCCTATGTCATCACCGGAAACGGCCAGGACTTCTGTGCCGGCTTCGACGCGCACGCGCTGCGCGCCGTTGCCGAGCCGGCGCGGTTCATGACGGAGATGCAGTCGGTATTCGAACACCTGGAGGCGACGCCCAAGCCGGTGGTGGCCGCCGTCGACGGCTACGCGCTCGGCATGGGATTCGAGCTGGCGCTGGTCTGTGACGCCGCGGTGTCCACCCCTGACTCGATCTTCGGGCTGCCGGAGATCACGCACGGCCTGTTCCCGCCGATCGCGGTCGGTCGAGGGCTGGATGTGCTGGGCCGCGGCTGGATTCGGCATCTCGCGATCAGCGGCCGCCGCTGGCTGACCGGAACCGAGGCGTACGACCTCGGCCTGGTCGCGGAACTGGCCACCAGGGACGACCTGCTGGCGGCCGCCGTGTCGCTGGCAGGCGACCTGGCGAAGAACCCGGCCTTCCCGGCCGGCAAGAAGGTCCTGACACAGGGAGCGGAGCGCGCGTACCAGATGTCGGCGCAGACCGTGGCACCACTCTTCCGGACGCTGACATGACCGCCCACATCGTGGACATCGGCAGCGTGAGTGATCCCACCGATCTCGAACAGACCGATGGGGTCACGGTCGGGGTCGTGACCGGCGAATGCACCGGGATCGCCCTTGCCGCGGCATGCGCGGTCGACCTGCTCTACTGCGCACCGGACGCGTGCTTCGGCCGTGCGGAATCCTGGACCGAGTACGTCCTGCATCGGGCGACCGTCCTGGTGGGACGACGGATGGCCGGACATCTGGCCATGTCGGGCCGGCTGCTGTCGGCGCAGCGCATGGCGCGGCTGGGGTTCGTCAACACCGTGGCGCCCGCGCCGCACACCGAGGCCGATGCGGTTGCCGAGCTGATACGGCAACGCCCGCGAGCCGCGATTCGCACCGTCCTGACGCAGACCAGGAGGATTCAGTGGATTTCGCCATAGCCGACGAACACGCCGCGTTGCGGAAGATGTTGCGTAGTTTCTTCGAAGAAGAAGCCCCGACACGTGTCATCGCCGAATTGGACGCCGCTGAGCGGTTCCCCACCGAGATCTGGCGGAAAATGGCCGATCTGGGCCTCTGCGGACTCACCGTGGACGAGAAGCACGGCGGCAGCGCGGCAGACGAGATCTCGCTCTGCATCGTCGCGGAAGAGATGTCCAGGGCTGCGAGCAGTCTCGCGTACGCCTACATCCCCACGGTCAACTTCTGTGCCAGGGCCGTCCAGCAGTTCGGCACCGAGGAACAGAAGAACGAGCTGCTCCCGCGGATCGCAGCCGGTGACCTGCAGATCTCCCTCAGTCTGACCGAGACCCAGGTCGGCTCGGATCTGAGTGGCCTTGCCACGACCGCGGTACGCGACGGCGACGGATTTCTCGTCAACGGCCACAAGTCGTTCACCACCGGGGCCGACACCTCCGACTACCTACTGACCTTCGTGCGCACCGATACGGAGGTCCCGGCGGCAAAGGGAATGTCGGTCCTGCTCGTTCCCCGGACCACGCCGGGCCTGACGATCCGGCGCCTCAAGAAGATCGCCGGCCAGGCCGTGCACACCTGCGAGATCTTCTTCGACGACGCGCGGGTACCGGAAACCGCACTGCTCGGCACCGTGGACCGCGGCGCGGAGGTTCTCTTCGCGCTGCTCAACGGCGAACGCATCGCGCTGGGCGCGCACGGCGTCGGTATCGCGCAGGGCGCGCTGGACCTGGCGCTGCGGCACGCGTGCCAGCGCGAGCAGTTCGGCAGGCCGGTCGCCGACTTCCAGGCCGTCGGCCACCTGCTCGCGGACATGGCCATGGACATCGAGGCCGCTCGATTGTTGGTCTACCAGGCGGCGTGGAAGAAACAGCACGGCCTGCCACACTCGATGGAGGCGTCCATGGCGAAGGTGCGCGGCAGCGAGGCGGGCAGCCGCTGCGCCGGGCGTGGCATGGAGATCATCGGTGGCGCGTCGTATCTCGTCGACTCCGGCATGGAACGGTACTACCGCGAGTCCAAACTGTACGAGATCGCGGGCGGCTCCAATCAGATCCAGCGCAACATGATCCTGAAGTTCCTGCGCGAACCGGCCAAGGGGCGCGGATGACGACGAGCGTGGATGTCCTGGCCCGCCTGGCAAGCGACGAGGGGCGCGCGGACCCGTACCCGATCTACGCCTGGCTGCGCGAGCACGCGCCGGTGTACCGAGGCGCGTTCGGCGCGGTGCTGCTCAGCCGCTACGACGACTGCGCGTTCGTCCTGAAGAACACGCAGTTGTTCCGCGGCGCCGACGAGGCCGAACTCGCCGAGGTCTTCCCGCAGGCCACCACGCACCCGGCCTTCGCGGCCCTGGTGACGTCCCTGGTGGGCAGCAGTCCGCCCAAGCACACGAGGCTGCGCCATCTGGTCGGCCGGGACTTCACGCCCCGGCGCGTGGCCGGCCTCCAGGCGAGTGTCGAGCGGTTCGTGGACCGGTTGCTGGACGAGGTCGCGGCGCGGCTGGCCGGCGGTGAAACGGTCGACCTGCACCGGGCCGTGTCGGTCGCCGTGCCGCTGCACGTCTTCGCGGAACTCGTGGGCATACCGGAGGCGGACCGAGCCCTACTGGCGGCCGAGGTGCCCAGGTTCGTCAAGGTCGTGAACCCGATGGCGTCGTCGGAGGTGGTGGCGGCCGCGGACGTCGCCATCGCGAAGCTGGGCCGTTGCTTCGACGCCCTCATCGCGGAGCGCCGCGCACGGCCACGCGAGGACCTGGTCTCGGCGTTGGTGGCCGAACACGACGACGAGTCCGACCGGCTGTCCGACGACGAACTGCGCAACCTGCTCTACAACCTGTGCGCCGCGGGCTTCGACACCACGGCGACGGCGATCGACAACGCGATGCTGACGCTGATCCGCCAACCGGAGTCCGCGTCCTGGCTGGACACTCCGGCGCGCACCGAGGCGTTCGTGGAGGAGGTGGTGCGGCTCGAGGCGCCGGTCCAGATCGCGCCCGGGATCCGTTTCGCGGCGCGGGATGTGGAGATCGGTGGCCTGCCGGTCGCGGCGGGCACCCAGTTCCGGCTGCTACTCGGGTCCGCGCTGCGGGACCCGGCGGCCTACCCCGACCCGGACCGGTTCGATCCGGCCAGGACCGGTCCGCCGTCCATCAGCTTCGGCGCCGGCATCCACTACTGCCTCGGCGCCCACCTGGCCAAGCTGGAGATGGGGATACTGCTGCCCGCGCTGCACCGTCGCCTGCCCGGCCTGCGGCTGGCCGAACCGCCGCACCGCGGCCGTTCGATCCTGTTCCGCGGATTCAAGTCGTTGACGGTTCGAAACTGAGGAGATCGAGATGAAGTACGAGACGATCAGGATCGAACGCGATGCCGCCCCCGGCGTGACGGTCCTGACGTTCGACCGGCCCGACCAGCGCAACGCCATGAATCCGCAGTTGCACGAGGACATGACAGCGGCCCTGGAGGAACTGCGGTACGACGACGAGACGCATGTCCTCGTGCTGACCGGGGAAGGGACCGCGTTCTGCGCCGGGATGGACCTGAAACAGTCCTTTCTGGACCTCCAGGACAAGCCGAAGGAGTACGACCGGATGCTGCGGCAGGCGGTGGAATGGCGCGGCCGCACCCTCCGGCTGTTTCCCAAGCCCACCATCGCCATGGTCAACGGCTACTGCTTCGGCGGCGCCTTCTCGATCGTCGAGTCATGCGATCTGGCCGTCGCGGCGGAATCCGCGACATTCGGCCTTTCCGAAATCAACTTCGGGATGTTTCCCGCGGGCTGCGTGAGCAAGTCGCTCGGCAACGCGATGGACCGCAAGACCATCCTCCTCTACGCCATGACCGGCAGGCCGTTCGACGGCACCCGAGCGGCCGAGATCGGCCTGGTGAGCTACGCGGTGCCCGGCGCGGAGCTGCGCGCGAACGTACTCGAACTGGCCGCGGAGATCGCGCGGCGCGACCCGGAGGCGTTGCGCGCCACCAAGGAGGTATATCTGCACTCGGCGGAGATGGAGTGGGACGCGGCGATGAGCTACTCGTCGGCACGCGAACGGCAGGTGTCGCTCGCGCAGAACAACGCGTGGCTCGACAAGAACCTCACGGCGTTCGCCAACGGCGAGTACAAGCCGGGCCTCGGCGCGCGACAGTCGGGCGAGTGAGGCGGATGTTCGACGTCATCGTCATCGGCGCCGGCATCGCCGGCCTCACAGCCGCTCGCGACCAGCGCGCCGCAGGCCGCTCGGTCGTCGTCCTCGAGGCGCGCGACCGAATCGGCGGTCGCACCCACTACGGCCGTCTCGGCGAACTCGACCAGCAGGTCGAGTTCGGCGGCGGCTGGGTGGTGCCCGCGTGCCAACCGAACCTGGCCCGCGAAGCCCAGCGGTACGGACTCCAGTACGAGCAGGGACCGGTCCCCTCCAACTGCGTATGGCACTTCGAAGGGACGACACGACACGGCAAGGCACCCCTGTCCGCCGAGGAACTGCCCCGGTTCGAACGGGCGATGTCCCTGCTCGTCGCGGCGGCCGGCCGAATCGAGTGGGGCCGCCCGTTCGAGGAACAGGCCCTCGCCGACCTGGACATCCCGTTCGCGCAGTGGCTGGAGGACAACGAGATCACCGGCGCGACAAGGGAACTGTGCGGCTGCTACGGCGCGGCCGTGTGCTTCGGCGCCGCCCCGGACGAGGTGTCCGCGCTGCACGTGCTCTCCTGGACCGCCGGTTTCGGCAACCGCCCGTGGCAGCTGTTCACCGGCCCGATGATCCGACTCGCCAACGGCACCGCGAGCCTGTACGACGCCCTGGCCGACGGCATCGACATCAGGCTGTCCACGCCGGTGACCCGAGTGGCACAGGACGACGACTCGGTCACCGTCACAACAGGGGACGGCACGAGCCACACCGCCCGCGCCGTCGTGGTAGCCGTGCCGCTCAACACCTGGGCCGACATCGACTTCCACCCCGCCCTCAGCCCCGGCAAACAGCAATTCACCACAGAACGACTAGCGGGCCACGACATCAAGATCTGGGTCCAGATACGCAACGCCCCCCGACACTTCGCCGCCCTCGGCTGGAACACCCCACTGGAATGGCTGACAACCGAGTTCGAACATCAGGACGGCTCGATCATGGTCGGCTTCGCCCAGGACGAGAAGCTGATCGACCCGACCGACCGCGATTCGGTCACCCGCGCGGTCCACGCCTTCATCCCGGAAGCCGAGATCGTCGCCTGGTGGAGCGAAGACTGGAACGGCAGCCCCTATTCCGCGGGCACCTGGACGGCCTTCCGACCGGGCCAGATCACCCGCCTCGCGGCGAACAGCCGAAAACCGGAAGGCCGCCTCGTCTTCGCCACCGCGGACATAGCCGTAGGCTTCTCCGGCTGGATGGACGGCGCGATCGAATCCGCCACCGCCGCCACGGCCACCCTGACCAAGATCCTGAACCCCGGCGGACGAACGACCCCCTGATCCGGGGCCCGCGCGAACTTCCCGAACCGGACGAGGAGTCGGACGACAGTCGATCATAGACGTTCCGTATCCGTGGCCGGCGGGTATTTACGATATGTGATCTCCGGTTGCGGCCAGCGGAACCTGAGGCGACCCACCGGGTGTTCCCGGGACTCACACGCGCGCCCGCCGGCCGGCTGCGCTGCACGTCGACACCTGAGGCGGCGAGCTCGGTCAGTCGCTGCCTCAACCCGGCTACCGCCGGTCTACGCCGATGACGACCCCGCGTGACTTGGTTCGGTTGACAATAGACTGCCACTATTTGGTCACTTGTTTGACGTCCGAACGAACCGCCGATGTGCGTGATACAAAGAGACTCCGTCCGCGATCGGCCGGTGGACCCTCGCGTAGAGGAGCCCTGCCGCCGCCATGGTCAATTCCGACGCCCGCAGACCGGATCCCCATTCGATCGGTTCGCCCGCCGACTTTGCCGCCGCGTTGACAGCACTGCGCGTACAAGCCGGACTGTCGATCCGGGAACTGACCGCCGCGCTGGACAAAGAGACCGGCCTGTCGGTGGCCGCTTCGACACTGGGCGGCTGGTTCGGTGGGAGCCATCTGCCAACGCGCAAACTGGTCGCACTACTGCCCGCGCTCCTCACGGCATGCGGGGCAACCGATCCGGCGGAACACGACGAATGGGTTGCCGCACTCAATCGGGTGCGCCGATTACCGGGGCCACGGCCGATTGACAGCCTGACTCCGTTTCGCGGTCTGGCCACATACGAACCAGAGCACGCCGAGTTCTTCTGCGGCCGGGACGCGCTGACCGCCGAACTGGTGGACCTCGTCGGGAAGCCGGGGCCGTGGCGTGGGCCGCTGGTCGTCGTCGGCCCGTCGGGATCGGGCAAGTCGTCACTGCTGCGGGCCGGCCTGATCGCATCCCTCGCTGACCGGTACCACTGCCAACTGTTCACCCCCGGCGACACCCCGCCGGCAAGGCTGGCCAGACAGGTGGCCGCCCTCGTCGGCCGCAGCGCGGAACAGTTCGCACTGGACTTGACGGCCGACCCGGCGGGTTCCGGCGGGCGGGTGCGTGCGGCGGTCGCCACCGGCAACCGGTCGCGCGGCCTTGTTCTGGTGGTGGACCAGTTCGAGGAGATCTTCACCGCGTGCGACGACGAGCGGCACCGGCAGGTGTTCGTCGAGGCGTTGTCCGCGATGACCGAGGGCGACGATGGCATCCGAGTCGTGCTGGGGATGCGGGCCGACTTCTACCCGCACGCCCTGTTGTTGCCGCGATTGCAGGAATCCCTGCGACGAGCATCGTTCGTCGTAGCACCGATGACCGAGGCCGAGATCCGCGAGGCGATCACCGAACCCGCACGCCGGGCCACCCTGACCTTGGAACCCGGGCTGGTCGAGATCCTGCTCCGCGATGCGGCCACCACGAGTATCGGGCTGGCCGACGGCGCTGCCCACAACGCGGTCACGCTGCCACTGCTGTCCTACGCGTTGCTCGCGACCTGCCGCCAGGCACGCGGCCGGACCCTCACTGTCGAGCACTACCGCGCTACTGGTGGTATCCGAGGCGCCGTGTCCGGGTCCGCGGAGGACGCGTTCAGTCAGCTCGACACACCGAGGCAGCGGGAGATTGCTCGCCGCCTGTTCCTACGGCTGGTGCACGTCAGCACCGACACCACCAACACACGTCGACGCGTCCGACACGAGGAGATCCTCGCCGGCCGATCAGCGACCGAGGTCGTGGACATCCGGCGCGTGCTCGACCAGTTCCTGGCGGCACGACTGATCTCAGCAGACGCCGACACGGTGGAGATCACCCATGAGGCGCTGTTGTCGGCCTGGCAACGACTACGCGACTGGTTGTCGGCAGATCAGAGCGGTCAACGCGTCTCCCGCCGGCTCTCGGTCGCCGCGGCCACCTGGCGGGAATCCGGCCGTGATCCGGACTTGCTGTACCGCGGCGGCCAACTCCAGATCGCCCGTGACTGGGTAGAGGAGTCGGACAGTCGGAGCCACCTGACGCCGAGCGAGACTGATTTCCTCGATACCAGCGCGGCTCGCCAGCTCGACGAGCAGCGGAACGCCAGGCGTCGGGTGCGGCGGCGGTACCAACTGCTGTCCACCGTCATCGCCCTGGTACTCATCGCGGCCGGTGTCACCACGTACGCCCGGCAGCAGCAGGTCAACGCCGAACGTGAGCGCGCCGCCGCCGCCCAGGAGAACACCCAGGCACTGTCGCGTTTCGTGGCAGACGAGTCGGATCGGCTACGCGGCCAGGATGTTCCGCTCGCGATGGAACTGGCACTGGCCGCGTACCGGATCGCACCAACCGCCGAGGCACGCAGCAGCCTGCTCAACTCCACGGCGGTTCCGTCGGCGACCAGACTGATTCCGCCGTCCGGACCCGCGGGCGTGGTCACCGCGACCCGGAACGGCAGTGTCGTGGCTGTCGGGACCGGCAACGGCACCGTCGAACTGCGGACCGTGACGGCCGCCGGCCGACTCACGCCGGCCGGGCCTGCGCTGACCGGCGGCCGGGGGCCGATATCCGCGCTCGCCTTCAACGGCGACGGACACGTACTGGTTGCCGCGACCGGCAGCGGTCTGATCCGTGTGTGGGACACCAGCGTCCCGACACGTCCGCGCGCACTGGCACCGCTCGCGGGCCTCACCAGCGTGGCCTTGGCAGTGGCCATCAGCGCGGACGGCGACATCGTCGTCGCGGGCGACACGGCCGGCCGCGTCGCCGAATGGGACTTGGCCGAGCCCGGCGCGGCCGTGATCCTGGCGAATACCGGGCTACCGGTACGCGCGATCGCGTTCACCCCGAATGGTCGAACGACGGCCGTCGGCGGAGATGACCAGCGTGTCAGCATGTGGCGGTTGTCCGATCCGGCGCATCCCGTCCCGATGGGTGCGCTGAGCGGGCCGAACAGCCGTATCTTCGCCATCGCCATCAGCCCGGACGGCCGTTACCTGGCAGCGGGTACCTCGGCACAGCACAACGTGTTTCTCTGGGACATCAGCGATCCGTCTTATCCCACCGCGGCGGGATTACCCCTGGGCGGACCGGCGAGCTGGGTCAATTCGGTCGCGTTCAGCCCGGACGGCCGCACGCTCGCGGTCGGCAGCTCGGACAACCTTCTCTGGCTGTTCGACACGGGCTCCCATCGAGTCATCGCGCAGCTGCCCCACCCACATCCGATCGACAGCGTCGCCTTCCCTGACGCTGACTCGGTGATCACCGCGACGGACGACGGTGTGGTGCGCACCTGGCACCTGCCAGGCCCCGTCATCCCCGGCGCCAGGGATTCTGTGTTCGCGCTCAGCTTCGACGCCTCTGGCCGGAAGCTCGGCGTCGGACCCGGCTCCGAGGACAACACCCTCACCGTGTGGAACGCCACGAATCCGCAGGACCCCCTGCAGGTCGGCGCTGCGCTGGTGAACACCACGGACCAAAGTGCCTTCTCCGGTTCCGGAGCGCTTACCCCCAACGGCGACACCTTCGCCGTCGGGGCCGAGAACGGCTCGACGCAACTGTGGGATATCAGCGATCCGGCACATCCCCGTCGTATCGGTATGCCGATGCCCGCGTCCGGCGGCTTGGTCGAGTCCGTCACCGTCAGCGAAAACGGCCGCCTGCTCGCGGTCAGCTCGGACGACGGTTCCGCTCACCTGTACGATATCAGCGACCCGGCCCGGCCAGTCGCGTTGGCCCAGCTGACGGTGCCCGGCAGCGGGAGCGTCTATCAGACCGCGTTCGACCCGGACACCCACCTCGCGGCGGTCGCGGCTATCAACAATGAGGTCTACCTCTGGAACATCCGACAGCCGACGACACCGGTGCTGTTGGCCACCGTCGGCGGGTTCAGCAGTTCGGCCTACTCGGTCGCGTTCAGCCGTGATGGTCGCCTCCTGGCTGCGGGCAGCGCTGACGACACGGTCCGGCTGTGGAGCGTCGACAGGTCCGGGCGGCTGCGATCGCTCGGCGGACCACTGAACGGGCCGGTCGGCTACATCTACGCGCTGTCCTTCAACCCGGACATGAACGAGTTGGCAGTGGGCAGTACCGATGACACCGTCTGGCTGTGGGATCTGAACGAGCCGGAGCACCCGGTGCATCTCGCAACGCTCACCGGGCCGACCAAGGGCGTGCTGGCGACCGCGTTCAGCCCCGATGGCCGCACACTGGCCGCGAGCGGTCATGATCCGACCGTTCGACTGTGGGACATCGACCCGGTATCCGCAGCGACATGGATCTGCGCGACCGCGGGCACGCCTATCACCACGGCCGAGTGGAGCAAGTACGTCCCGGGCCCGCCGTACGACCCGCCCTGCCGGTAAGTCAGCACCTGTCCGTACGGACGACGACTGTACGGACATTCATTAGCCGTACCCAGGCTCGTACGAAGGCGATACGAACAACATCGCAGGGACTTCCCGACCGCCGATGCAGGCGGCTTTGCTGGGCAAGCCAGACCGACCACATGTCATCCGGCACTCCGCACCGCCACTCGACGCGGCAAAGGAAAAACATGAGAGCCACACTCCGGCGTGGAATCGCCGCCGCAGTCGTAACCGTCGCGACGACGATGTTCGTCGCCACTCCCGCCCTGGCAGCGACGACGAGCACCTCGGCCACCGCCGCCGCACACGTCGGTACAGTCCGTCCCGCGATCACGTGGGCTGTACCTGGCCGCCGACACGCGGACGAACATCTCCGGCTGGATCAACGACCACAACCTGACGACGCCGGGCACCGGAGCCAATCCGGTTCCGCAGACGTTCCACTGCGCGTGACCTAACGACACATTCCACGCTCCCGCATGGAAATGTGTTTGAACGGGACGGGCACCGGCGGAACCTCGGTGTCCCACTCCATGGATTGGCCGCCCGGCGGAGGAAATTGGTTCGACGACACGTCGCACGAATGGTGACCTGAATGCCCACGTTCGGTGTAGAACTACGAAGACTACGGCGCGATGCCGGAATATCCTTGAGTGAATTGGCCCGTCGGGTGCACTACAGCAAGAGCCACCTCAGCAAGGTCGAGAACGGACGGACACGACCGAACAAGGTGCTGGCAGCCTTGTGTGACCAGGAGCTCAGAACGGGCGGCGTGCTCGCGGCGTTGATGCCACAGCGACCGGCCAGAAGCCGCAGGAATGTCCTGCTGGTCATCCAGAATCGGGTTCCCTCAACGGAATACGCGCCGACTCACCCGGCCGTGGGTGATCTGAGGTTGGTGATGCTGCTTGGTATTCCAGAAATCGCAACAGAATGTGCTGAGCCCTGTGTATACACGGCCTGCGCGGTGTTAGCGCATTGCGCTACGACACCGAGGAGGGAGTCCAGCCCAGGCGACGGCCTTGAAGTCCACTGGTTGGCCATCGACGAGGGCATCGGTTGTCTGCCGCCAGGTGGCGTGGTCCTCGTCCGCCACCACCTGGCGCAGGCGAGCGTTCGCCGCACAACGATCGGATACAAGCCAAGATCATCCAGAGTCTCGGGTGAAGATCAAGCCGACTCAACCGCAGGTCGCGACCACCCTGAGTGGACACCGACAGCCAAATAGTTGACAAGAAGTCGCCATGTGGCCGGTTGCGCGCACACGTTAGGCCGAACTGTCCTACGCTCCGTCCCCGTCGGAACGCGAACAGTCACTCATCCGGGGATCCACATGCGACAAAGGCGCGACGCGATTCGGTCATTGACCTCGTTGGTCCTGGCCGGAGCGCTGTTCGGACTGGTCGGCTGCACCGGTTCGAACCCACCCACCGCTGCGTCGCCGAGTCCGGGTTTCCTGGTTTCCTATGCGGCCGCTGCCGACCGACTGGCCGGCAGCGATTCCGCCGATGCCCAGGACCAGGTAAGGGATTGGGCGCTGACCGCGCTGGCCGCGCACCTCGGGCTCACCGCCGCCCAGTACCGGAACGCCAGCTATGACACGCTGCCCGTACGTGATTCGGCGTTCACCGATCTCGGCCGGCAGGCCACCGGGCCGGGCCGGGAGATCTACGACGGCGAAGGCACACTGCACCTGCTGGTTCCGCAGGATGATCCGCACGAGTCGCGCACCATCGGGCTGTTGCTCGACCAGTACCGGACCGACTCCGGCGCGGACGCGCCCCTGGCGCTGGTCCACCACTACCGGATCGACACCGGCGCCAGGACGGTGACGATCACCGACGGTGCCGTCACCCCGACCGCCGACGTCCGTGCCAGCAACGGATACGTGACCGCGCGGGTGACCAGCACCAACACCCTGGCCGACTTCGTGTCCCACACCAGCTATCTGTCTCGGCTGGAACTGCGCAACGGCTCGGAGATCTGGGCCGGTGGATGGAACTGGCCGGCCACGCCGGCCGCCCGCGTCGACCTCGCCGACGTGTCGGTGCTGCAACGCGGCTACGGCGACCTGTCCGGACCGACCCCCGGTTTCTCCCTCGACCCGCAACAGGTGACTACCACCGCAGACCTGCTCGCCGTGGTACCCGGACTGAGCAAGGACATGGCGGGGCGGATCATCGCCGACGACTGGGCCGGCTCGCCCTTCGCATCGGCCGCGGCGCTCAACACCGTGGTGTTGAACCAGTTGGACGACGGCCACATGCCGGCACCGACCCTGGCTCAGGACGGACTGCCCAACGACCGAACCCAACTGTGGGCACTGCATGTGCAGCTCACTGGCGGGTCGCCGTACAGCGAGGCCCGTTACGACGGCGGCATCGCGGGCACGGCCGTCGGCATGACACTCGAATACACCGACTACGTTGCCAAGAACTGGTCCGTAGGAACGGGTACCGGGATACCGACCAAGGCGGTCAGTGGTTTTCTGCCGAACGACAAGGTGGCCACGCCGTGGAGCCTGTGCGATCCGAGCACCACGGTCACCGGCCGGTTATGGTTCGGCGAGAACGACTCCGCCGTGCGCATCACTCCGAACGGGGTCAGCATCGGCGCACAGGCGACCCGCCTGTTCGCCCGTGCCGACAGCCCGACCGGCGGCGAGGTCCAGCCCGGCTACGATCTCGGGCGCGGCCTGACCTGGTGGGATCAAAACTACCTGCAGGTGAGTGACTACGAAGCCCAATATCAAAGGCTCGATCAGATCATGCGCTGGAGCGAGGCGCTGGACTGGCTGGCCGGCAAGACCCGGGTGTCCCTACCCAGGTTGCCGGACAACCAGATTCCGGGCAACCTGCGCTTCGCGAGCTGGTACTCCCAACACAACGAGCTGCGGGAACGCTCACCGATCCATTTCGTACACCCGCCGTCGGCCACCCAGGACGCCCTGTCCCACCTGCCCACCGTCGCCTATCAGAACTGTGGTAACCGGGAGATCCAGGGTGGCGTCTCGCTCGGCAACCTGATCGAACGGGAGAACAACCAGCCCGGCGCCACGCTGCCACCGTCGACCAGTCGCGGCGGCCGGTACGATGGCGAGTCGACATTCAGCGACGTCACCGGTGGCGGCCGGACCGTCGTGGATCTTCAGGACGACACCGGCAAGGCGAGCGGGCAGCTCACCCACGCGATCACCAGCCAGGGCAACGCCTTCACCGTACAGACCACCGGCCCCGGCAAGCCGGTGGACGCGTTCGGTGGGTTGAGGATCGTCCAAGCCGACACCACACCCCGGAACGTCAAGCTCGACACCTCGGTGCACAATGGACAGATCACCGAGCGGGTCTCGCTCCAAGATCAGTACCTGGGCACGCTGACGACCACAAAATGGCCGCGGGTGGTCACCGTGCGGTGGCAGCCGGGCCTGATGGATCGGGTCCGTACCGTCCTCGAGTCCGTCCAGCGCAGGCTGGGCGGCAGCCCGAAGGGCGGTGCGAACGCCGGCCTGCCCACCGGCGCGGACGGTGTGCTTGCCACCTACCAGACGCCGGACACCACGTTCTACGACGTGGGAGGTGGCCCGACCGACCCGTGGCTGGCAGTGGGCGGGAGCGGCAACAACAGCCCGCCGCCCGGCAGTACCACCACGTTCGAGGTGGGCGGGCCGGACGAGCCGAACGGTGGCGTGCGCTTCGAGGTGCTCGGCCTGGTGCCCCACCCAAGGCCGCCAGGATCGGGCTTCTCGGCGCTCGTTCCGAACACCGATCACTCCGTCACCATCCAGGCGGCGTCCGCTCCGGATCCCGGCGCCATGGCGATCCAGGTGGTGACCGCCGATGGCAGGCGCACCACGGTCCACGAGCAGAACGCGCAACTGCTGGTACGCAACGACGATCCGGTCTTTGGCGTGACCGGCACCGATTTCGGCGCCGCCATGGCCGGCCACCTGCCCGAGATCGTGCGGGCCAGGTCGGCGGCCGGCAAGGCCAAGAACAACGCGATGGCCGCCGTACTGCTCGGCGACACCGGGGTCGCCCTGGTCGCGCCCGACTGGATCTACCTGGCGCCATCGAGTGACATCCTGTACGACCGGGTGGCGCTGGCCGAACACGATGAGCCGAACCAGACGATCTGGTTCGGTCTGGACCGTGGCAACCCGGTCAACCCGGTGATGGTCGGCTACCCGACGATCGGCACGCCGACGTCCACCGAAGAGTTCGATCTCGGCACGGTACGGCAGACTCCGGACGCCTTGGTCTACGTGGCCGAGGTGTACCGGAACTCGCTGGCTATCGGCGCCGGCCCACTCGTCACCAGCAGCCTGCCCGACAACGTCAAGGTCACCGTCCGCCGGTACGTCCTGCCCGGTGGCGGTACCGGAGGGTCCGGCAGCGGTGGTGGGTCAGGCGGCGGTAGCGGCGGGTCCGGCAGCAGTGCCGAAGGGTTCGGCGGCGGCGGTGGGGGCAACGGATCGATCGATCCGAACGACCCGCCGGACACGTTCTCCTACGGCGGCGGCGGTTGGTGGCGGCTGGACGGCGGCCCCAACGAGTTCTTCCTCGGTTACGCGCCCATCCCGAGCAGCACCAGTCGGACGCCGACCCCGACCGCCGCGCCGGTGCCTGCGGCCGGCGACCTGGAGTTGCTGCTGGTGTGCCCGGCCAACGCCGCCGGAGTGGCCGGGTGTCCGTCGTGACGTCCCCAGGATTCCACGTCGATCCGGACACTCCGCTGGGCAGGCTGGTCGGTTGGGCTGACACGGCGTTCGCCGCCCATGATGTGTCTACTATGGACGACTCGTATCTGACGGCCGTCCGGTTGGCGCGCGGGCCGTTGCGGGCGGCGTTGGCGGCGGACCACGTGACCCGGTTGCTGGCGTTGGACCGGACGAGCCTGGCGTCGAAACAGTGCACGGACCACCTGGCCGCGCCGGCGACCGCGAGTCCGGTGCTGCGCCTGCGGCGGGCCGAGGTGCTCAGCCAGGTCGGTGCGCACGACCATGCCGCACGGGCGGCGGCCGGGGTAAGGGCCGAGCTCGCCGCCGATCCCCGGGTACTCGGCGATGACGAGCAAGCCCGATTGCTGCGGGTGGAGGGCCTGGCAGCCGCCGACCAGGGCGACTTCGACCAGGCCGAGTACAGCCTGGACGCGGCGCGCAAGCTGTTTCGCGCCGTCGGCGACCTGGCCGCCGCCGACGTCATCGGGCGGGACCGTCGGCTGCTCGCCATCATTCGTGCGGGCCAACCGTCCGGCTTCCAGCCGACGACCGTGTCGGAACGTCTGGCCGTGGCCAGGAGACTGCGGGCAGAGCGCCGTTACAGCGCCGCCTACGAAACCCTGTCGCCGGCCGACACCTCGGACCTGGACCCCGCGTTGCGGCTGCCCGTGCTGGCCGAGCTGTGTCGGCTGCTGCGGTTGCTGCGTGACGAAGGGGCCGCCGACGCACTGATCGAGCGACTCGCCGACGCGGCAGCTCAGTCGCCGGACCCCGGCGCGGCCCGGATCGTGCGTGCCCTGCGCCGGCCGGCCGATCCCGGTGACCTGGCCGCCGATCCGCCGGACCGGACCGACCTGGCCATCCAGCACGCCAGGAAACTCACCCTGGCCAATCGGCTGACCGAGGCGGAACGACTGCTCATCGAACTGCACCCCAGAGCAACGACGAACCAGGACGCCGCGGCCGGGCAACTGGCCATGGGCGAACTCCGCCTGACCTGGTACGCCCGACTGGGCCGGAAAACCGACCTGGACAAGGCGATCCACCACCTGGCGGCGGCGGTGCGGCACTCCGAGACCGACGCCACGCTGATGGAGATCCACATTCTGGCCCTGCGCACCCTCGGCCGCGCCTACTACGCCCGTGCCCGGCCGCACGACCAGCCACGAGACCGCGCGAACCCGGACCAGTTGGCCGGCGAGTGCTGGCGCGCGGCCCACCGGTTGGAGGAACTGCTGGCCCGACGGCAGGACCCCAAAGATCGTGCCCGGATGATGTTGGCCGCCATCAACGAGCACGACGAGCGGATGCGGGCCGCGGCGGCCGCCATCGAGCGACAGGGCGGCGTGGCCGCCGCCGAGATGGTGGCGGTGATGGAGGCCGCGAAGGGCGTGACCATCCTGGACGACATCCGGGACCTGCCCGCATCGCCCGGCTCGGCCGCGGCCTGGCGCTGGCTGAACGAGCTGTGCCGGGACATGACCGATGAGCAGGCGATCTGGCTGATGTACCAGACTGCCGACAGGTTGCACCATGCCGTGGTGGGCAACGGTCTGCTGGAACACCTCACGACCGAACTGAGCCGCGTCGAGTTCGGCAGAACGGTCGGTGAGTTCGCCGACTGGACGACCCCGACGATGCTCGAAACCGGCGCCCGCAACGGCACGTTCGACCGACTGCTTGCCGAGATGAGCCGTTGCATCGCCGCCGACGACGTGCTGGCGCTGCTGCCGGAACGGATCACGCGGCTCGCGGTGATGGCCGGTGGCGAACTCGCCGTGGTCCCGTTCGCCGCACTGCCCGTGTCCCGGTCGCCGGGTTGGCTGGGACACCGTTACGCGCTGTCCGACCTGCCGAGCCTGTCCGTGCGTCGGTCGCTGCGGAACAGGTCCGCCCGCCAGCGCGGTGACCGTTCGCTGCTGGTTCGGCCGCTGGAGCGGAAGTACACCGATGCGGCTCCGCTGGCCCGGCGCCGTCTCCTGCCCGATCCACAAGCGACAGTGGCAGGGCTGGCGGCCGAGCTGGCCACCGGCCGGTCCCGCTGGTTGCGCATCGACAGCCACGGCCAGCACGACCCCGAGCAGCCGGAACAGTCCTGGCTGCAGATCGGGGCCGACGACACCGACGACCGGTTGCGTGCGGACATGATGCGGAACCTGGACCTACGCCGGTGCGGCACGGTGGCGCTTGGTGCCTGCGAGACCGGCATGGCCCAGCGCCGGGGCCGCGACGAGCGGGTCGGGTTCGTCCGGACCGCTTTCCAGGCCGGCGCGGCCGCCGTCGTCGCGGCCCGCTGGGCGAGCGAGGACCTGGCCACCGTCGGCGTGCTCGACCGGCTCGGCCAGTACCTTCGTTACCTGCCAAGGGATATCGCGTTGCACCACGCCCTGGTCGACCTGCGCGCCACCGAGCCGGCGCTCGCCCATCCGGCCCAGTGGGGATGCTGGACGCTGTACGGCGATCCGGGCTGGCAGACCAGTGCTGGACCACTGCGCCGACTTGCCCGTCGCGAACTCGACCGTTTTCTTTCCCACCACCGGAGGCATGGTGTCGTATCCGATCAGCGGTGACCAGCCGCAGATCTTCCTCTCGTTCGCCGGCGAGGACCGGGAGAAGGCACGGGACCTGGCCGAGCGACTCCGGGCGTACCAGATCAGATCGTTCGTTGATCTCGACAGCATCGAGTTGGGCGCGAACGTCGTGCTGGCCATCAGCAACGCACTGGCCCAGTCCGACTACTTCGTTCTGCTGTGGTCCCGGCACACCGCGGGTCGGCCTTGGGTGGACGAGGAGTGGGCCACCGCGGTGCACCTGGAGGTGACCAGGCGGCGCGGCTTCGTGTTCGTCGTGCGGCTGGACCGCAGTGACCTGCCGCCCATCCTCCGCCCGCGCAGGTTCGTGGACGCCGCATGCGGCTGGGACGCGGTGGCCGACTGTCTTGCCAGAACCTGGAACCGCGATCGCGGCCTGGGCATCCCGGTGCTGCCCGCACCGCGACCGGACAAAGAGGACGCCGATCTACCCGACCTGATGGAGCTGCGCCTGCGCAACCGGACCATTCCGGTGGCACACGTCCTCTCCCTGCCTCGGGTGGCCACCGGAATCGACCTGCACGACCACGCCATCGACGCGCTGGCCCTGCCGAGCACGGTGGCACCGCTGACGGGCATTGTGGACACGCGGTTTCGCTATCGGTTCGAGATCGCCGGGCGGCCGATCCTCGAGGGCAAGCTGGTCGACCAGCACATCCAGGACGGTGGCTTGGTCGACCTGCTGGTGACGGTGGAAGTGCTGGGCCGCGGCGAGATCATCACCACCTGGACGTTGCGTGGCCAGCCGGCCGGCGCGGCTGGGGCCGCCGATCCTCGGCTACCGGCCGGACTGACCCGCGCGGCGTTCGACGCGCACGTCACCAGGTGTTTCAGACACCTCGAACCATGGTAGGTCAACTGCTTGACAAAAACATGTCGAATCCACAGTCGCGCACCGAAATGGGTGGACTGTCGTGTTAGGATCGTTTTGCTTGCGACTATTGCCGTAACGCCGTGCTCGGTGTCGTCGATAACCGGACGGTTTGTTGGGAAGAGCCGAAGCCGGGAGGGCTGTAGCCGACGTATGCGGAGTGCCGTAGCCGGACACATCGACACACGACTTCCCCATCACACCAAGGTGTTAGCCGATCCGCAGACCACTGCGTTCGCCGGGCGAACCCTTCGTCTGGTACGAAGATCGGTGCGCGCTCCGCGCTGGAAGTCGACGAATATCTCGACCGAAAACCTGTTTGTTTTTCGAGAAACGGATGTGCCGTAATGGCCCGTGGCAAGTTAGCGAGCACAATGCTCGCCGCCGCGCTCGTCGTCGGTGCGGCGGTTATCGCACCGACGCCGGCCGCGGCCGGCAAGGCGAACACAGACCCACAACCGGTGGGTGTGGTCGTCCTCGTCGACGAGTCCGGTTCGCTCGCCGATGCCGGCGTCGCGGCGGAGCGCGCGGCGACGGAGACCATCGTCCAGGCCGACCCGTCGACGGGCTCGCGACTGGCGGTGGTCGGCTTCGCCGGGCGCAACGGTGGACCGGACGAGTCACCGGTGGACGTCGTGTGCCAACCGACGACTGTCGACGTGAGTCCGAACAGCGACTACCTGGCCCGGTGCGCGCAGAACCTCGCGGCACGGAACCCGGCCCAGGGCGACGACACCGACTTTCCGAGTGCGTTGAACGAGGGCCTCTCGCTGCTCAACGGGATGACCGGGATGTCAGCGAAGATGATCTTCATGCTCACCGACGGCCAGCTGGACGTTCGGCGTGACCCGGCGTACGGCACGGACCCGACGGCCCGGCAGGCGGCGGCGGAAGACCAGTTGACGAAGGCGCTGGCCGCGGCGCGCCAACAGGGCGTGTCGATCTGGCCGCTGGGCTTCAACAAGGCAGTACAGTCCGAACTCGACCGGCTCGCGGCCGGCGGCGCACCGGGCAACCCGTTGTGCCCCAACAACTCACGACCGACCGCCCGGGTCGTCAACAGCACGGGCGACATCCTCGCCTCACTGGTGGGGGCGTTCGCCAGCGCCCGGTGCGAGGGGTACGACGGCCCGCACACCGGGACGGACAGCCTGACCGTGACGATCCCCGCGGTGGCGACGAACGGATCCATCGCGGTCAACAAGGTCGATCCCACCCTGCGCGTCACCTACGTCGACCCGAACGGCGTGACCGCGCCGGACTCCGGCAGCGCGGACGGCTCGGACTTCCAGCTGAGTGGCCAGACGTCGCCCGTCGAGGTGCTCCGGATCGGCAATCCGGTCCAGGGCACATGGACGATCAAGGTCGCCCCGCCGCCGGACGGGCAGCCACATGTCGTCAGCGCGACCGTGTTGTGGCAGGGCGCGGTCCAGTCGTCCGTCGTGCTCGATCCGCCTGCTCCCCGACCGGGACAGGCCGCGACCGTCGAACTGGTGCTCGCCACGCGGCGCGGTCCGCTGGCCGACCCGTCCGTGCTGTCCGGCATCAACGCCGGAGCCACGCTGTCCGGCCAGGGTTTCACGCCGATCGCCATTCCATTGGCAGCGGGCACGGGCGGCCAGTTCACCGGCCGGGTCACGATGCCGACCACCGGCACGGGTCCGTTCAAGCTGGTCGGCCTGGTCAGCGGCGTCGGCATCAGCAACGACCAGCGGCCGCTGGACGGCAACCTCGACACGGGGTCGGTGGCGGTGGCCGCGCAGGTCACGTTTGACGGCGGCCAGGTCCAACCGGGCGGCCAGTTCACCGGCACCGTCCAGTTCCAGAACAACACAACGGCCACGCACACCGTCCGGCTGAGCCTGAACGACGTCACCGGCGGACTGGTGACGATCTCGCCCAGTAGCGCCACCGTGCCGCCAGGCCCCAGTTCGGTCACCTTCCGGCTGCGGGTGGACAACCGCACACCGGTCGGCTCGGCGCGCGGCCAGTTGCTCGTCACCGACGACACGGCCGGGGCCGTCTACGCGGACCCGATCTTCACCATCGACGTGGGCTATCCACCGCCGTGGTGGCAGCGCGACTGGTGGGTGCTCGTCCTGGGGCTCGTGGTCGCGGCCGTCGTCGTGCTGCTGCTGGTCATGCTGGCACGCCGGCGCCGGCAGGCCCGTGAGGTCAGGGACCTGTCCGCCAAGCTGGTCAACAGGGACGGTCGCGGGGTGTTCACGCTGCACGCGCCGGACGGGCACGGTGCCGAGTTCCCCTTCGCGCTGCACGAGGAAGTCGGCCAACTGCCCAGGCTGCGGCACGGCCGTGACGGTCATCCCACGGTCCTGGTGCGCCGGGCCGGCCCGGCGCTGGTGACGGTGGTGTCGTCGGGTCACGAACCGCGCCAGGTGCGGCCGGGCGAACAGCTCGATCTCGTGGACGGGTTCCATCTCGAGATCATGGACGACCGTCCCCCGACCCGTCGCCGTCACGCACAGCGGACCCGGCAACGTCTCCCAGGGCGCCGACCGTCCAAACCAGACACTCCGTCGACGCCCCCGGTGCACGAGTACGCCGGCCCATCCGATCCACCGCCGAACAACGATGACGATCTGCTGTGACCGGATCGACCTGAAATCCGCCGCGCCCAGTGTTGGAGGCAATACATGAAGATCTACCAGCCGATGCTGTTCGTCGGGCTGGGTGGCACCGGCTGCCACATCGGTGCGGAGCTGGAACGAAGACTGCGCGAGGAGTTCTGCGGTCCGGACGGCACCGACTGGCAGCGGGTCATGGCCGGCAATGACGTGCTGCCCTACCAGCTACCCGCGTTCACCCAGTTCGTCTACGCCGACCTCAACGAGGCGGAACTGCAGCGGCTCGCGGGCAGGGTGACGCCGACCGCCGGCCACGAACAGGCGGTCAGCCAGACCCAACACCTCGTGCACGGCCTGGTGCCGCGCCTGCCGACCTATCCCGAGGTCGCCAGGAGCCTGCGGGTCAACGCAGGCGAGGCGGTGGCCGAGTGGCTGCCGCCGCCGTTGGGCGAACCGAGAGTGGCACCGCTGGCCCGAGGGGCCGGCCAGTTGCCGACCGTGGGCAGGGCCGCGCTGGTCGAGACGTTCCGGGGTGGCCTGAAACCGGCCCAGGAGCCGATCCAGAAGGCAATCGACCGACTGTCCACCGCCGGCGACGCGCTACGCGGCATCGGCGGACGGATGCAGAACGCCTGCGATGTATTCGTGGCATTCTCGGTGGCCGGCGGCACCGGGTGCGGGATCTTCTACGACTACCTGCATCTGATCGGCAACGCCATGGTAGAAGCCGGTTTCCGCGCGCAGATCTATCCCCTGGTGCTGATGCCGTCGGCGTTCAACGAGGGGCGGGGTGGCGGCCGGCCGGCGAACCTCAACGCGGGCCGCGCGCTGCTCGACCTGTTCCGGCTCATCGACGACCAGAACGGGCAGGCGGCCGAGCACCGGATCGACGACATCGGCACCAGCACGTCACTCGCAGTGCGCTACCCGGGCAACATCGAGATCTCGCTGCCGCCATCCACGGTCCAGACCGGTTTCCTGTTCAGCCGGACGGCCGGAATGGAGCGTGAGGACCTGCACCGCTCGGTGGTGTCCCTCGTGTTGTCGCTGGTCGGCACGGACACCGACCGCGCAGGCCACGATTCGACGATGAGCGAGCGCCAGTTCAACTCGTTCGCGGACGAGTTCATCAACCGGGAGGTCGAGCGGGAGAACGCCGCGCCATCCGGCCTCGGCAACTGTGGTGTGTCCACCAGCCTGGTCGCATCGTTGACCGTGCCGATCGACGATCTGGCGGACATCGTCACATCGCGGATGCTGGCGGAGGCGGTCGCCGAACTGGCCGCTCCGGCGCCCGGCGCCGCCGAGGTCAACCGTCCGCTGATCGAACGCGCGTTCGGCCTGTCCAACATCGAACGTCTGCGCAGCCGCCAGGCACTGGAGTTCAGCGAACCGGCGGCACCGGCGAAGGGGGCGGACGCCGTGACATTCGCCCTGAACACCAGGGTCCGCACCCTCGAGACGAGTCTCGAGGCGTTGGACATGCAGCTCGCGACCGAGGTGCCGAAGCTGGCCCAGGAGTTCGACCCGCGGCGGGCCGCGGACAAGCTGCTCGCCGAGATCGACCTGTTCCGGCTGCGCCGTGTCATGTTCGGCCACAAGGACCTGAGCGACCAGGCCGACAAGCTGGGTTTCCTCGGCCTGTTGGAGAACCGGCGCCGGGAACCCACCCCGCCCAAGGACATCGGCATCAACACGCCCGCGCTCGACCTGCCCCGGCAGGGCATCTTCCGCCGGCTGCACTGGATCGACAAAGAGACGCAGGACGCGGTGGAGAAGCAGAACCGGTGGTACAAGTGGCGGGCCCAACGTGCCTGGCACGCGGCATGGCAGGACCAGACCCTGCGCTGGGAGCTGCAGGCGAACGAACTGCGTCGCCAGCTCACCGCGATCACCGACAGCCTCGTCGACCAGGTGCAGACCGAGGCGGGCCAGTTCGCCCGCCGTGCGCAGGAGCTGTACCGGCCGCGTACCGGGGTGTCCTATCTGCTGCCGCCCCAGGGCCACGACCTGGAACCGTTCTACCAGGCGGTGTTGCGCGGGTTCCGGTCGTACTACGTGAACCGCAACCGGCTGCTGCCCAACTCGACGGTCGGCGAGATCGTGACCGAGGTCCTCGGTCCGCAGACGTGGCAGCGCGCGTTCGCGACCGGCTACGACTTCGGGCCGGAGCGGGTGGTCGGGGTCCTCAGGGATCGGATCAAGCAGGAGGTACTGCGGCTGCTGCGGCATCGCGAGCCTGGTGACCGTCCGCTGCTCCCGCCGCTGGCCGACCTGCTGGCCGCCGCGGCCGGGCGGGAGGGCGTCAGGGTCGGCGACGACGATCTGGAGCAGTTCCGGCAGAAGGTCGCCGGTCTCGTGCCGGTCGGCTTCGAGCCGCAGGGCAGCGGCCCGCTCAAGGTCCTCATCTCCTACGCCGCCGTGGCGTCCAACCCGGACATCGAACGGTACCTGCGCGGCGATATCCACCTGCCGAACATCGCGCAGGCCGCCATCGAGTTCCAGCCGATCGACGCGGAGTCGATCGTCGTCGTCCTGTTCCGTACCTCGATGGCGGTCACCGAAGTCCCGGAACTGCGCTCGGTGCTGCGGTTCTGGGCGGACGCCCAGCGCGCGGCGCAGCCACAGGACTATCTACGTTGGCGACAGCGGCTCGGCTTCAACTTCGACTACCTGATCTCCACCGAGGAGCACCGGGTCAGCATTCTGCACCGGTTCCTGTGCGCCATGTGGAACGACCAGATCGCCGTGCTGTCGGGCAACGATGAGTCGCCAGAACGCATCGTGGTGCGGCTGGGGGCGGCGGGCACGGCGGAACTCGCGCTGACACTGACCACCTTCGACGGCACGTCGTCGTGGGCCAGCTTGCTCAGCGCCTACGAGTTGTGGACGATCAAGGATGACGAGCGCATCCGACGGGACGTGTGCGCGCAACTGATGTCCGCCCTGCCGCAGGGGCTGGAGAGCACACCGCGCCCACCCGGCCAGCTCTACCAGATGTTCCGCAAGATCGCGGAGAACCAGCAGCTGGTGATCGAGCGGATGCTGGACGAGCTGCCGGCCGGCAGCCGGGCGCTCGCCGAGGCCAGGCTGCGGTTCTGGGCCAGGACACTGCCGGCCGCGCTCGATCTTCCGTTCCGCAACATCAACAATCCGGTGCGCGCGACGCTGCGACAACTGGAGAAGACGGTGGACCAGTGACGGCCGGCGCGAGCGTGTCCCATGACAACACCGTCGTCGAAATCGACATCCGGGACCAGTCCACAGCGGACGCGGAAGGGCACGCCGCCGCGGCAGTGCGCGACTTCCGGTGGCGGCGCGGCAGCGCCCGGCTCGTGGTGATCGACGACGCGCGGTCCCTCGCCGACCACGATTCGATCTACCAGGCGATCCAGGCGAACCAGGGATCGAACGTGCTGTGTGTCGCGGTCGGCGGTCCGGCCAGCCGGGCCGCCGGGATCGCGCTGCGCACCACACAGGTGCTGAACAACCAGACGACCGCGACACTGTGGGTCGGCGACCCGGACGGCGTCAGTTGGCCGACCGACGTCCTGCCCGCCGGCGATCCGCCGCTGGTCACCACGCCGCCGGAGACACTGCGTGCATTACGGGAGATCCTGCGTATGCCCGAGGTGTTCGATCAGGTGATCCGGCTCGCGGACAAGCTGCCCTACCGGGTGGCCTCGCCCGGTCATCTGGTGGCGGCGGGCCAGATCGGGCCGGGACAACTGGAGGCGGCGCAGCTCGCGTCGGTCGACCAGGTGGCCGGCGGCGCCGACCCGGCGGTCAAGCCGATGGGGCAGGACGCCCTGGTCACCGACTACTGGCCGCTGATCACGACCGAGCGCCCCGCCACCGATGTCGACCCGACCAGGCTGCGGCGTGACTCCCCGCTGGGTGAGGTGCAGAACGATGCCGGCACACTGCTGCAGACGGCGCGAACCGAGGCGGCGGAGGTGGACGGCAGGTTCGGCCCACGACTGACCGCGCCGCCGTCACCGGTACTCGACCGAACCGTGGCCGCGGGGGAGAAGCTCACCGAGTTCCAGCGCGGAGTACGCGACCTGTTCGGCCGGGTCGACGTCCGCGAGGGGCTCAGCTACGCGGCCCGGGACCGCCTGACCCATGCCGGCATCGACATGCGGGACTTGGACGGTGCCACGCATCGGGAGATCACGACCAGGCTCCGGGAGTTGGTGCTGGCCCGGTTCCGGCAGGGGTTGTCGCTGCGGGACACCGCAGAGCTGGGCCGGGAGATCGCCGAGCACGCCGCTCCGGCCGGCAGCAGAGGGCGACTGTCCGAACTGGACGCGGCATGTCCGGACGACCTGCTCGCCCGCCTCACCACACCGCCGCCGTTCCCCTGGTCGCTGGTGACGCCATGGGTGCTGGCGGTCGTCACCCTGTGCGGCCTGCTGGCCGGGCTCACGCCGGTCGGTCTGCTCGCCGGCATCGTGGTCGCGCTCTGTTGGTCGGTGGCCGTGTTCGCGGCCGACACCCGACGGCCCACGGTGGGGCAACGCCCGATCCGGTTCGACCCCCTGGTGCTGACCCATCTCGGTGCCGTCGTGGTGGGCGCCCTCGGCGGCATCGCCATCGTCGCCGCACTGCAGATCCCCGCCTGGCTCGGCTGGGCCTGTCTGCTCGGGTCGGTCGTCGGACTGCCGTTCACGTTGCGGCAGTGGTGGTGGCGCGCATCCGACTCGTGGGGGCTGACCGAACTCCTGGACAGGGGCCAGCAGGCTCATGCCGCCGTGTTGGGGCTGCTGTGCCAGGTCGTGGTCGGGGAGTGGGTGGCGAACGACGCGCGCCGGTTCCTGGCCCGTGGCGCCTTCGAGATCGCCACCGCGTTGGACACCGTCGGCGGCGCGCTCGGCGATTGGCTGCCGGCCACTCGTCGCGGCGGCCCGGTCGATGGCCGGACGTCGGCCGGTGAGCAACTTCAGAACCTGATCACCGAGGACATCCGCCACGTGGTCGGCCGGGCGATGGAGGACTGTTGGCACGCGCTCGAGGCGGGCACGTTCGCCGATGTCGGCGACGGCGTCCGGCAGCGCACGATCGAACTGCTCGACGGGTACAGCCGGCACCTGGAGAACGTCGGCATCGACCAGCCGTTCCAGCCGGACGTCGGCACGCCACCCGCGCCGCGCACCCAGTTGGTACGGACGCTGTGGCAGCAGTCCACCGAGATCAACTGGCTGATGTACGACGCGGGCGCCGACAGCCCGATGATCCAACTGTGCGGCCCGGAGGACGTCTTCCTGCTCGACGGCGCACGGGAGAACTTCGGGGTGGTCCGGTTCGCCCCGCGCGCGGCGCGCGAGCCCGTCACGGCCGTCCGGCCGACCGGCCAACCGGACGTCGAGATCACCTGGACAGGTGCCGGCCACATCGCGGGCGTGCTGCGGCTGGTGCCGTTGCGCAGCACCGCGGTCGAGAGCGACTGGTCGACCAGCACACACGAAACGGACATCTACCCATGACCGAGAACGTCGACGCGTTGCCAAAGGAAGAACACATCAGCGTGCACGACGCCCAGGGCCGGACGGCGGAGTGGCACGTCCGGCACGCGCCGTCCGCGACGATGAGCGAGACCGGCCTCGTGTCCTCCCGGATCATGTCGAACACCGGCCTGGTCGCGGTAAAGCAGTGGGTTCCCGAGGACCTGGCCCAGCGCGAGGCGGCCGCGGGCGACGAACTGGAACGCGAGGTCATGGCGGGTGTCCGCCTGCTGGACCGCTACCCGGTCGACCGGTATCCGGCTGAACTGGTGCGCCTGATCGGCTACAACCTGGACGACGTCGAGCCGTTCGTGATCGTCTCGCCGGTGCGCGGCACTCCGTTCGAGGAATCGGGACAGTTGCGTCCGGACGCCAGGGAGGCATTCGAACTGAGCCTGCTGCGGGGCCTGGCCTACCTCGCGGAAGCCGGTGTCACACACCATAACCTGACACCGTCCACAGTGCACTGGGACGGCATCGACGTGCAGATCAGGGACTTCGGCAAGGCAGTCGTCGCAGACCGGTCCGGCGAACCGTCCTCGAATGGCCAGGCAGGCGGTGGCGCGGACATCTGGTCCGCCGGCACGCTGATCCTGCGCGCGGCGACCGGCCGCAACAGCCTGGTCGGCCCGGAAATGCTGGCGGGACGGGGACAGGCGTTGCGGGACCTGCTCGACGGCGTCTTCGACGAGGTGCCCACTGCCCGCCCGTCCGCGGCATGCCTGCTGGGCCGGCTGAACGTGACCGTCCGGGTGCCGCAGGAGGACCTTGGTGCATGGCAGCGGTTCGAGGAGGGGCGGCTCCGGTTCGACGAGACCCTCCGGGCCAAGTGGCCGGCCCCGCCGCCCCCGCCCCCACCGCCGCCGCCCGTGCGCAAACGGCGGTGGCCGTTCGGCACGGCCACCTATGTCGGGACGGTGCTCGCGATGATGGCCGGTGCGGCGCTGTGGGTGGTGTCGGGTCGATGACCGCTCCCAACCCGCCGCGCGAACGGTCCGTCCTGTGCCCGATCTGCCTGGACGTCTACCCGTGGCCGCACAAGGCACAACTGTTCGAGTACAAGGACGGGAGCTACAAGCCGATCACGCCGACGGCGGGGCAAGGCACACCCAAGGACAGGTCCACGATGCGCACTGCCTACCAACGGTGCCCCAACCCGTCCGAGGACCTGGACGCCCACTACCTGCCGGCGCTGTACGCCACCTACAACCGGCCGCTTGTGGTCGGCCTGGTCGGCGGCAGCACGTCCGGCAAGTCCCACCTGCTCACGTCGATTATCGCGGCGATCGAGACCGGCGGGCTGCAACGGTACGGCCTCACCGTCACGCCGCTCGACTTCCGCCAGCACTCGACGTTCATCAACGATAGCGTCGCACGGCTGCGGTCCGGCGAACGGCTCGGCAGCACGCTGGCCCAGGAGAACGCGATCAGCTACGCGGACGCGCTACTGCTCGCGTCGAACCAGGGCACATGGCCGGTCACGTTCTTCGACGTGGCAGGCGGTGACCTGGCGCGGCATAGCGGCAATGCCACCCGGTTCCTGGACGGCGCCAACGCGTTGATCTTCGTCGTCGACCCGGACCAGGCACTGGCGCAGGGACAGGAAAAGGCGCTCACGGACCCGGCGTTCGCGACCGTGCTCGGCAAGCTCGGCGGTGGCGGCGGGCAGTACGTCCAGGTGCCGACCGCCGTCGTGATGAGCAAGGCGGACCGCTACCGCTTCCGCGCTCCGGTCGGTACCTGGCTGGCCCGACCGCCCGAGCAGCAAATGGACGCCGAAGCGATCCGGCAGGAGAGCCGTGACGTGTACGGCTTCATCCACCAGCACGACGGCGGCGCCTGGCTACGACCGTTCCACGAGTGCCGGCGGTGCACGTTGCACTTCGCCTCCGCCACCGGCGGCGACGCCGTCGGCCCTCGATACCCGCGCGGCGTCCGTCCGCGTCGGGTGCTCGAACCACTCGTCGCGTTGCTCGCGATGTGCCAGGTCATTTCCGGCCCGGAAGCCGACAAGGTGGGTATCTGGTGAACGGCTACCTCGATCGGATCGTGTACGCCCACAGCGGCAGCCTGGACTTCCGGGCCGTCGCATCGTCGCTCGCCAGCCACGAGTACGACCTGCGCGACAAGTTCCGCTACTACGGTCGATTGGATACCCAGCGGGATCGCCCGCCAAGCACCTGGTACTGGGCGGACGGCAAGATGGCCGTGGTCATCCGGCGCCTGCCAGGCAACCAGGGCGACGGGCGGGACGATCGTGCGCACGTGTTGCTCGGCCGCGCCGACGAACTCGACCTACGGCAGGCGCTGGCTCTGGCGGACAACTGTCCACTATGGACTGAACCGAGTTGGCGCGAAGCCGGTGTTCTGGACAAGGTCGACGCCCGTCAACTGCCCGACCCGCTCCCGTTGTGGGACCGACCCGACGCGACCGCCGACGCCATCAACAATCTCTGGCCGATCGTGCACGCCGTGTGCCTGCGGCCCGAGCTACCGATCTGGGTGTTCGACACCCTGTCCGAAGGCGGGGTGGTCAGCCAGATCCGGACCCTGGTGGGCATGGCGGCGATACTGACGTCGAACGTAGCGCCGTGGACCTTCGCCACCGGCGAGGACAGCGAAGTCCGGGGCTCGCTTGAGCCTCGCATCCGGTTCGTGCGCGGCTGGGGAGCAAACGGTGTCTCCAGCGACGCGAGGCGCACGGTGGTCCGCTCCGACTATCAGGGCGCGACGGCGGACGAGGCACAGAAATACCGGGACCTTGTCGCGATCTATCTCACCGGTGGCCCCGAGGCACTCCAGCGAGAAATGGACCACGCATCGGCATCGACCGCCGACTCACGGCCACCAACGATCGCGCCACGACAGGACGGACACCGCACGACATCCGAGCACAGTTTCGAACAACCCGTGCCACCCCAGCAGATCCCGCCGCCGCCGGAGAATGTCCGCACCTTGCTCAACCGCCTGCACAGCGTCCCCGACGACGAACTGCCCGCACTCGTCCTACGACTGACGCAGACGCAGGTCTCCGAACATGAGCGCAACCTGCTCCGGTCAGACCTGGCCAACCCGCACAGTTCGACCAGCCATCGGTTCAACCAACTGGAGCCGGCCCAGCGCAGCCAACTGCTGACGCAGCTGATCACCATGACTGTGATGCGCCCCAAGGACTGGCGGTCACCGGAGGCGAGCCGAACCGCGGATCGACTCCTCCAGGCCATCGGCGCGCCGGCGCGGAACGAGCGGCGGCACCGAAATCGGCGAGAACCACGCTCCTATACCCACCTGATGCCCCTCGCGCTGTGGCTGATGAGCGCGGCCGTGCTCGTCCTGACGTTGGTCGTCGCCAATACCGTGACAGGTTGACAGATGAACCAGTTGCTAAGTCGTATGTTGAAACAGTATCCGTTGCACACCGTCACCGTAGTATTGGTGATAGCCGCCGTGGTCCAGGCCGCGTTGTTGTTCGCACACGGCCGACCCGCCGCGAGCGCACCCGTGCCCAGTCGGTCCGCATCACTCGCAGCGACGGCACTACTCACGACGCTGCAGAAACTCGGACCGGTCCACCCGACGCCGACCCCACGAACCGTGACCGACGAGCGCCAGCTCAACGGAAAGACGATCGAGGTGAAGACGGTCGGCACCGTCGAGGCCGACATCAACCTGGCGACACTGTCCGGAGCCAACATCAGCGTCCGATCGTCCGGCGTGGCGAACATCCGACTGCCGGCGATCACCCTGACCGAGAACAGGAGGCCACAGCAGCAGTACCGTGTGTTCGGAAACACCGAATGGGCCGACGTCACGCCCCAGGCGAACATCCCGTATCCCGGGCTCGGCCAGTTCGCCCAACACGAACTTACGCAACTCACCAGCGACGTCAACATTCAATGCGCGGCGGCATACTGGGCCCAGCAGTTCGTCACCGAGAAAGCAGCAGCCGTGGGCGTCCCCGTCGTGACGGTCCAGATTGGATCGTCTTGCTGACGCCGGCCACGATGACGCTCGGTGGTCGCAGTTGGCGGAATTTCTGTTACAGGCTGGGCGGGAGCGATCCGCCCAGCATTCGATGCTCGGCCTTTGATGCGAGTACGTCGACGCCGACCGAGTGCACGCGATACCCGCCGACCGCGATGTCACTGCGTTCGCCGCGTCCTGGATACAGCAGCGTGGCGGCCGTGAGGCCCAGGCGGTAGGCGTACGTGACGACCTGGTAGATCTCGTCCGTGCTGGGTTTCGCGCCCCAGGGTTTGTACTTGGCGTCGTAGACGGTTGTCGGGACACCATGGGCGTCGAGTTCGACGAGATCGGCAGCTGCCATGATGGTGGACCCATCGGTGGTCAGAAGTATCCGGTGCTGGGCGGAGAGCCGGTGACTCGCCGGCAGCTCCGGTTCGAGCACGGCTCGCACGTAGGACTCCCACACCTTGGTCATGTTGAACAGCACGCTGATACCGGCTGTGCCGGTGCCGAAGGGCAGCGTGGTGCAGCCATGGAGGATCAGCACCGCGAGGCCGAACGCATCGCGGTATCGGGCAGGCATGTTCCGCGCGGCGGAGGCCGCGAGACGGAGCGCGCCGTCCGTCGGAGTGACGCTGGTGAGTACCGTTTCGAGAGATCGCAATCGGGCCGACAGCGTGCGATCCGTGTACGTCTGATGACGCAGGATCCGCTGGGCGGCCGCGAGGACCTGGTTGCAAGGAATGTCCACCGTGAGGCGGCGAGCATGGGTGACAAGCCGGTCCGGGCGGCCGAGATGCTTCGCGAGGTGGGCATTGGCGTCGGGCACGCCAGGGTAAGGCGGTCGGGTGAAGGTGCGGGTGACGTAGCCCTTGGCGAGCCCGAAGCCGACGATGCGGTGCATTTCGCGGACGAACGCGGTCGCGATGAGCTCGAGCAGTCCGTGACCGCGGCCGCCCGGTGCTGATGTATCGCGAAACAACACCGGCTGGCGTGCGGCGATGCGGAGCACCTCCAGAAGGTCCGCGAACGGGAACCGGCTGGCGATGTCGACGGTGAATCCGGAAGGCAGCGTGAACCGGCCGACGTAGGGGCCTGGCTCGACGTCGTAGCAGCCGGGTCGAGCCGACGGGATGACATGCTGGATCACTCGAGGTGCGGAGGTGTCGGTAACGGCTCCACGGGTGAGCTGCGCAAGCTCCACCGCCTGGGCAGGCGTCAGCTCGACGGTGCGGGACTGGAATTCCTGAAGTTCAAGCACGTCAGCTGCGCTCTGCGATCAGCGCCCGCGCGTCTCGATCGAGCTGGGCGAGTTCGTCGGGCCGTTCGAACCAGTGCTCGGCAAGGTAGGGGCGCACCTGGTAGGACCAGACGCGCTCCACAGTAGCGGGGTCCGCGTCGTCGATCATCCAGTAGGAATGACCAGGGGCGACCGGACTGTCTCGGCCAATACGGTCGAGTACCATATTGAACAGGCTGGTCAGCAGTTCGCTGTCGACATCTGGGTGTGCCTTGGCCCAACCGGCGAGCACGTCATGGCTCGGGTCGAGCGGGAATGCGTTGAAACGTCGCCGCAGAGCGAAGTCGACCAAGGCAGGCTGCGGTCAGCGGTGTTCATCGTGCCGAGCACGATGACGTTCTCCGGGATCGAGAACCGGCGCTGCGAGTACGGGAGGATGACCGAGCGCTCGCTTCGGTACTCGAGCAACAGCAACAGCTCGCCGAACACAGCGGCGACGTCTGCCCGGTTCATCTCGTCGATGATGAGCACGAAGGTTTCGTCGAGGGCGGCACGCGCCCGTGTGCACAGCTCCTGGAACAGTCCCGGTCGAACGGTGTACCGGATTGTTCCGCTGTCGCCGACGGTTTCCGGCCGCAGCCCTTCGATGAAGTCCTCATAGGAGTATGAGGAGTGGAACTGCACCAGCACGATGTTGTCCGGCGAACTCGCGAGGTGGTGGGCAAGCTCCGTGGCGACGAAGGTCTTGCCAGTACCGGGTGGCCCGTAGAACATCCCCTGCCGCATGCGTCCGTTGAGGGCGCTGACCCAATCCTCGACCGTCTCCGGCGGCAGATAGCAGTGCTCGGCGACGTCCTCGATGGAGGAGCGATTGTCCTCGTCACTGTCGTCTTCCTCAGGGGGAAGCACGTCGGGGATCGGGTCTCCCCATGCGGCTGCGGCAAGAGGATGCATGGCGCGGAACAGCTCGCCGATCAGATCCGGCAGACGCGAGTCGGCGAGCAACGGGTCGCCGCTCGGGATCGTCCACTTGATGGCCGTGCCTCCGCTGTCGAGCCACGAAAGCAAGCCCGTTGGGTCGCTGACCGGCATGTACCGGCGTGGCGTCCCGGTGGGATACTCGCGATCCTCGATCTCCCAGGTCAGCCGGCCTCGATACGCCTCGGCGGCCGTCATCAGCGTCTCGCCACGAGTGGCGATCGCGTCGCGCAGGCGTCGAATCTGTTCGGACGTGGCCGAACCGAGGAACAAGGACGCTTCGAGCGCTGCCGGCTGAACCAGAACGGAGAACTGGACGTCTTCCTGCTTGCGGCCCCGGCTGAACGCACCCCACAAGTACTCATAGTACTCGCCTCGTTCGTTGGGGAATCGCTTACGGATCGACGCGAGCACGTGATTTGTTTTGATGGCGACGTCGAGCTGCGGGTCGAGTTCCCGCATGTATCGTACCGCGATCTGCTCGAGCAGGGCGACGAATGGCTTCCGCAACTCGGCTCGGTAGCGATCGCGGTTAGCCCGCATCCATTCACCGTTGTTGTTCGCGGCGAGGTCGGCGAGAAAGCGTAGCGGCGAGTCGCCGAATTCAACGTATGGCGACTGCTTGTTGCCCTTCTCGCGGCGATTACGCCACAGCGCCGCGAGCACCGCGTCCGCTTCTTGCGGCGCGATGGCGTAACGTTCCCGCCATTCGCGCAACGATTGGCAGAACCGTTCGTAGTTGGCACGGCTGTCGGCCCGGAACGGGGGGTCGCCGGTCGCCATCGCGAGCCCACCCATGGTGGCGTTGATGCACATCCCGAACTGTGCGGGATCCCTCAGGTACAACAGCATGCTTGGCAGCGACGATCCCGCTCCCGGTAGCTGCGACCGGTCCGCGAAATCGCGCCCGAGCGAGTCCAGCGCTGCCTCGTGCGGGGCCGTCCACAGGTCGGCCACCACTTGGTTGAACCGCTCCGGGTCTTCGGTGACCTTCTGCATCGTCGCGCCCGCGAACGCCGGCGAGAAGCGGTCCTGTCTTACCCGCCCGGCTTTCTCGTGCACGTTGAACAACTGGCCCAGGCGCATGGCCTCCTCGCGGCTCATTTGTCCTGCCCGCTGATCCAACAGTTCCACCGCTGCCCGCTCGGCGTCCACTCGTGCCTGCGCAAACCGTTCACCGAACGTCCGTCGAACCTCGGCAAGCACCTCCGGCGTCGGATCCGAGATCGTCGTCGGGAGCGTCACCGCGTCACCAAGCCTTTGCTGTCGAATATGGACGTTGCCCTGCTACAACGCAACCAACAGGCTCGGGTGCCCGTGGGAGTTCACTAGCGATGTTACTCATCTGCCACTCGTCCACTGGGAGGTCGCACCCGCTCGTACAGCACCTCCTCTACCCGGCGGAGTTCGCTTTCGACCGCTTCGGTCAGGTTCGGATTGTCGATGAACACCCCGAACTCGATGTTTCTCTGTTCGGCGCTCCAGGAGAAGTTCGCACTGGTAACCAACAGGAACCGGTGGTCGATCGCGAGGAACTTCGCATGGTTGCGCACGGCGACGCCGTCGAAGTCCTTCGTCCGCAGAACCGTTCCCGATCGTAGTTGCGCCGCTACCTCGATCGTCGTGGGCGACTGGGACATGGGCCGCTCGTCCGCCGCGGCAGTGTCGATGTACACCCGCACTGTGAGTTCTGGCCGGAGCGCCGCGTGCCGCAGTGCCGTCCACAGCGCTGACGAGCGCTGGAAGTTGAACGTGGAGCAGGTCACGGACTGCCGTGCGCTGTCCACCAGATGAGGCACCGAGCTGGTGAGCGCACCGCCCTGGGCAAGATGACCGGGCATCGTCCAGCGCGGGTCGAGCGACGTCGGGGCCGACCGCGCTCCTTCGACCGCGCGCAGCACGGCGATCAGCTCCTTGGCAGGGCCGCCGGCCTCGATGAGCGACCTGATCGTTGTCCGGCGGCCCATGACGACCGCTTTCAACGCGGTCGTCATGGTGTCACCGTCGTCCAGCCGATCGGCGATCGCCCGAGCCTCCGTGCCGGTGAGGAACTCCCCGAGCCGCCGTGCCGCCCCGGGGTCAATCGCCGTGTCTGAAGAAGCCAAGTTCGCTCCCTGGCAGGTCGACGAGGAACCGGCGGTCCAGGAACCGGTTGGCTCGTTCACAGGAGGTCTCGGACGCCATCACGCAGCAGTGGCAGGCGGCGCCATGCAGGAAGTCCTCAGGGTCCTGTGGCGTTCGCATCGCACAGACCGGGTCCGACGAGCACCGGGTCGCCCGGAACAACGCGGCCGAGACGACCCGTTCCAGGCGATCGGGTTCGCTCAGCTGCACGAGCCCACCCAAGGTGCCGTCGCTGTCGGCGGCGGTCGTGCAGATGAGTAGCCCCGCCGCCGCGTCCCTGCCATTCGCCTGCGGCCATGCGTAGAGTCGCTCGCTCAGGCTCGCCGCCGAATAGCCACAGGTCATGGCCAGCTCGCGGATCAGCACGTGGGCGAAGGTGTGGATGAGCCAGTATCGCGGCGGCCGTAGCCGGGTGTCGGGATCGACGTCCTCGGCGGTGTCGGAGAAGCGACGGGCGAAGTTGCGCCGGTGTGCGTCCCGATGGTCGGGCCACTCCTTGGTGGCGAGCACTCGGTGCTCCCAGTCGGCGACCTTGTCCTCGTCGAGTTGGAGGAAGATGCCCTCGCCTCGATCTTCCGTGGCGACGGTCCAGGCGGGGCGGGCTGTCCTGGTCAGCGGGGCGAGCCGTTTCGGCAGGTCACCGACCCGGTCCATGTCGTCGATGCGCGTGTAGCCGACCAGGGCGTTGACCTTGCGCAGCCGTTCAACCGCCAGCACCCTGGTGATCTCCGGCCGCAGGTCGGGGTGGCGGTCACGGGTGGACAGCGTCAGACCACTCACCGGATCGCCATGATGATCGCCCTGCGGGTCCTTGAGCAGGTAGCGCCATTCGGGGACGAGCATGTCCACTGGATCCCAGTCACGTAGCCATGCCTGCTGTTCCTCCGCGGAGGCGGGTGGCTCAGAAGCGGTGGTGACGGCGTCGCTCAGTTCGTCGTCGGACAGCATGGTCACGTCGACCTTGCCGCTGTCGAGAAGGTCCCTGAGCATGTCGAGATTATGGCGGTACTTGGCCAACTTCTCGCCGAGCGCCACCCGGATCTGGTTGACGAGTTCGCCGGTCTGCTCCTCAGCGGACTCGGGCATCACGATGATCGACTGCGTCGCGGGGAACCACAGGTTCGACGCCCCGACCAGGATCAGCCGGGTCTCGCTGCCGCATCCCCCTGGCTCGAACGCGTCCAGGTGCGGGTGACGGCCCCGGCATCGCGGCAGCTTGGCCTTTCCGACTTCGCCCTGTGCCTCGTTCATCGGCCTGCGCAGACCGCACGACGCACATCCGATCACCGCCGACGCGCCCTTCCCGGCCGTGCGGTCGACCATCTTCAACGCCGGGAACTGTGCCTGTGCGCAGGGCTTCCCGTGGTGGACCCACAGCTCGTACGGGAACTCGTCGAGGTGTCCGTTGACGCAGGCGAGCAGGTAACGGGCGGGCACCGCGGTCCGCCGGGCCGCCTTGCGGGTCTTGTCACCGCTGCGACCGGTGCACTTGCCGTGTTCGAAGCAGGCCAGGTCGGTGCGGAACGGATGGGTGTTGCGGTAGTCGAACTGCGAGAGCATGCCGAGCATGTCGCACCCCGTGCAGCGCAGCCACTGCGGGAACACCCTCGCCGGCACCCCGAGATCATTGCCCTCGTTGGACAGGCTGAATCTCTTCGGCTGCCACGGGTGCGGACGCAACTGCACGTCACGGGAGTTCAGCATCCTGCCCACGACCTCACGCAGTCGCGGCGCCCGAATCTGGGGGATACCGTCGCGCCGGCTCCAGATCCGGTCCCAGTCATCCAGACCGGCGGGCATGATCGTGAACTGGGGCAGGTCCATGATCGCGCCAGGACCGTAGGTGTAGAGCAGCGACGACGGGCGGCCAGAGCCGACCTTGGCGCGGTTGTGCTTGCTGCCCTTTTCGGCCTCCTTCTCCGCGTCCCCCAACGGGTCCACGGCCTTTGTGGCGTCATGGACGAAGCGCGTCTCGATGGTCACGCCGTCTCCTCTGGCAGTTCCCACTTCGGGGCGCCGGGCGGCGCTGTGTAGACGAGGTTCTCCTTGATCGGGCTGACCAGCAGGTTGATCTCCGGCTGCACCTCGCGCATCGAGTTGGCCACCACGAAGGGCGCACTGTCGGTGTGGTCGACCAGCGCCCGCGCGTTCTCCGCGCTGATCATGAGTGGCCCGTGCCGGGTGTCGTCGGTGACCCGTTCGTACACAAGGGACTTGCGCAGGTCCGCCAGGTGCTTGCGCCGCTTGCTCCATTGATCGAGCCGGTTGTACAGGCGTTGCCGCGACCGGTCGGTCGCGTCCTCGTCGGACGACGCGCGCTGCACCCGGCGCACCAACGCGTCGATCAGTTCGACCGCGAAGCCGTGCTCAGACTCGATCCTGCCCGCGCCGTCTTCGGGTGACAGTCCCTGCGGCTGGGCGGCTTGCAGGACGCGGGCGGTGCTGACCAGCACGCTGTCCAGGCCCCGCTCCATCGACGTCACCGAGAACGGGGTGACCGACAGCGCCTCGACCTGGGCGTAGAACGTCTCGTGGTAGTGCCGGAACTGCTCGAAGTGCGCCAGGTCGCGAGGGCGGGCCCAGTTACCGAGCGATACGACCAGCCCCGGTCGTTTCGGGTCACGGCCGACTCGGGACGACGCCTGGATGTACTCGGCGGTGTTCTTCGGCTGGCCGACGACCAGCATCAGTCCGAGCCGGGTGACATCAACGCCGACCTGAAGCATCGAGGTGGCCAGCACCGCGTCGTACGGGTTCATGTCGCGGGTCGGCACCGGCTTCTTCGCCTCGCGCAACGCCCGAAGCGCCTGCTTGCCGGCCGTCGAGTCGAACTGCGGGTCGAACGTCACCCCCATCTGGTCCAACGTCGCGGTGATATCCGCACTGGCCACCCGTGAGGTCAACTCGGCAACATGCAGCGCGCCGAAGTTCGTGCCGGTCCGGCTGGGCAGCAGCGACCACGGCCGTCGCTTGGCCAGCGCGGTCTGGATGTCGTCACCCATGTATCGGGCCATGCCGGCCAGCTCGCGAGTGGCGCTGAAATACCCGACGAGGGCCAGATACGGATCGGCGGCATCGCCGCAGCGGTCCAACAGCAACTGGCCGGCGCCCATCAGGACCTCGGCGACCCGGATTTCCGCGGTGGTGAGCCGGACCCCGGTCGTGCTCAGGCCGACATAGCACCTGCCTGGGAACTTCTCGGAGACCGGTTCCTCCTTGGCGAAGAACGTCTTCCCGGCATCGAGCACCTGCGGCGGGAAGATCGTCACATCGCGTCCGTACAGGGCCCTTACCTGATCGGACGCGTTGCGCGCGGTCGCGGTGGAGGCCACCAGCAGTGGCCGCACGGGGTGGCCGTCCGTGGTGCGCCATGCGGTCATCACGTCGATGGCCACCTCGAACAGGCCGACCGTCGTGCCCAACGCGCCGGTGATGAGGTGCAACTCGTCCTGGATGACCAGGTCCGGCGGACGCAGCCGGCCGGTCGGGCGCACGGCGGCAGCGGGCAGACCGTCCTTTGTGGCCGGATGCTTGTTGCCGTCCTTGATGTCGCAGTGCTTGTAGTCGGAGTGTACGAAGCCGTGCCGTTCGCAGCGCCGGGACACGTAGCCGAACAGCGCCGCCGCCTCGCCTTCCCGAGCGAGCCGGGCGAACTTGTCCACGGTGGCGATGACGAATGCGGGCGCCAGCCGGTAGATCTCCTCATCTACGGTCAACACGGGCAGACCGTCGCTCGCCGCGCCGCCTTCGGCGAACGGGCACCTGGCCAGGTCGTCGCCGCAATACACGTACACACGGCGTTGTCCAGCGTCGGCGCGGACGTGGCGGGCGGCGATCCTGCTGCCGCACCACGGGCAGCGCTGGATCTGCAACACGGTCAGCCGGTAACCACCACCCGAGTTGGCCTTCGTGAGCTGGGCCTCGGCCTCGTCGAAGCGCTTCGGGCTCACGTCGGTCCCGACCCACAGCCCGATCCGGAACGGCTCAGTGCCCCAGGTCGCCGGATCGCCCATCCGCGCCATCTCTGCGGCACACATCAATGCGGTCGCGCGCTGGAACTGCTGCGCGGTCAGCAGCCGCAGCGTATACCGCATCAACACGGCCACGCCGGAGTTGCCGTCCAACGGGCCGTCCGGCGTGGACACCACCCCATGACGCCGTCGGATGGCGAAGGTGTACGCGGCGAGGCCGAGGTACGCCTCAGTCTTGCCACCACCAGTGGGGAAGAACAGCAACTGCGCCTTGGCGAGGTCGCCGGATCGCTTGGCGGCGGCAGGATCGGTCAGCAGCGGGAGTTGCATCAGGACGAACGCGAGCTGGAACGTGCGCCACGAGTGCGCCTTCGGTCCCTCGTCGAGCACGCTCGTCCGGGCTTCGTCGATGCTCAGTTTGGGATTCGCCGCGCGCAGCTCCGCCACCTGCGACTGAATGCGCTGGTCGGCCATCACCTGGTTCATGAACCGGAAACACCGCAGTGCCTCATCGTCGCCGAGCAGGTGGTCAAGGCCCTCAGCGAGCTGGCGCTGCACCTTGCGAGCCTCGCTGACCGCGTCCTGGCCCTCGCCGGACAGGTGTTCGGGCAACTCCTCGGCTTCTTTCTGCCGGTCGTCCAGCCAGGATGTGTAGCCGGCGACGATCGGTGTCAACCCGGCACGTAGTTCGTCCGGGCTCGCGGTTCGCAGCTTTGTCATGTCCAACAGCGCCGCACCGATCTCCTCGGCGGTCGTCTGCGGCGTCTGGCAGGTGGGCAGCCAGGTCGTGTAGACCTCGCTGGCCCGGCGCGCGCCATCAGCGACCGTCCAGTCCACCGAGCAGGTGCGTCCGTGGCCGAACTCCAGCCGGTCGCGGTACTGGAGTTTCAGCCGCCCCAGCTCGTCGTCCCGTTCCCGTCGTGTGTCCACCATGGCGTCGGCGACCGGTAGGAACACCGCCGCGCCACCGGCGGCGACGGTCAGTTTCGTCTGGTAGAGCCAGGCGTTGACCGGAATCTTGCGCGGTGTCTCCCGGTCGTTGCACAACGCCACCTCGATGAGCCGACACCCCCGTTCGGCGTCATCGTGCCGGTCGATCCGCAGGACGACCTGGTCCTTGAGGTGGACCGTCTTGGTTTCGCCAGGGACGAGCTGGTCGACGGTCACGTTCTTGACGATCTCGATGGGGGTGCGTTTGTAGCGTCGGCCGTGCGATGCGTCCTCGCCCTTCACCGTGATCGGCTCGTAGATCCCCCAGGAGGTGGTCACGGTGAACTCGGCCAGGTCGTCCGGGATCTGGCAACGCAGCCCCATCGACGCGGGGATCATCAGCCCCCGTTTCTGTGGCTCGTCCTCGGCGGTGTCCTCGTCCGCTCCCGCCCCGCTCTCGTCCACGGCGGTAACCGGCACCCCACGGCTCTCCTCGGCGTCAACCGCGTCCCCGACATCGGTCGCCGCATCTTCGGAGTCCGCGTCCCTCGGGTCACTCTTGCCCGCCTGGAGCCGTACCGGCGCGATCCGGCCGATCAGGTAGGCGACGTCGGGCACTCCGTCCAGGACCTCCTCGGGTCCGTTGGCCGGGCCGAGCAGTTCCCGTTCGAGGATGTCGACCAGGTTTTCCCGTGCCGTCCAGGATCGCCCGTCCGGCTCATGTGCCAGCCGGTACTCCGGCCGCTTGTCGTGTGGGGCGGTCATTCGTCGTGCCCTTCGTCCTCGGCCGGGGGCGTTTCGCCCTGGGCCGCGGCCCTGCGATGGTTCTCTTCCAGGAGCCGGTCCAGGATCTCCACCCGCGCCGTCGGACTGACCGTCCAGCGACGCATCTGCCGGTAGGTATGGAAGCCGTGCTCCAGCGGCACATCGCCCCAGCCGTAGGCGTCCATCACGGCCTGGTCGAGTTCGACATGAATCTCCCGCATCCGCGCCACATCCCGGTCATCGGAGTCGGCTGTATCCGCGTCGTTGACTAGGTTATACAACTTGGTCAGCCCAAGATCCTGCCGCAACATGATCACTCGCCGCTCCGTATCCAGTGTCCTGCCGACCTCCGCCAGCCGCTTAGTTGGTTCCGGCCGAGGGAAAGTCTCGAACACATCGGAAGGCGTGTATCGTGGATCGTTGCGCATGCCAGACCCGTATTTGATTGCCCATGTCTGGTGCAGGCTCGACGACAACACTGCTTGATCGGCAAACGAGTCCGTCGCGAAGATTCCCAATGCGTGGCTGAATACTTGGCCGGTCGGCACTCGCATCGGCATTACTGTCTTACTGACCAGTGCGATGGCAAGCACCTCATCCAGAGCTGCAATAGCCTTCCGCATCTCGAGTGCTGGCGCTTCGTAGCACCACCACTTGACTTGCAATCTTGGCTTATTGGTCATCCTAATTCTCATGGGGCGAACTCTGTCGCGCACCAGTTCATAGGCCTCGTCAAAATTCTCAATCTCCGATTCGCCAATTCCTGTAAAATCGACAATCCAACGAGTCGCACCTCCGTCAGGGTAGGAGTTGAGATCCTCGCCGGTGAGAAAAGGGAATAGAACCTGGTTCAGGCGGGGCCGTTTTGCTACCAGAAACCTAGCTTTTTCTGGTGGCAGAGTGAATTCATCAACGCAATTAACATTCGACCCTTGGAAGGCGATGCCAATATTCTCAGTGAGTCGAAACCGCTGGTCCGGTACGCGTCCGCCGGGCTCGAGCAGTGTGGATATTATTTCTACGCGGATGTCGTCCGCGATCTTGATTGTGTGAAGTGGCATCGTATTTAGCGTGCCCCAGACCGCAGCGTATTCAAGGTTCGCACTCGCCGCCGGCCAGGAACGGCTTTGGATTGCGCGAACGATGGTAAACCCTTCCTTGACAATTCTGTCGAGGCCAATGGCCCGGGTTTCCCCTTGCGCTACAGAATTGGTGGCAATCAATCCAAGATTGCCTCTACTGACTAGGAGAGAAATTGCCCGAAGAAAGAAATATGCAACGAGGTCTGCATTGCCCTTCGCTCCATCGGCCAGCACGTTGACTAGCCACTCGCGCACGTTGGAGCCGATAGCAGGTGACACCTTCTTGCCGCCGAGGAATGGCGGGTTGCCGACGATGGCGTCGAAGCCGCCGTTTTCCATGACGTCCGGCACTGCTAGCACCCAGTGCAGCGGCTTCCAGCGGTCGTAGTCGGCCTCGACGGTCGGGGTAAGACCGGCCTTGAGGATGACGTCGAGCCTGGTGCGGTTCGGTGTATCCCCGGGGCCTGGATAGGCCTGCTCGACGGCGATGGCCAGGTTCTCGTAAGCCTCGCGTAGCGCCTTGCCCGGTTTGCCGCCCAGTCGGAGCCCTGCGGCTATCACGGCGTCTGCGATGTCGGTGAGCTGGGCGGTCACGTCGCCGAACTTCCGCCACAGCCGCCGTTTGGTTGCGGCCGAGCGTTGCGGATCGTCGTCGTTGACCTCGTTGGCGAGTTGTCGCCGCAGGTTGGCGGCCTTCCGCAGTTCGCCGTCGACGTCCACTTCGAACAGGCTGGGCTGTCCGGTCGCGCTGTCCGGGTCGATGTGTTTGAGCTTGAGCTGCCGCACATCGGTCAGGCCGAGCAGGGAGTTGCCGTGTAGCACCTTGTCGTCGACGAACGAGAACGGCAGTTTCGGGTCGAGCGAGACCAGCCACAGCGACAGCTTGCACATCTCCACGGCCATCGCGTTGATGTCCGCACCATAGAGACAGGTGGCCACAACGGTCCGGATCGCCCGGACGTGCAGGTCGTGCGGGGTGCCGTGCGCGACCTCCTCCCGATGCCACGCCTCGACCAGCCGGTCGGCGAGGTAACGCGCCGCGGCCACAAGGAACGCGCCCGAGCCGCAGGCGATGTCTGCGACCTTCAGCTCCAGAATCCGGTCCGACGACACCGGCTCCCAACCATCGACCCGCTGATACGGACCGGGGTCGAACACAAGCGGTTCCAGCGCGTACCGGACGACCTCCTCGGCCAGCGATCGCGGAGTGTAGTGCGCGCCCGCCGATGCCCGTGATGGCGTCTCAATCACGAGCACACCGCCCGGCACCACGACCAACGGGCGGTTGCGCAGATCGCGGCGGATGATCCCGATGAACGGACGCAGCCGGTCGCGCAGGGCGGCATCGGTGGTGACCGCGCGCAGCGCGCGTTCGGTGTCCTCGATCTCGTCGCTGGTGCGGAGGGCCTTGGCCAGGGCCGCCTTGCTCGGCGGGGCGGCGGCGGGCTGGTTCTCCTTGGCCCACGCCAGAATCGCGTCGGCGAACGCGGTATCGGTGCGCTTGGTCGCCGCAAGCGCCTCGAGCGTGGCCAGCGCCATCTCTGGTTCCTCGCCCGGTTTGCCGATCAGGCCGACGGTGACCTCGTCGACCTCGGCGCAGGTGTAGCCGAGCAGGCCTTCGTAGATGTAGCCGATCTGCTCGACGTCGATGTCGCGGAACGAGATCCGCCGCGCGGGCTGCCCCGGCAGCTTGGCGATCTGCACCGCCTTCAGAATTTCGAGCAGCACCCGATCGCTGACCATGATCGCCAGCGTGGCGCGCTCGCCACGCGCCGTCAGAAAGTCGAAGCGGGTCGGGTCGAACAGCGAGCCCCCGTAAGAGGGCAGGCGCAGATCTTCGAACGACGCGCCTTGGTAGAGCGCCTGCGATGTCGCCAACAGTCGATGCCAGGTCAGGTAGGTGCCGTCGAGCGCTTCGCTGCCCTCCTCGCGGGCGCGGGCGTCCAGGGCGTCCAACTCGTCGGTGATCCCGTAGCCCATGGCGAACAGCCTGCCCTGTGGCAGCAGGCCGCGCTCCTCGGCGAACAGCAGGAACACCACCCGCATCATCACCGTCACGGCAGCCTCGTAGACGTCCGACCGCTTGGCGGGCAACGGATCCTGCACAGTGCCCAGCGCAGCCTCGGACAGCGCCTGGACGAGCAGTTCGACAGCTCGGCGCACCTGCGTGCCCAGCGCCTCGGTGATCTCCTCGGCGGCGGCGACCGACTCCTTGAACAGCTCGGTCAGCCGGTCCTCGGCCCTGCCGCCGACCAGACGGCGACGCTGGAGCAGTTCGATGAACGCGTTGCGCGTCTGCGGTTCCTCGATCCACGTTTGTGCGTCGACGATGCCGGAGGCGACCATGGTCTGCTCACGGGCACTGACGATCGCCCACCACCGCCCGTCGGTGACCACCCCGACCGGAACCCGGCCCGCACGCAGCAACTCCTCCATCCGGTCGATCGCGGTGGCGGCCCAGCCGTCATCGATCGGATCACGCAGCGAGTCGACCGGGTCGACGACGAGCACGAGCGCGCCGGTGACGTCGTCGTGCATGAGCGCGCCCGCGGGACGCACGGTCACGGCCTGGTTGGGGGAGCGGACTTCGTGCTCGGCGACCACCGTGGTGTAGAGGTCGCCCCAACCCAGCACCTCGCGCAGGACGACGTCCACCCAGGCATCCCGAGCCTCGCGGTAGAACTCCACCGCGGCTTGGTCGTCCGGGCGCCGGTCCCAGTTCTCCCACGCCTTCTCGAATGCCGGCTTGGCGTCCTTCATGGCGGCGACCGCGTCGGCGTCAGGTTGTGGCATTCCTTGTGGCCACACCCGCTTGAGCGCGGGCACCGCCAGGAACGGGCCGTCGGCGTCCACCAGTTCCAGCCACCCGCGGTGCAGGTCGTTGGCCGATGGCGCGTACTTCCTGGTCATGAGCGCACACTCCCGGCCTCGGCGTCCGCCGGGGTCAGCGCGAACACGACGGCCGCGGCGGACACGTGCGGCTTGATGTCCCGGTATCGCTCCACGATCGCCGCGATCTCGCGTTCTTCCTCGTCGTCAAGGCCGGCCAGCCGATCCTCCATGGCGCGCAGGTCACGACGTCGCTGGGCCTGCTGGTCGTCGGTGAACAGCGCTTCCTCCTGGTCGGCGATCTCGTGCGCGAGCCGGTCGCGGGACTCCCGCAGGTTCACCCGGAATGCGCCGAAGATCTCGCGTGCCCTGCCGATGTCGGTGTCCCGCCTGGTCTCCAGCGCCTCGGTGACCTTGTCCTGGCGGGACTCGGCCTTGCGGGCCATGGCGGTCAGCAGTCGGGTACGCAGCCGGGAGTCCGCCGCGTTCCACTCCGTCGCGAGAGCCGTCCGTACCTTGTGTCCGGCGAGCGCCAGGTTCTCCGCGTCGAGGGCGTCGTCGAGAACCTGCTCGACCTTGGCCTCCGCCATGGCTTGTCCATGGACGCGGATACCGGTGAGGAAGACCTCCTCGTGCAGCCGCAGCCCACCACGGCCGACCAGCACCAGCCGGGACACCGCCGCCACACACGACTGTGGCAGATCCTCGACCACTACCGCGGTCACCCGGTTCACCGGTGCGTCCACGCTGAACAACGCGCTGCGTAGCACCCTGGTCGACCGTTGCATGAGCGCATGGCCGAGGTGGATGTGTACGAGGTCGCTGATGCCGGTGGCGCGGTCGTCAAAGGTGATCGGCCGCGGGATACCCGGCTCCAGCCGGGTGTCCAGGCCCCGCAGCGCGGATTGCCATGCCGAGCCCAGGCCGGGCACGGCGAACACCTGGGCATCGGTGTCCTCGTGGCCCACCTCTGTCAGCGGCGGTTGCGCGGTCAGCGCCAGTGCCGTGTCCACCACTCGGCGGGCGTTGCCGGGCGTCAGGTGCATCTCCACTTTGCGCTCGTCATAGGTGCGGGACAGTTCGGTGAGTCTGCGGTTGAGTTCGATGCCGCCTGCCAGGGCGCGTGTGATGATCGCGTTGCCGTCGTCGGGCGCGGACGGCTTGGCCCTGCGCGTGGTAGTCGTGGGGCTGAAGTGGTTCTGCACGTCGGCGTCGATGACCTGGTTCACCGAGCCGAGGTCCTGGGCGACGTTGCCGACCTTCTCCGCGATGCGGCGCATGAAGTCCATGTCGGCGGCGTAGGTGGTGGACGTCGAGTCCGGGGCGAAATGGTAGATCCGCGGCGTCTCGTGCTGGCCGTAGCGGTCGATGCGGCCGATGCGCTGTTCGAGCCGGGACGGGTTGAACGGGATGTCGAAGTTGACCAGCCGATGGCAGTGTGTCTGCAGGTCGATGCCTTCGCCGGCCGAGTCCGTGGCGATCAGCACACGCACCGGGTACTTGGCGGGGTCCTCGGTGAACTGGGCGCGGATCTTCTCGCGTTCCTCGGTGGGTGTCGACCCTTGGATCGTGGCCAGCACGTCCCGGTAGCCGCGCTGATCGAGTACCCGCTCGATCCAGTCGAGCGTGGCCGAATACTCGGTGAACACCACGACGCGCTCATTGGTCCAGTGCTTGCCGTCCGGACGACAGATCCCGTCGAGGAATCTGATCAGTGCTGTGAGGCGGGTATCCGGCCGGTGCTCGTAGCCCCGGCCCCATTCGATCAGCGCGTCGATCTCCTGGTCAGTTGCTGTCACGAGCGGATCTGAGCCCTTGCTCTGCCGCAGTGCCGTGAACTCTGGATGGTCCGCCGCGCCTTCCTCCTCATCGGACTGCCCGCTGCCCAGAACCTCTTCGTAGTAGGCATCATCGTCGTCCAGTTCCAACTGTCGGCCGGTGACAGCCGCCTGCTCGTACTGTTCCAGCGTGCGCGCGAACGACCACGGACTGGACAGGAACCGCTTCTTCAACAGAATCGCCACGATGTCACCCGAGCGGCGCTTGCCATTCGCGCGGGCGCTGTCGGTGAGGATACGATCCAACGCGCTGAACTGGCGCTGCTCGTCGTCGTCCGGTGTGAACGGCAGCACCTTGAGCTGGCGGGGCTTGAACTCCTTGTCGGTCAGCTCGGCCTTCAGGCGGCGGACCGCGATGTCCCGCAGCGCACGTTCGTCCAGGTTCGCACCTCGGCTGAACCGTCGCCCGTCGATCATCTCCAGCAGTGCGGTGAACGACTCGGGATATCCATTGTGCGGGGTCGCGCTGAGGAACAACCGGTGCTCACACTTTTCCGCGAGCGCTTTGGTGGCCGTGGTGCGCTGACTGTCCACCGCGTAGCCACGTCGTCCCGGCGCGGTCGTGGGACTGGCTGGCGCGACGTGGTGCGCTTCGTCCACCACCAAGACATCGAAAGCGAAACGCCGCGCTGTTGCTGTGTCCCGGACGTCGGCGAAGACATCTCGCAGCAAGCGTTGCGCACGCAGACTCGGCAGCCAAGCCATGCTGACGATAACCCTGGGGAACAGTCGGAACGGATTCGCATTCAGCCCGTGGCTGCGGCGCACCCTGGCCAGCAGGTCACTGTTGACGATGGCGAAGTCGAGGCCGAATTTCTCCCGCATCTCGTCCTGCCACTTCAGCGCCAGACTCGGCGGACAGACGATCACGACAGTGCGGGCGCGGTGGCGCAATAGCAGCTCCTGAACGACCAGACCCGCTTCGATGGTCTTGCCCAAGCCCACATCGTCGGCCAGCAGCAGGTTCGTACGCGAGGACTGGAGTGCTCGGCGCAGCGGCTCAAGCTGGTATGCCTCGACGTTGGCGCCGCTGCGGAACGGCGCCTGGAAGGAGTTGGCGTCGGCTGAAGTGACAGCGCCCCATCGCACGGCGTCCACGAAGGCCGCCAGTGTGTTGGGGTCGTCGAAGTTTTCTGCGCTGATGTGCTCCGGCAGGCCTTGGTCAGGCGCGACGGTGTGGCCGACCTCGAGTTCCCAGACGACTGTGAGTTCCTGGCCGAGACGATCCTCTTCGAGGGACTGCAGGCTGACCACGTGAGTGAGGCCCGCCGCACCCTCGTCGGCGGGGCTGCGCGGCAGGCCCTGTTGGCGCACGTCGGTCGCCGCCCACGTCGAGCCGCGGACGTTGACCACCTGACCCGGCTCCGGCACCGGCGGCATCAGTTGTGCCCAAGTGGCACCTCCTGTGCCCCGCTCCTGGTCCGCCGCGATAGTCACGTGAGTGTGCCCCCTCGTTGGTTACTGACGGCTATCCTGCTCCCGGCTTGCGATTTTCGCAAGTCGCACGTTAGTGTGGCCGGGTGGCCAGTGTTCCCGAGCGTGTGTTGGGCCTGATCGAGGCGTCCGGGTTGAGTCGCCGCGCCTTCGGCCTGCAGGTCGGCCTTGACGAGTCGAAGATGTCGAAGTCGCTGAACGGTGCCCGCCGGTTCTCGTCGATCGATCTCGCCCGCATTGCGGAACTGTGCCAGGTCACGGTGGACTGGCTGATCACCGGCGAGGAGCCACCGCTCGCAATGGCCGCCAGAACCACCAGCGGCAACGCCGGCGCGGCCCTCGACGCGGCCAAGCGGTACAGCACACTGCGCACCGACGCTGTCTCTCTTGGCTACCCCCAGCCTTGGCGACCAAGAGGCACGGGCCTGAGCAGCGGCGGGTATGTCGAGCAGGGGCGGTCGTTGGCGCGGGAAGCCATCGCCCGCGTCAACGAGGCAGGTCGCGCCATCGACGCGGGCAATCTCATCACCCTGGTCGAGGAGGTCTTCGGCGTCGATGTGGCTGTTGTCGAACTCGGCGCGGGCTTCGACGGTCTGGCCGCATCGACCGAGGACGTCAAGCTGATCGTGCTGGCCACCTCGCACGTTCCGTCCCGGCAGCGGTTCACCCTCGCGCATGAACTCGGACACCTGCTCGCCGGCGACGACCAGGACGTTCACCTCGACCGGAACGTATTTGACAAGGCTCAGGCCAAAGACCCCAGCGAGATGCGCGCCAACGCGTTCGCATCGGCCTTCCTCATGCCCGAGAACACGCTCCGTGACGCCGTTGGCCAGACGGGCCTCACCGAACATGAGTTCGCGGTATTGGCATGCGATCTGGTGGTGACCCCATCGGCCCTCGCGTACAGCCTGCTCCACCTACGGTTGATCGATGCGGGAACCTGCGACCGTTACAAGGCGATCACCGGTGCGAGGGCGGCGAGCACGGCCGGTCGTGGTGAGGACTTCGCCCGTCGAGTCACGCAGGCCGGCACACCACGCCCCCCTGGACTCCTCGTCCGGGACACCTACGCCGCCTACGAATCCGGCGCCGCCACCCTCCGTCCTTACGCGAACCTGCTCGGAGTCGATGTCGACGAACTCCGGTACGCGCTTGAGTCGGAACACGGAAATCACGATGTCCGATGACCGAGTTCCTGTTCCCGGACAACACGGTCCTGTGCAACTTCGCCGCCGTGGACCGACTCGACCTGCTCAGGTCGGTACTCGACGGACGCGGCAGGTGGACCGAGGCCGTTGCCTACGAGTCGACCAGATCCGCACGCGTGCTGCCAGTCCTTGGCCGGCTCGCCGCCGACTGCTGGCTGGGCGAGGCCATTGAGATCAGCGACGAGTCCGAGATCCAGCAGGTCAACGCGATCAGGCGTGCTGTCTTCGGCGGCACCGATGACGAGCCGTTGAAACACCTCGGCGAAGCCCAGACCTGCTTCGTGATCCTCAAGTGGAGCGAGTTGGCGGGTTCATGGTGGATCTCCGATGACCGGGAGGCGCTGCGCTATGCACGCTTACGGGGAATCACCACCCGCGAAACGATCGACCTGGTCAGCATCGCCGTCGTCAACGGCTACATCGGAACGAAGGACGGCTTCAACCTGATGCGGCACATGACTGATTTGGGCCGATGCCTCCGACTTCCGGCCACGGCTGCGGAGCTTCTGCTCTGAGGACCGTCGGTTGGAGCAGCATGAGGCGGCTTCAGTCCGGATTGAGTCCTACAAGCTGATGTCGCTGCACAAGACCTTCACCGGCGAGTGAATCGAGGACCAGCACACCGCGCTGGGTGGCGCTCGTGCTGGCCAGAACCTGGTCGGGCTTGTTGAGTCGAGCGCCGGTCGGCTGTACTACGCCGGTCCGGCGGTGGTGGTCCCGCCACTCACCACTCGCCCGCGAGGACGCATCGCGCCCAGGGCGGTGACGCCACGTCGCCGCGGCCGGACCACTTGATCAGCCGGTTTCCGCACTGCTCCCTGCCCGAAGGACTCGCTCGCCGGGCTGCTTTGACTCAGCAGGCAATGGAGGCGGCGCACCGGCAGATCTGGGAGGAACTGACCGTAGCGCGCGAACGGCTCGCGACGAACCTCGGTCTGCGCGGTTCCAGTCGGCGAAGCGTCGAGCAGACCGCCCGGGAAGACGCGCACGCACTGGTTCCCGAGCCGACTCGGCACCTGCGTGGTTGGTGTGTCGCCTTC
>CAVPCF010000074.1:0-142814 GCA_963702275.1 Candidatus Melainabacteria bacterium
GTTTGGCTGGTCCTTATTCTTGGGCTTCTGCATCACCCCGATACTCTATTGTCGTGACGGTTGGTGGGGTTTGTCAAGGCGGGAAAGAGTACCTTGACAAACCCCACCAACCGCTTTCAAAGAGGGCCCGTATCGGGGTGATGCAGAAGGACTGGGCAAGGACCGAATGCCGCGCAATTGGACTAGTCCACCGAAGGACAAAAGAGGTGCCGGGGATTGAGAGCCCACTCTTGTTCGTCCCCGGCGATCCGTTTCGGTGCTGGTAGCTGGCGCCTCAGCTGGGAGCCTGCTCTCGTTCGTCCGGCGAGCCACGTCTGGCCTGGTCGGGCGGGCCCTAGGGATAAGCGACCAGCACCAGTGACCACTGCCAGAAACCACCACCGAACGGAACCCGCCGGACAAACGGAAGCAGCTCCCCACCAAGGCGCAAGCTACCACCACCGAAACGCGACCCGCCGGACAAACAAAGGTAGCCTCCCAACCGGAGCGCGAGCAACCGCCGCCGAACGGAACCCGCCGAACGAACAAGAGCAGGCTCCCAATCCCGGCACCTCTTTCGCTTCGGCGGGACCTGCCGAAACCGCGCGGCATTCCATTGCATGCCCAGTCCTTCTGCATCATCCCGATACGGGCCTTCTTTGAAAGCGGTTGGTGGGGTTTGTCAAGGTACTCTTTCCCGCCTTGACAAACCCCACCAACCGTCACGACAATCGAGTATCGGGGTGATGCAGAAGCCCCAAGAATAAGGACCAGCCAAACAGCGAACCCCACCCCAAAGGACAGACCCCCGCCCAACCCAGGGGGCTACGGCCCTTTTCCAATCTACCGTTGTCAAGCCCCGAATGGGGGAGTTACCGGCAAGTTGTGGACAACTAATTAGTTGTCCACAACTCAGGACTACCGAGCGGCCGAAGCGCCCACGACGGTGCCGTTCAACGACGCTCCACCCACCAGCTCGAAGTCAGCTGGATCGATCTTCCTGGTGTCCAGCCAGTACCGCCACGTGAACCCGGGCCAGATCGTCCGGTTGACGCCTTTCGCGTCCAGGTACCAACTCTTGCAACCACCCTGTGTCCACACCCCACGGACGAGCTTCCGCTGGATCTCCGTGTTGAACTCGTCCTGCACATCGTCGCGCACGTCGATCGCCCACGCCCGGCTGCGATCGACCAGCCGGATGGCATCCGCCACGTACTTGATCTGGGACTCGATCATGAACACCACGGAGTTGTGGCCCAGACCCGTGTTCGGGCCGAGCAGGAAGAACAGGTTCGGGAAGCCGGACACCGTGATGCCCAGGTGCGTCCGCATGCCTTCGGTGGCCCATTCCTTGCCCAGGTTGCGGCCGTCGCGGCCGATGATCTCCAGGTTGTCGAACGCGTCGGTGACATGGAAACCCGTGCCGAAGATGATCGTGTCGACCTCGCGCTCTGTGCCGTCGCCGGTTACCACGCTGTGAGCGCGGACCTGGGTTACGCCCTCGGTGACTACCTCGACGTTCTCGCGGTTCAGCGATGGGTAGTAGTCGTTGGACACCAACACCCGCTTGCAGCCCATGCGGTAGTCCGGGATTAGCTTGCGGCGCAGCGACGGGTCCTTCACGTGCTTGCCGATGTGCCGCTTGGCGATCTTCTCGGCCGCCTGCAACAGTTTCGGGTGGCCGTTGAAGCCGACGGCGCGCACTTCCAGCAACCAGTAGAGAAGGTCGCGATAGACGCGCTGCGCGCCGGGGACGAAGCGGAACAGCTTGCGGGTCCAGGACGGCATCGGATAGTCCGGCTTCGGCATCACCCACGGCGCGGTGCGCTGGAACAGGTGCAGCCGCCGCACCTCGGGCGCGATCTGCGGCACGAACTGGATGGCGCTGGCGCCGGTACCGACCACAGCCACCCGCTTGCCGCGCAGGTCGTGGTCGTGGTTCCAGTCGGCGGAGTGGAACGTCGTGCCCTCGAAGCTGTCGATGCCGGGCAGGTCGGGCACGTTCGGGATGTGCAGCGCGCCGACCCCGGACACGAGGAACTGGCCGGTGAACTCCTCCCCCGTCCCACTGCGCACCTGCCAGACCTGGCGGTCGGCGTCCCACCGCGCGCCGACCATCTCCTGGCCGAACCGGATGTGGCGACGCAGGTCGTAGCGGTCGGCCACCTTGCGCAGGTAGTCCCAAATCTCCGGCTGCGTCGGGAAGGACCTGGTCCAGTTCGGGTTCTGCTCGAACGAGAACGAGTACATGTGCGACTGGATGTCACACGCGCAGCCGGGATAGGAGTTGTCCCGCCAGGTGCCGCCGACGTCGTGTGCCTTCTCCAGGACGACGAAGTCGTCGATGCCGGATTTCGCCAGCTGGATCGCCATGCCGAGACCGGAGAACCCGGTGCCGACGATGATCACCCGCGCGTCGTTGCCCATCTCGCCATCCTCACTGGTCCTGGGGTTACCGAGCCGTAGGTTACCATGAGTAGGTTACCTCCGGTAGACTCCTGGACGTGGCCATACGCAGCGGGACCGAACCCAAACGCAGGCGGATGCCCCGGGCCGACCGCGAGCGCCAGATGATGTCGGTCGCCGAGCAGGTGTTCGCCGAACGCGGGTTCGTCGCCGCCTCCATGGACGAGATCGCCGAGCGTGTCGGCGTCTCCAAACCGATGCTCTACGAGTACTTCGGCTCCAAGGAAGGCCTGCTGGTCGCCTGCATCCGGCAGGCGAGGGCGGAACTGCTCCGGGTCACGTCCCAGGCCGCCGTCGCGGCAGACTCGCCGGAACAAGCCTTGCGCAGCGGCCTGATCGCGTACTTCCGGTTCATCACAGAACACCGGCAGTCCTGGGCACTGCTGCGCAGCGAGGCCGCTGTGGTCGGGCCGTCCGCGGCGGGCGAGATCGAGGCCGTCCGACAGCAGCAGACCGACCTGATCAGCGGCATGATGTCGCTCTACGCACCGGAACCATCGGCACTGGACACGGCCCCGGCGGCCGAGGTGATCGTCGGCGGCTGCGAGCGGCTCGCGCTGTGGTGCGAGCGCAACCCGGACGTCACACCGGAACGGGCGGCCGAACTGGTCATGCAGCTCATCTGGTTCGGCATCGCCGCCGTCGTGCCGGATCAGTCGTCACCCGGTCGGGGGTAAATCCGGGCTCGCTCGTGATGCCGTGGCGTGACCGGCGACCTAGGGTCAGGTGAATGCCAGCCTGACCAGTTGGTCTCGGCCTCGATTGCGGGAGGCGCCGCATGTCCGCCAGTACCACCGAGATCACCCAGACGACGGACGGCATTGCCCGGCCGGACCCGGAGCCGACCGGCGGCGGCCGGGACGACGGGCCGATCGAAGTCGGCCGCAGCCGGCAGAACGCCGTGTTCGGCGCGGTCGCGCTGGGGATGCTGCTGGCCGCGCTCGACCAGACGATCGTGTCCACGGCGCTGCCCACCATCGTCGGGGACCTCGGCGGCGCCGCGCACCTGTCGTGGGTGGTCACCGGCTACCTGCTGGCCGAAACCGTGTCCACCGCGTTGATCGGCAAGTTCGGGGACGTGTTCGGGCGCAAGCGGATGTTCCTGCTCAGCGTCACCGTGTTCCTGGTCGGCTCGTTCTTCTGCGGCTTCGCCAACAGCATGACGTGGCTGATCGGGTTCCGGATGGTGCAGGGGCTCGGCGCGGGCGGCCTGATGGTCACCTCGTCCGCGCTGATCGCGGACGTGATCCCGCTGCGCGACCGGGGCCGCTACCAGGGCGCGCTCGGCTCGGTGTTCGGCGTGGTCACGGTCATCGGGCCGTTGCTGGGCGGCCTTTTCGTGGACCATCTGTCGTGGCGCTGGGCGTTCTACGTGAACATCCCGATCGGCATCATCGTGATCGCGGTCGCCGTGCCGGCCATTCCCGCGGTGCGCAGCGCGCTGAAGCCGATCGTGGACTACCTGGGCATCATCCTGATCACGCTCGGCGCGAGCGGCCTGACCCTGGTGACCAGTTGGGGCGGCACGACCTACCCGTGGCTGTCGCCGACCATCATCTGGCTGGCCGCCGGTTCGGTCGTGGCGCTCGTGCTGTTCGTGTTGGTGGAACGGCGGGCGCCCGAGCCGGTGCTGCCGATCCGACTGTTCCGCAATCCGGTGTTCGGGGTGGCCGGGCCGCTCAGTTTCATCGTCGGCTTCGCCATGCTCGGCGGGATCACGTTCCTGCCGACGTACCTGCAGTACGTGCAGGGGACGTCGGCCACCATGTCCGGCATCCGCATGCTGCCGATGGTGCTCGGCCTGCTGATCGCGGCGATCGGCAGTGGCAACGCGGTGAGCCGGACCGGGCGGTATCGGGTGTTTCCGATCGTCGGGTCGATCGGCATGGTCGTCGGCCTGTACCTGCTGTCGATGCTCGACGAGCACACCGGGTTCTGGCTGATGTCACTGTTCATGTTCGTGCTCGGCGTCGGCGTCGGCCTGTCCATGCAGGTGCTGGTCATCGCGGTGCAGAACACGGTCGACTACGCCGATCTCGGGGTGGCCACGTCCGGCGTGACGTTCCTGCGGACCATCGGCAGCTCGTTCGGCGTCGCGGTGTTCGGCAGCGTCTACGCCAGCAGGCTCGGCGCGAACCTCGCCGCGGCACTCGCCGCCCACCCGTTGCCCAGCGGTGTCGATCCCCGTGCCGTGCAGAGCCCGGCAGCGCTGCACAGGCTGCCCGCCCAGATCGCCGGTCCGGTGGTACACGCGTACGCCCAGTCGCTGCACGTCGTGTTCCTGGCAGGCGTGCCGGTGGCGTTGGCCGCGTTCGTACTGTCGTTGTTCCTCAAGGAGGTCCCGCTGCGCGGCACCGCCCGCGCCGCGGCCACCGACATGGGCGAGGGTTTCGCCATGCCGGAGTCGCCCGACGCCGACCAGAACCTGGAGCGGGCACTGGCCAACCTGCTGCGCAAGGAACGCCGGCAGATGCACCGCGCCGTGCTCTCGGTGTCGCCGCTGGACGAGGCGGAGGCGTGGTGTGTGGTCAAGGTCGCCTTCGTCGAACGACGGCACGGCGCCGCGCCGATCGCCCGGATCGCCGAGGAGGTCCACGTGCCGGCGAAGGTGCTCCAACCGGCGTTCGACCACGCGATCGAGGCGGGCTTCCTGCGGTCGACCCCGGACGGGTTGCACCTCACCCAGCTGGGTGAAGACGAGTTCGGCACCCTCGCCGCGGCGTGGCAGGACTGGGTCACCGAACGCCTCGCCGACTGGAACCCCGAGGCCACCGTCGACCTGCCAGCGGCGATGGCGCGACTGGCGCGGCGCCTGTTCGACGAGCAGGCCGCCGAGCCGCAGCTGACCAGAGCCGGCTGACGATTCAGGCATCCTGGAGAGGACAGCGAACGCCGGAGGGGGACCATGCACGCACCGATCACGGTCAACTACACGCCGGACGGCGACGACTGGACGGTCACTGTCGCCGTCGCGGGCCAGGGCCCGACGCGCAGCGCGAAGGCCGCGGGCCTGATCGCGGCACGGGATCAGGCCGATCAGCTGGTCGCCCAGATCGACCCGGACGACGACCACCGCAGGGTCGTGCACCTGCTGGACGGCGACGCGTACGCGTTCACGACCAGCTACCTGCACGCCCGGCTCGGGCTGGCCGTGTCAACCGATCAGGTGATCAATGGTGCGGAGCCGCCCACACCCCCGTGGCCGGACGCGACGGTCGATGGCGTTGAAAACGACTGATCAGGCCGGGTGAACGAGGCGCGGCGGGCCGTCTTCGCGCGCTGTGGCGGCGCGGTCGCCCGGTCGGTCGTTGCCCCTAGGATGTGCAGCCCGATGGTCTTTCTGGTGGTTTGTGAGGCGATGGCGTGACAGCAGCACGTGACGGGGACGAACCGCGGACGTTGCCCCGCGGACGTCCGAGGGACGCCAGCCGCGACGAGGCGCTGCGCGCGGCCGCGCTGACCGTCCTTGCCGACGTCGGCTACCGAGCGCTGACGATGGACGCGGTGGCGGCGACGGCGAAGGCAGGCAAGGCCACGATCTACCGGCGCTGGGACTCCAAACTGGACCTGGTGATCGACTCGTGCAACCAGTTGGTCAGCAGGAGCATCCCGGCGCCCAACACCGGCACGCTCGCCAGCGACCTGCGCGAGTTCCTGCTGGCGTTCGCGACGTTCCTGTCCGGCCCCGCGGGCAAGGCGGCACAGGCCCTGGTCGGCGAACTCCCCCACGAACCGGAACTGGCGGGCGCGTTCCGCAGGAGCTTCCTGCGCTCGCAGCGCGACGTGCTCATGGCCGTCCTGGAACGAGCGGGGGAACGAGGCGAGCTGGCCGAGGGCGCACCACAGGCGATGGCGGTGGAACTGGCCGGCGCGGCACTGACCTACCGCCTGATGCTGACCGGTGACCCGCTGGACGCCACGTTCGTGGACCGCCTTGTCGACCAGATCCTGGTGCCGCTCCTGACGGTCAGCGAAACAGCTTCCGGACCAGCAGCAACACGATGAGCGCGCCGAAGCCGATCAGCGGATAGCGAACCTTGGGCTGGCTGAGCGTGGTGCGCACGTTCGTTTTGGCGGTATCCACGAGCCGTTGCGGACTGGCCTTGGTGCCGAGCTGGTCAAGGGTCGACGCCAGGGCGTCCCGCGCCTGCTCGATCTCCAGCTGGATGGTGTCGGGGTCGCGGGCCACTGGTTCCTCCTCGGTCGACCGGGCCGGTCGTACGCCCGACCACGGTAGATCACCCGGAGCCGGATCGCCGCCCGACCCCGCCCGGTACGCTTGCCGGGCCTGCTCAGCAGGCCTCGGGGCCGTAGCCCAACGGCAGAGGCACTGGACTTAGGATCCAGCCAGTGCGGGTTCAACTCCCGTCGGCCCCACAGGTAGGGACACTGGAGATTACGGCGATCACCCGGAACGCGGCATGAGCGTGCGTCCCCGTCTTCGGCGGAGCCCCGTCACGCGGCGGCGAGGTTGGTCAGGGATGGAAGCTGGCCCGGTAGTCGGTGGGCGTACGGCCGGTCAACTCCTGGAAGGCGGCGTTGAACGCGGACAGGGATGTGTAGCCGACCATGAAGGCAATCTCGGTCACCGGGGTATCACCCGCGGCGAGTTCCTCGATCGCGCGTAGCAGGCGCATCCGGCGCAGGGCTGCCCGCCAGGTCATGCCGGTCTCGTCCGAGAATCGGCGTGCCAGCGACCGCGGCGCCAGGCCGACCTCTTGTGCCACGTCTTCGAAGCGGACTTCACAGTCGAGCCGCTGCTCGGTCAGCCGCAGGGCTCGGCGCAGTTCCGGGGATCGCCCCACCGGCACGACAACCGGGCTCGGCTGTTCGGCGAGCCGCCAGGTCACCGCGGCGAGCGCGGCGAACAGGGTCTCGGCGTACGCGCTGAGGGGTTGGTCGTCCTCGCCCCACGTGCCGCACTCAGCCACCAGGGAGCGCGCCAGGGGGCTGAGGTCGAACACGGTCAACGGTGCCGGCGGGGGCGGGGCGAATCCGGTGTCGAACAGCACCGACGCGGTCGTGACCGGCCGCGGGATACTCACCTGAATCGCCCGGCCCGCCTCGATCAGAGCGGCCCGCGCCGGTGGCAGCAACCACGCCCGGTCCTGCGCCTCCAGCCGGAGGGCGCCGGCTGAGGCGCAGAGCAGGTAGTGGCGATCAACGCAGAAATCGCGAGCGGGCCCCGCCGCGAACGTGTGGACGAAGCTGTATGCCTTGCGGGTCATCGACGGCCTCGCACGGACCGAGCGTAGTAGTCCGTGGTGATACCGGTCAGGCGACCGTCGCCAGCAACTCGGCACGGAAGCGCCGGCTTACCGGCGCGCCGACGATGATCGGGCGGATCGCCTCGCCGAAATGCGCGAAGGAGGCTGATCTGAGGTAGCCGTCGAATGACGCCTCGTCTTCCCATTCATGCAGGATGGTGATCCGGCTGTCGTCCTCTCGGCAGGCGTAGACCCGGAAGGCGAGGTTGCCGGGCAGGGTGCGGATCTGGTCACGTTCGGCGTCAAGATGGTTGAGGGCGGCCGTGCGGTCGGTGGCGGCGGTGGCGAAATCGACGATGGCAATGAACATGGGGCCCTCCCGGATCGGGCAGCGATGGCTGCGGATGAGATGTCCTGATCCTCACGCGGCACCTGCTCGGCCGGCCTCCGTCAACCGGACGTCTTCACGCTCCTATCGGACAGACTCGCTCCCCACCGCCAACCCAGACCAGCGGCGACGTGGGCCAGAACGCACCGGATGCACTCGATTCGGCAGATGAGCGATGACCGAAGCGCCGACTCGCGGCATGAGCGGATATTCCTACTGACGCGGACAACTCTCGACGGTGTACACCGGACAGGGCGTTGCCGACCCAGGATGGGGAGATCAACGATGGGCATCACGACGCGGCGTTGGACCGACCGGGGCGGCCAGGTGTGGTTTGCGGTAGCGGGCCTGGACGGCGCGCTCAGCGGCGCGGCCGAACGGGCGGGCTATCGGCGGATCGGCGACGAGTGGGGTCGCGCCTACCCCGTGGACAGTCCACATGTGGAACTGGCATGGGGCACCTTCACCCGCCGTATTGAGGCGATGCTGCGACAGACGGCACGTCTGGACCCGGTGCCGTGGGAAGCGGCACTGCGGGCACTGTGCCAGCGCACACAGGGAAGCGGGGTGGACTGGTGGCTGACCGGAAGCGCCGCGCTGGCGGTGCGCGGTGTGCCATTGCAGCCTGGTGACCTGGACGTGGTGTGCTCGGTCGCGGATGTGTGGCGACTGGGCGATCTGCTGGCGGATGTGCTGGTCGAACCAGTGGCACCGAGTGTGAACGAGCCGGCGGGGTGGATCAGTGACTGGTGGGGACGCGCGTTCTGTCATGCTCGTATCGAGTGGGTCGCTGGCGTCCGTGCCCATGCGGATGACCCCGAGCCCTCCGAGTTCGGTGCGGTCGCCGCTGCCCGGCTGGAGCCGGTGTCGTGGGAGCAGTGGCAGATCCGCCTGCCACCCTTGTCGTTGCAGCGGGCCGTGAGCCATCGCCGTGGCCTGTCCAGCCGAGTCGCCGCCATCGACTCACTGGCCACCACATAACCGGTCAGGCCGTGCCGGTATCGCGACATATGCGCTACGAGGCGGCGGGCGGCTTGCTTGGCGGTTTCCAGCCGTGTGTGAGGATGTCGAAGATTGCCTCGACGGCGGCTCGGCGGTCCTGCCGGCCGCGAACGAGCGCCGGGATCTCGAGTACGAATCGAGCAAGTGCCACACAGGCGAGGGTGTCGTGGTCGACACCGAGCTCGTCGGCGATCGCCGCGCTGAGGCCGTCGGTGTGCCGGGTCCACATGCGTTCTGCGTACGCGCGTAGCACCGGCGTGGCGTCCACCAGGTTGATGAACTCGGCCATCTGCGGATGCGCCGCGATCGGCAGCCAGGTGTCCAGGACATGCTGTTGGAGGGCATCAAGGATGCTCTGACCGACCCCTCGCTGCCGCACCGCGGCGATCAGTTCTGACTCCCGGTCCTCGTCCTGGTCGAATACCAGCGCTTCCTTGCCGCTGAAGTGCTTGAACACCGTAGCGGTCGAGACGTCGGCCGCGTCGGCGATCTCACGGATGCCCACCTGGTCGTAGCCGCGCTCCAGAAACAGCCGCAGCGCGGCGTCGGCGATCGCTTGCCGGGTGGCCGCCTTCTTGCGTTCGCGTCGGCCGACAGGGGGCACCGTCATGATGCGAGCGTATCCGATGGTTGCATCGATAGCCAAGTAGACTCGTTGCACTTTTCTACTTGATCTGCTTTTCTGGGAGCGAGTGACGCCGCCATGCCCCTCTTCGACGATGGACGGGAACAACCATGAACTCCCCAGAACCTGCCCACGCCAGCATCAGCATCATTGGTGCCGGACCCGGCGGACTGACCTGCGCCCGCATCCTCCAACAGCGCGGCATAACGGTCACCGTCTACGACCGCGACCCCGGCCCCGACGCGCGCAACCAGGGCGGCACCCTCGACCTGCACGCCGACAACGGCCAGATCGCCCTGCGCGAAGCCGGCCTGCTCGACGAGTTCTTCACGCTGGCCCGCCCCGAAGGGCAGGAAATGCGCCAGATGGACCCAACCGGGAAGATCACGTTCCACGCGGTCCCGAAGGCCGACGAGCTCTTCAAACCCGAAATCGACCGCGGCCAACTGCGCACCCTGCTGCTGGACTCCCTGCGTCCGGGAACCGTGCACTGGGGCCACACCCTCGACAGGATCAGCGGACCCGCGGACGGGCCGCAGCAGTTGCACTTCGCCGACGGCACAACCGTCCAGACCGATCTGCTCATCGGCGCCGACGGCGCCTCCTCCCGGGTACGCCCGGCCGTGTCCCCCGCCGTCCCCGAGTACACCGGGGTGAGCTTCCTGGAGGCATGGTTCTCCGACGTCGACAACCAGCACCCCGACATCGCCGAACTGGTCGGCCAGGGTAGCGCCGCCGCAGCCGACGGCGACCGCGGCCTGTTCGCCCAGCGCAACAGCAGAAACCACATCCGCGTCTACATCATCCAACAAGTCCCGGTCGACTGGATCAGCACGAGCGGCCTGACCGCCGACGACACCGACGGCATCCGCGCCCTGCTACTGGGCGAGTACGCCCACTGGTCGCCCCGCCTGCGCCAGCTGATCACCGAGAACGACGGCCCCTACGTCCATCGCCCGCTCTTCGCCCTGCCGGTCCCGCATACCTGGCAACACCACCCGACGGTGACCCTGCTCGGCGACGCCGCCCACCTCATGCCCCCACTCGGCGTCGGCGTCAACCTCGCCATGCTGGACGCCAGCGAACTCGCCATCGCTCTCGCGACCGCCGCCACCGTCGACGAGGCCATCACCACCTACGAGAAGACCATGCTCCCCCGCTCCACCGAGACGGCCAAGGCCCTCGAACATGGCGCCGAGCACCTGCTCTCCACCGACATACCCGACTTCGGCGGCGACAACGACGCCCAGCCCTGAGTACCCGCCGGCCGCCGCAACCCGCAGGTTCGTGATTTGACTGACTAGACACTCTCCTACATGCTGGGTGCATGCCTCGCCCGAGAAGTGATGACAAGCGTGCCGCGATCATCGGCGCGGCCACGCGTGTCATCGCCGTTCAGGGGCTGGGCGCGGCGACGGCGACGATCGCGAAGGGTGCCGGTGTCTCCAATGGGTCGCTCTTCACCTACTTCGACACCAAGGCTGACCTGCTCAACCAGGTGTACCTCGAACTGAAGACGGACATGGGGACGGCCGTACTCAGTGGCCTGCCCACCGGCGGCGACGTGCGCGAGCAGGTGCTGCACCTGTGGACCCGATGGTTACGCTGGGCGACCGCCAACCCGGAGAAGCGGCGTGTACTCGCCCAACTCGACGTCTCGGCCGAGATCACATCAGCCACCCATCAGGCCGCGAGCGTGTCACTGGCGGGTGTCGCGGAGATCCTGGAACGAAGTCGCGCGAACGGACCCATGCGCGATGCCCCACTGGCGTACCTGGTCGCGCTGGCCAGCGCGCTCGCCGAGACCACGATCGACTTCATCATCCGCGAGCCCGACAACGCGGTCAGGCACGGCAGCACCGGCTTCGACGCCCTCTGGCGCATGATCGCCTGACCCTCTCCTGGTGGTGACGTTCACGGACCTCCCTACCCATCAATGACTGACTGGACAGACAACTAAGGAGACAACCATGACACCCAGTGACGGTCACCCTGCCTACGTCATCACCGGCCCGACCTCCGGCATCGGCCGCCGCACAGCGCTGAACCTGGCCCGGCACGGCACCGTCGTCCTGGTCGGCCGCGACCGACGCAAACTGGACGAGGTCCAGGAGACGATCCAGCGTCAGGGCGGCAAGGCGGTTTCGGTCGTCTGTGATCTGTCGGACCTGGCGAGCGTGCGCCGCGCGGCGCAACTGATCATCGAGTCGCGCCTGCCCGTCGTCGGCCTGCTCAACAACGCCGGCATCTTCCCGACCCGCGCCAGCAGCAACGCCCTTGGCTGGGACATGGCGTTCGCGACCAACCACCTCGGGCCCTTCGCGTTCACCGAAGCACTCGCACCGCACCTGCCCGACGGCGCGCAGATCGTCTTCGTCTGCTCCGGCGTGGAAGACCCCGAGCGCAAACCCGCTGTGTTGGCCGGTTTCCGCGGCGGCCGCTACCTCTCCGCGGAGGCGAGCGCGCGCGGCGAGTGGGCGGCCGGGGGCTCCAAGCTTCCCGGCGGGGACGCCTACGCCACGTCCAAACAGTGCAACCTCGCGACGGTGCTGGAATTCGCGCGCGAGATGCCGCGGCTGCGGGTCAACGGGGTCGAGCCCGGCTTCAACCCGGGGACCGATCTTGGCAGGGACAGCAACGTGTTCCTCCGCCTGCTGACGAAGTACCTGCTCTCGCCGCTGGCGCCGTTCATCAAGTACTGGAGCAACCCCAAGACGGCCGCCCGCGTGATCACGAAGATCCTCACCGACAACTCGCCAGGCACCGGCGTCTACTACGACGAGAACGGCCATCCGATGAACGGCTCCCAACAGGTCCGCGACCCGGAGTTCACCAAACGTGTGGTCGCCGAAACCCGCGCCGTCCTGGCCCAGGTTCCCGCCTGAAAACCCGCCGGTTCCAGCGCTGCGTAGTCTCGTCGGACTGGCTCCAGAGTTGATCGCACGGTGCGGGTTGGCGACGGTGCTTCCGCTGGCGACCGGTGTGAACACGCATCCGATCAGGTCATGGCGTCGGGACATCAGCCATTGCGAGGAGGAGCCAATGGGGAAAGTCATGTCGAGCATGTCGATGTCGCTGGACGGTTACGTCACCGGACCGCACGATCGCCGCGGGTGGCCGCTGGGCGATGGGGGCGATGTCCTGCACCGGTGGCTCGGATCGGCCGGGACATCCGCTGACCACGCGGTGCTCCAGGAGATGACGGACGGCATCGGGGCGGTATTGATGGGTCGCCGCTCCTACGACATCTGTGTCGGTGACGGCGGCTGGGGTGACGGCGGCCCCGCGGGCTCCGTGCCGTGCTTCGTGCTCACCCACCACGCCCCGGACCCCGCGGACGCGCCGAAGGTCTTCACGTTCGTCACCGATGGCATCGACAGCGCCGTCGCGCAGGCGAAGGCCGTGGCGGGCGAGGGCACGGTCGGTCTGCACGGTGCCACCGCGGCTCAGCAGGCACTGGCCGCCGGTCTGCTCGACGAGATCCAGGTCCACCTGGCACCGGTGCTGCTCGGCAGCGGCGTCCGACTGTTCGACCTGCTGGGCGCCGAACCGGTCGAACTGGTCCGCGACCGCGTCGTCGAGTCCGGCAGCGGTGTCACCCACTTGCGCTATCGCGTCATCCGATAGCCGTTGGGCCCCAACCACGGGCCGCGGAGGTGCCGTCCACACGACGGGCCGGGGTGTCGTGCACCCCGGCCCCTTTGTCGTAGTTCAGCTCAGCTGCTGCGGAATGTCGTTGTCTGGGTCAGCAGGAGGCTGTGCAGGGTGAGCGTGTGCCGGCCCGTCGCCAGTGCCAGCAGGGACGGGTCGACCGCGTACGTGACCGTGCCGAGCGTGTTCGCGGTCAGTGTCGCGATCGTCTTGCCGTCCACCGCCAGCGTGATCGGGTGCAGTGGCAGGAAGCCGCCCGCGAACAGGTAGCTCGACTGACCGGACGGGATGTTCCCCACTGTCATGCGGATCCCGTGTTGCAGGCGGGCCAGCGCGTCCGCGGCCTGTTGCCGTGGCGAACCGTGTTCCTGGTCTCGGGTCGCGGCGACCAGTGCCGGGACGAACCGGCTGGCGTCGATGGTGCCCCAGCCGGTGGCCACGTCGAATCCGGTGGTCGCCGTGAAGCCGGGGACGGCCGCGCTGGTCTTGCCCGCGGGAACCGAGTTGTCACCGGTGATCACGTCGGCGATGCCGCTCTGGGTGCCGCGTGGGCCGAGCACCTGGTAGAGCGCGCTGTTCACCGGGCCGACCGCGCCGTGGTTGAGCTGCGCGGCCAGTGCGAGCACGCCCGCGAACAGCGGGGCCGCCTCGGACGTGCCGTGCTGCGCGTCCATGGTGATGTCCGGGACCGAGCGCATGTCGCTGCCGGTGATGGCACTGACCCGGTCCTGGTAACTCGGTCGCTGGTAGACCGACGAATAGCCGGCGCCCTCGGAGAAGATGCCCGCGACGTGCCACACCGGATCGGGACCGACCCGCGTGCCGGTCGTGTCGAAGTTGGGCACGCTCCCGCCGACGGCGGTCACCCACGGCGAGTCGTCCCAGGCCGCGGTGTCCGGGGTTGCCGTGGTGTTTCCGCACTGCGCGTTGGCCACGGCCAGGTTCTGCACGACGCCGCAGTCACCGGTCGCCACCATCACCGGGATGCCGGCGGCCGCCGCGGCCAGCAGGCCAGGGTCCTGCGCGTTGATCTCGGCCTTGTTGTTGTACGTGCTCTCGCCGGTGCCGTCGCTGATGGAAATGGCGTCGGCCAGGTGGTGCGCGCCGAGGAATTCCAGGGCCTGCATCATTTCCGGCGGCGCGACCTGGCTCGCCGTGTCGTCCACGATCTCGCTGTCGGCCGGGGTCGCGGTGATCACGATCTTGGCGTACGGCGCGATCAGGTGGGCCGATTCGACGTCGAGCCGGAGCTCGCCCGCCCACGCGTCGCACGAGCCGTAACTCTGCAGGGCGACCATGCCGGGTGGGCAGACCGCGGGCAGTTGTCCGTTGCCGGACGGGAAAATGGTCTCGATGGTCGGGTCGGGCAGGCCGTATCGCGCGTCGAACTTCTGCATCACGGTATTGATCTGCGGGTCGTTCCAGCCCTCGATCAGCGCGATCGTGGTGCCGGTGCCGTCGATGCCCTTGAGCCAGAGGTCACCGATGTTGTAGTCGAAGATGTCCTGCGGTCCCGGCGTCAGGCGCGCGAAGGCCGTGTAGTTCTGCTTCATGTTCTGCAGGACGGCGGTCAGCGTCTTGATGTGGTCGGGGTTCGGCTGCACGGCGGGCGCCGCGCTGATTGCCGACGCGATATGCGCGGGCTGCGCGGCAGCGGCGGGCGGCAGGGCGATAGCGGCAACGGTCAACGGTAAGATCGCGAGCGTCAGCATCCTTCTCATATTCGAAACCTCATCAGTCTCGTGGGAACTCCCTCCGACTGTGCCGGATATGAGCAGGCCAGGAATACGGCCGATCGTCTGGTCCGCGACGACGGATGGGTGGTCGGGGCGGATTGACGGTCAGGGCAGGTTGATCGGCGTGCCCGGCAGCGGTATCGGCCTGTCGGTGCGCATCGCGAGGCAGGCCGCGGACAACTTGGCCATGTCCAGGTTGACGTAGTCCTGGCCGTCGGACGAGACGCCGAAGCCCGCGGACGGCGCGGTGTAGAAGTGGACGCCCTGCTGTGGCGTTGACACGATGTCGACCAGAATCTGGGTCATCAGCGTGGACGTCATGCCGGCGTCCACGGTCAGGTTGTCCGCCACGATCTGCACCAGGTTCTTGACCAGCAGCGGATTGCCGAGCAGGTCCTCCTGCTTCACCTTGTGCCCGATGGCCGCGACCAACTGCTGCTGGTGGGCGATCCGGTCGAAGTCGCCGCCGGGCAGGCCGTAGCGCTGCCGTACGAACGTCAATGCGCGATCACCCGACAGAGTGAGCGGGCCCGCGTCGAAGTGCGAGCCGTTCCTTGGGTCGGTGGTGGCCCGCTCGTTGATCACGGTGACGCCGCCCAGCGCCGTGGTCAGGTCGCGGACGCCGCCGAAGTCCATCAACATCACGTGGTCGATCTGGATGCCGGTGAGCGCGTGCACGGTCTGCACCACCAGCGACGGCCCGCCGCCGAGCGACGCGTTGATCTTCGCGGTCCCGATGCCCTTGATGGGCACCCAGGAGTCGCGCGGGATGGACATGACGTCGATCCGGCTGCGATCGGCGCTGAACCGGATCAGCATGATCGCGTCGGCGCGCTGGCCGGTCACGCCGTCGGTGGCGTCCGCACCGGCACGCAGGTCCGAACCGAGGAGCAACACCGTCAGCGGCTTGCCGTCCGGGTTGGCCGGCGCGGGCGGCAGCGCGGCGACCGGTACGGTGTGGACCGACCCGGTCACCGAGTTGGTCACGTTCCACAACAGCCCGGCCGCGCCGAAGATGAGCAGTGCCAGCAGGCCAAGGCCGACCTGCACCGCGATCCGGCCCCAACGGCGACGCCGCGCAACGGTGGCTTCGTCCTCCGTGGACTCCAACAGGTCGTCGACACCGACTCTGTCGCCGACCAGATCACCGGCGACCCGGTCGAAATCCGTCATAAACACGGAGCGTAGATCGTGTCCACCTCTTGTCAACCAATTGACACACTGTCCGTTACCAACGCAATCCCGATGACGCATTTGGCCGTAACAGACGGTGGAGGCGACTCCGGCCAGTAACTGACCGTAATCACATCGCTGTGAACGATCTGTGCCTGCAAACGTGGGGCTCACATCCGGCCGGTGATACTTCGCCCCACGCGACCTTGACCGATAACGAATGGAGATGCACGATGACCAGCGCAAATGACGTCGAATCAGTGCCGGCCACCGCTGTCCCGGCCGACGTCGCAGAAGATGGCCAGGTAAGTCGGCGAAACCTGATCCGCAACGCCGCGATCGCCGGTGGCGTGGTGGCCGCCGGGGTCGGACTCGCCGCATGCAGCAGCAACAACAACGCCGGCTCCGGCACGACGGCCACCGGCGCCGGTACCACTGCCGCCACCACCACCGCCGGTGGCGCCACCACCACGGCCGGCGGCGCACCCGCGGCCGGCGGCACCCCGCTGGCCAGCACGTCGGCCATTCCGGTCGGCGGTGGCACGATCTTCGCCGACAAGAAGGTCGTTGTCACGCAGCCGGTCGCGGGCACGTTCAAGGCCTTCAGTTCGACGTGCACCCACCTGGGCTGCACGGTGTTCAAGGTCGCGGACGGCCTGATTCAGTGCCCGTGCCACGGCAGCCGCTACAGCATCGTCGACGCCTCGGTGAAGGCGGGGCCGGCACCGAGGCCACTGCCCCCGATGAACATCACCGTTACCGGCACCCAGATCACACTCAACAGCTAAAACGCCCGCCTCGGCCTGGAACCCAACGACGTGTTCCGGGTCAGGCGCGAAGCCACCACCCGTGCCGCGGAACCGGTATGATCCGGACAAGCTGATCTGGCGGGGAGGCTGGGTGGCGCTCTACGACGACATCGGCACCGGCTACTCGACGGGCCGGCGCACCGATCCGCGCTGGATGGCGGTGATCCTGCGGGCACTGGGGGACGCAGGGTCGATCGTGGACGTGGGCGCCGGCACGGGTTCCTACGAACCGGACGGCCGGACCGTGCTCGCCGTCGAGCCGTCCGGTGAAATGATCCGGCAACGCGCTGTTGACGTAAGCCCTGCCGTGCGCGGGGTGGCGGAAGCGCTGCCGGTGCGGGACAACGCCGTCGACGCGGTGCTCGCGGTGTTGACCGTGCACCACTGGGGTGACTGGCGGCGCGGGCTGGCCGAGTTGCGGCGGGTGGCGCCGCTTCGCGTGGTCCTCGCCTACGACACGCGCCGGCACGCCGATTTCTGGTTCGTCCGCGACTACGTGCCGGAGATCGCCGACCTGGAGCTGAACCGACCGTCCGCGGACGACATCGCCACCGAACTCGGCGCCGACACCGTCACACCGCTGCCGCTGCCGTGGGACTTCACCGATGGCGTCTTCCCGGCCTACTGGCGCCGGCCGGCGACCTACCTCCAGCCCCACGTCCGCCACACCTGCTCGGCGCTGGCCCAGACCGATCCGGACGCGGTCGAACGCGGGCTGAACCGGCTGCGCGCGGACCTGCGCTCCGGCCGCTGGCGCGAACGCAACCAGGACCTGTTGTCCCGCAACGAATGGGACGCGGGCTTCCGCCTGATAGTGAGTGGAGCGAGCTGATGACCGTACTCCGGGTTCGTGGCCGGGCCCTGCCCGACGGCGACGAGATCGACCTCTACGCCGACGGCGACCGCTGGACCACCGACCCGGTGCCCAACGCCGAACTTGTGGCGACCGGCTGGCTGCTGCCCGGACTCGTCGACGCACACACCCATCCCGGTGTCACCGAGTTCGGCCAGCAACTCGACGAGGACCAGCTGCGCACGGACCTGCGCGACCACGTCAACGCGGGTGTCACCCTGATCCGCTCCCCCGGCCTTGCCGGCGAACCGCCCGACTGGTTCGGCAACGATCCGGAGCTGCCGAGGGCGTCCCACGCCGGCCCCTGGCTCGCCCAGCACGGCCAGTTCTTCGACGGCTGGGGCAGGCGGGCCCCCCTCGACGAACTGCCGAAGATCGCGGCGGAGCAGGCGAAGCAGACCGGATGGACGAAGCTGATCGGCGACTGGGGCATGGACGGCGAGCCGATCCCGGCGCACATCCTCACCGAGGTGGTCACGGCGGTGCACGCCGTCGGCGGCCGGGTCGCGGTGCACTCGCAGCAGGCCGACGGCGGCGCGAACGCGGTCGCCGCCTGCGTCGACTCGGTGGAACACGGGATGTGGCTCGACCCGGACCTGCTGACCCAGATGGCCAGGCAGGGCACGGCACTGACACCGACGCTGTCGGTGATCCTCGACTCGATGTCCCACCTGCGCGAGCGCCCGGACAGTCCACAACGGACCTGGTACCTCGACGGCGCTGGCCGGCACGGGGCACTGTCGGCCGCGGCGGCCGAAGCCGGGGTGACCGTGCTGGCCGGGACGGACTCGTGGCCGCACGGCAAGATCGCCGACGAGATCCGTCTACTGACCGAAGCGGGCATGGCACCCCACGACGCGCTCGGCGCGGCGTCGTGGGGTGCCCGTGCCTACCTCGGGCTCGCCGGGCTGGTCCCCGGCGCGCCCGCCGACGTGGTCGTCTACGAGGAGGACCCGCGGGCGGACCTGGACCAACTGACCCACCCACGGGCGGTGGTCCTGCGGGGCGCGCTCATGCGGAAGGGATGACGATCTGCTGGAGCGCCCAGCGGTTGCCGTCCGGGTCGCCGAAGTAGATGAACCGGCCCCACGGCAGGTCCTTGACGTCGCTGACGTCGGCGCCCCGCGCGACGAGTTCGGCGTGCGCGGCGTCGGCGTCGGCCACGACCACCTGCATGCCCTCGACCGAACCCGGCGTGGCCTCGGTGAGTCCCCTGCCGAACGCGATGGAGCAGGCAGAGCCGGGCGGGGTGAGCTGGACGAACCGGATGTCCTCGCTGACCGTGACGTCGTGGTCGGCGATGAAGCCGATCTTGTCGACGTAGAACGCCTTCGCCCGGTCCACGTCGGACACCGGGATGATCACCAGTTCGAGTTTGAAGTCCATGACCGCTGGTCCCTTTCGTTCGTTGTGGGACCGACACTAGAGGCCATTGCGGACACCTTCTGTCCTGAAGATAAAATTGATCGATGGCGGGCAAACGCAGTGCCGGGATCTTGCTGTATCGCACCACGAACGGGCAGCCGGAGGTGCTGATCGCGCACATGGGCGGTCCGCTGTGGTCACGGCGGGATGCCGGCGCGTGGTCGATCCCCAAGGGCGAGTACCTCGACGACGAGATCCCGCAGGCGGCGGCACGGCGGGAGTTCCAGGAGGAACTCGGCCTGCCGGTGCCCGACGGCGACCTGATCGAACTGGGCTCGGTCAAGCAGTCCAGCGGCAAGGTCGTGACGGTCTGGGCGCTGCGTGGCGACCTCGACCCGGCCCAGGTCGTGCCGGGCACGTTCCGGATGGAGTGGCCGAAGGGGTCCGGCACGCAGCGCGAGTTCCCGGAGATCGACCGCGTCGGGTGGTTCGCCCTGCCCACGGCGGGCGAGAAGCTGGTGACCGCGCAACGGGAATTCCTCAACCGGCTGGCCGAGCACCTAGGCCGATAAGCCCCGCCGCACGGCCTGATAGAAGACGGTCAGGTCGGCGACCAGCGACTCCGGCTGGCCAGGGTCCAGCATCCAGTCGGCGACCAGGTCGAACAGGCCGCCGATGACGCCGATGGCGACCCGGTAGCGCGACGGGTCGGCGGGCGTTCCATCGCGCTGCCAGACGGACGTGAGGAAGTCGGCGGCCCAGCGCCGGTTCACCCGCCGCTGCCGCTCCACCGCGGCCGAGATGCCACCCGCCTGCCCGAACGTGACCTTGGCGAACCGGGGATCGTCCACCAGCGCGTGCGCGAAGGTGCTCAGCAGCACCTTGGTGGCGGCCGGTTCGTCGGTGGGCAGCGTGCGCAGGGCCTCGACCATGCGCGCTTCGATCGTCGCGGAGACCTGGCGCAGCAGCGCGAGGTAGCAGGCTTCCTTGCTGTCGAAGATCTCGTAGAACCCTTTGGTGCCAACGAAGGCGGCCTGGCAGATCTGCTCGATCGACGTGTTCGGGTAGCCGGCGGCGGCGAACAGGTCCAGTGCGGCGGCGAGCAGGTCGTCCCGCCGCTGCGCCCGCCGCTGGTCGGCGTCCAGCCCTCTGATCCGGCGCCCGGTCCGCTCCGCCACGCGCCGACACTACCGAGCGGACCGAGTTATCAACAGCCCTACCTTTCTCGAACAAGAGATCTTGTTGTCAACAGGATAACCTGTTCTACTGTGGCGTGTCGCACATCCAACCGCTCGTCGGAGGGATCCACATGCGCAAAGTCGCGCACGCCGCGCTGGCCGTGCTGGCCGGCGCCACACTCCTGCTCACCGCGCAGGGCACAGCGTCGGCGGCCGGGACCAGCTCCGGATTCAACGACCCGGCCTGTCACCCGTCACCGGCCCATCCGGACCCGGTCGTCCTGCTGCACGGCCTCGGCGGCAACGGCCCCGGCAACTTCGCGTTCCTCGGGCCCGCGCTCGCCGCGGCAGGCTACTGCGCGTTCGCGCAGACGTACGGCGAGGCGGCGCCGCCGATCCCGGTCGGCGGCCTGGTGTCGATCGACCGGTCCGCACACGAGATCGCCGCCTACATCGACCAAGTGCGCGCCAGCACCGGCGCCGCCAAGGTCGACGTCGTCGGCCACTCGGAGGGCGCCTTCCAGTCCCTGTACGTGCCGAAGGTGCTGGGCTACGCGGGCCGGATCGACCGGGTGGTCGCGCTCGCGCCGCCGACCCACGGCACCACGTTCGCCAACCTGGTGAACGTCGCCGACCTGCTGGGCATCCGGCCGCAGGTGGACCAGGTGCTCAACGGCTTCGGCTGCGCGGCCTGCGCCGAGCTGATCACCGGCGGCTCGGCCGTTGCCACGCTGACCAACGGTCCGATCGCGCAACCGGGTGTCAGCTACACCGTCATCGCGTCCACCGCCGACGCGCTGGTCACCCCGCACGAGACGTCGTTCGTCCGGGAACCCGGCGTGCGCAACGAGTTCGTGCAGGACACGTGCCCGTTCGACCCGGTCGGGCACATCGGGTTGGCCTTCGACCCGGGGGTGGCGCAACTGGTCACCAACGCCCTCGACCCGGCGCACGCCAAGCCGGTCCTCTGCGGTCTCGGGCTGCCCTTCTAGCGCGGTTACCCTGGGCCGGTGACGAGCGGTGTGGTCGAGACGGTCGTGGTGCGGTCCGCCGACGGCACCACGATCGCCTGCGACGTCACCGGCCGTGGACCGGCGCTCGTGGTCGTCCACGGCAGCCTGCGCGCCGCCCGCCACTACGGGGCCCTGGCCGCCGCGCTCGCCGACGACTTCACCGTCTACACGATGGACCGGCGCGGCCGGGGCGGCAGCGGACCGCAGGGCGCGGCGTACGGCATCGACCGCGAGAGCGACGACCTGGTCGCGGTGCTGGCGCACGCGAACGCGAACCTGGTGTTCGGGCACAGCTACGGCGGCGTCGTCGCGCTGGAGACCATGCTGCGCAGGCCCGACACGCCGGTCACCCGGCTGGCCGTCTACGAGCCCGCGGTGAGCCTCAACGGCGCGATCAGCAACGAATGGCTGCCCGAACTGGAGCTGGCGGTCGCGCAGGGCCGCACGGCGGACGGCCTGTTCAGCATCATCAGCGGCCTGGCACTGGCCGGGCCGCTCGAGCACGTGCCGGTGCGCCTGCGGCAGGCGATGATCAAGGTGGCCACCCGAGGCGTCCTGCTCGCGGACATGACGGAACTGCTGCCGACCGTGCACGCCGAGGTCGCCACGGCCACCAGCCTCGACTCCGACGGCACGAAGTTCGCCGGCATCGCCACCGACACGCTGCTGATGGCGGGCGAACGCGGGCCCGCCTACCTGCGGGACGTGGTCGCCGCGCTGGCCGACGCCATGCCGCACGCCCGACCGACGATCCTGCCGAGGCTGACGCACAACGCACCGGACCTGGACGCACCGGACGCGGTCGCGGCGCAACTGCGCCGGTACTTCGGCTAGTGGCGCGGCGTCGCGCCGCCGGGCGGCTCCGGCACCAGGTGGACACCGGAATCGCCGAACTGGTAACGGATCCCGACCGACCCGGCGGCCGAACGCTGCTGCTCGACGGCACCCCACAGTCCCATGTGGACCTCGACGACCCGGCCCACATCGTGTTCGAGTACGTCCGCAGGCTGGCCCACGTGGTGGACCTGGCGCCGGCAGGCCCGTTGCGGGTGCTGCATCTCGGCGGCGGCGCGCTGACCCTCCCCCGGTACGTCGCGGCCACCCGGCCCGGGTCCGGCCAGCAGGTGGTGGAGATCGACGGCGCCCTGTTGGACCTGGTGCGCCGCGAACTGCCGCTGGACCGCACGGCCCGGGTCCGCCTGCGCACCGGCGACGCCCGCGACGTGCTGGCCAGGCAGCCGCCGCTGGCGTTCGACCTGGTCGTGGTGGACGTGTTCGCGGCTGGACGGATGCCGGCCAGGTGCGCGTCCGTCGAGTTCGCCCGGCTGGCCGCGCACGCCCTGCGCCTTGCCGGCACCGTCGCGGTGAACCTGGCCGACGGCGGCGGCCTCGACTTCACCCGGTCCCAGGTGGCGACGTGGCGGTCGGTATTCGACCGGGTGGCGATGCTCGCCGATCCAACGGTGTTGGCCGGCAAGCGGTTCGGCAACGTGGTGCTGGCGGCCGGCCGGCTCCCGCTGCCGGTGGACGGCTACGTGCGGCGCACCGCGTCCGACCCGTTCCCCGGCCGGGTGCTGCACGGCGTGTCGCTGGACCGGTTCACCGGCGGCGCGAAGCCGGTCACGGACGAGTCCGCGGTCGGCTCACCCGACCCGCCCGGCACGTTGTTCCCGAGCTGAACCGCTACCAGCCCTGGTCGGTGGGCCGGACCAGGATCTCGTTGATCGCGACGTGGTCGGGCTGCGTCACCGCGTAGAGCACCGCCGCCGCGATGTCGTCGGACCGCAGGTTCCGGTTGTCCTTGATCCGTTCGGCCAGCGCGGCCGCGGCCTGCTGGTCGGTGATGTGGTCGCGCAGCTCGGTGTCCACGACGCCCGGCTCGATCAGCACCACACGCACGCCCTGCGTGGTGACCTCCTGGCGAAGAGACTCACAGAACGCGCCGATCCCGAACTTGGTCGCCGAGTAGCCACCGCCGCCCGCCCGCGCGACCCGGCCGGCGACCGACGAGATCTGCACGACAGAACCCTTGCGCGCCAACAGGTGTGGCAGCGACGAGTGCACCATGTACATCGAACCGAGCAGGTTCGTCGCGACCATGCGGGTCCAGTCGGTGGTGTCCGCCTGGTGGATCCGGCCCAGCAGCATCACGCCTGCGTTGTTGACCAGTATGTCCAGGCCGCCGAGTTCGTCCACGGTCCGCGCGACGGCCTCCTGGCAGGCCCGCTCGTCTGTCACGTCCAGTGCGACGGACAGCACCGTCGCGCCCTTGTCGGACAGCCGCGCGGCCAGGTCGGCAAGGCGGTCGGTGCGCCGGGCCGCCAGCACCACGGCCGCGCCGGCGCCCGCGAGCGCCTCGGCGGTCGCCGCCCCGATGCCCGACGAGGCACCCGTCACCAGCGCTACTTTCCCGTCCAGCATGTTTCTCTCCTCGTCTTTTCGCTTGGTCCAGCAAACATCCTGGAGCGCACTCCACGTCAAGCTACCGACGGGTATGGCCAGGACGTGGCCCTTGGGTAATGATGGTCGGTGCGACTCAAGGAGGCACAGTGAGCGAGCTTGCGAGCGAACCAACTAGCACAGCGAGTTGCGAACGCCCGACGAGCGCTAGCGAGGAGGTTGCGTGAGCACATCCCAGGTCGACGTCAGTACCAACGGGGCCGCGGCGCAGGCGCCGACGTTCGACTCGTTGAACCCGAGCAACGGTGACGTCGTGGCCAGCCACCCGATCCACAGCGCGGCGGACGTCGCGGCCGCGGTGGACCGAGCCCGAATCGCCGCGGAATGGTGGTCCGGCCTCGGCTTCACCGGCCGCGCCGAGCGGATGCGGCGCTGGGCCGGCGTGCTCACTCGGCGGATGGCCCAACTCGCCGACGTCGTCTACACGGAAACGGGCAAACCGCACAGCGACGGGCAGTTGGAGATCGTGCTGGCCATCGAGCACATCGCGTGGGCGGGCAAGCACGCCGGCAAGGTGCTCGGGCCGCAGAAACGCTCCCCCGGCCTGCTGATGGCGAACTACGCCGCGACGGTTTCCTATGAGCCGCTCGGGGTGGTCGGCGTGATCGGCCCGTGGAACTACCCGGTGTTCACCCCGATGGGCTCCCTCGCATATGCGTTGGCGGCCGGGAACGCGGTGGTGTTCAAGCCGAGCGAGTACAGCCCTGGTGTGGGCGCGTGGCTGGTGCAATCGTTTGCCGACGTCGTGCCCGAGCAGCCGGTGCTCCAGTTGATCACCGGATTCGGCGAGACCGGCGCGGCCCTGTGCCGGTCCGGCGTTGACAAGATCGCGTTCACCGGCTCCGCCACCACCGGCAAGCGCGTGATGGCGGCATGCGCGGAAACCCTGACCCCCGTGGTGATCGAGGCCGGCGGCAAGGACGCCCTGCTGGTCGACGCGGACGCGAACCTGGAGGAGGCGGCCGACGCCGCGGTCTGGGGCGGCATGTTCAACGCGGGCCAGACCTGCGTAGGCGTCGAGCGCGTGTACGTACACGAGAAGGTGCACGACGAGTTCGTGGCGAAGGTCCTCGAGAAGGCGTCGGACCTGCGCGCCGGCTCGGACGTGGGCGCCAAGCTGGGCCCGATCACCATGCCAGGGCAGCTGAACGTCATCCGCGACCACATCGCGGACGCACTGGCCAAGGGCGGCAGGGCCCTGCTCGGCGGCGTCGACTCGGTCGGCGACCGCTTCGTACAGCCAACGGTCCTGGTCGACGTACCGGAGGACTCGAAGGCGGTCACCGACGAGACGTTCGGCCCGACCATCACGATCGCCAAGGTCCGCGACATGGACGACGCGGTGGCCAAGGCGAACGCGACCCGCTATGGCCTTGGCAACACGGTGTTCTCCCGCAGTCGGGGGGTGGAACTGGCCAAGCGCCTGCGGTCGGGAATGGTCGCGGTGAACTCGGTGATCAGCTTCGCGGGCATCCCGAGTCTGCCGTTCGGTGGGGTCGGCCAGTCCGGGTTCGGTCGGATTCACGGGCCGGACGGGTTGCGGGAATTCGCTCGGTCCAAGGCTATTGCCCGGCCGCGGTTCCGGGCGCCGATTCAGTTGACCACGTTCTCTCGGTTGGAGAAAACGGACAAGCTGGTGGCCAAGCTCGTCACGCTGTTGCATGGAAAGCGCTGACCGCTTTGGCTTGCCTGCTTTTTCCCGATCCCCGATTGTGGGTTTCGGTTTTTGGGGTTTTGTCAAGGCGCGAAAGAGTACCTTGACAAAACCCCAAAAACCGAAGTGCGGCTTGGGATCGGGGAAAAGCAGGAAGAAATGGTCATACAGGCCATGTCACGAGGCGTTTCGAAGTCCCGCCGAACCGGAAAGAGGCGCCTCGGTTGGGAGCCTGCTCCGGTTCGTCCGGCGGGTCCCGTTGGATGGTGGTTGCTGGCGCCCCGGTTGGGAGCCTGCTCTTGTTCGTCCGGCGGATCCGGTTCAGTGGTGGTCGCTGGCGCCTCGGTGGGGAACCAACTTCTGTTCGTCCGGCGGGTTCCGTTCAGCGGTGGTTGTCGTCCAGAATCACACCAGGCCAGTCACGACCCATCGAGCGAACTGGACCCGCCGGACGAACAAGAGCGGACTCCCAACCGAGGCGTAAGCAACCACCACCGACCGCGACCCGCCGGACGAACAGACGACTCCCCCACCGAGGCGCTAGCGACCATCACCGAGCGCGACCCGCCGAACGAACCGGAGCGGGCTTTCAACCGGGGCGCCTCTTTCTCTTCCCGAGGACCTGGCCTAAACCACGCGGCATTCCGCTGTTTACCCAGTCCTTCTGCATCACCCCGATACGGGCCCTCTTTGAAAGCGGTTGGTGGGGTTTGTCAAGGTACTCTTTCCCGCCTTGACAAACCCCACCAACCGTCACGACAATAGAGTATCGGGGTGATGCAGAAGCCCAAATCACGTGGACAAGCGACTAGCTGTTCTTGATCAGATCCGCCGCCTTCTCCGCAATCATGATCGTAGGCGCATTCGTATTACCCCGCACCACCTTCGGCATCACCGAAGCATCCACGACCCGCAAGCCAGCCACCCCACGAACCCGCAGTTCCGGATCGACAACGGCTTGCTCGCCGATGCCAATCGCGCAGGTGCCAACTGGGTGGTACAGCGTCTGGGTGAGCTGGCGGACGTGCTCACCCAACTCGTCGTCCGTGATGCCGTCCAGGTGTGCCGGCTTGTTCGGCCCGGCCAGGAACCGACCGATCGCCGGCTGGCGGCCGATCTCGATCAGCATTCGGCAGCCGGCCAGCATCGCGTCCCAGTCGGCTGGTTCCGCGTAGTAGGCCGGGTCGATCGCCGGGTGCCAGCTCGGGTCGGCCGAACGCAGACGGAGCCGGCCTCGGCTGGCCACGTCGACCAACGTGGCCGCCGCCGTGAAGCCGCGGCCGGTCGATTCGCGCAGGCTGTTGTCCTCGAACTGCGTTGGCGCCACGTGGAACTGCATGTCCGGTGCGTCCAGGTCCCTTGTCGCGATGAAGCCGCCTGCCTCGCCGACGTTCGACGACAGTGGGCCCCGTCCGGCCAGTTGCCACTGCATGAGGCGGCTGGTGGTCTGGTAGTCGATGAGATCCGTCGTGCCCTTGGTGTGCCAGATGACGCCGGCGGCCGGGTGGTCGTGCAGGTTCTCGCCGACGCCGGGCAGGTGCACGGCGACATCGATTCCATGCTCCCTCAGGTGTTCTGCCGGGCCGATGCCGGACAGCAGCAGCAACTGGGGCGAGTTGATCGCGCCACCGGACAGCAGCACCTCGCGGTCGGCGCGGGCCACGTGTTCGGTGCCGCCACGCAGGTACGCCACGCCCGTCGCGCGGGCGTCGGACAGCACGATGCGGCTGACCAGCGCATCGGTGACCACCGTCAGATTGGGTCGCTTCAGCGCCGGACGCAGGTAGGCGTCCGCTGTGGACCAGCGCCTGCCGTCGTGACAGGTCACCTGGTAGAGGCCGGCACCGGTCTGGTCATCGCCGTTGAAGTCGTCGCTGGGCTTGAGGCCCCAGGCGACCGCGCTGTCGACCCACGCCCTGGACAGCTCGTGCGTGTACCGGCGGTCCTCGACGTGCAGTGGGCCGTCGTTGCCATGTAGTGGGCCGGTCAGGCGGTGGTTGTGTTCGGCTCGACGGAAGTACGGCAGCACATCGGCGTAGCCCCAGCCGGTCGCGCCGTGGTCGTCGCGCCAACCGTCGTAGTCAGCCTTGTTGCCTCGGATGTAGATCATCGCGTTCATCGACGAGCAGCCGCCGAGCGCCTTCATCCTCGGCCAGTAGGTGGTCCGGCCGCCGAGGTGCTTCTGTTCCGCGGTCTCGTAGTTCCAGTCCCACCTCGTCTTGAACAGCGCGGAGAACGCGACCGGGATGTGGATCTCGTCCGCGTCGTCCTGGCCGCCCGCCTCCAGCAGCAGGACGGTCACGTCCGGACTCTCGGTGAGTCGGTTGGCCAGCACGCAGCCCGCGCTGCCGGCCCCGATCACGACGTAGTCGTAGGACTCCTTCAACGGTTCCGAGTTCTGTTGGGACGACCCACGTGCCGGCATCCGGACCTCCTTGTCACGACGACCGCGTGACCTACCTTTCACCGTCGACCGCCGTGGCGCCAGGGGTGTTCGGGCCGGAGACGCTAGGCCAAACCGACTACTCCGGGCTACGCCAGGCTTCCCGATTGGCGTCTGTTCAGGTGAATATTGACCTTGTCAGTAACCCTACGCAACATCCACACGAATCACCCGATAACCGGTCAGATCCAGCCGGATCCACGGAAGTGAGGTGCCATGCCCCTCGCGTCGCCTTCGACCACGCACCATCTGGCCGAATCGCCGTCGAACCGGACCGGACTCGCGATCGCCGCGCTGATCTTCGGCGTGCTGGCCGTCGGGCTCGCGCTGACCGGCGCGACCGCCGGCATGTTCCTGCCCTACGTCTGGTACGCGGTCGTGGCACTCGCCGTCATCACGCTGTGTTGCGGACTGCTCAGCGTGGGGCGCAGGCACCACCGTTCCACGGCGGGCGGCGTCGTCGCCTGGATCGGTACCGTCGGCGGCGTCGTCGCGCTGGTGCTCGGGGTCTGGGGCATGACCGACGTGCTGCGCAACGCCCACCAGAACGTGCCGGCCGCCGGCCCGGTGCGGGTCCTGAGCCCCACGACCGACCCCACCGCGGCACCGCCGACGACCACCGTGCTCCCCGGGCCGCAACTGGCCATCGGCCAGACCTACCAGATGGACAACGTCACGGTCCGGCTCACCGGGCCGCACGACTACAAGCCATCCCCGATGGCCTCCAGCAGCGACGGCACGAACATCCGGCGCGCGGTCAAGTTCACGGTGACGATCACCAACGACACCGGCGCGGCCCTGAACGCCAACGGCGTGGACATCCAGGGCATCGTGGGCGGCCTGACGGTCGGTCACGTCTACGACATGGACATCGACGGCCTCGCCGAGGACATCCAGCCGGGCCAGACCGTGACGTTCCCGGTGGCGTTCAACCTGCCGACCGCACCGACACCGCTGGTGCTCCAGGTCAGCCCGCAGTCGATGAGCTCCACCGACAAGATCTTCTACCTGGGGACCGTGTAGCCGTGCGGGTGGCCGGCGTGGCTCTCGCGGTGGTCATCTTCGGTTGTACCGCAACCGGTTGCGCGCAGTCCCCGGCGCCGATCCAGGCCGCGCCGAGGGCGACCGCACAGCAGGCGTGCGTCCAGGCGGTGTTCGACGTGTTGAGCGGCATGTTCAGCCGGCCGTTCGACAACCGGCCGTTCCAGGACTTCGTGACCCGGTACGGCACCCAGTCCGTCACCTACGGCGCGTATCGGGACGCCTTCTCGCCGTTCTACGACCTGGCCGCCGCCGACGGCGTCCGCAGCGCGGAACAGCGCCTGCGCCCCGACATCACCAAAGAATGCGCCACAGCTCCATGACCCTGACCAGCGGAAACTGGTCAAGATCTACGCTACCTACAAGTAACACCACGCCATAGTAGTCAAGGGTGATCATGCATCTGCACAGGAAGCTGACCGTGCGGACGGGTGATAGTGCGGTCCGATCAGCCCAACCCGCGCTATCGTCATGTCTCGCCCGACGAACGGTGGGCGATGCGGAGGTCACGATGGAGCCGGCTGCTGCGCAACTGAGTACCGACGTGCCCGTACCAGTCGACCTGGCCCGGACGTTCAGCGACTACGCGAAGGCCGCCCGCGGCACCGCCATCAAGAACCACACCAAGGGTGACACCTTCGGCGAGTCGCTGGCCGGCGCCCGCGCGGACGTCTACAAGAAGGCCGCCGACCTGGTCCGGCAACTGCCGCTGACGGCTGCCGCGGACGAGATGATGAACAGGGCGAAGGCGGCGCACATCCGCACGCCACCGTTGATCAACTTCGACACGGCAGGCGTACAGTACGCATCGGCGCGTGCTTGGCAGTTCTGTGCGTGGAAGATCGATCCGTCCCTGCCCGAGGTCGCCCCGAAGTGGGACTGAGCCAGCTGCCCACCCACGAGGAGCGTGGTCGCCGTGCACAACCGGGCCAACCCGCTGTACTGGCTGGTGCGCTGGGTCGACTGGTTCGAGTCACGTGGTGTGTACGTACCGGGTGAGGACAGTCGCTCTCTGTCGACCTGGCGGGATTTCGGCTGGTTGATCGCGAGCTGGCTGATCGCGGTCAGTGCGTTCGTGGTGTTCTTCGCAGTAGCCGCCTAGGCGACCTCACTACTCCGAACGGGTGCAATCCCTGGTCAGCTGTTACGCCGGGCGGGTTACCGCCGATGGGGAAATTGAGCACGCAAAGCCCCCCGGCGCGCTCTTGCTCCTTGTCGTCATCTCGACGGCCAGGGCTGCCCGTGGGCGGTGCCGTAGGCACCGCCCACGTTGCTGTTAGCGTGCGCTCATGACAGAACAGACCCGCCTCGCCGTCGGCGACACGGCGCCGGAATTCACCCTGACGGATGACACCGGCAAGACCGTCTCGCTGTCGGACTTCCTGGGCCGCTCCGTCGTCGTGTACTTCTACCCGGCCGCGATGACACCCGGATGCACCAAGGAGGCCTGCGACTTCCGCGACAGCCTCGCGCAACTCAACGACGCGGGCTTCGACGTGCTGGGCATCTCGCCGGACAAGCCGGAGAAGCTGGCCAAGTTCCGGACCGCCGAGGGCCTGACCTTCCCGCTCCTGTCCGACCCGGACCGGGCCGTGCTCAAGGCATGGGGCGCGTACGGGGAGAAGCTGAACTACGGCAAGACCATCCTGGGCGTGATCCGCTCCACGTTCGTGGTCACCCCGGAGGGCACCATCGGCAAGGCCCTCTACAACGTGAAGGCAACGGGTCACGTGGCCCGCCTGCTGAAGGATCTGGCCGACGCCTGACCCGTTACCCGGCCATGGCCCGCAACGTCGGCAGCAGCAGCCGCAGGGCCCTGCCCCGGTGCGACAGCGAGTCCTTCTCCGACGAGGACAGCTCGGCGGACGTGACCTGGTAGCCGTCCGGAACGAAGATCGGGTCGTAGCCGAAGCCGTTGGTGCCCCGGGACTCGCGGATCAGGGTGCCGCGCCACTCCCCGCGCACCGCGGTTTCGGTGCCGGCCGGGGTGACAAGGGCCGCCGCGCACACGAACGCGGCGCCGCGTCGTTCGTCCGGGACGTCGCGTAGTTGGGCCAGTACCAGGTCGAGGTTTGCCTTGTCGTCGCCGTGGCCACCGGCCCAGCGGGCGGACAGCACGCCGGGCATGCCGTTCAGGACGTCGACCGCGATGCCGGAGTCGTCGGCGATGGTGGGCAGGCCGGTCGCGGCGACCGCGTCCCTCGCCTTGGCCAGTGCGTTCTCCTCGAACGTGGCGCCGGTTTCCGGCGCCTCCGGGTACTCCGGTACGTCGGCAAGGCCGAGCACGGTGATGCCGGCCACGTTCTCGGCGGCCAGGATCCGGTTCAGTTCGGCCAGTTTCTTGGAGTTTCTGCTGGCGACGAGGAGTTTCATCTGCCCTTCCTCGTCGGCTCCGGCAGTTCGCCGGGGTAGGGCAGGGCGAGTGCTTCTGTCTGTTTGCTGGTCAGTTCGGCGCAGCCGGCCAGGGCCACGTCCAGCATCTTGTCCAATGTGGACCTGGTGAACGTGGCGCCCTCGCCGGTGCCCTGGACCTCGACCAGGGTGCCGGTGTCGGTGGCGACCACGTTCATGTCGACCTCCGCCCTGGAGTCCTCCTCGTAGGGGAGGTCGAGGCGCACCCGGCCGTCGACCACGCCCACGCTGACCGCGGCGACCGAGCAGGACAGGGGCTGCGGGTCGGCCAGCCTGCGCGCGGCGCCGAGCCACGTGATGGCGTCCGCGAGGGCGACGTACGCGCCGGTGATCGCGGCGGTCCTGGTGCCGCCGTCGGCCTGGAGCACGTCGCAGTCGATCATGATCGTGTTCTCGCCGAGCGCCGCGAGGTCGATGCAGGCGCGCAGGGAACGGCCGATCAGGCGGCTGATCTCGTGGGTTCGGCCGCCGACCCGGCCCTTGACCGACTCACGGTCCGACCGGGTGTTCGTGGCCGACGGGAGCATCGCGTACTCGGCGGTCAGCCAGCCGAGGCCGGATCCGGTCCGCCAGCGCGGCACGCCGTCGCTGACGCTGGCGGCGGCCAGCACGCGGGTGTTGCCGAACTCGACCAGCACCGATCCGGCCGGCCACTTCTGGAAGCCCCTGGTGATCTTGACATCGCGGAGTGCGTCATCACTGCGTCCATCGGCTCGTAGCACGCGGCTAGCCTAGAGCGACCTCGCCAACCGACCCGGGAACAGGGGGCCGCTCGTGACTGGACTGTTCACCGTGGCCGGCCTGCCGGCGCATCCGCTGCTGGTGGACGCCGTGGCGGTGCTGCTGCCGCTGGCCGCGGTCTGCTCGGTCGGCCTCGCCGTGCACCGGGGGGTGCGCCGCCGGTTCGGCTGGCCGGTGCTGGTGCTGACCGCGGTCGGGGTGCTCGCGGTGCCGCTGGCGGAGGCGACCGGCGACCAGCTGCGCAACCACCTGCCCGCGCCGGACCCGCTGCTGGCCAGGCATGAGGCGCTGGGCGAACTGCTGCTGCCCTACGCCCTCGGTTTCGGCGTCGCCGTGCTGCTGCTCGTGGTGGCCGGCAAGCTGGCCGACCGGGAACGCGCGGCCACCAACCGCGCCGAACACCCCGACACGGCCCCGGACACGGACCGGGCCGGCGCGGTGTCCACCCTGTGGCGGCGGACCTCGGTGCTGGCGTCGGTGCTGGTGATCGGCATGTCCGTGGTCACCACGGTGGACGTGGTCCGGATCGGCACCACCGGCGCGCAGGCGGTCTGGCACGGCGTGGCGCACTAGACCTCGTACGACGCCCTCGGCTCGGCCAGCTCGACCTCGCCCGGGAATGCGGCCCGTGCCTCGGCGAACACGGCGTCCCGATCGGTCCACGGCGGCACGTGGGTCAGGATCAGGCGGCCGACACCCGCCTTCGCGGCCAGTTCGCCTGCCTGGCGACCGGACAGGTGCAGGTCCGGCGACCGGTCGGCGGCGTGCGTCCAGGACGCCTCGGCCAGCAGCGTGTCCACGCCGTCGGCCAGCGTGGCCAGCGCGTCGCACGGGCCGCTGTCGCCGGTGTAGCAGAGCGACCGGCCGTCGTGCTCGAACCGCAGGCCGTAGGCCTCGCACGGGTGAGCCACCTGGGCCGTGGTGACCGTGAGTTCCCCAACCGATCTTGGGCCGCCCTCGTATGGGTGAAAATCGTACACGTCGGATAGATCGGTCACGGCCATCTCCGCCACGTTGGGTGCGTAGGCCGCGGCGAACCGCCCCGGTGCGTCCGCCGGGCCGTGCACCGGGAGCCGGTACACGGCCGGGTCACGCGGCGGTGCCGGGTGGTAGCGGCGCAGCACGGTCAACGCGCTGAAGTCCGCGCAGTGGTCCGGATGCAGGTGCGAGAACAGCAGCGCGTCCAGTGCGAACGGGTCACAGAGGGTCTGCAGCACGGCCAGCGTGCCGTAGCCGAGGTCGACCACCAGTCGAGTGACACCGGCCTCGATCAGGTAACCGGAGGTGGCGGTGTTCGGGCCGGGAGCGCTGCCGGCACAGCCGAGAACGGTGAGGCGCACGCCGATCAGCTTGACACGAGTCGATCAACTTGACACGAGTTCGGGCGGCCACACGCAGTTCGAGCCGCTACACACTTCGGGCTGGTCACGCATTTCGGGCCGGTCACACAGTTCGAGCCGCTACGCAGTTCTGGCAGGTCACGCACTTCGCGCCGATCACGCAGTTCGGGCGCCCATGGGCAGTTCGGGCGGCCACGGCGCGAGGCTGTCCCTGATCGACGGGACGGACGGCCCGAGAAACCGCTGTGCCAGCTTCGCGAACGGCTGCGCGGGCCCGGTCGAGCGGAACTCGTGCGCCGGCGCGGACGGGCCCGGCGCGGCCAGCAGGTCCAGCTCGGTCAGCACCCGGACCACGTCCTTCGCGGTCTCCTCCGCGCTGGACACCAGCGTGACCGAGTCGCCCATCACGAGCTGGATGACGCCGGTGAGCAGCGGATAGTGCGTGCAGCCAAGGACAACGGTGTCCACGTCCGCCCGGTGCAGCGGCTCGAGGTACGCCTGCGCGAGGCCGAGCACCTGCCGGCCGCTGGTAATGCCGCGCTCGACGAAGTCCGCGAACTGCGGGCACGCCACGCTCGTCACCCGCACGTCCCGCGCCGCGGCGAAACTGTCCTCGTAGGCGCGGGAGCGGATGGTGCCCTCGGTGCCGATGACGCCGATCCGCCCGGACCGGGTGGTGTGCACCGCGCGGCGGACCGCCGGGATGATCACCTCGACCACGGGTATCCGGTAGCGCTCGCGCGCATCCCGCAGGCTGGCCGCCGATGCCGTGTTGCACGCGATGACCAGCAGTTTCACCCCGCTGGCGACCAACTGGTCGGTGATCGCCATGGCGTACTCGCGGACCTGGGCGATCGGCCGCGGGCCATAAGGGGCGTGCGCCGTGTCGCCGACGTAGCGGACACGTTCGGCGGGCAGCTGGTCCAGTACGGCTCGCGCTACCGTCAGCCCACCCACACCGGAGTCGAAGATGCCGATGGGAGTCGCGGGGTCGGCGGGTTCCGGCTCGCGGGCGGTGCGGGCTCGCGGTTCGCGGGCCACCGGGCTTTGCGGTTCGCGAGCCATCGGGGCTCGCGGTCCGCAGGCCATCGGGGTTTGCGGCTCGCGGGCGGTGGGGGCTTGCGGTTCACGGGCCATCGGGGTTCGCGGTTCGCTGGCCTTCACGGGTTGCGGCTCGCGGGCGGTGGGGCGGTCGCGAGCGGCGGCTGTCCTGCTCCGCGGCGCGAGCGGGCGGCTGTCTTTTCTTCGCTGAACGAATGGGACCGGGTGGTTTGCTCCCGGATCCGGAGTTGATCACCTGATCGAGTGATCATCTCGTGGCTGGGTGGCTTATCCGCCGAGGTCATGCGGTGAAGTTACCCGGCAAGGTCATCGTAGCCTGGCTGGTGCCGCTCTTCGTGGCTGGTGGGTTCGCTCTGGCTACCAGCCACGCGCACAGCACGCCGGCCAGCGCACCGAACAGGTGGCCCTGCCACGAGATGTCGGCCCGGCCCGGGAGCAGGCCCCACAGCACGCTGCCCCAGTAGAAGAGCAGGACCAGCGCCACCACGATCTGCCCGAAACTACGGTTGAAGATGCCCCTGACCAGCAGGAACATCAGCCAACCGAACGCGACCCCGGACGCGCCGACGGTCACGACGTTGCTCGGCGAGATCAGCCAGACACCGACCCCGCTGACCAGCCAGATGGTCGCGGTGACCGCGATCCACGGGCCGATGCCGCTGGCCATGGCCAGGAACCCGAACACCAGCACCGGCACGGTGTTGGCGAACAGATGGGCCCAGCTCACGTGCAGCAACGGCGCCCAGATGATCCCGAGCAGCCCGGACAGCGACCGCGCGCGAATGCCGTCGCCGTCCAGCGACCCGTGGAAGAAGCCGGCGTTGGCCAGCTCGACCAGGTAGAGCACGGCGGTGAAGGCCGTGATGACGACCGCGGCCCGCAGCGGGTGGGGCGGCAGGATGCGCTTCGCCGGGTTCGGCGTTCTGACAGCGACCGGTGTGGTGTCCACACCATCGAGGTTACGAGCCATTCGGGGATGGTGTATCGGGTAAGACCCTGATTTTTCCCGAAGTCGGTCAGCCAGCCGAAGCCAGACGGTCAGCCGAAGCCAGAAGCCAGTCGGCCGGCCGAAGTCTGGTCAGCCGGGCCGAGGTCAGTCGGCCGGAGGCGTCCAGCCGTAGCGCTTGAGCAGTTCGGTGTCCAGGACCTGGGCCTCGCCGTTGCCGAACGACCAGTCCTCGCGCTCGGTCTCGCGCAGCACGATCAGCACATCCTCGGTCCGCAGCCTGCCGCGCCCAACTCCTTGGCGACGGCCGCGTACAGCGCCTTCTTCTTCTCCACCGTGTGGCCGCGGACCAGCGTGATCTCGACGAAGACCGGGTTCTGCCTCGCCCCCCCAGGTACTCGGGATCGGCGACGAGCGCGTCGGCCGGCCTGCGGTCGATGATCTGGAAGTGGTCGCCGTCCGGGATGCCGATCGTGGCCACCATGGCGCGGTGCACGCCGGCCGAGATGGCTCGCTGTAGGTCGGGCGGCGTGTCGTCCCGGACCGTGATCCGAACGAGTGGCATGGCATCCTCCAGACGTGAGCGACCTGGACATCGCGCTGCGCGGCGAGCCCGCCCTCGGCGAGGGACCGACCTGGGACGTCGGCACCGGCAGCCTAGTGTGGGTGGACATCCTCGGGTGCGCCGTGCACCGGTTCGATCCCGGCCCCGGCACGGACGAGGTGACCCCGGTGCCGCAACACGTCGGCGCGGCGAAACCCCGGGTCAACGGCGGCCTCGTGCTCAACCTCCGGGACGGCGTCGGCCTGCTGGAGCCCGGCGGCGAGCTGCGCTGGCTGGTGTACTGGGCGCGGGATGGCATGCGCGGCAACGACGCGGCCGTCGATCCGGCCGGCAGGCTGTGGGCCGGCACGATGCGCTACGACCAGCAGCCCGGCGGCGGTTTCCTGGCCATGGTCGGCCCGAGCGGCCAGGCCACGGTCGTGCTGCCGGAGGTGTCGATCAGCAACGGGATCGGCTGGAGCCCCGACGAACGCCGGATGTACTACGTGGACACGCCGACGCATCGTATCGACGTGTTCGACTTTGCCGTGGACACCGGCGAAGCGCGCGATCGCCGGCCGTTGACGGAGGTCCGGGACACCGACGGCGTGCCGGACGGCCTGTGCGTCGACGCGGACGGCTGTGTCTGGGTCGCGGTCAACGGCGGCGGCCAGGTCCACCGCTACACGCCCGACGGCGCGTTGGACCGGACCGTCGAAGTGCCGGCACGGCAGGTGACGGCGTGCTGCTTCGGTGGTCCGGACCTGGCCGATCTCTACGTGACGACCGGCCGCGAAGGCTTCACCGATGCCGACGCGGCAGCGCAACCGCTGGCCGGATCCCTTTTCGTGGCAACGGGAATCGGCCAAGGCGTGCCGTCGGCCCGGTTCCCCGGCTAGGCCCAGAGCTGGCCGTCGATGCGTTCGGCGGCCTCGTCCAGCGTGCCGGCGTAGGCGCCGGTGGACAGGTACTTCCAGCCGGCGTCGGCCACGATGAACGCGACGTCGGCGTCCTCGCCGGTGCCGGCGGCCTTCTCGGCCACCGCGAGGGCCGCGTGCAGGATCGCGCCGGTCGAGATGCCGGCGAAGATGCCCTCGGTCTCCAGCAGTTGCCGGGTGCGGCGCAACGCGTCCCGCGAACCGACCGAGAAACGGCTGGTCAGCACGTCCGGGTCGTACAGCTCGGGCACGAAACCCTCGTCGAGGTTACGCAGGCCGTAGACGAGCTCGCCGTAGCGCGGTTCCGCGGCGATGATCTGGACGTCCGGCTTGTGCTCGCGCAGGTACCTGCCGACGCCGACCAGCGTGCCGGTGGTGCCGAGACCGGCCACGAAATGGGTCAGCGTCGGCAGGTCACGCAGGATTTCCGGGCCGGTACCCCGATAGTGCGCGTCCGCGTTGGCCGGATTGCCGTACTGGTAAAGCATCACCCAGTCCGGGTGCTCCGCCGCCAACTTCTTGGCCATGGCGACCGCCTGGTTCGAACCACCGGCCGCCGGTGAGCTGATGATCTCCGCGCCGTAGGCCGTGAGGAGTTGCGTGCGTTCGATCGACGTGTTCTCCGGCATCACGCAGATCAGCCGGTAGCCCTTGAGTTTCGCGGCCATGGCCAGCGAGATACCGGTGTTGCCGGAAGTCGGCTCCAGCACGGTGTTCCCTGGCCGCAGCCTGCCGTCGGCCTCGGCCGCCTCGATCATGGCCAGCGCGGGGCGGTCCTTGATCGAGCCGGTCGGGTTGCGGTCCTCCAGCTTGGCCCACAGCCGGACGTTCGGGGCGGGCGACAGTCGGGGCAGGCCGACCAGCGGCGTGTCCCCCAACGCGTGCAGGAGTGACTCGTACCGGGCCATGGTCAGCCGCCGGCGACCGCGGGCAGGATGGTCACGGTGTCGCCGTCGGCAACGGCGGCTTCGAGGCCACCGGCGAAGCGCACGTCCTCGTCGTTGACGTAGACGTTCACGAACCGGTGCAGCGCGCCCTCCTTGACCAGCTTGGGCTTGAGCCCGGCGTGGTTGGCCTCCAGGTTGTCGATGACCTCGGCCACGGTGGCGCCCTTCGCCTCGACGGACTTCTCGCCGCCGGTGTGGGTACGCAGGATGGTCGGGATGGAAACGGTGACGGCCATGCTGAAAAACCTCCGCTCGGGGTGCCAACTAGGAAGACGCGCAGCGGCCCGCCCGGTATTCCGGCGGGGCTGGACTCAGGGCCGGTCGACGGTGTCGTCGCGCCCGGTGTGGGCGAACATGTACGACCCGACGACCTCGACCGGCTCCTCGGTCACCACGCCGTCCACGATCCGGTACGAGCGCAGTTCGTGCTGCTCCGCGTCGCGCGTGGACACCAGGACGTAGTGCGCGTCCGGCCACTGGGCGTAGGAGATGTCGGTGCGCGACGGGTAGGCCTCGGTCGCGGTGTGCGAGTGGTAGATCACGACGAAGTCCTCGTCCGCGGCCTGCGTCTCGCGGTACACCCGGAGGTACTCGCCGGACTCGAACTCGTAGAACGTCGGCGACCGGGCCGCGTTGACCATCGGGATGAACCGCTCCGGCTGTTCCGAGCCTTCCGGGCCGGCGAGCACGCCGCACGCCTCGTCGGGGTGGTCACGGCGGGCGTGCGCCACCATGGCGTCCACCAGGTCGCGTCGGATCACCAGCACGCCATCATCCTACGGGCCGATACGTCGCCGTCCGACATGTGAGAGGCGCGCTACACGTCGCGGTACGCGACCAGCCCGGTGATCGAGTCGGCGGCGAGCAGGGCGTGCACCACGGCCCTGGCGAACGTGTCGGCAGCAGCCGCACACAGCCGGTCCAGCTCGACCGGATCCCCCGTCCGTGGCCGGGCGCCGGTGGCCAGCGCGAACACCGTGTCACCGTCGAACATCGAGTGCGCCGGCCGGACCGCCCGCGCCAGACCGTCCTGGGCGGCCATGGCCAGGCGCAGGGCCTCCGCCTTGGTCAACGAGGCGTCCACCGCGACCACCCCGATCGTGGTGTTCAGCCCAGGACGCTCGCTACTGAACGTGATGTGCCGTTTCGGCAACGGGCCGAACTCCCCCGCCAGTTCCAGATCCGCCACCCACGGCCGCCCGTCGGCCGAGACTGCCTCGCCGAACGCGTTCGCCGCGGCCAGCGCCCCCACCACGCCGTCGTCGGTCACCACGCTCGCGGTGCCGATCCCGCCCTTCAGCGACCCGAGCCGCGCGCCGGTCCCCGCACCGACCGTGCCCATGGCCACCGGCCCGGTATTCGCCGCCGCGCATGCGGAATAGCCGAAGGACGCGTCCGGCCGGTTGCCCCAGTCACCGGCCGGCAGGTCGAACAACACGGCGGCCGGCACGATCGGCACCACCTCGTGCGGGTGCACGCCGACCTGAAGCCCGTGGTCGCGCTCGGCCAGCCACCGCATCACGCCGTCCGCCGCGGCGAGTCCGTAGGCACTGCCGCCGCTCAGGCAGACCGCGTGCGCCTGCTGGACCAGGTTCTCCGGGGCCAGCAGGTCGGTCTCCCGGGTCCCTGGCGCGCCACCGCGACCGTCAACGGCCCCGACCGCGCCGTCGGGCACCAGGACCACCGTGGTGCCGGTCGCCCAGCCCGGTTCGAGCCGCTGATGGTGCCCGACCAGCACGCCGGGCACGTCCGTGATCGCGTTGTGGACGCCCGGCCTCATTCGTCGGACACGGCCTGGATCAGGCTCTCCTGCACCCAGGTCAGCCAGTGGTAGACGTTGAGGTGCGGTTCGCGCGGGTCGTCCGCCGGCAGTTCGTCCGGCATGTCCTCGGTCACGTCCAACGCCGTGCCCAGCGCCAACCGGACGTCGTTGAGCGCGGACAGCCAGGCCGCGGCCTGCTCGTCGGTCAGCCGGATCTCGCCGCCACCTGGCGGGCATGTGTCCAACAGCACACCGGCCACGCCGGTCTTCAGCGCCAACAGTTCCGGTTCGTGCAGCGAACGCAGCGCGGCCGCCGAGTCCTGGTCCTCGACCGACGGCGCGTCGTCGTCCAGTCGGTGGAAGTCAGGCAGCAGTCGGGACAGAATCGGGTCGTCCGGCGAGGTGGACGGGCCGGTCTGGATGCCGGTCAGCTCGGCGAGTTCGTCCTGCGGCGCCTCCTCGGCGCGGACCTCCAGCATCTCCCGCACCTGGCGGACGAGGCCGCGCACGAGCGCCGCCTCCTGGCGGTCGAGCACGCCGATCAGCAGATCGCCCTTGCGGCGCCAGCCTTTCATCATCGGTCAGCCGGATCGCTGCATGGTGGCCCAGAGGCCGGCCGCGTGCAGCTTGGCGACGTCGCCCTCGACCTTTTCCTTCGATCCGGCCGACACGATCGCCTTGCCCTTGTGGTGGACGTCCAGCATGAGCTTGACCGCGTGGTCGCGGCCGTAGCCGAACAGCTTCTGGAAGACATAGGTGACATAGGACATCAGGTTCACCGGGTCGTTCCACACGACGGTCTGCCATGGCGTGTCCTCGGCGCCGAGTTCGGCGCCGGCCGGATCAACCTGCGTCCGTTCCTGCTCGACGGGCGTGGACATGCTCACCATCGTGGCACGCCCGCGGTCATCGCGTGCCAGCGGCGCCGCCTTTGGTCCGACCGGCGGCGGCTGTCAAGCCTCTCGCCTACATGTGGATGGATTTTCCTGCTATCCACAGATTGCCGACGAACCCCTCGTTCGGGGCTTGACAAGCGGTACGTTGGATGTGGGACGCCCCCCGGTGGAGTGGCGGGGGCTGCCTGCGTGTGGTGGGGGCTGCCTCTAGGTGGTGTGGTCGATCGATGCCTATTGTGCGCGCTTTCGCTGGTCAGTGGGTGGGACGGGCCGCGGGTGCTGTGTGGCGACACTAGGCTCGGTGGTATGACCGAGCCGGGTGTGAGCACCGCGCTGCTTACCGATCACTACGAGTTGACCATGCTCGCGAGTGCCCTTGCGGACGGCAGCGGGCATCGGCCGTGTGTGTTCGAGGCGTTCGCCCGCAGGCTGCCCGCCGGCCGCAGGTACGGGGTGGTCGCCGGGACGGGGCGGCTGCTCGACGCGATCACCCGGTTCCGGTTCGGTGACGCCGAACTGCGGCAGCTGGCCGACATCGTGGACCAGCGGACGATCGACTGGCTGGCGGACTACCGATTCGGCGGCGACATCGACGGCTACCCGGAGGGGGAGCTGTACTTCCCCGGCTCGCCGCTGGTCACCGTGCGGTCGTCGTTCGCGGAGGGCGTGCTGCTGGAGACGCTGGTGCTGTCGGTGCTCAACCACGACTCCGCGGTGGCGTCGGCGGCGGCCCGGATGGTCAGCGCGGCGCACGGCAGGCCGATCATCGAGATGGGCTCGCGGCGCACCCACGAGCAGGCCGCCGTGGCGTCCGCGCGCGCCGCCTACCTGGCCGGCTTCGGGTCCACGTCGAACCTGGAAGCCGGCCGCCGGCACGGCATCCCGACCACCGGCACGTCGGCGCACGCCTTCACGTTGCTGCACGACTCCGAGGAACAGGCGTTCCGCTGCCAGGTCGACGTGCTCGGCCCGAACACCACGCTGCTGGTGGACACCTACGACATCACCACGGGCATCGACCTGGCGATCAAGGTGGCCGGGCCGGAACTGCGGGCCATCCGGATCGACTCCGGCGATCTTGGCGTGCTGGCCCGGCAGGCCCGCGCCCAGCTGGACGCGCTCGGCGCGCACAACACCCGGATCGTGGTGTCCGGCGACCTGGACGAGTTCGCCATCGCCGCGTTGCGCGCCGAACCCGTGGACGCCTACGGGGTCGGCACGTCGCTCGTCGTCGGCTCCGGCGCGCCGACCGCCGGGATGGTCTACAAACTGGTCGAGGTGGACGGCCGGCCAGTGGCGAAACGCAGTTCCCACAAGGAATCCCGTGGCGGGCGGAAGTCGGCGTTGCGGCGCCACAAGGAAACCGGGACCGCGTTGGAGGAGGTCGTGTACGTCGTCGGGTCCGAGCCCGCGCCCGAGCCGCACGACCGGGTGCTGCCGATTCCGCTGGTGCGCGGCGGCGCGACCGCGGCCGACGTGCCGACGCTGGAGCAGGGGCGGGAACGGCTGCGTGAGGCGCTGGTCAGCGTGCCGTGGGAAGGTCTGAAACTGTCCAACGGTGAACCCGCCATCCCTACCGTGTTCGTCTGAGGAACCCAGGATGACCAAGGCATTGATCGTGGTCGACGTGCAGAACGACTTCTGCGAGGGCGGTTCGCTCGCGGTGGCGGGCGGTGCCGCGGTGGCGGCGGCCATCAGCGCGCACCTGGCTGGCACCGAGTACGACCACGTGGTGGCGACCCGGGACTACCACGTCGATCCGGGCACCCACTTCAGTACGCACCCGGACTACGTGGACTCATGGCCGGTGCACTGTGTGCGGGGCACGGCGGGCGCGTCGTTCCATCCAGAACTGGACGTCGCGCCGGTGGCCGCGGTGTTCGCCAAGGGCGCCTACGCCGCGGCCTACTCCGGTTTCGAGGGCGCGACACCGGAGGGCGTAGGGCTCGCCGACTGGCTGCGCGCGCACGACGTGGACCTCGTCGACGTGGTCGGCATCGCGACCGACCACTGCGTCCGGGCCACCGCGCTCGACGCGGCAGGGGCCGGCTTCCGCACCACGGTCCTGCTCGACCTGACCGCGGGCGTCGCCGAGTCCACAGTGGAGTCTACGCTGGCCGAGCTGGACGCGGCCGGCATTACCATGATCGGCTCGCCGCACGTCGGCTGACTCACCGTGCCAGCAGGGATTCCAGCGCGTCGACGACCCGTGCGGCCGCTTTGCCGTCGCCGTAAGGGTTCTCGTCGACGGCCCACCGAGGCGGGTCGGCCAGCAGCAGGCGGGCGTGCCGCACGATCCGGTCCGGGTTGCTGCCGACCAGCCACGCCCGGCCCGCGTCGATCGCCTCGCGGCGTTCCGTGGTGTCGCGCAACACCAGCACCGGCACCACGAAGCCGGGCGCTTCCTCTTGCAGGCCACCGGAATCGGTGAGCACCAACGCGCATCGACGCAGCACCCGGATCAGGTCGGGATAGTCCAGCGGCTCGGTGACCCGCACCCGCGGATGCCGGCCGAGCGCGGTCATCGCCTGCGCCCGCACGGCCGGATTCGGATGTGTGGGCAGCAACACGCGCACGTCCTGGTGCTCGTCGGCGATCCGGCCGACCGCGGCCAGGATCCGGTCGAGCGGCTCGCCCCACGACTCCCGCCGATGCGCCGTGACCAGCACCAACCGGCCGTCATCGGCCTCCGCGCCCCGCACCTGGGGGTCGCGCGCGGGGCGGTCCAGCTTGGCGATGTGCCTGGCCGCGTCGACCACCGTGTTGCCGGTGACCACGATTTCGGGGCGCGGCAACGACTCGGCGCGCAGCGAGTCTGCGGCGGCCTGGGTCGGCGCGAGGTGCAGCGACGCGATGCGCGACACGAGCTGCCGGTTGCCCTCCTCCGGGAACGGCGCGGCCAGGTCACCCGTGCGCAGGCCTGCCTCCAGGTGCGCGACCGGCACGGACCGCCAGAACGCGGCCAGCGCGCCGGCCAGCGTCGTCGACGTGTCGCCCTGCACGAGCACGGCCGCCGGCCTGGTGCGGACCAGCAGGTCGTCCAGTGCCGGCAGCAGCCCGGCCAGCAGTTCGGCCTGGCCACCGGTGTTTCTGCGCACCGCGAGCCACTCGTCCGGGCGCAGGTCGAACGGCAAGAGGGCCTGCTCCACCACGTCCGAATGTTGTCCACTATGGATAATTGAGGCGCGCAGTCCGGACCTGCCGGCGAGCGCGAGCGCGACCGGCGCGATCTTGATCGCCTCCGGGCGCGTGCCGGCCAGGAGCAGTACGTCCATACCCGCGAGTGTCGCGGCGGGCCGTGACCCGCCGCAACACCCACGGCTCTTGTCCCCGGTGCTAGTCACCGAGTCTGGCGATCCGGTTGCGACGACGCCGCCCGGCGAACAGCGCCAGCACACCGGCGGCCACCATGGCCACGCCGAACACGAACCATCCGCTCATACTCGCGCCGGTGAAGGCGAGCGAACCGGCGCCGATCGCGCCGCCCGCTCCAGGAATCCGGTACATGAGGTGGTCCCCCGCCGGTCAGGCCGCGGTCGCGGCGCTGGCCCTGCGGCGCTTCGCGGCCAGTCCGACCGGAACGGCGACCGCGCCGAGCAGACCGAGGCCGATCCACAGGCCGGCACCGGACGCGACCGGCATCGGCAGGCCGGCCGGGCCGCACGTGGCCGACGAGATGATCACGTCACCGTCGCCGAGTGCGCCGACACCGCGCCCGCCGAGCAGGTGCAGGTGGACGGCGTTGACCGTGAGGCTGCCGTCCGGGTTGTGGATCTGCTCGTTGAGGACCAGCCTGGCCACGTTGCCGACCACGGGAAGCTTGACGTCGACGGTCGAGTTGGGCGCCGGGTTGACGGCCAGGGTGCCCAGCGACCCGAGTTGGGCGTCGGTGAGCGTCGCACTGCCGGCCTCACCCGCCTGGGTGGCGACACACTTGGCCGCGATGACCTTGGCGCCGACCGTGCCAAGGGCGGCCAGCAGCGGCAGGCGGACGTCCGCGGTGCTGGCCGCCGCCGTCACCGCCCCGGTGTTGGAGTCCTTGTGGGCCGAGGTGTTGATCACGCCTGCGGTCAGCACGCCGGGCACGGCCGCGCTCGCCAGCGAGTCGCTGGTCGGGCCGTTCGTACTGGCCGCGGCCAGTGGACCGGCGTGCACGGCCGGCACCCCGAGCAGGGTGACGTCGACCTTGATGCCGTAGGCCGACCCGTCGCCCGACGCGGCCGAGGCCGGCGCGCCGCCGGCCAGCAGCACAGCGCTGGCGGCTAACGCGAGCACGCCGGCACGACGCACGATACGAGAACGCATCTATTTCCTCCGAGTGGTTTCGTTCCCGCGAGAACCGCGGGAACGCGTGTGACCGCCCCGTTATGGTCAACCCACCTGCGTAGCGTCAATAGATCTCACCCAACCGTGTAAGTCCGCCACACGAAACGGTCGAGTTAGCAGCCGGACGGTCGACGCAACCGACCACACGCCGTTCCGTCGCCACACGATCAGGTAGTCAAGCGGCAAGATCGACCAGCCGATCGGTTGAGGGTATGGACTTGTCCCGGATCTAGGTCGTCTCGTTTCGTTCGGAAGGACAACGTTGAGCGTCACCGATGTCGCAGTGCCCCGACCGTTATCCCATCGGCTGCTGATCGGCCTGCTCATCGCCGTCGCCGTCGGCCTCGTGCTCGGTCACCTGGCGTACCAGACCGCCGAGGTCAGCATGGCCGGCGTGCTGCTGCACCTGTTCTCGTCGTCCGGTGTGTACGTGGCCGCGGGCCAGCAGACCGTCTACTTCGGACTCGGCTCGGCGCGGCCGCTCGGCCTGACCATGACACCCGAGTGCACGTCGGCGTTCCTGCTTGTCCCGCTGATCCTGGTCGGCGCGCTGCTGATCGGGTTGCGGCCCAGGATCGCCGGCCGAGTGATGCTGTCACTCGGCGTGGCTGCGGTGGTCCTGATCGTGGTGAACCAGGTGCGCATCCTCACCATGGCGGCGCTGGTCGGCTGGCTCGGCACGGACCGGGGCTACTACTGGGGGCACACCATGGTCGGCTCGGTGGTGAGTGTGTTCGGTGGCGCGATCGCCCTGGTCCTGTTCGTGTGGCTGGCCACGAGGCCGGGTCGGACCGGATGAACGAGGGGTCGGTCACCGTCCTGCTCGGCTTTACCCAGGCGATCGCGCTGACCATGAGCGTCGCGTTCCTCGTGTACGTCTACGTGATCATCGTCCCCTACCTGCGCCACAAGCCGGCACCACCGGGTGACGCCAGCGGGTTCGACTGGCACTTCCTGGTGCCGTGCCGGGACGAGGAGGCCGTGATCGGCGACACAGTGCGCTACCTCCGCACGACGTTCCCGCAGGCCCACGTGTGGGTGATCGACGACGACTCGGCGGACCGCACCGCGGCGGTGGTCGGTTCGCTACGCCGAGGCCACAGCGCGGCGCGCAACTACCTGCACCTGGTCCAACGCCGTCGCCCGAACGCCAGAACCGGCAAGGGCGACGCGCTGAACGCGGCCTACCGGGAGCTGAAGGCCTGGGTCGGCCGGCATGCCGAGTTGCACCGCCAGATCGTGGTCGTGGTCGACGCGGACGGCCGCCCGGCGCCGAACTGCCTTGCCGTGTGTTCCGGCACCGCCCTGTTCGGCGACGAACGCGTCGGCGCGGTCCAGATCGACGTCCGCATGAGCAACCGGGGCATCGCGCCGTCGGACCGCACGGGTTGGCGACGCTGGCTGGGCACGACGCTGGTACGCATGCAGGACCTTGAGTTCCGCACCGCGATCGCCGCCATCCAGAAATCCCGCGGCTACACCGGCACGATCTCCATGGGCGGCAACGGCCAGTTCGCCCGACTGTCCGCATTGGACTCCATCGCCGGCGCGGCGGCCCAGCCATGGCGCGGCTCCCTGCTGGAGGATTTCGAGCTGGGCGTGCACCTGCTGACCGAGGGTTGGCGCACCGGTTTCACCATGGACACCCACGTGGCCCAGGAGGGCCTGTACAGCCTGCGGCGATTCCTGGTGCAGCGCACCAGATGGGGCCAGGGCACCATGCAGTGCGCGAGATACGTGCGGAGGATCTGGGATTCCCGCCATCTGAGCACGCTCGGCGCCGCGGAGATGCTGTACTACCTGGCCCAACCGTGGCTGCAGTTGGTCGGCACGGTCGTCTACCCGATCCCGCTGATCCTGCTGCTGGTCAGGACCGTTGCCGACCCGGCCTGGGTGTGGCACTGGTTCACCGGCGGCGCGTGGCTCCTGTTCGCCGTGTACGGCTCGTTCGGCATCCTCCCGTTCCTGATCTGGGGCCCGATCTACTGGTGGAAATGCGAACGCCAAGGCAGTTTCCTCAGAGCCATCGCCTACGGCGCCTGCTACGCGGCGTACATCTACACGTTCTACCTGACGTCGTGGCGCGCCGTCCTCCGCCTGGCCAGCGGCCGCAACGGCTGGGCCAAGACCCGCAGAAACACCGAACTCGCCGACGGCATCATCGCCCTGGACCACTGATCAAACCCTCGTCGTAGCGGATGTGCTACGATCGTAGCCGTGACTGAGATAGCCATGCGCGACCTACGGAACCACACCAGTGACGTGCTGCGTCGCGTCGACAGCGGTGAGGAGATCACCGTGACCGTGAACGGCCGCGGCGTCGCACAGATAATTCCACTGCCCAGACGCCGCCGGTTCCTGCCGTGGCAGCAGGCGCTTGCTCATCGGGCAGACCCAGGCCTGGCTGACGACCTACGAGAGTTGTTGCCCGTCGAGACCACGGACGATATGGACGACCCGTGGGAAAGGGCGAACCGCCGGTGACCGCCTCAGCAGCGCTCGCGGATACTTCGCTCTTCATTGCGCAGGAACAACGGGGCTTGCCCGCCTCGGCGGTGCCGGCGACCTTGGCGGTTTCCGTGATCACCGTCGGTGAGCTCAGGATGGGCGTGCTCGCGGCCCAAGATGCCCACGTTCGCGCCACTCGACTACGAACTCTGAGCAGCGTGCTCGCCTTCGAACCGCTACCGGTGGACGATGCGGTAGCCGACGCATGGGCAGAACTGCGCATCGCACTTCGCGAAATCGGGCGGAAACTGGCCGCCAACAATTCTTGGATCGCGGCGACGGCCATCGCCCACCAACTTCCGATCGCGACTCAAGACAGTGACTACGACGATGTGCCGGGCCTCACGGTACTCAAGCTGTGAGCTCCTACCCGAACCGGACCACATCCGGCGCCCCCGACAATCCGGCTATCTTCGATCCATGATCGACCCCACCGCCGCCCGGGACGCCATGGCCCACCTGGCCCGACTGGACGACGCCGTGCCGGGCCTGGTCGTCGGCCTGCACGTGATCGGCTCCGCGATGCTCGACGACTACCAGCCCGGCCACTCCGACCTGGACCTGGTGGCCGAGGTCGCGCATCCGCCCGGCGAGGCCGAGTTCGCCGCGATCGCCGGGGCACATCAGGGCGACGGCTTACGCGTCGAAACCGTGTACGTCACCGTCGGCGGGCTGGCCGGCGCGGGCGAGATCGAACCGTCGCCGTGGGTGCGGGAGGGCGAGGCGCACCGGGACGGCTCGCACGACCTGCATGCCGTCGCCCGGCTGCAACTGGCCTGCTACAGCGCCACCCTGCGCGGCGACCGGCCGGCCCTGCCGAGAGACATCGAGGCCGCCAAGAGCTACTGCCGTGGCAACCTGGTCAGCTACTGGCTGCCATTGGTCGACACAAGCGAGTCGATCCTGGCCACCCGCGAACCGGACACCCCTGTGCGGCCGAGTGGCTCGGCCTGGGGCCTGCCAGGTTGTGGCACACCATCCGAAGCGGCGAGATCGTCAGCAAGAGCCGGGCAGGCGAGCTGGCCGCCGAGCACTGGCCGGACCTGGCCGAACCGCTCAACGACATCCTGGCGGCCCGAGCCGGCAGGCCGGTCGCCCTGACGACACCGCACGGCGACGCGGCCGTGGAACTCGGGCGACGCATCCTCGTCGAGGCGCGGCGAGACTGACGGCCCCGCCGGGTACGGTCATCGGGTGCCCGACGCCCCCACCATCGTCCCCGCCGTGACCACCCTGCTGCATGCCGCCGTCACGGCGGTCGGCGGCGCGGAGCGGCACGGTCAGGTCGAGATGGCAGAGGCGGTCGCGCACAGCATCAAGACCGGGGAGCACCTGGCCGTGCAGGCCGGCACCGGCACCGGCAAGTCCCTCGCGTACCTCGTCCCGGCGATCCGGCACGCGGTCGCCGAGGACGCGACCGTGGTGGTGTCCACAGCCACCATCGCGCTGCAACGCCAACTCGTCGACCGGGACCTGCCCCGGCTGGCCAAGGCGCTGGAACCGCTGCTGGGCCGGGAGCCCACGTTCGCCATCCTCAAGGGGCGCCGCAACTACCTGTGCCTGCACCGGGTGCACAACGGCGCGCCGGAGGAACCCGAGGAAGCCGCGCTGTTCGACCCGTTCGCCGCGTCCGCGATCGGCCGGCAGGTCAAGCGGCTGCACGAGTGGTCCAGCGACACCGAGACCGGCGACCGGGACGAACTGGTGCCCGGTGTCGGCGAGCAGGCATGGCGGCAGGTGTCGGTCAGCGGCCGGGAATGCCTTGGCGTGTCACGCTGCCCGATCGGCACCGACTGCTTCGCGGAACGGGCCAGGGCCGACGCCGGCAAGGCCGACGTGGTGGTCACGAACCACGCGATGCTGGCCATCAACGCCCTCGAGGGCTACCAGGTGCTGCCCGAGCACGACGTGGTCGTCGTGGACGAGGCGCACGATCTGGTGGACCGGGTGACGTCGGCGGCGACCGCGGAGATCAGCGGCGCGGGCGTGTCGGCGGCCGCGCGGCGCTGTGGGCGGCTGATCGACCAGGACATCGCCGACCGGCTGGCCGAGGCCGCGGACGGCCTGACCCTGATGCTGACCGAACTGCCCGTCGGCCGGATGGACGAACTGGCCGAACCGCTGCGCAACACGCTGCGTGCGGTGCGCGACGCGGCCCGCTCGTGCATCGTCGCGCTCGGCCCGGAACGGGCGGCGCAGAAGGAGAACGTGGCCGACGCGACCGCGCACAAGCTGGCAAGGGCCATGCTGGACGACACGCACGACACGGCGGACCGGCTGCTGGACGCGTTCGACGAGGACGAGGCGCACCGCAGGGACGTGGTCTGGGTGTCCGGCGACGCGGACCGGCCCGCGTCGCTGCGGGTCGCGCCGCTCGGGGTCGGCGGGTTGCTGCGCGAACGGCTGTTCGGCATGCACACCACCATCCTCACGTCGGCCACGCTCACGCTCGGCGGCGCGTTCGACACGTTGGCCCGGCAGTGGGGCCTGCCGCTGGTGACCACACCAGTGCGGAAGGTCGACGGCATGGCCACCGACAAGGAACCGCCGTCCGACGAGGGTCCGAAGTGGACCGGGCTGGACGTCGGGTCGCCGTTCGAGCACGAACGCGCCGGCATTCTTTATGTGGCAAAGCATCTGCCGCCGCCCGGCCGGGACGGGCTGGCCGAGTCCTATCTGGACGAGCTGCGCGAGCTCGTCGAGGCGGCCGGCGGGCGCACGCTCGGGCTGTTCTCGTCGATGCGCGCGGCCAAGCAGGCCACCGAGGTGCTGCGCGACCGGGTCGAGCATCCGATTCTATGCCAGGGCGAGGATGCCACCGCGTTGCTGGTGACCAAGTTCGCCGATGACCCGCGCACGTGCCTGTTCGGGACGCTGTCGCTGTGGCAGGGCGTTGACGTGCCGGGGCCGTCGCTGCAACTTGTCGTGGTGGACCGGATTCCGTTTCCCCGCCCGGATGATCCGCTGGCGTCGGCGCGGCAGCGAGCGGTCGCGGCGCGCGGTGGCAACGGATTTCTGACCGTGGCGGCCACGCATGCCGCACTGCTGCTGGCCCAGGGTGCCGGCCGGCTGCTGCGGTCGATGGGCGACAAGGGTGTGGTGGCGATTCTGGACTCCCGGCTGGCCACCGCGCGCTACGGCGGGTTTCTGCGGGCGTCGCTGCCGCCGTTCTGGTCCACAACGGACCCGACCGTGGTTCGCGGCGCGCTGCGCAGGCTGGACGAGGCCGCACCTCACCCGGTCGTGTAACATTCCGGGCATTCCACACCATCCGCTGCCATCATGGCCGTATGACCGAGTTTCTGCCGGAGCTGGACATCCGGATGCCGGAACGACAGCGCCGACTCACCGTGCTCCTGCGGCTGATCCTGTTGATACCACAGGACATCGCACTGTTCGTGCTGTCCATCGTGGCCACCGTGGTCATGGTCGTCGCCTGGTTCGGCGCGCTGTTCCTCGGCCGCCTGCCCTACTGGGCGGCCGATTTCCTCGGCGGCTATCTCGGCTACTACATCCGCTTCTACGCCTACGCGTTCCTGCTGGTGGACCGGTACCCGCCGTTCCGCTGGCGACCGGCGGACTACCCGGTCACGGTCCAGCTTGAGCCGGGGCGGCTGAACCGGCTCGCGGTGTTCTTCCGTTTCCTGCTCATCATTCCGGCCGCCATCGTGGTCGACGTGCTGACCGCGGGCTGGGCCGTCCTGTCGTTCTTCGTGTGGGTGATCGTCCTGGTACTCGGCCGGATGCCGAGACCGATCTTCGGCACGGCCGCCGCCGTGCTGCGCTACGTAATGCGTACGGAGGCCTACATCATGCTGCTCACGTCGGCCTACCCGAAGCGCGTCTTCGGCGACGAACCGACACCGGACGCGGCGGTCGACGTGCAGACACGGCCGCTGGTGCTCTCCAGTGCCGCGCGGGCACTGCTGATCGTGGTCATCGTGCTGGGCATCATCAGCAGCGTGACCAGTGGGGTCGAATCGCGGAACATGCGGAACGACAACGCGGCGGTGGGCCTATCGGGCAGGTAGCAGGCCGCGCAGGATCTTGCCTTCCGTTGACAGGTAGAAGTTGTGGCTGTCGAACCGGGGCGAGTTCGCGAAGATCAGGTACAGGTACTTGAAGTTCTCCGCGAACCCGTAGGCCGGGAACAGGTCGCCCTGTCGCATCGGCGTGGTCGTCACGTCGTCGATGATCGTGTAGCCGTTGGCCACCCGGGCGTTGGCGCGCATGCCCTGGAAGTACTGCCACGCGGTGTTCGCGTAGAACGGGTCGTGGGTCTGGAAGAACAGGTCGAACGACGCGTTGACGTACTCCGGCCGGAACTGGTTGCCGGCCGAGGTCGCGGCGAACGTGGTGTAGTCGATCTCCTCAGGCAACACCGGGAACTGATTCAGCACAGCGGTCCAGGACCGGTAGTAGGCCGCGCCGAGCGCCTGGTTGCCGGACGCGCCAAGGATCTCGCCCCAGAACGAGGCGAGTTCGGACTGCTGGCGGCCGACCAGCGCGCCGGTCATGAAGTTGACCTGCTTGTACCAGGTGTTGCCGTGGAACGTCTCCACCGAGAACTTGGTGAGGGCCGTGTTGAGAAGGGTGAACCAGTCACGGGATTCCTGGTCGCCGAGCAGTGCCCAGCCGCCCCACAGGTACTCGTAGAACGAGTCGACCGGCGGGTTGGGCGCCTGGTCGGTGCTGTCGGCCCAGGCACCGGTCTCCACGTTCAGGAACGTGCCCATCAGGTTGAGCGAGGAACGCTTGGCCACGGCCGCCCGGTAGGCGGTCTTCGCCGCCTGGAAGTACTTGGGATCGCCGGTGACCTTCGACAGGATGCCGAACTCGAGGATGTTGGTCCCGATCTCGGCGAGCGGCGGCGTGTTCCCGGAGACCGCACCGGTGTGCAGGTTGACGAACTGGAAGGGCATCCCGGTCGGCGACTTGGTGAAGGCGGGCAGCAGCCGGTCGGTGAGGTCGACGGTGAGCGCAAGCAGCTTCTGGTTGCCGGTGGCCAGGTAGCCGGCGAGCAGCCCGCCGACGACGCGGATGATCGCCTCGAACACGTGGAAGTCGCCGTCGATGTCGAAGTTGACGTTCTGCTCGATCCAGGCCACGCCGGCCGCCAGGTCGGCATCCAGCTCCATCACGTAGAGCGTGTCCAGTGCCTCGATGATCGACAATCCGATCGGGTGGCCCGGCACGAAGAACTCGCTGAAGGTGCCCGACACCGGATTGACCTGGTCATGCCCCCAGGCGAACTGCTTGTACCCGTTCCAGGCATGCAGGAACTCGTTCCGGATCTGCGTGGCGGCGGTCGCCGGCGGCTTCGCGAGGCTGCCGGTGGCGGCACCGGCGAGGCTGCCAGTGGCGGCAACGGCCAGCTTGCCGCCGGTGGCGACGGCCAGGTTGTTGAACCCGCCGGTCGCGGCGAGACCGCCGGCAGCGAGCAAAGCGGACAGAACGCTGCGCCGGGACATCCCACTCTGGATCACAACGGCAAGCTACCGACCAGACACGAAGCGACACAACGAGAAGCCAGATTTCTGTCCACCACAGGACAACCGACGACCCGCCAACCGGATGGGCCTGCTGGGTTGATCGGACGCACCTCAATCCCGGTCACCGAACAGCGCTTGACCACGGTCCCCGCCACCGCGGCCACACCCATGATCACTCGACCAGGTGAGAATTGGCGAACCCGGGAGCAAACCACCCGGTCCCATTCGTTCAGCGAAGAAAAGACAGCCCGCGCTCGCGACCGCCCTACCGCCCGCGACCGCACACCCATCGACGCAATCGCCAGCCGACGACCAGGAGACCAAGACCGACACCCAACGACAAGACCGAGACCGAGACCCCGACGACGAGACGGATCGCCAGCCGACGACCTGGAGAACGGAGGTCACCCAGACGAAGACCCGGAGACTCGGAGATCACAGCGACGACCTGGAGACCAAGACCGACAGCCAACGACGAGACCGAGATCGACACCCGACGACTTGGAGAACGGAGATCGCCCAGCCGAAGACCCGAGATCACCAGCCGACGACCCTGGAGACCGGAGATCCGCGAGCCAACGAACTACAGAACGGAGATCCGCTAGTGCGGTGACCACCAACCTTGGCTGTGCGGCTCAACCCTCTGACCAGCGTCGAAGCTGGCCTGAACCCGGCGAATGTCAGTGGTCACCGCACTAGCCGACCAGAACAGAGTTCCGCTGAGCAGGTTGCCAAAGGTTCTGTTCGCAACCCGGCGCGGCCGCTGCTGCGGTCGGCGAGCGGATCGGCCGCTCGCTGTTCTTCCTCGGCTGCGCGGTGTTCTCCGCGACCATCGGCTACATCGGCATGTGGCTGGCCACCAGGGCAAACGTGCTCGTCGCCGCCGCCGCGAACACCGAGGGTCGCGAGAAGGCCATGCGGATCGGCTCCGCAACGGAACTGGCAAGCGCGGCGAGGTGCCCCCAGAGTTACGGACAGGATTGCGGCGAGGTGCCCCCAGAATTGCGGACAGGATTGCGGCGAGGTGCCCCCAGAATTGCGGACAGGATTGCGGCGAGGTGCCCCCAGAATTGCGGACAGGATTGCGGCGAGGTGCCCCCAGAGCTACGGACGGGACTTCTGAGCAGCTGCTTGGCCGATCCAGTGCGCCAACACCGTGACCGTGCCCGGTGCGACCTCGGTGAAACCGCCGTCCCGGACCGCGGCCACGCCCCGCTCCGGCCAAGCCGCCAACGGCGCATCACCGGGGTGCAATCGGGCCCATCGGGCCGGGGTCGCCAGGCGCACCGCGCAGCGGCAGTCCCTGGCCGCCCAGTCGGCCAGGTCGGACTCCCGGCCATCGCCGGCCAGTAGCGCCGCCAACAGCATCGTGCCGTGGCCGACCTGGGCGGCCGCCTTGCCGGCGGTCATCGGCACACCGGGATTCAGCCACAGGACCGGCAGGCCGGGCGGCGGCGGGCCCGGTTCGTCGAAGGGTAGTTCGCTGCCGGTGATCTGGAGGCGGCTGACCTCCTTCGGGGCCTCGCGCACCAGGCCGGGCACGAGGGCACGGACCTCGGCGTCGCCGACGGTGATCGTGCGGCCCGGCAGCTCCGCCACGGCCTGCCAGTGGGCGCCGCGGGCTCGTCGGGACACCTTGCGGATGTGGGCCGACGTCCATGCCAGCAACGCGTCGTGCCATGGGCCGTCGGGGTCCGCGCGGGGGTCCAGGCATACCGCGACCGCAGCGGCGGCCGCGGCTTCCAGCAGTGCGGTTCTGGGTGGTGGCTGGGTTCGTTCGAGGTGCAGGATCACCGGCATGGCGCGGATTTCGTCTGGGGCCTCCGCGATCTCGGCGGCCGCCTGCTCCGCCGGTAGCGCGAGCCAGTCCGCGTATCGGTCGGCCAGCGCGTCCAGGACAGTGGTCACGGGCGGGACGGGGCCAGACCGTCGGCGGCGTCGGCCGCCTCGACCTCGGCTCTTGTCACGCCCATCACGAACAGCACTGCGTCCAGGAACGGGTGCGACAGGGCCGTGTCCGCGACCTCGCGCAGCGCTGGCTTGGCGTTGAAGGCCACGCCGAGACCGGCCGCGGAGATCATGTCGATGTCGTTGGCGCCGTCGCCGACCGCGACGCACTGGGCCAGCGGAATGCCGGCCTGGTCGGCGAAACGGCGCAATGCCTCGGCCTTGCCGGGGCGGTCGATGATCCGGCCGACGACCCGGCCGGTCAGCTTGCCCTCGACGACCTCGAGGTTGTTCGCCGCCACGTAGTCCAGGCCGAGCTCTTCGGCCAGCCCGGCGATCACCCTGGTGAAACCGCCGGAGACCACGCCGCACCGGAAGCCGAGTCGCTTCAGCGTGCGGATCGTCGTGCGTGCGCCGGGCGTGAGTTCCAGCTCGGCGCCGACCTCGGCGAACACGGACTCCGGCAGGCCGGCCAGTAACGCTGCCCTGCGGTGCAACGACTGCGTGAAGTCCAGTTCGCCGCGCATGGCCGCCGCGGTGAGTTCGCGGACCTCCGCTTCGTGGCCTGCCTTGGCCGCCAGCATCTCGATCACCTCGCCCTGGACGAGGGTCGAGTCGACGTCGAACACGACGAGTCGCTTGGCGCGCCGTGCCAGGCCGGCCCGTTCCACCGCGATGTCCAGGCCGACCCGTACCGACACGTCCGCCAATGCCGACGTCAGTTGCGCGTCGGCCTCGATGGTGTCCACGGCGACCGAGACCCGCAGTTCCAGGCCGGTCACCGGGAAGTCGGCGACCCGCCGGATCGCGTCGATGTTCACGCCGAGTGACGCCAGTTTCCTGGCCACCTCGGTGAAGCCCCGCGCCGTGATCGGTCGGCCCAGCACGACCACCACGTGGCTGGAGGTCAACTGGCGCTGGCTTTGCGAGTCGGCGCCGATCTCGACGTCCACCTGCATGGCCACGCTTGCCATCGCCTGTTCCACCGCCTCCTGCACGCCCTCCGGATCGGCGTGCGCGTTGACCAGCACGCCCAGCACCAGCCGGCCCCGGATCACCACCTGTTCCACGTCCAGCAGGTGCACGCCGTGCCGGGACAGCACCGCGAACAGCACGGACGACACGCCCGGCTTGTCCGGTCCGGTCACGGTGATCAGGATCGGGGTCTCGTTCGGAGCGGTCATCGTCAGCGCCTCCTGGCAAGGGCAAGCCCCGGCCCGGCCGCCATTGGCCGGATTCCGGGGCTCGCGTGGATCGACGAAGGTGCGGCGGTCAGGTGCCGCCGGTTCAACCGTGGTCGGGGCCGTCCGCTCCGGCACCGACGGACGCCGTCTCCCGGTGGCGGCGGCCTACCTCGTTCTCCAGCCTCAGTCGTTCGACCATGTGCGGGTAGTGCAGTTCGAAAGCCGGCCGCTCGGATCGGATCCGGGGCAGTTCGGTGAAGTTGTGCCGCGGGGGCGGGCAGGACGTCGCCCATTCCAGCGAGTTGCCGTAGCCCCACGGGTCGTCCACCTCGACGACCTCGCCGTAGCGGTAGGACTTGAACACGTTGTAGATGAACGGCAGCACCGAGGCGCCCAGAATGTAGGAGCCGATGGTGGAAACCGTGTTCAGCGTGGTGAAACCGTCACTGGGCAGATAGTCGGCATAGCGGCGCGGCATGCCCTCCGCGCCCAGCCAGTGCTGCACCAGGAAGGTCATGTGGAAACCGAGGAACGTGGTCCAGAAATGCAGTTTGCCCAACGGCTCGTTCATCATGCGGCCGGTCATCTTCGGGAACCAGAAATAGATGCCGGCATAGGTGGCGAACACGATCGTGCCGAACAGCACGTAGTGGAAGTGCGCCACCACGAAATACGTGTCCGACACGTGGAAGTCCAGTGCAGGGGCGGCCAACAGCACACCGGTCAGGCCGCCGAACAGGAAGGTGACCAGGAAGCCGACGCTGAACAGCATCGGCGTCTCGAAGGTCAGCTGTCCCTTCCACATCGTGCCGATCCAGTTGAAGAACTTCACCCCGGTGGGCACCGCGATCAGGAACGTCATGAACGAGAAGAACGGCAGCAGCACCGCGCCGGTCGCGTACATGTGGTGCGCCCACACGGTGACCGACAACGCGGCGATGGCCAGCGTCGCGTAGACGAGGCTCTTGTAACCGAAAAGCGGCTTACGGGAGAACACCGGGAAGATCTCCGACACGATGCCGAAGAACGGCAGTGCCACGATATAGACCTCTGGATGGCCGAAGAACCAGAACAGGTGTTGCCAGAGGATCACGCCGCCGTTGGCCGGGTCGAAGATGTGCGCGCCGAGGTGCCGGTCGGCGAGCAGGCCGAGCAGGGCGGCGGTCAGGATCGGGAACGCCAGCAGGATCAGCAGGCTGGTGACCAGGATGTTCCAGGTGAAGATCGGCATGCGGAACAGCGTCATGCCGGGCGCGCGCAGGCAGATCACCGTGGTGGTCATGTTGACGCCACCGAGGATCGTGCCGAGGCCGGACACCACGAGGCCGACGATCCACAGGTCGCCGCCGACGCCGGGCGAGTGGATCACGTCGGACAGCGGCGTGTAGGCGAACCAGCCGAAGTCGGCCGCGCCGCCGGGGGTGAGGAAGCCGGACAGCACGATCAGGCCACCGAACAGGTACAGCCAGTAGGAGAACGCGTTGAGCCGCGGGAACGCCACGTCCGGCGAGCCGATCTGCAGCGGCAGGATGTAGTTCGCGAACCCGAACAGGATCGGCGTCGCGTACAGCAGCAGCATGATCGTGCCGTGCATGGTGAACAGCTGGTTGTACTGCTCCTGGGACAGGAACTGGAGGCCCGGCTGCGCCAACTCGGTACGCATCAGCAACGCCATGACGCCACCGACCAGGAAGAACCCGAACGACGTCGTCAGATACATGATGCCGAGCATCTTCGGGTCCGTCGTGCGGAACATCTTCAGCAGGTACGTCCCTTTGACCGACGTCCGGGCCGGGTACGGCCGGGTGGCGATCGGCTTGGGGGCTACGGCCGTCACTAATGCCTCCAGGGTCGCGAAGCTTGCTCCGGATGGTAGACCGCTAGGAGTAGGGCGGCTGCGCAGGGCCATGGACGCGGCCCCCGCACCCGAGCCCTGGGTGACGTGCGTCACCAGCGTGAATAACAGAATGGAGCACGGTGCGGGGCGTCGGGGAGCGCGGTCCTACGCTTGGCCCCGTCTGATGACAAGGCAGCGCCGCCGGACACCGGCCGACAGGGGAGAACAGACGTGCGAACAACCGCCATCCGTGGCACGGCGGCTGCCGTGCTGCTCACCGCCACCGTGCTCGGCATGGCCGGCTGCGTGAACGCCGAGCAGTCGGCGCCCGCGGGGGCCGGCAACAGCCAGTCCTTCGGTCCGCCCGCGACGACTACATCGGCCCCGCCCGTGTCGAGTTCCGCCGGCACCCAGCACAACGCGGCCGACGTCACGTTCCTCGACCAGTCGGTGCCGTTGCGGCAGCAGGCCGTGACGATCGCCAACCTGGCCGCCAAGGGCAGCACGAACACCCAGATCCATTCGCTGGCGACGGACATCGCGGGTAGCACCGGCCCGTCGGTGACCACGATGACCGGCTGGCTGAGCCAGTGGAACGAGCCAGCGCCGCAGTCGGTCACCGCCCAGGTGCCCGGCGTGTTGGCAGCCGCCGACCTGCAACAACTCCAGTCGCTGACCGGCACGCCGTTCGACATGCACTGGCTGCAGGACGTCCACGGCAACCTGACCGCGGCGCAGCAGTTGGCCACCACCGAGGTGTCGAAGGGCAGCAACCCACAGGCCAAGACGTTGGCCCAGCAATGGATGGCGCAGCTCAAGACGCAGCTGGCGCAGCTCGCCACGATCACCGGCTGAATTCGGTCGCCCACTGGCACTTTGTCCTGCCATGCTCCCGGCCATGCCGGACCAGGCTCTGCGGGCGGCGGTCGAGGTAGCGGCCGCGCACGGTGTCCGGTGTGGAGAGCCCTCGGTGCTGGCGAACGGGTCGAACGTGTTGGTGCACCTGGCGCCCGCGCCGATCGTGGCCAGGGTGGCGGCGCTGACCGGACTCGTCCGGTCCGACGTGGACGTGACCCTGGCGAAGGACGTGGCGATCGCCGGATGGCTGGCTGGGCAGGGCGCGCCGGTGGTGCCGCCGAGTGGTGAGCTGCCGGCCGGGCCGCACCGGTCGTCCGATGGTCGGTCCGTCACGTTCTGGACCTACCTGCCGCACGACCGCGGCCACGTCTGGCGCCCGGACGAGGTCGGCCCGCTGTTGGCGGACCTGCACACGGCACTGCGGGCCTATCCCGGCGAGCTGCCCAGGATGCCGCCGATCGAGGCGGTGGCGGTGACCGACGTGTTGCGGCGCCTTGACGCGCTCGACCCGCTGGTGGCAGCCGAGATCCCGGAGCTGCTGGCCGATGCGGACCGGGTCGCCGAGGAGTTGGCCGCCGCCGGGATGCCCGTCCCGCTGCACGGTGACGCTCATCCGGGGAACCTGATGCACACCCGTGCCGGGCCTGTCTGGACGGACTTCGAGGACGCCTGGCTCGGCCCGATCGGTTGGGATCTGGCCTGTCTTGAGTTGACGAGTCGGCTGGATGGTCGGGTCGCCGTGACCGGTTATCCGGGGGCGCCATCCGAGTCGGCGCGGGCGCCGTTCCTGGCTGGGCGGCGGCTGCAAGATCTGTTGTGGTCGTTGGTGTTCCACTGGCGGTTCCCCACGGCGGAACGCGGGACCGACATCGAAGCCCAGGTTCGGGCCTGGCGCTCCGGTCGCTGACCGGGAGCCAGCGCTTGTTCTTTATTCGGCGGTCCAGCGGTCAAGCCGGCCTCTGCGGCGCGTGCGCCGACCGCCCGGCGGCGGCCGCTCGGTGTCGGCACGGTGGTCAGGTTCGTCGGCCGCGAGCGGTCGGCCAGATGATGGACGGTCAGGAGGTGGGCGGGTGCTGTTCGAAGCGGGCCAGCAGTTCGGTCTGGCCGAACATGCGGGCGGTGTCCACGGCGGACGGTTGGCCGGCCGTGGGGTCGGCGCCGCCGTCGACCAGTGCCTGGACCACCGCTGCTTCGCCCTTGAACACCGCGCCGGCCAGCGGGGTCTGGCCCCGGCCGTTGGGGCGGTCGGGGTCGGCGCCCGCGGACAGCAGGGCTCGAACGGTTTCGGCGTGGCCGTGGTAGGCGGCGAGCATGATCAGGGTGTCGCCGGTCTCGTTGGCCAGGTTGGGCGGGACGCCCGCGGCCACGTAGTCGACGAGGTCCTGGGTGGCGCCTGTTCGGGCGTAGCCGAACAGCCGCGTCGCCAACTCGACCACCTCTCCGGCGGGCTCACCCGACAGTTCGGTCATGCCGCGACCACCTCGCTTCGAGTGTCGGCGGCTCGGCAGGCCCGTAGGCCGGGGCCGGAGGCCGGCTCCCGATTGGGTCCGCGACGGGCTTGGTTGCGCGGGCGTGCGACCGGCCGAGTTGTCGGATCGACCACCCCGTGATGGTGGTGATCATTAGGCCCGCTGTGATTGTTATGGCACGCTTGGTTTTGCTATAGCACGCAGCATATATGCTGCCGGCATGCGCATTGGGTAGGAATGTCATGCCGCTACCAGCTCGCTTCTGGGACGCCGGCAGTTGCCGAGTTGACGAGACCGGGTTGACGAGACCGGGTTGACGAGACCGGGTTGCGTGTTTCCGCGCAGGTGAGTCGCGGGGTTGGGCGGCTGCTGGTGTGGGTGTTCGCGGGCGGGCTCGGCGGCCGACTCGTTGGGGCGGGCTGTCATGCGGCGACCAGGTGGGTTCTGGTGTGGGCGGCTCGGTGGGCCCAGACGGCGAGTACGACCAGGATGGCTATGTCCACTACGCCCATCAGGCGTTCTACCAGGCCGGTTGGGACTGCTAGGCCGGGTGAGTGGGTGATTCGGATGATGAAGAACGAGATCACGAATGGCAGGAAGCACGGTACCGAGATCAACGCGAGTGCCTGCGTCGTCCAGGCGAGGCGCCGCCATTCCGGGTCTCGTCGGTGCTGCCAGCCCAGCACCATGCCGGCGACCGGCAGGCTGAAGCATGCGGCCGCGGTCGAGTACAGGTGTAATGCGCCGCGGAAGGTCTGGGCCGAGGTGTTCGGGTCCTTGGTGAAGCTCGCTATGCCGACCAGGCACACGCACCAGCTGACCATCAGGATGAACGGGACTCGGCCGCGTACCACGCCGTGCCAGGCCATCTTCACCAGCAGGGCCACCGAGCCGAGGCTCATGATGTCCAGTGCCGTGTCGAACACCCAGCCGTCCGGGCGGACGCCGTAGTCGCTGAGCATGCCGGTGATCGGGTTGACGCCGCCCCATTCGGGGAGCAGGTGCAGTACGACCACCATCACCGTGGCGACGAAGACGGCGCCCAGGCTGAAGGGCACCAGCAATCGATTGGCCAGTGTGGTTGTGCGGTGGAACATGGTGGGTCGGGTTTCGTGCAGCTCCCCCGGGAGAATGGTCTCCACCTGCATCGACGCCTCCTGTCGGCTGGGTTCTGGATCTGGGTCCCAGTCTTGATCACCTGAGGCGACCCGACCAGCCTGCTGACACCCGAACCGAAGGTGGGGCTAGCCCCACCTTCTGTCAGCCTTTCGGCGGTGCCGAGATTACCGGACCGCGACCGATTCCGGGTGCAGGTTGCGACAAGGCCATTGTGGACTGTTACCGGACGACACCGTCCGGTAACAGGACGTCCGTCACCGGGTACCGAGGCGCGTGGTCTCGAATGGGCGCTGGTCCGTCGGGGCGGCATCGGCGACTAACGCGGCGACCTCCGCGTGTAGCCGACGGGCGTCCCGGCGGGTGAACAGCCGGGGGCCGCGGCGGGACCGGACGGCACGTGCCAGGCGGGCCTGCTCGGCCTCGACCTCCAGATCGTGCCGGCGGTACCTGACCTGGGCCCGCAGTGCGTCCAACGAGTTCTCCATCGTGCGCTCCCCTCATCGTGTCTTCGATAGCAGCATAGCTTTATCAATGTTCGTTGCGCAATGAGTCTTGCTAAAGGAACGTAGACACCGTGGGACGCGTGGGTTCCGCGTGAAGGGAGAAGGAGCTTCGAGCAGGCGTCCGATGGCCGGCGCCGGGCCGGGTCGCGCACAATGGGCACCGTCCGGTACGGCCGACCGGCCGTATCGTGGACGGAGCCGGACGAAGGCCCGTGCTGGTCCGTGACCCGGACGGCATGACGAGGAGGCGCTGCGTGGACTTCCTGCGCCCCAGCAGCTGGGCCGACTGTCTGGCGGCCAAGGCGGCGAATCCGGACGCGGTGCCGATCGCGGGCGGCACCGATCTGATGGTCGAGCTCAACTTCGACCATCGCCGCCCGCCGGCGCTGCTGGATCTCGGGCTGGTGGCCGAACTCGCCGACTGGACGACGGTGGACGGCCGGATCCGGATCGGCGCGGGTGTGCCGTACACCCGGATCATCACCGAGTTGGGTGACCAACTCCCCGGTCTCGCCATGGCCAGCCGGACCGTGGGGTCGCCGCAGATCCGCAACCGGGGCACGGTCGGCGGCAATCTGGGCACCGCGTCGCCGGCCGGCGACGCCCATCCAGCGCTGCTCGCCGGGGACGCCGTGGTCGAAGTGGCCTCGACACGGGGCACGCGGCTGGTGCCGGCGGCCGAGTTCTACGTCGGCGTCAAGCGCAACGTGCTCGCGCCGGACGAGCTGATCGCGGCCGTGCACGTGCCGCCTGCCGAGGGTCCGCAGCAGTTCGCCAAGGTGGGCACGCGGAACGCGATGGTGATCGCGGTGTGTGCCTTCGGGTTGAGCCTGTTCCCGACCAGCGGCCGGGTTGGCGCGGCGATCGGCTCCGCGTCGCCGACCCCGCGGCACGCGGTGGCCGCGGAGGAGTTCCTGGCCGGCGAGCTCGTCGGGCACTGGGAGTCACGGAAACCGTTGCCGGACAGCATGGTTCGCCGGTTCGGCGAGCTGGTCGCGGCTGCGGCCGTCGCCGATCGACGACGTGCGGGGCAGCGCCGCGTACCGCGTGCACGCACTGGCCGTACTGGCCAGGCGCACCCTTGGCTGGGCTTGGCAGGACTATCGACAGGGGAGCTGGCCCGCATGCGCGTGAACGTGACGGTCAACGGCGAGCAGCGCACCGCGGACGACGTCTGGCCCGGCGAGAGCCTGCTCTACGTGCTCCGCGAACGACTCGGCCTGGCGGGCTCGAAGAACGCCTGTGAACAGGGCGAATGCGGATCCTGCACGGTCTACCTTGACGACACGCCGGTCTGCGCGTGCCTGGTCGCGGCCGGACAGGTCGAAGGGCGCGCGGTGCGTACCGTGGAGGGCCTGACCGACGGCGACGAGCTCGATCCGGTGCAGCGGGCGTTCGTCGAGGCGGGCGCCGTGCAGTGCGGCTTCTGCACACCCGGGCTGATCGTGGCCACGCACGACCTGCTGCGTCGGGTGGCCCGGCCGAGCGACGACGAGATCCGCGAGTCGCTGGCCGGGAACCTGTGTCGCTGCACGGGTTACGAGACGATTCTGGACGCAGTCCGGCTGGCCGCGGGGAGGACCCGTTCATGACACTCATCATCAACGGCGCCGCACTGGCCACAGTGGACGAAGCCGGTACCGAGTACGCGTCGGGGCACGTCGTGGTCGACGGCGAGCGGATCACCGCGATCGGGGCCGGGCCCGCGCCCGACGTGCCGGGCGCGACCGTGGTGGACGGGGGTGGCTGCCTCGTCACGCCGGGGCTGGTCAACACGCACCATCACCTCTACCAGTGGGCGACGCGCGGCATGAGCCAGACCAGCACGTTGTTCGAGTGGCTGGTCGAGCTGTACCCGATCTGGGGGCGGCTGGACGCGGAGGTCACGCACGCGGCGGCGTCCGGCGGCCTGGCCCGGCTCGCGTTGACCGGGTGCACCACGGTCGCCGACCACCACTACGTCTTCCCGGCCGACGGCGGCGACCTGGCCGCGGCCGTGGTGTCCGCGGCCGACCGGATCGGCACGCGCCTGCACCTGGTGCGCGGCTCGATGGACCGGGGCGAGTCCGGTGGCGGCCTGCCGCCGGACCGGATCGTGGAGGACACCGACGCGGCGCTGTCGGCCACCGAGCAGACCGTGGCCAAGTACCACGATCCGGCTGGCAATGCCCGGGTCCAGGTCGCGGTCGGGCCGTGCTCGCCGTTCTCGGTCACCGAAGCGCTGATGACCGGTGCCGCGGATCTGGCCCGGCGGCTGGGCGTGCGGCTGCACACCCACCTTGCCGAGACGACCGACGAGGACGAGCAGTGCCGGCGCGAGTTCGGCTGCACGCCGGTCGAGTACGCGGAGCGCCTCGGCTGGCTCGGCGACGACGTCTGGCTCGCGCACGCCGTGCACCTGACGCCAGACGCGGTCAAAGCGATCGGCGCCAGCGGCACCGGGACCGCGCACTGCCCGACCTCGAACGCCCGGATCGGCGTCGGTGTCGCGCCGGTTTCGGATCTGCTGGCGGCCGGGGTGCCGGTGGGGCTCGGGGTGGACGGGGCCGCGTCGAACGAGTCGGGTGGGCTGGCCGAGGAGATGCACCAGGCATTGCTGTTCGCCCGGCAGCGTGGCGGGCCGACGTCGTTGAGTCCCCGGCAGGCGCTCTGGATAGCCACCGCAGGAGGCGCGCGATGCCTTGGCAGGTCGGCGGATCTGGGGTCGCTGGCAGTGGGCAAGCTGGCGGATCTGGCGGTGTGGCGGCTGGACGGGCTCGCGCACGCCGGGATCGACGATCCGGTGGCCGCGTTGGTGTTGGGCACGGCGGCACCGCTGGCGCTGCTGCTCGTCGGCGGCGAGACGGTGGTGCGGGACGACCGGTTGACCACCGCGGACGACCGGCAGTTGGCCACGGAACTCGCCGCCGCACACCGGAAGCTGGTGCGCGGATGACCGCGGGTAGATCCACAAAGGACGAACTGGCCACGGCGGGTGGTGTCGGCAGCAGCCCGCAGCGGCCCGACGGTGTGCTGAAGGCGCGCGGCGAGTTCGCCTACTCGTCCGACCTGTGGCACGAGGACATGATCTGGGGCGCCACGCTACGCAGCCCGCACCCGTACGCCCGCATCCGGTCGCTCGACCTGACCGAGGCGCTCAAGCTGCCCGGGGTGTATGCGGTGCTCACGCACCGGGATGTGCCGGGCACCAACCGGTACGGCCTCGAACACGCCGACCAGCCGGTGCTCGCCGAGGACGTGGTGCGCTACCAGGGCGAACCGGTGGCGCTCGTGGGTGCCGACCATCCGGAGACCGCGCGGCGGGCGCTGGCGCGGATCGTGGTGGACTACGAGGTGCTGGCCCCGCTGACCGACGTGCGGGTGGCGGCCCACGGCGACGGTCCCGCCCTGCATTCCGGCGGGAACGTGGTGCGGTACGTGCCGGTCCGGCATGGGGACGTGGCCGCCGCGCGTTCGTCCGTGGACGTCGTGGTGTCTGGCGACTACGAGGTCGGCATGCAGGACCAGGCGTTTCTCGGGCCGGAGTCGGGGCTCGCGGTGCCGGCCGAGGACGGCGGGGTCGACCTGTTCGTGGCGACGCAGTGGCTGCACGTGGACCAGCGGCAGGTCGCGGTGGCGCTCGGGCTGCCGACCGAGCGGGTGCGGCTGACGCTGGCCGGGGTCGGTGGCGCGTTCGGCGGGCGCGAGGACCTGTCCATGCAGGTGCACGCGTGCCTGCTGGCCAGGTACACCGGCAAGCCGGTCAAGATGGTCTACAACCGCGAGGAGTCGTTCTTCGGGCACGTGCACCGGCATCCGGCCACGCTGCACTACGAACACGGCGCGACCCGGGACGGGAAACTCGTCTACGTCGAGGCCAGGATCTACCTGGACGGCGGCGCTTACGCGTCGAGTACCGGGGCCGTGGTGGCGAACGCGGCCACGCTCGGCGTCGGGCCATATAACGTGCCGAACGCGTCGATCGACTGCTGGGGCGTCTACACGAACAACCCGCCGTGCGGCGCGATGCGCGGTTTCGGCGCGGTGCAGGCCGGTTTCGCCTATGAGTCCCAAATGGACAAACTGGCGGCGGCGCTCGGCGTCCATCCGGTCGAGATCCGGCTGCGCAACGCCATGTCCGAGGGCAGCGCGATGCCGACCGGGCAGGTGATCGACTCGGCGGCGCCGGTGGCGACACTGCTGGAACTGGTGCGGGACCGGCCGATGCCGCCCGTTGAGGACACTGTGGACATCCTGCGGCTGCCCGGTGGCGTCTCGAACACCACCCACGGCGAGGGAGTCGTGCGTGGTGTCGGTTACGCGGTCGGGATCAAGAACATCTGCTTCTCGGAAGGGTTCGACGACTACTCGACGGCCCGGATCAGGCTGGCTGTGGTCGGCGACGAGCCGTCGGTCATGGTGCACACGGCCGCCGCCGAGGTCGGGCAGGGGCTGGTCACCATCCAGCAGCAGATCGTGCGCACGGAGCTCGGCGTGCAGCGGGTCGTGATCCACCCGACGGACACGAGTGTCGGCAACGGCGGCTCGTCGTCGGCGTCCCGCCAGACGTACGTGACCGGCGGCGCGGTCAAGGCCGCGTGCGAGGCGGTGCGGTCTCGGTTGTTGACGATGGCAGCGGACAAATACGGTGTGGCGCGGTCGGATCTGGCGTTGGTCGGCGGCAAGGTGGTGGCCGAACACGATGGTGTGCTGGCCGATCTGGTCGACGTGCTCGGCGGCGACGCGGTCGAGCAGACCGTGGAGTGGCGGCATCGGCCGACCGAGCCGCTCGATCCGGTGACCGGGCAGGGCAGGGCGCACGTCCAGTACGGTTTCGCGGCGCATCGCGCGGTTGTCGACGTAGACGTGGAACTGGGCTTGGTGCGGGTGGTCGAGTTGAGCTGCGCGCAGGACGTCGGCCGGGCGATGAACCCGCAGGCCGTGCTCGGCCAGATCCACGGCGGTTCGGCGCAGGGCCTCGGCCTCGCGGTGATGGAGGAGATCCAGATCACCGACGGCAAGATCCGCAACCCGTCGTTCACGGACTACCTGATCCCGACCATCCTGGACATGCCGCCGATGCACGTCGACGTGCTGGAACTGGCCGATCCCCATGCGCCGTACGGCCTGCGCGGGGTTGGCGAGCCGCCGACGATCTCCTCGACGCCGGCGATCGTGGCGGCGATCCGCGCGGCCACCGGCCTCGCGCTGACCAGGGCGCCGGTCCGGCCGGAGCACATCACGGGTGTTGGCTGACCATGGCGCTGATGTTCCTCAACGGCGGCGGCATGCGCGGCGGTCCGTTGCACCACCAGCTACAAGGCGCTCCGCTGGTCCGGATCGCTTACAGCGCGCCGAAATACCGCTACTACTCGGTTGGTGATCGCTTCCCGGCGATGCACGAGGTCGCTGAAGGTGGCTACGCCGTGCTGGGCGAGGTGTACGACCTGCCGCTGACCACCCTGCGCGATCACCTGTTGCCGGCCGAGCCACCGGAACTGGAACTGGGTGTCATCGAACTTGACGACGGCACGGCCTGCCTGGCCACCGTCCTGCGCGCCGAGTTCGCCGGCACCGTCGACCTCAAGGACATCTCGGCAATCGGCGACTGGCGCGCCTACCTCGCCGGCGGGTGACGGTCCGGGTCGAGGAGGGTGCGCGCCTCGGTGACGACGGCCGTGATCAGGTCGGCCGGGGTGACGTCGAAGGCCGGGTTGAAGGCCTGGGTGCCGGCGGGGGCGGTGCGGCGGCCCGCGAAGGTGGTGACCTCGTCGGCGGTGCGTTCCTCGATGTGGATGCCGGTGCCGTCGGGCAGGTCCGGGTCGACCGTGGATTCCGGTGCCACCACGACGAACGGGATGCCGGCGCGGGCGGCGGCCAGGGCCAGCGAGTAGGTGCCGATCTTGTTCGCGGTGTCGCCGTTGACCGCGATCCGGTCGGCGCCGACGACGACGCAGTCGACGAGGCCGCGGGCGATCAGGGCCGGGGCGGCCGAGTCGACCGCGATTCGGTACGGGATACCGGCTTCTGCCAGTTCCCACGCGGTCAGGCGAGCACCTTGCAGCAGTGGGCGGGTTTCGGTGGCGACGACCAGTTCGATGGCGCCACGGGCGGACAGGTCGCGGATCGCGCCCAGTGCCGTGCCCCACGCGCCTGCCGCGAGACGGCCGGTGTTGCAGTGGGTCAGCACCCGCAACGGCCGGGCCGGGCCGAGGCGGATCAAGAGGTCGGCCGCGCGGGCGGCCGCGGCGCGGTTGACGCGCTCGTCCTCGTTCAGGACGGCGATGGCTTCGGTCAGTACGGCATCCGGACCATCCGCGAGTTTTCGTAGTGCTCTGGCCACACCCCAGGCCAGGTTGACGGCCGTTGGCCGGGCGTTGGCTATTCGGTCCGCATCGATTCTGACTTGTTCTGGATCGGTCGGGTTGTGCCGGGCGGACAACGCGATGCCGAAGGCGCCCACTATGCCCAGGGCGGGTGCGCCGCGCACGGCGAGCGTGCCGATGGCGTTGACCAGCTCGTCGACGGTGGTCAGGCCCATGAGGCGGTGCTCGGTGGGTAGCAACCGCTGGTCAAGGGTGATCAACGCGCCGTCCACCCAGTCGAACGACCGCGTCGAAACCTGGCCCGCCGCACCCATGACGCCAGCGTAAGCGCATCAACCCGAACCGATGCAGTATGCGATCGCTGGGAGTTTCATCCGAATCTTCAGGACGTCGCGCGCCATGCTTCGGTGAGCTGGTCTCGGCCTTTGTCGGTCAACTGGCCGTAGACGCGGAAGCGGGCGATGCCGCCGTCCGGATGGACGTCCAGGCGTAGGTGGGTGACCGGTGTGTCGACCGTGACCCGGAAGCGGTGCGGTGTGTCGGGCAGCAGGCTGGTGGCTGGTAGCACCGGGTGCCATGCCGAATCGTCGTCAGGGTTCGCGTCGGTGCCGGTCACCGACACGCTCGCCGGGGCGTTGCCCTTGTAGTGGGTGGTGTCTATTTCCAGGACCTGCGGCAGCGCCTGGGCGGCCAGGCGGATGACGGCCCAGTCGTGGTCGTCGTCGCGGCGGCGGGCGGTTTCCCAGCCGTCGCTCATGTAGCGGGATTCGCCCGGCTGGAGCATGTTGTCGGGCGGCGAGTAGAACCAGTTGCTGCACCGCACCACCTTGCCGCCGTTGGCCAACGCGGCCAGGTCGAACGGGAGGTCGGTCAGCCATTGCGGGTCGGGTATCGGGGTGCCGTGGATGCGCAGGCGTGCGACGCCGCCGTCGGGGAAGATTCGTAGCCGGACGTGGGTGTAGCGGCGGCTTCCGGCCACGGTGAACACGTTGGCCGTGTCGCCTGCGAGTGGCGATCGGGGCAGGATCTCCTCCCAGCCGGTCGGTTCCGCCGGGTAGCCGTTCACGTGGCAGCCGTCGACGGCGCAGAACGGTGGGTAGTTTCCCTTGAAGAACGCGGTGTCCACGACCACCGTGTGAATCGTGCCCGGAATGCCGAGGCGGACGATTGCCCAGTCGTGGTCGCCCGGTTCGGATCGCCTGCGGCGGGTTTCCCAGCCGTCGTATTCCTGGCCCTTGTTGGTGAACGTGTCCTGCCGGAATTCGGGAGACTCCGGCTTGATCAGGTTTTCCCGCTGGGCGAAGAACTCGTCGTTGGCCGCGAGCACACTGCCGCCGACGCGGCGGGAGGCCAGGTCGGGCAGTCGGGTCCAGTCCGCGGTCATGTTTCTCCTCTGCGCAACAGAATCCCGGTCGGCCGGGCGGTGGTGCGGACGCCGCGTAGCCAGGTGGCGCGGACCGTGCCGGCGAGGCGGGTGCCGTGGTAGGCGGTGACGGGGTTGCGGTGGTGCAGGTCGGCGGCGGCCACGGTGAACTCCGTGTCCGGCGCGAACACGCACAGGTCCGCGTCGGTGCCGACCGCGATCCGGCCCTTGGTGCCCAGCCCGACCAGGTCGGCCGGGTGTTCGGCCATCCAGCCGATCACCTGGGCGAGGCTGATGCCGCGTTGCCGGGCCTGGGTCCAGACGGCGGACAGGCCGACCTGAAGGCCGGCGATGCCGCCCCAGGCGAGGCAGAAATCGCCTACGTCGAGCCGTTTCATGGCGGTGGTGCTCGGCGAGTGGTCGGTGACCACCAGGTCGATCGTGCCGTCCACCAAGCCCTGCCACAGGTTTTCCCGGTTCGCCGCTTCGCGGATCGGTGGGCAGCACTTGAACTGGGTGGCGCCGTCCGGGATGTCCTCCGCCGTGAAGGTGAGGTAGTGCGGGCACGTTTCTGCGGTGACGCGGATGCCGGCACGCTTGGCGTCGCGCAGCATCGGGAGAGCGTCCGAACTGGACAGATGCAGGATGTGCAGTCTGGTATTGAATCGCTGTGCCAGCGTCAGTAGGTCCGCGATCGCGGTGTTTTCGGCGGCGCGCGGGCGGGAGGCCAGGAAGTCCGCGTAGCGCGGGCCGGTCGGTGGTGGTGCGGCAGCGATCGTGGTCGCGTCCTCGGCGTGCACGATCAGCATCGCGTCCAGGTCGGCGATGCGGCGCATCACCTTGGCCAGTTGGTCGTGGTCGAGGTGGCCGAACTCGTCGACACCGGAGTCCACGGTGAACGCCTTGAAGCCGAACACGCCTGCCGCGTGCAGCGCGGCCAGGTCGGCGGTGTTGCCGGGTACCGCGCCACCCCAGAAACCGACGTCGACGTGGAGTTGACCGGCCGCGGCGGCGCGTTTCACGGCCAGCGCCGACGGGTCGGTGGTGGGGGGCACGCTGTTCAGGGGCATGTCGATGAGCGTGGTCACGCCACCGGCCGCGGCGGCCATGGTGGCGCTGGCGAAGCCCTCCCATTCGGTGCGGCCCGGCTCGTTGACGTGCACGTGGCTGTCCACCAGGCCGGGCAGCAGCACCTCGTCGTCGGCCAGGTCGACGTGGTCGGCCGCGTCGAGGACCGTGTCCGCGAGCACGGCGATCCGGCCGTCGCGGACGCCGACCACGCCGGACCGCTCCCCCGTCGGCGTGATGATCCGGCGGGCGCGGAACACCAGGTCGTACCTCACAGCCAGTCCTGGGCGACGCGGACGGCCAGCTCTTCCAGCAGGCGGTCCGCGTCGGCCATGCAACGGGCCGGGTCGGGTTCGATGTCGGTCAACGCGTAGGCGGCGGTGATGCCGACGGAAGCCAGGGTGCGATGGTCGAGGCGGTAGCGGCCGGCGACCACGACGGCACGGACACCGGCGTGGACCGCGGCGCCGACCACGCCGATCGGGGCCTTGCCGTGCAGGCTCTGGTCGTCCAGCGAGCCCTCGCCGGTGATCACGAGCGCGGCGCCGGGCAGGTGGTCCGCGAAGCCGACCAGGTCCAGGAGCAGTTCGATGCCGGACCTGCGGGTCGCGCCCAGCACGGCGAGCGCGGCAAAGCCGATGCCGCCCGCGGCGCCCGCACCCGGGGCGTCGGCCAGCGCCGGGTCGACGTGGTCGCTCCACACGGTCAGTGCCTCGTCCAGCAACGTGACCTGGCCCGGACCGGCGCCCTTCTGCGGACCGAACACGGCCGCCGCGCCATCGGGGCCGAGCAGTGGATTGTCCACATCGGACGCCAGGATCACGTTGGCGCCGTGCAGGTCCAGGCCGGTGAGGTCCACGGTGGCCACGTCGAGCAGGGCCGCGCCGCCGGGCGGCAGCGGCGAGCCGGCACCGTCCAGCACCCTGCCACCCAGCGCCTGGACCATGCCGGCGCCGCCGTCCGTGCTGGCGCTGCCACCGACGCCGAGCACGATCGTGCGGGCCCCGGCGTCGACCGCCGCGCGCAGGAGTTGGCCGACGCCGTAGCTGGACGCCGTCAGCGGGGCGAGACCGGCCGGCAGTTGGGCAAGGCCGCCTGCCGCGGCAGCCTCGACGACGGCCAGGTCGTCGCGCAGCGCGATGGTCGCGGTGACCGGTTCGCCGGTGGGACCGGCGACGGTGGCGGTGACCGGTCGGAATCCGGCGGCCAGGGCCGCGGCCACCGTGCCGTCGCCGCCATCGGCCACCGGGACCTGGTGGACCGGCAGGTCTGGGCGCACCCGGCCGATGCCCCTGGCCAGCGCGGCCGCGGCGGCCGCGGCCGTCAGCGAGCCCTTGAACTTGTCCGGCGCGACCACGACATGCGTCAAGATCCGTTCCTCCCGCTGAGTTGTTCGATCACGCGCAGCAGCGCGGTGTGGTCCTGGCCACCGAAGCCCATCGCGCGCCCGGCGGCCATCAGCTCGGCGACCAGGCCGGTGACCGGGAGGGCCACGCCGGCTCGGCGGGCCGCGTCGAGCGCGATGCCCATGTCCTTGTGGTGCAGTTCCAGCCGGCCGCCCGGGGTGAACTCGCGGCGCAGCATCGCATCGCGTTTGAGGTCCAGTACGCGGCTGCCGGCCAGGCCGCCCGCCAGTACGTCGAGGCCGGCCCCGGCATCGACACCGGCGGCTTCCAGCAGCACGATTGCCTCGCTGACCAGGGCGATGATCCCGCCGACCACGAGTTGGTTGGCGGCCTTGACGGTCTGGCCGGCGCCGTGCGGACCGACGTGCACGATCGTGGCGCCGAGCACGTCGAACAGTGGGCGGGCAGAGTCGACGTCGTCGGTGTCGCCGCCGACCATGATGGCGAGCGTGGCGTTCTCGGCGCCCGCCTGGCCGCCGGACACCGGCGCGTCCACGCTGTGGGCGTGGCGTTCCGCGAGGTGGACGGCGGTTTCCGGACTTGTCGTGCTCATGTCGATCAGCAGGGTGCCCGCGTCGGCGTTCGCGAGCACGCCGAGGACCACCTCCTCGACGTCGACACCGCTGGGCAGCATGGTGATCACGACCTGGGCGCCTTTGACCGCGTCGGCGATGCTGGTGACCGTGGTGCCGCCTGCCTCGATCAGGCGGCGGCCGGCGGCCGGGCGGCGGACGTGGCCGGTGACCTGGTGACCGGCGGTGGCTAGGTGGGCGGCCATGGGATCGCCCATGATGCCCAGACCGATGAAGCCGATCGTCGTCACAGGCGTGCCAGCCAGCCGAAGCCGGCGCCGGTCGGCTGGTATTCGGCGGCCACGTAGCCGGTGTAGCCGCGTTGGTCCAGGGTGTGCAGCCAGGTCGCCAGGTCGAGTTGGCCGGTGCCGGGCTCGTGGCGGCCCGGGGCGTCCGCGATCTGGACGTGGCCGATCCGTCCGAAATGGACGTCGATGGCCGTCGGGACGTCGTCGCCGTTGACGCTGAGGTGGTACAGGTCGGCGAGCAGCGCCACGTTCTCGGCGCCGACCCGGTCGAGCACCGCGATCACGTCGGCCGCGGTCCGCAGCGGGTAGGCCGGGGCGCCGCTGACCGGCTCGATCAGGATCGTCCCACCGAGCTGGGCCACAGTCTGGGCCGCGCGGCGGAGGTTGCGGAGGGCCAGTTCGTCCTGCTCCGTCGGGTCGGCGTCCGGTCGCCGGTTGCCGTAGAGAGCGTTGAAAGCCTTGGTGCCCAAGCGTTTTCCGATGTCCGCGGCGAGCCGTACGCTGGTGTGGAACTCCTCTTCACGGCCGGGCCAGGACACCACGCCCCGGTCGCCTGCTGCCATGTCGCCCGCGAAGAAGTTGAGCGCGATCAACTGGACGTCCGCGTTCCGGATGGCGTCGACGAACTGGTCGACCTCGGTCGGGTCCGGCGTCGCGGTCGGGAACGGCCACCAGGACTCGACCGCGTCGAACCCGGCTGCCGCGGCGGCCGATGGCCGCTCGATGACGGCCAGTTCGGGGAACAGGATGGACATGTTGGCCGCCCACCGCATTGGTCGCCTCATTTCATATTGTGGAATCCTCGTTCCGTATTGTAGGTTCGGGCGCAATGGAAAACAATTTCCGCATCGCAGAAGTCAACGAGCTCGGGGCTGACCGGCTGACCAGCCTGTTCCGGCAGTGCGTCGCGGTGGACCGGTGGGCCCGCGACCTGGCAGACGGCCGGCCGTACGCGGGGCTGGCCGAGTTGCTGACCAGGGCCGACGAGCTGTCGGCCGGCCTGACCGACGCGGAGATCGAGCACGCGCTGGACGAGCATCCCCGGATCGGCGAGCGCACCACGCCCGGCACCATGTCCGCCACCGAACAGTCCGATGTGGACAGCGTGACGCTCGCGGATCGTCTGCTGGCCGCGAACCTGGCCTACGAGGCGCGGTTCGGGCACATCTACCTGGTCTCCGCCAGCGGCCGGGACGGCGAGGACCTGCTGGCCGACCTGGCCACGCGGATGGGCAACGACCCGGTCGCCGAGTTGTCCGTGGTACGACGGGAACTCGGCAGGATCGCCCGCCTGCGGCTGGCGCGGATCGTCGCGGCATGAGTGCCGTCACCACGCACGTGCTGGACACGGCAGCGGGCCGCCCCGCGGTCGGGATCGCGGTCCGGCTGGAGGGTCAGGGCGGCGAGGTGCTCGGCGACGCGGTCACCGACCGCGACGGCCGGGTTCACACGCTCGGTCCGGAGACGATCGCCGCCGGGCGATATCGACTGGTCTTCGACACGGCCGGTTACTTCGCCGAGTCGTTCTTCCCCGAGGTCACGATCACGTTCACGGTGACCGATCCGCACCAGCACTATCACGTGCCGATCCTGTTGTCCCCGTTCGCCTTCTCCACCTATCGAGGGAGCTGACCCGTGACGATCAGGCTCGGCGCCAACCAGTACGGCAAGGCGGAGACCCGCCTGGTGACGGTGCGCCGTGACGACCGGGACCGGCACCACCTCACCGACCTGAACGTGAGCATCGCGCTGCGCGGCGACATGACCGCGTCGCACCTCGACGGCGACAACGCGCTCGTGGTGCCGACGGACACCCAGAAGAACACCGTGTTCGCGTTCGCGCGGGAGGCACCGGTCGGCGAGATCGAGGACTTCGCGCTGCGCCTTGGCCGGCACTTCGTCGGCTCGTTCGACCACATCACCAGCGCGCGGGTCATGATCGACCAGTACGGGTGGGAGCGGATCGAGGACCATCCGCACGCGTTCCGCCGGTCGTCGGACGAGAAGCGCACCACGGCCGTGACCGTCGCGGGCGAGGGGGCCTGGGTGGTGTCCGGGCTGACCGACCTCGTCGTGCTGAAGTCCACCGGCTCGGAGTTCCACGGCTACCCGCGCGACCGCTACACCACGCTGCCCGAGACCACCGACCGCGTGCTGGCCACGGCGGTCACCGCGCGCTGGCGCTACCAACGGCCGGCCGACGTGGCCTGGGCCACGACGTTCGACTCGGTGCGTGCGGCGCTGTTGCGGGCGTTCGCCACCACGCACAGCCTCGCGTTGCAGCAGACCCTGTACGCGATGGGCGAAGCGGTGCTGGCCGGGCACGATTCGGTCGCGGAGGTGCGGCTGTCGCTGCCCAACAGGCACCACTTCGTCGTCGACCTGAGCCCGTTCGGCCTGGACAACCCGAACGAGGTGTTCCACGCGGCGGACCGGCCGTACGGGCTGATCGAGGGCAGCGTGGTGCGGGACGACGCGACCGACGAAGGGCTCGCCTGGCATACGCTGGCGGCGTTCTGATCGGCGGCGGCCCGTTACACTTCGGACGATGTCTTTTCGCAAACGTCGGGTGCGCACGAACATCGTGATCACCGGTGCCAGCTCAGGGCTTGGCGCGCAGATGGCGCGGGAGTTCGCGGCACGTGACCGAAATCTCGCGTTGTGCGCCCGGCGTACCGACCGCCTGGCTGAACTGCGAGACGAACTCACGTCCCGGCACCCGAACATCACCGTGCTGATCCGCAGGCTCGACGTCACCGACCACGACGACGTGTTCGCCGCGTTCGACCAGTTCACCGGCGATCTCGGTTCACTGGACCGGGTGATCGTGAACGCCGGCATCGGCAAGGGCCAACCGATCGGCACCGGGCGGTTCGACGCCAACCTCGTGACGGCGCGGACCAACTTTCTCGGCGCGCTGGCGCAGTGTGAAGCTGCTCTCAGCGTGTTCCGCGCCCAGGACAGCGGCCACCTCGTGGTGATCTCGTCGGTCGGCGCGTTTCGCGGGTTCCCGGGCCATACCACCACGTACAGCGCCACGAAGGCGGGCATCGCAACGCTCGCCGAGGGCATCCGGGCGGACGTGGTCGACAGGCCGATCACCGTCACCACCCTCTATCCTGGGTTCATCAGCTCGGAAATGAACCCCGATCCGTCGGTGAGCCGGCTGATGACGGACACAGCGACCGGTGTCCGATCGATGGTGAAGGCAATCGAACGCGAGGTGGCCAACGCCTGCGTACCGCCATGGCCGTGGCGGCCGCTGGCCGTCGTCCTTCGGCACGCGCCACTTAGGATCGTGTCGAAGCTCACCTGATCAGGTGGTCCTGACCCGCGTTCGTAACCTCGGGACCACGCCCTCGCCATCGTCGCCGGGTTTGCTGTACCCACACCAAGAACCGCCCGATGTGCCCGGTCACGGAAGACCGCCGCGAAGATGTCCGCGCGGCGTGGCCGACTGCGCCAGGTACATCGGAGCTTCGCTCCGACAACCCACGAAGGGATCTGCTGATGGCGGTTACCGCGCTCAGTGGGCTGGACACCGCGTTTCTCAGCCTGGACAGCACGTCCTCGCCGATGAACATCGGCGCGCTGGCGTTGTTCTCGCCACCCCGGCCGGTGCACCCGACCAGGCTGGTCGAGCTGTTGCGCGGCAGGGCGGAACGGATTCCCCGCCTGCGCCAACGGATTCGCGGTTCGCTGCTGTCCTTCGGCAAGGTCGGCTGGGTCGACGATCCCCGGTTCGACGCGGCGGCCCACATTCACCACCACCACCTGCCCCGGCCGCACGACGCCGCCCAACTCACCGACCGCGCGGCCGACATCATGGGCGAGCGCCTCGACCCGCGCCGTCCACTGTGGGAGATCCACGTGCTCACCGGCCTGCCCGGTGGCCGGTTCGCGATCCTGCCGAAGCTGCACCACGCACTCGCCGACGGCGCGGGCGCGGTCGTGCTCGGCCTCGCGCTGCTCGACGCCGTCGATGGCCGGCTGGCCAACCGGCCATCGACGCTGGCGCCCGCGCTCGGGCTGGGTGCGTCGCTGCGGTCGTTCGGGTCGTCGGCGCAGCAGGCCGTCGACATCGCGGGCTCGGTGCTGCGCAGTGCGCGGCCCACTCCCCCGCCGTCGCCGCTGCTCGCGCCGACATCGGCCGACCGGCGGTTGGCCACCGTCCGGCTGGACATGGCGGACGTGAAACGAGTTCGCCGCACCCACGGCGGCACCACGAACGACGTGCTGCTCGCGGTGCTGGCCGGTGCCCTGCGGGACTGGCTGATCGCCCGCGGCGACCGCGCGGACGGCCTGTCGCCTCGGGCGTTCATCCCGGTCAACCAGCGAGCTCGTGCCGGCGGTTCGGCCAGCAACCAACTGTCGGGCTACCTGTGTGACCTGCCCGTCGGTGAGCCCGATCCGGTTCGTCGCCTGGCGGCCGTGCGGGCCGTGATGGACGGCAACAAGGAGGCGGGCCCCGGTCGCGGGCCCGGCGCCATCCCGGTGCTGGCCGACCGCGTGCCCGCCGCGCTGCACCGGCTGGTGATGCCGATGGTCGGCCAGTGCGCCCCGCTGCTGTGCGACACGGTGGTGACGAGCGTGCCGCTGCCGAACGTGCCGCTGTCGTTCGACGGGGCGGAGTTGCAGGAGGTGTACCCGGTGGTGCCGCTGGCCCCCGGTCATGCCCTTGGGGTGGCGTTCAGCACGTATCGCGACAGTGTCCACGTTGGACTGCACGCGAACGGCGCCGCGCTGCCGGACATCGACCTGTTGGCCGACGCGTTCGCCGGCACCCTTGGCTACCTCCAGGAACAGTGCGCCTAGCAGCGCAAACCGCGTGCACCCGGACAGGTCGGTGCATTTAGTCCGCAAATGCGCCGAAGATGCCATGGACGGGCCGCAGATGCGGTGCTTGTATGGGTGTGACATGCCGCACGCCGCTGGGTAGCGGCGGGCCGGACGCGCCCGGATCAAGGAGGCCAACGGTGACCCTCGCATTCGATGAGCCCCGCATCAAGGAAGTGGTCGGCTCGCTGAGCCACAAGATGCTGATCAACGGGGAGTGGGTGGACGCCGCGTCGGGCCGGACGTTCGACAGCCTCAACCCCGCCACCGAGGAGGTGCTGGGCTCGGTCGCGCACGGCGAGTCCGAGGACGTCGACCGGGCGGTCCGCGCGGCACGGGCGGCGTTCGCGGACGGTTCGGCGTGGCGCACGATGCCTCACGGGCAGCGCGGCCGGATCATTCACAAGCTCGGTGACCTGATCCTCGATCATCTCGAGAAGTTCGCGCTGCTGGAGTCGCTGGACAACGGCAAGCCCTACGCGGTGGCCAAGATCGCCGACGTGCCGCTGGCCGCGGACGTGTTCCACTACATGTCGGGCTGGACCACCAAGATCGAGGGCAACACGATCCCGATCTCGGCCGCCGCCCCGGACGCCTACCTGGCGTTCACGCTGCGGGAACCGGTCGGCGTCGTCGGGCAGATCATCCCGTGGAACTTCCCGCTGCTGATGGCGGCGTGGAAGGTGGCGCCCGCGCTGGCGTCGGGTTGCACGATCATCCTCAAGCCGGCCGAGCAGACGCCGCTGTCCGCGCTGCTGCTGGGCGAGTTGGCGATGCGGGCCGGCCTGCCGCCGGGCGTGCTGAACATCGTCACCGGTTTCGGCGAAGCGGGTGCCGCGATCGCCGCGCACCCGGACGTGGACAAGGTCGCCTTCACCGGGTCCACCGAGGTGGGCAAGGAGATCGTCAAGGCGGCCGCGGGGAACCTGAAGAAGGTGTCCCTGGAATTGGGTGGCAAGTCGCCCAACGTGGTCTACGCCGACGCCGACATCGAGAAGGCGATCGCCGGGTCCGCCAACGCGATCTTCTTCAACCAGGGCGAATGCTGCGTGGCCGGTTCCCGCCTCTACGTGGAGGAGTCGGTGTACGACCAGGTCGTCGAGGGTGTCGCGGAACAGGCTCGCAACATCAAGATCGGCAACGGGCTCGACCCGACGACCAGCATGGGCCCACTGGTGTCGCAGGAGCAGTTCGACCGGGTCACCGGCTACATCAACTCCGGTCGGGACGAGGGCGCCGGCATCATCGGCGGCGACAGCGTGGGCGGCCGAGGCTACTTCGTCGGACCGACGATCCTGACCGGCACCCGCGAGGAGATGAAGGCCGTACAGGAGGAGATCTTCGGACCGGTCCTCGCCGCGGCCCCGTTCAACGCGGAGACGGACATTCTGCCCACCGCCAACAACTCCAGCTACGGACTGGGTGCCGGGGTGTTCACCAAGGACATCGGCAAGGCCTACCGCACCGCGCGGCGACTGCGGGCCGGCACCGTATGGGTGAACACCTGGAACGTCTTCGACGCCACCCTGCCCTTCGGCGGCTACAAGGAATCCGGCTGGGGCCGCGAGATGGGCCATGCAGTATTCGAGAACTACATGGAGACCAAGACCGTCATCACCGACCTGAGCTGACCACCCACGTCGCGCATTGTTCGACGGCGAGCGGAGGGCCATGGGCCGAGTACAGCGCTGGCCCCCCGCCGCCGGATCTACGTTTGGTGCCCGGCAGATCCGGTCTGCCCTTTCGTCGGCGGTGCCGCTAATGCGCAGAACCAGGTTATGACGGCGGAGGGTCACCTCAAGGAATAGCGCGCGTCATTCGGTGACCTTGGGATGACCGGTGCTTGCCGTTTTGACCCACACCGCGTGCCGTTCCTCGTCGAGTAGGTAGAAGATGCGGCCGCCGCCGGTGACCTCGATCTCCCACTGGGACAGCTCGCGGCCACCGTGCAGCCCGGTCGCCAGATCGCCTTTGAGCTGGAAGTGACGCGCGGTCGGTTTGCCAGGGCCAGGTCCGGGGTCGGTGCGCATGATGTCCCATGCCCAGCGCAGGTTGTTGGGTGCCGCAGTCTCCAGGGCCGCCCATCCCTTGATGCCTTCGTTGGTACTGAACCGAACCGCCCATTCCCCGTTCGTCGGAGGCGGGGCCACGAGATCGCCGCGTTTCGGGCTCATGGCATGGGCACCGGGCCGAAGTCCTCACCGTCTTGTCGCAGGATCGTCAGCAACTCGGGATCGGCGTAGACCTCGGCGGTGTGCTGCCATGCGGTCACGACCTGAGCCACCGGCGCCGGGTTCCGCAGCGACTCCGCGCCCTCCAGCGCGGCAACCAGCTCGACCGCGAAGGCCTGCACGTCCTGTTTGGGCAGGAACCGCACCCAGGGGAACGCGGTCGGTATCACCTCGGTGACCAGGCTGCGCACCCGATCGTCATGCTGCATCAGTGCCAGGAACAGCTTGGTGGTCGCGGACGCCGCCTCGGTGCACTGTGCGGCGCGGCCGGCCGTCGTGAGTACCAGGTCCTCCTCGCCACGGCGATGGATGCGCAGCGATCGGCTCGGCGATGCCTGAAGCTTGCGGACCGCCTCGACGGGCCGATTGGACAGGTCAGAAAAGTTGATCTCTGGAGCTGGCGTCGGCATACTTTCAAACTAGTTTCAAACTCGAGTCCGCGCAACTTCAGTACCAGCTGAACCACTACGGTCAGTAGCCGTCGCCGCCGGTGAACATCTCTTCCAGTTCGTCTGCGGTGCCGGCCAGTAGGGTCATCGGGTCGACGAACTCGTTGATCTGTAGGTTCTCCAGTGGCAGCGAGTGCCGGATGACCACGTACTCCCCCATGACCACCGCGCCGCCGACGACCGCGGCGTCGCCGAGTTGGGTCAGCAGGGCGAGCAGGTTGACCTCGGCCGCCTTGCCGCACGGGGACGCGATCTGCACCCATTCCTCGCGTTTGTCGAGAATCTCGCGCTGCACGATGACGGCCTGCCGGCGCTCGTCCTCGAACTCCAGCTCGATTCGGATTTCGTCCGGTTCCACGCGCGTCACACGGAACTCGGACCGCACGAAGGCGACCAGGTCTCCCCACGTTGCCACAGTCACTCCTCCACGAAATGCCACGAAATGCGCGGTTCGCGCTCGGTTCCTGCGAGGATATCGGTAACGTCGCCGAAGCCACCGGCGCATATCACCGGAGAAACTCGGATGGCCGAATGGCACGTCGACCGCGACGATCGAGGCGCAGGTCGGCGGCGCCTCGATCGTCGCGGTGCGGGTGCTGATCAGCCAGTGGTCAGGTCGTAGACCGTGGTACCGCCGATCGTCGTCGACTTGTAGTGGCTCTGGACCCACGCGGTGATCTGGCTCGCCGAGTCGGTGCCACCGCCACCGCCGAAGCCACCGCCGCCACCGGGGCCGCCGCCCGCGATGAAGTAGTGCACATCGCCTGCCTGCACGTAAGCCTCGAACTGGGCCAGGGTCGGTGCCGGGTCGCTGCCGCTGAAGCCGCCGATGGCCATCACCGACGCGCCGCTGGCCAGTTCGAGCGGCCCGGCCGACTGTGACCCGGTCGTGGCCGCGGCCCAGCGGGTCGTGCTCGTCCGCAGCGCGGTGATCAACGCCGAACTCGTGGTCTGGCCACCGAAACCGCCAGGACCCCCGCCGCCGAAACCGCCGGTGCTCGGGCCGGACGCGGGGGTGGCGCCGGTCTGCGGGGTGCTCGCGGTGTCCACGGCATAGGCCGACGTGGCGAGCAGGCCGCCGACCAGGGCCGTGGTGATCACGACGACGCCGAACCGGGCGCCGAACAGCACCGCGAACGTGGCAACGCCGGCCACCAACAGCACCACGACGCGCAACACCGGCACCCAGTCGGACGTGCGTTCCAGCAACGCGTAGTCCCAGACACCGGTGACCGCGATCATCAGCGCCAGCACCACCCGGCAGCCGAACTGGCCGCGGCCGCGCCACAGTTCCCGGCCGGAGATCGCGACGAGCGCGGCGATGGCCGGCGCGAGGGCGACCGTGTAGTAGGGGTGCATGATGCCCTGCATGTAGCTGAACACCAGGCCCGTCACCAGCAGCCAGCCGCCCCACAGGATCAGCGCGGCCCGCGTCCGGTCGGTGCGTGGCGCCATGCGGGTGAACCACAGGCCGGCCACCAGCCCGATCAGCGCCGCCGGCAGCAGCCAGGAGATCTCGGTGCCAACGATGCTGTTGAACATCCGTGTGATGCCGGTGGCGCCGCCGAAGCCGCCACCACCGCCGCCGCCAGGGCCGGAGCCCGAGCCGCCGAGGATCCGGCCGAGGCCGTTGTAGCCCAACGCCAGCTGCAGCAGGCTGTTGTTCGTCGAACCGCCGATGTAGGGCCGGGAACCGGCGGGCCACAGCGCCACCAGCGCCACGTACCAGCCTGCCGACACGACCATGGCCAGCCCGGCGACGGCCAAGTGCCACAGCCGCCGGCCCAACGGCGTGTGCGCCGCGACCAGGTAGACGAGCGCGAATGCCGGCAGGACAAGGAAAGCCTGCAACATCTTGGTGAGAAAGCCGAAGCCCAGCGCGGTGCCGGCCAGCATCAGCCAGCCGACGCTCGCCTTCTCGGTGGCCCGGACGACGCAGTACGCGCCAGCAACGAGCAGCAGCACCAGCAACGCGTCCGGGTTGTCGAACCGGAACATCAGCGCGGCCACCGGGGTCAGCGCCAGCGTGGCACCGGCGACCAGCCCTGCCGCCGGGCCGGACCAGCGGCGCACGGTGGCGAACAGCAGCCAGACCGACAGCACGCCCTCGATCGCCTGCGGCGCCAGCAGGCTCCACGAGTTGAACCCGAAGATCCGGCCGGACAGGCCCATGATCCACAGTGCGGCGGGCGGCTTGTCCACGGTGATGATGTTGCCGGGGTCGAGCGAGCCGAACAGCAGGGCCTTCCAGCTCTGCGTGCCGGCCTGCACGGCGGCGGCGTAGAAGTCGTTGGCGTAGCCGGACGCGCTGAGATTCCACAGGTACAGCAGGGCCGTGCCGGCGAGCAGCACGGCCAGCGCGCCTCGGACCAGGGCCGGCCGGCTCGTGGTCACCGGTGGCCCGACCGTGTGCTGGACGGGCGGGGACAGGGTGGACGCGGACATCACATGCCTCTCGGTAGGTCGGGAATCAGTCGCGGGGCCGCTGTGCGCGGAACACCCAGGCGCGCAGCAACACGAACCGCACGACGGTGGCGAGCAGGTTGGCGGCGACCAGCACGGACAGCTCGGTCAGCCGGCCGGGGGTGCCGGCGGCCAGGTTCAGCAGGCTCAGCGCGCCGCTGGTCAGGGCGAGCCCGATGCCGAACACGATCAGGCCCTGGAACTGGTGGCGGCCGGCGTGCCGGCTGCCGCGCACGTCGAACGTCACCCGGCGGTTCACGGCGGTGTTGGCGACGGCGGTGACGAGCAACGCGATCAGGTTGGCCCCCTGGGCACCCATCATGCCGCGCAGCAACACGAACAGCACAAGGTAGGCCAGCGTGCTGGCGACGCCGATCGCGGCGAACCGGACCGCCTGGCCAGCCAGGCCGCGTGGCACGCCGGGCGGGTCGGCGACCAGCCTGCCACGGCCGAACTCGTTGCGCAGCCGGGTGATCGGCAGTTCGCCGGTGACCAGCGCGCGGCCCAGCCGGACAACACCCTTCAGGTCGGCGACGGCGGTGGCCAGCACGTCCACCCGGCTGTCCGGGTCGTCGATCCAGTCGACCGGCACCTCGTGGATGCGCAGGCCGACCCGCTGTGCCAGCACCAGCAGTTCGGTGTCGAAGAACCAGCCGGTGTCCTGCACCAGCGGCAGCAACTGCGCGGCGACGTCGGCGCGGATCGCCTTGAAGCCGCACTGGGCGTCGCTGAACCGGGCGGCCAGCGCGGACCGCAGGATCAGGTTGTAGCAGCGGGAGATGAACTCCCGCTTGGCCCCGCGCACCACGCGCGCGCCGCGTGCCAGCCTGCTGCCGATGGCCAGGTCGGAATGGCCCGACAGCAAGGGCGCGACCAGCGGCAGCAGCGCGGCCAGGTCGGTGGACAGGTCCACGTCCATGTAGGCCAGCACGGCCGCGTCGGACGCCGTCCACACCTCGCGCAGTGCGCGGCCGCGGCCCTTCTGCGTCAGCCGCACCGACGACACCTCGGGCAGTTCGTCGGCCAGCCGGGCGGCCACCGACGGCGTGTCGTCCACGCTGGCGTTGTCGGCGATGGTGATCCGGAACGGGTACGGGAAGTGCTCGGTCAGGTGGCGGTGCAGCCTGCGGACGCAGGGTTCCAGGTCGGTCTGCTCGTTGTAGACCGGGACCACCATGTCGAGCACGGGACCGGACGCCGACGGGGTTCGTGGCAACGTGGCTGGCTGGGCACTCATCGTCATGGCATCCACCGTCCAGGTCGGACTTGTGGGGTCGGTGTGCCGCGACTGTGGTGCCGCTGTGTGCTCGCTCATCTGGCGGTCAGGTCGTAGACGGTGACGCCATCCACAGTGGACGCGGTGAAGTGGCTACTGACCCAGGCGGCGATCTGGGCCGAGTCCTGGCTGCCGCTGCCGCCGGCAAGGCCACTGGCGCCGGCACCACCGATGAAGTAGTGGATCTTGCCGGCGGCCACGTCCTGTTGGAATTGAGCAAGCGTGGGTGACGGATCGGTGCCGTTGAACCCGCCGATGGCCATTACCGGGTCGCCGGTGGCGAGCTGGTAGCCGGACGCGCTGTTCGAGCCCACCGTCGCCGCGACCCAGGTGTAGTGGGATGCGTTGGCGGACAACAGGTTGACCAGGCTCTGGCCGGGCGTCGACGCCCCGAGGATGCCGGCGGGGCCACCACCGCCACCCGGCCCGCCGAAGCCGCCACCACCGAAACCACCACCGAAGCCGGTCTGGCTCGGTCCGGCGGACGGGATCGCGCCGCTCTGCGGCGCGGCGGCCGTCGCCACCGAGTACGCGGCAGGACCGGCCAACGCGGCCACCATGGCCAGCCCCGCGCCGAACATGGCGAACCGACGGCCCAGGTCGGCGGCGAACATCAGCAGTCCGGCCGCGGCCAACCCGGCCACGAGCACGACGTAACGCAGCCACGGCTGCCAGGTGGGGTCCCGGTCCAGCAGCACGAACGACCAGATCGCGGTCAGCGCGGTCGCGCCGGACAACACGCCGGGCGCCGCCGCGCGGCCCCGGTGCCGCCACAGGCCGCTCGCGCCGATCCCGACCAGCGCGGCGATCGCGGGCGCCAGCGCCACCGTGTAGTACGGGTGCAGGATGCCCTGCGCGAAGCTGAACACCACCGCGGTGATCAGCAGCCAGCCGCCCCACAGCAGCACCGCGGCCCTGGTCAGGTTGGTGCGCGGGGTCCGGTGCGTCAGCCACAGCCCGGCCCCGATGCCGACCAGTGCCGCGGGCAGCAGCCACGCGATCTGGGTGCCCATCTGGCTGCCGAACAGCCGTGCCCAGCCGGCGTCCTGATTCAGATTGCCGAGGCCGCCTGTCTCGTTCCCGGTCAGCCTGCCGAAACCGTTGTAGCCGAAGGCGAGTTCCAGCACGCTGTTGTGCTGCGAGCCACCGATGTACGGGCGGGAGCCGGCAGGCCACAGCGCGACCAGCGCCACCCACCAGCCGCCCGCGACCACCATCGCAAGGCCGCCCAGCAGTGTCTGGCCGATCCGGCGGCGCAGCGGCGTCGGCGCGGCGATCAGGTAGACCAGCGCGATCGCCGGCACGACAAGGAAAGCCTGGAACATCTTGGCAAGGAAGCCGAATCCGATCGCCGAGCCGGCCAGCACCAGCCACCAGGTGCCGGCCCGTTCCAGCGCGCGCACCGTGGCGTAGGCGGCCAGGACCAGCAGCAGCACGAGCAGCGCGTCCGGATTGTTGAAGCGGAACATCAACGCGGCCACCGGGGTCAGCGCCAGCACCGCGCCGGCCAGCAGCCCGGCACCGGCCGACGCGCAGCGCCGCACCGTCGCGTACAGGAACCCAACGGCCGCAACGCCTTCCAGCGCCTGCGGCACCAGGATGCTCCACGCGTTCACGCCGAAGATCCGGGCCGAAATGTCCATCACCCACAGCGCGGCGGGCGGCTTGTCCACGGTGATCGCGTTGGCCGCGTCCGACGAGCCGAACAGAAGCGCCGTCCAACTCTTCGTGGCGGCCTGCACGGCCGCCGAGTAGAAGGAGTTCGCCCAGCCAGACGCGCCCAACCCGTAGAGGTACAGCACGGCGGTCGCGCCGAGCAGGATCAGCAGCGCGGTTCTGCCGCTCGTCCGTTCCGGGCGCGGTGGTGTGGCTACGGCATGCGGGGTGGCCGGCTCGGCGAGTGCGGTCATGCCAACAGGGTTGTGACCGCAGCTAGGTCACCCTTGTGGCGCGGCTGTGCCGAAGCTGTGACGCGGCAGGCGGACGGTGAAGACGGTGTCGCCCGGCACGCTGGTCACCGTGACCGCACCGTCGTGCGCGGCCACCACGGCGGCGACGATCGCCAGGCCGAGGCCGGTGCTGCCGGCGTTGCGCGAGCGGGACGTGTCCGCCTTGGCGAACCGTTCGAACGCCTCGGGCAGTACCTCCTGCGGGATGCCTGGGCCGTTGTCGGCCACGGTCAGCACCACCTGGCCGTCGGCGGCCGCGAGGCCCGTGGTGACCGTGGTGCCGGGCGGGGTGTGCGTGCGGGCGTTGGACAGCAGGTTGGCCAGCACCTGGTGCAGCCGCTGCGTGTCCCCGGTGACCACCACCGGATCGGGTGGCAGGTCCAGCCGCCACGCGTGCCTCGGCCCGGCGATGTGCGCGTCGCTGACCGCGTCCACCACCAGCCGCGACAGGTCGACCTGTTCGCTGTCCAGTGGCCGGCCGGAGTCCAGCCGGGCCAGCAGCAGCAGGTCGTTGACCAGCAGCGTCATCCTGGCCGATTCCGACTCGACGCGGCGGATCGCGTGCGCCACGTTGGGCGGCACGTCGTCGCCGCTGCGCCGGGTGAGCTCGGCGTAGCCGCGGATCGCGGCCAGCGGGGTGCGCAGTTCGTGGCTGGCGTCCGCGACGAACTGGCGCACCCGCGTCTCGCTGGCCTGCCGGGCGGACAGCGCGGCCGCGATGTGGCCGAGCATCCGGTTCAGCGCGGCGCCGACCTGGCCGACCTCGGTGGTGGGATCGGTGTCGGCATCGGGCACCCGGACGGACAGCGCCACGTCACCCCGGTCCAGTTCCAGTTCGGCCACCCGGCTCGCGGTGTCCGCGACCCGGCGCAGCGGCCGCAGCGTGCGCCGCACGATCGCCGTGCCGGCCAACCCCGCCGCCACCAGCGCGACCCCGGCCGCCCCGCCGATGACAAGGCCGGTCTGGGTCATCGTCTGGTTCACCGATGCCATCGGTAGCCCCAGGATCGCGACGAAGGGTGGGTGATCCGGCGGACTCACCATGGCGGCGAGCAGCCGGTAGTCACCGAGCGAGCCGATCTGCCGGGTGTAGGCGACGCCGAGTCGTCCACTGGGGACGAGCGCGGCGGCGTCCGCCGCCGACAGCGGGACCTGGCAGAAGTCCGTGGTCAGCAGGCCGCCGCTGATCTGGTCGGTCCCGGCCAGTTCGGCGTTGATCGAGTTCGGTGGCAGGCCGGGAAAGGGGAACTGGTGCGTCGTGAACCCGTCGCACAGCGGCGGTCCGCCACCACCCAGCCGGGGCGGGCCGGTGGACGCGTGGCTGAGCTGGTTGTCGAGCTGGCTGACCAGGAAGGCACGCAGCGCCAGCACGGTGGCCAGCCCGATCACCACGCACACGACGGCGACCAGCACCACACTGACCGCGGACAGCTTGGTGCGCAACGGCCAGCGGCCCGGCTGCCACCAGCGCCCCGCGCCTTCAGGACGTGGGCTTGAGGACATAGCCCGCGCCGCGCAGTGTGTGGATCATCGGCTCCCGGCCCGCGTCGATCTTCTTGCGCAGGTACGAGATGTAGAGCTCCACGATGTTGGCCTGGCCGCCGAAGTCGTAGTGCCAGACCCGGTCGAGGATCTGCGCCTTGCTCAACACCTTGCGGGCGTTGCGCATCAGGAAGCGGAGCAGCTCGAACTCGGTCGCGGTCAGCTCGACCGGCGTGCCGCCGCGGTACACCTCGCGGCTGTCCTCGTCCAGGGTCAGGTCACCGACGGTGAGCGTCGACCCGGCCACCGACTCGGCGACCTGGGTGCGGCGCAGCAGCGCGCGCAGCCGCAGCACGACCTCCTCGAGGCTGAACGGCTTGGTCACGTAGTCGTCGCCACCCGCTGTGAGGCCGGCGATCCGGTCCTCGACCGCGTCCTTGGCGGTCAGGAACAGCACCGGCAGGTTCGGGGTGTGTTCACGCAGCCTGCGCAGTACGTCCAGGCCGCTCAGGTCGGGCAGCATCACGTCGAGCACCACGACGTCCGGCCGGAAGTCCCTTGCCAGGCGCACCGCGGTCATACCGTTGCCGGCACTGCGGACCTCCCAGCCCTCGTAACGCAGGGCCATCGTGACCAGTTCGGCCAGGGTCGGCTCGTCGTCGACGACGAGCACTCGCACGCCATTCGCTGCTGACATGGTCCGATCGTCCGGGAGTCAGGTGTGGTCCCACTGTGTCGTAGCTGTGTACCACCTGTGTGCGAGCTGCGCGCGCCAGTCACAGGCAGTCCCCATCGGCGGCACAGGACGGACACAGCGGACCACCCCAGAGTGGTCGGCATGACCACACAGCACAGCAGCACGGACCCCGCGCCGCCCAGCACCTGGGGCGCACCGGTGCCGGCCGCGGAACGGCCGAACCGGCCATGGTCCACCAGGAAGATCGTGATCTCCGCCGCGGTGGCCGTGGTGATCGTGGCAGGCGGGACGATCGGCGTGATCGCCGCCACCAACAGCGGCTCGACCACGGCAGCGGGCGGCGCCGGTGGCCGTGGCGGCCCCGGTGGCGGGTTCGGCCGGTTCGGTGCCGGCGGCGCCCCTGGCGGTCTCGCGCTCGCGAACGCCCTGCACGGCGACTTCGTCGTGTCCGTCAACGGTGCCTTCGTCACCGACCGGCTGCAGACCGGGACGGTCACGGCGGTCAGCGCCACGGACATCACCCTGAAGTCCACCGACGGCTACACCCAGAGCTACGTGATCAACTCCGGCACCAGCGTCGACAACGGCGCCAACACCATCGGTGACGTCAAGCAGGGCAACACGGTCACGGTGACCGCCGCCCTGTCCGGCAGCACGGCAACGGCCGACACCATCCAGGACACCACCCTGGGTGGCGGCGGGCGCGGCTTCGGTGGCGGCGCGCCGCCGGCAGGTGGGGTTCCGCCGGGGAACTGACGCGGTCAGTCGCCGGTCGACCGTGCGGGCCCGCCGACCGGGACCGCGTCGTCGATGAGCAGCTTGCCGGCCCGGGTGACCACGGTGAACCGGTAGGGCTCGTGGGTGACCGCACCGTGCCGCGGCGCGAAGTTGATCACCGCGGTGACCATGTCCGGTCCGGTCTGCCGGAAGTTGTCCGGCACGACGTGGGCAATGGTCGCGTAGAAACCCCGGAACTGGTCGAAGGTGATCTTCGCCTGGAGCCGGGGGGTCAACAACTGCCATGCGGCGTCGAGATTGCCGGGCAGCAGCCCGTAGTACCTGGTCACCACCGCTCGCATGCCGGCAAGGGACGGCACGACGGGCGCGGGTGGCGCCGCCGACGAAGTCACCGGCGGCGCCACCGCGGCACCGGACGGCCCGGCCGCCTGAACGGAACCGCCCTGGCCCGCCCTGTCCACCACGATCACGGCCGCGCCGACGGCCAGCAGCGCGAGCACGACCACCATGGCCAGCCGAACCGCCCGCCGCCGGGCGCGCGGCGGGTCCGGCCTGCCGATTGGAAACAGGTCGGCCAGGGGCGCGGCCGCGAAATCCGGTGCGGGAACCGGTGCCACCCCTGGGGTGGTCCAGGCCCGGCCGGGGTCGGTGACCGGCGCGTGGGACACGAGGGTGCGTTGGGCGGCGAGCCCGGCCAGGTCGACGTGCACCTGCCGCATGGTCGGCCGGTTGTCCGGCTCGGCGCACAGCAGGCGCATCAGCACGGGAGTCAGCGGGCCGCCCTTGGCGGGCGGGGACACCGTGCCGTTGGCGACCGTGTAGAGCAGCGCCAGCGGATTCTCGTTGTAGCCGAACGGTGGCGTGCCCTGCACCGCCGCGTACAGGGTCGAGCCGAGCGCGAACACGTCCGACGACGGCGCGGGCTCGCTGCCCTTGGCCAGTTCGGGGGCCAGGTAGGCGGGCGTGCCGGTGATCAGGCCGGTCGCGGTCAGGATCGCGTCGTCGACGGCCCTTGAGATGCCGAAGTCGGTGATCTTGACGGTGCCGTCGTCGCCGAGCAACACGTTGCCGGGCTTGACATCCCGGTGGATGACGCCGACGGCGTGCGCGGCGGCAAGGCCGGCGGCCGCCTGGGCGCCGACGTCGGCGGCCTGGTACGGCGTGAGCGGGCCCGCGTCGCGCAGCACCATGGCAAGGCTGCGGGAGGGCACGTACTCCATGATCAGCCAGGGCTGGCCGTCGTCCTCGACCACGTCGTAGACGATCACCACGTTCGGGTGTTGCAACCGGGCCGCGATCCGTGCCTCGCGCATCGCCCGCGCGCGGGCGTCTGCGGCCTGTTGGTCGTCGAGTCCCGGTTGGAGCAGGAGCTGTTTCACCGCGACGGTGCGCCGCAGCCGCTCGTCGCGGGCCCGCCACACGATGCCCATCGCGCCGACGCCGATCTGCTCGCCGAGTCGGTACCGGCCCGCGATCAGCCGATCCTGATCACTCATCGCGCCTCCCGTCTCCCGAACTACAGCCGCCCGCGGATTGGATACGTGTCCGATAGTGGCCTTGGCTTGTCACGATTGCCACCACCGGCCGGCAAACGGTGGTGATAGCAAATCGCCGACCGGCCGCGACACCGGGGGCCGCGCGCGTGCGTGGCGCGGGATGACACACTTCGGGACGTGGAATACCAGCTGACCGCCGAGGTTCTCCCGCCTGCGCAGACCCCGGCTCTCGACGCGCTCCAGCGCCACGGCGTTGCCGCCCTGCTCGACGAACATCTCGAACTGCTCGCCCAGATCGAGGGCCCGGACGGCGTCGAGATCGAACCGGTGGACCACCGCATCTCGGTGGAACAGACCGGCGCGTCGATCACGTGGGTGCTGGACGCGCCGGCGCTGGCGTTCGCCGAGGACGCGGCCCGGCACGTGCTGGGTGAGCTGCTGGAACACACCGAGCTGCTGGCCGACTGGTCCGTCGGGCGCTGCGAGGTCACGGCCAGCGACGAGGACCTGGCCGCCGCGCTGGCCGATGTCGACGACGTCGATGACGACGACGTGGAGATCGAGATCGACCTCGAGGAGCTTGACGAGCTCACGTCGCTCGCCGAGCCGAGCGAGGAGGACCGCGCGGCCAAGCGGGAACAGCTGCTGGAGGCCGCGGACGCCCTCGGCGCGTTCGACCCGGACGCGTTCGGCTACGACCAGGACGGCGCGGTCAGCATCGACGCGGCCACACTGGTCGCGGGCGCGCTGATGCAGGGCCTTGAACTGCTGACCGAGGAGCTGTTCGTCGACGTCCAGACGCTGGAGGAGGCGGGCACCCCGGCCAGCGAGCACGAGGTGCTGTGGGTCCTGCACGACCTGCCGACCCGCTACGCCGGCCACTACACGGCGCTGTTCGCGAAGAAGTTCCTGATCAGCGTCGCGGTCCTCGGCTACCGGCTGGCGCTGCCCGAGTGGGACGGCCCGCTGCACACGGCCGAGGTGCTGGCCATCCAGCTGCTGAAGACCGCCGCGCGCAACCAGTTGGAGCTCGCGGGCCTCGCCGACGAGCTGCCGCTGGACGAGATGTTCGAGACCTTCGACGGCTACGCGTTCGGCGACCTCGACGTCGAGGAGCTGCTCGCGGAGCCGGCGGCCGCCGACAGCGAGGACGACGAGGACGACGTCGACGAGCTGGTCCTGGTCGACTGGTTCGAGCCCTTCACCGAAGCCGACGACGAGGACGAGTCCGACTACGAGGTCGCCGACGCGGTCGACGAGACCGTGCAGGCCTGATCGGTCCCCGGCGGGCTCACGCGGGCACCTCCGGCATGCCGAGTCGCGCCAGGACGGCACGCAGGTACTCGGTCACCGCGCGGGCCGCCGCCGCCAGGTCGCACGGTCCCTGCCAGAGCAACCGGTGGGCGGCGGCGTCCAGGTCGGCCAGCGCCGGGTCCTCGGCCAGGCCACCGGCCACCGCGACTGCGCGGTAGCCCGCCAGCCGGCCGCGCAGCTCGTGGCGGGTCGCGACGAGCGAGTTCAGCGCCAGCTCCGCCGACTCGGCGCGGCGGCGCACCCGCAGCGCGGTCCGCTCGCACGATTCCAGCGCGGCGTCCAGCCACGACCGGTGCGGTTCGTCATCCGCCGCCGGGCCGAGCTCGCGCAGGGCCACCCGGACACCGGACACCTGGATCCGCAGCGCGAAGGCCCGCTCGGCCACCGCGGGCGTGCCCGCGATCCGCTTGGCCACCGCGGTGTGCCGGGCCCTGGCGGCGACCTCCGCGCGGTCGGCCGCGGCGACCAGTTCGTCCACCCGCCGCAGCCGTTGGGCCACGGCCCGCACCCCCGGTTCGGTCAGGTCGATGTCGAGCGAGCGACGGCCCGACGCCACCGCCGGCCAGCCGGCCGCGCCGAGGACCACGGTCGCCCCGGCGTCGACGAGCGGATACAGCAGTTCGGTCAGCAGCGCGTCGGATTCGGTCGCCTCGTCGACAGAATCCACCACCACCTTATCGACACCGCGAGTCCCTTGATCAGCTCGACGAGCTCGGCCGGCGTGCCCGCTGCGATGCCCAACCGCCCGGCCAGCCGTTCGGCCACCTGCCCGACGGTCCGGCCCGTCGCGTCAACCGCGACGTCCACGCAGGCCGACGGCGGCGCGGTCGCCAGATCGGGCACGGCCGACCGCAGCGCCGGATCGGACCGGGTGGCCAGCACGCCGAGCACGGCGGAACGCTGTGCGCCACCGACCACGAGGGCCAATCGGCCCGGCCCGTCGTCGGTGAGCAGCGCCACCAGTGCCCGGAGCGGATCGGCCAGCGTGGCGTCCACCGGGGTTCGCAGGTGGGGCAGGAACGCGTCGTCCGTGGCCGAGTGGCCGCGTACCAGGTCGGCCACCATCGGCAGGTGGGACGCGACGGTCTCGATCGGCAGCATCCAGGACACGCCGGCCGTCGCGTCGGAATGCTCGGCCACGACGATCCCGATCACCGACCCGGTGCGCTCGTCCACCACGCCGGCCCCTGGCTCGGCGCAGGCGCCGACCGGATCCAGCCGCACCCACTCGCCGACCGCGGCGGCCAGCACGGCCCGGGCGGCGCCGTCTGGGTAGCCGTGCATGCGGACGCGTCGGCCGCGGTAGGGCGCAAGGCGGTGCAGCGGCGCGGTGGCCGCGATCGGCTCGTCGAGTTCCAGCAGGGCTACGTCGCCCGACCAGTGTTCGGGGCGGACCAGTGCCTTGCGTGGCGGTGTGCCGGCCGCGTGCACGGCGAGGGGCCAGCCGCTGTCCGGCACCACGTGTGCGCAGGTCAGGACCAGTCGGTCGGTCAGCAGGATGCCCGCACCCCGCACCCGTCCGGCGCCGTCATGGATGCGGACCTGCCACGGATCGAAACCCCCTCGTCCGGGTGCCCCCATCCGCAGAATGTTACCGATACCGTTTGTACCTGTCCTGGGAATCGCGCGATTCCCGGTTGGACCAAAGTCCACAGTGGATAATCAAATGCGCGCCGACCACGAACGGAGCAATCCACCACGCCGACCGCTCCGAACAAGGGTCAGCGCGGTTTTCGGACACACAGGAAGGGCCGCGGATGGACAAGCCCATTCGGTCGATTCACCGGCCGGACCCGGCCCTGCCGAGCCCGGAGGACCTGCTCGTGGAGGTCGCCAAGGGGAGCGAAGCCGCGTTCGAGCGGCTCTACGACGTGGTGGCCGGCCCGGTGTTCGGCGTGGTCCGGCGTGTGGTGCGGGACTCGGCCCAGTCCGAGGAGGTCACCCAGGAGGTGCTGGTCGAACTCTGGCGGACCGCGACGCGCTTCGATCCGGCGCTCGGTGGCGCGCTGAACTGGGCGCTGACCCTGGCGCATCGGCGGGCGGTGGACCGGGTCCGCTCGGCGCAGGCGTCGACCGACCGCGACGAACGTGTCGGCGCGATGTCGGTGGACCGGCCGTTCGACGAGGTCGCCGACGCCGTGGCGACCCGGCTGGAGCACGAGCAGGTGCGCCGCTGCCTGTCCGCGCTGACCGGGCTGCAACGTGAGTCGGTGATGCTGGCCTACTACGGCGGCAACACGTACCGCGAGGTCGCGAGCCTGCTCGACACGCCTTTGGGCACGATCAAGACCCGACTGCGCGACGGCCTCATCCGGCTGCGCGACTGCCTTGGGGTGACACGATGAACCCGGACCTGCACCTGCTCACCGGCGCGTACGCCGTCGACGCGCTCGACGACGCCGAACGCCGTGAGTTCGAACGCCACCTCGCCGTGTGCCCGGACTGCGCGCAGGAGGTGGCCGAACTGCGCCGCACCGCCAACCGGCTCGGTGCCGCCGTCGCCGCGGAGCCGCCGGACCGGATCCGGGCCGGGGTGCTCGCCGAGATCAAGGGCGCCCGACAGGACTCGCCGGGCGGGCCACGGCTGGTGGGCCGACGCGGCAGGCCGAGGGACACCGGATCACGGCGCTGGGCAGTCGGCCTGACGTCGGTCGCGGCGGCCGTCGCGCTGGCACTCGCGGTCGCGTTCGGCGTGGTCGCGGTCCGTGCCCAGGAGCAGCTCAGCGCCACGCAGGCCGAGTTGGCGCAGGCCGCCGCCCGGTACACGCCGCTGGCGCAGGTGCTCGGCGCGACCGACATGCGGACCGAGTCGGCCAACGGCGCGCAGGGCGGCCGGGCGACCGCGGTGGTGTCCAGGAGACTCGACAAGGGCATCTTCGTCGCGTTCGACATGCCACCGACGCCGTCGGACAGGACCTACCAGGCGTGGGCGATCGGCACCGGCCACCCGAGGTCGATCGGCCTGCTGGCCGACGGCGGCGGCGACTCGACGGCGCCGCTGGTGCTCGACACGCTGGCCAACACCACGACCATCGCCGTGACGCTGGAACCGGCCGGTGGCTCACCACAACCCACCGGCAGCCTGTTGATCTCTTTCCACCTGCCGACCTGAGGAAACGCGCTCGACTAACTATGCACTCGACCGTATAGTCAAAACATGGTTCCCTGGGGCTTCCACGTACACACCGGGCGGGCGGGGATCGCGGACGACGGCCGCGACGACTTCGCCGTCCTCGTGTCGGACTTTCCCGCCGTGGTCAGCGGCATGTTCACCCGCTCGCGGTTCGTCGGTCCGAGCGTCGTGCTGTCCAAAGCGGCCTGCGCCGACGGCACCGCGCGCGGGGTGGTCATCCTGTCCCGCAACGCCAACGTGGCAACCGGTGCCGCCGGTATGCGGCACGCGGCCGAGGTCCGCGACGGCGTGGCGAAGGCCATCGGCGTCATGCCGGACGAGCTGTTGATCGCGTCGACGGGCGTGATCGGCGTCGAATACCCGATGGACCACATCCAGGCCGCGATAGACCAGCTCACCTATCCGACCGGCACGGACTTCCTGGCCGCGGCGACCGCGATCATGACGACGGACACCCGCCCCAAGATGATCAGTGTCCCGTGCGGCGACGCGACAATAGTGGGCATCGCCAAAGGCGTCGGGATGATCGAGCCGAACATGGCCACGATGCTCACGTTCTTCTGCACCGACGCCGAACTCGCCGCACCGGACCTCGACCGAATCTTCCGGTCGGTGGTGGCACGCACCTTCAACGCGGTGAGCGTCGACACGGACACCTCCACCAGCGACAGCGCCGTGATCTTCGCCAACGGCCATGCGGGCCCGGTGGACGAATCCGAATTCGAACAGGCCCTGCACACCGCGGCCCTGTACCTGGTCAAGGAAATAGCCGGCGACGGCGAGGGCGCGAGCAAGCTGATCGAGGTCCAGCTCACCGGCGCACGGGACACCGCACAGGCCAAACGAGTGGCCAAAGCCATCGTGAACTCACCGTTGGTGAAGACGGCGGTCCACGGCGGCGACCCGAACTGGGGCCGAGTGGCCATGGCCATCGGCAAGTGCGAGGACGACCTGGACATCGACCAGGACAAGGTCACCATCGGCTTCGCCGACTTCGAGGTCTACCCGACCCACCCCGACGCCACCACCATGACCCGCCTGACCGAACACCTGAGCGGCAGCGAGGTCCTGATCCGGGTCGACCTCGGCATCGCGGCGGGCGAGTTCACCGTGTACGGCTGCGACCTGACCAACGGCTACGTACACATCAACTCCGCCTACACAACCTGACCGGAGAAGTGGCAGGCTGGTGCTGCCGGATCGATCCACCCGCAGGGAGGCCCGATGACCGCCAGTGCCGCCGATCTCGATGCCCGCTTGGTCGAGTTGCGCGATCAGCTCAGCCTGAAGCAGAAGGTACGGCTGCTGACCGGCGAGGACTTCTGGGCGCTGCCGGCGGAACCGGCGATCGGGCTGCGGACGCTGGTCGTGTCCGACGGGCCCGCCGGGGTGCGCGGCCGGATCTGGAGCGAACTGGACACCTCGCTCAGTTTTCCGTCGCCGACGGCGTTGGCGGCCAGTTGGGATACCGCGCTCGTGCACCGGGTGGCCGCGTTGCTGGCGCACGAGGCTCGGCGCAAGGGTGTCGACGTGCTGCTCGCGCCCACCGTGAACCTGCACCGGAGTCCGTTCGGGGGGCGGCATTTCGAGTGCATGTCGGAGGATCCGCTGCTGACCGCGGTGCTCGGCACCGCGTATGTCAAGGGCCTGCAGGACCACGGCGTCGGCGCGACCGCCAAGCACTACGTGGGCAACGAGTCCGAGACCGAGCGTTTCACCGTGGACATCCGGATGGACGAGCGGACGCTGCGGGAGCTCTACCTCGCGCCGTTCGAGCGGATGGTCGTCGAGGGCGGGGCCTGGCTGGTGATGGCCGCCTACAACAGCGTGCACGGCGCGACCATGACCGAGAACCCGCTGCTCACCCACCCGCTGAAGGACGAGTGGCGCTTCGACGGCGTCGTCATCTCCGACTGGCACGCCACCCGGACCACCGAGGCGTCCGCGGCCGCCGCGCTCGACCTGGTGATGCCGGGGCCGGACGCGCCGTGGGGTGACGCGCTGGTGGCGGCCGTCGAGGCCGGGTCCGTCGACGAGGCCGCGGTGGACGAGAAGGTGTTGCGGCTGCTACGGCTGGCCGCCAGGGTCGGCGCGCTGGACGGGATCGATCCGCCGCCCGCCGAAACCGCGGACGACCCGTCGGTGCTCCGCGTCGCGGCGGCCGATGGCATGGTGTTGTTGCGTAACAACGATGTCCTGCCGCTGCGCGACGTGCGGCGGGTCGCGGTGATCGGGCAGCTCGCCGCCGACGCCAGGACGCAGGGCGGCGGCAGCGCGACGGTGATCCCCGACCACACGGTGTCGCCGCTGGACGGCCTGCGCGGCGCGCTCGGGCCGGACGTCACCGTGACGCACGCCGTGGGCGCCCGGCTGACCGAGAGCCTGCGACCGATTCCGGTCGACGACATCGACGTGGACTGGCTGGACGAGAACGGCACCGTGCTGCGGCACGAACTGCGGCACTCCGGGCAGCTGATCTGGCTCGGCGACGCCGTTAGGGAAGCCAGTGAGCTGCGGCTGTCCTGCCGGCTGCGGGCGGACACGGCGGGCGCGTGGCGGCTGGGCGTCGTCGGGCAGGGCCGGTTCACGCTGGCACTGGCAGGCGAAACGGTGTTGGACGAGACGCTGGTCGGCAGCCCGCACCTGCCCGGCGAGGCCGACGTCGAACGCGAACTCGCCGACGGCGACGAACTCGACGTCGTGCTCACCCACTTCCCGCCGCCGAACAGCCCGGTGGTCGGGCTGACGCTGGGCGCGCGGCGGCCACATCCGCCTGCCGACGTCGAACTGGCCGAGGCGATCGAGCAGGCCGCGGCGGCCGATGTCGCGATCGTCGTGGTGGGCACCACCGAAGCGGTGGAGAGCGAGGGCTTCGACCGGCACAGCCTCGCGCTGCCCGACGGGCAGGACGACCTGGTCCGCGCGATCGCGCGAGCCAATCCGCGCACCGTCGTGGTGGTCAACTCCGGTGGGCCGGTGTTGCTGCCGTGGCGCGATGACGTCGGCGCGCTGCTGTTGACCTGGTTCGGCGGGCAGGAAATGGGCACCGCGCTGGCCGACGTGCTGCTCGGCGCGCGCGAACCGGGCGGCCGCCTGCCCACCACCTGGCTGGACACCGAAACGGCCGCGCTGACCACGACCCCCACCGACGGCGTGCTGGAGTACACCGAAGGCCTGCACGTCGGCTACCGGCGGGACCAACCGTACGCCTATCCGTTCGGGCACGGCCTCGGCTATACCACTTGGGACTACCTCGACATCGTCGCGGCCACTGTGGACAGTGTGTCGGTGCGGCTGCGCAACACCGGTTCCCGTGCCGGCAAGGAGGTCGTGCAGGTCTACCTGTCCCGCGCGGACAGCGCGGTCGACCGTCCCGCGCGCTGGCTGGCCGGTTTCGCCGTCGTCACAGCGGATCCGGGCGCCGAGGTGACTGTGACGATCCAGTTGCCGGCCCGCGTGTGGCAGCACTGGTCGGTGGACGAGCACGCCTGGGCGACCGAGACTGGAGTCTTTACAGTATCCGTCGGATCTTCGGTCGCGAACCTGCTGAGAAGTGCGCAAATCTCGATAGCGTGACACGCATGGACCGGACCAGTTAATAGGTCTGGACCATGAGCGCGGCATTGACAATTGACCGTGGCTTGACGCACACCAGTGGTCTAGTCCACTTTCGAAGTCAACATCCCGCGCCCATGGGAGGAACAATGCCGTCACGCCGAGGGCTCGCCGCCGTCGCCGCGCTCGTCCTGGCTGGTGTCCTGACCGCAGTGGTCACCACGACGGCCAACCAGGCAAGCGCGGCCAGCACGAACCTGATCAGCAACCCGGGCTTCGAGACCGGCGACGCGTCCGGGTGGAGCTGTGACGCCGGCACGGTCGCCGTGGTGTCCTCGCCGGTGCACTCCGGCTCGCACGCCCTGACGGGCACGCCGAACTCGAGCGCGTTCGCGCAGTGCGCGCAGACGGTGAGCGTGCAGCCGAACAGCTCCTACACGCTGTCCGGCTTCGTCGAGGGCAGCTTCGTCTTCGTCGGGGCGACCGGCACCGGCGTGAACGCCAGCACGTCGACGCAGTCGGCACCGTCCTGGCAGCAGTTGACCACGTCGTTCACCACCGGCGCCGGGGTGACCAGCGTGACGGTGTTCGTGCACGGCTGGTACGCGCAGCCCGCGTACCACGCGGACGACCTCACGCTGACCGGGCCGGGCGGCACCCCTCCCCCGCCGCCCACGACCACCAACGCGCCACCGCCGACGAGCACGACGACGAACCCGCCGCCGAACAACGGTGGATTCAGCCATCCCGTCTACCTGATGCCGTTGGACAACACGCCGCCCGCGATGAGCACCATCATCGCCAGTTCCGGTGAGAAGGAGTTCAACCTCGCGTTCGTGCTCGACTCCGGTGGCTGCACCCCGGCGTGGGACGGCCTGAGCACGTCGCTCGTTGCCAACGACACCGCAGTGCAGGCCGACATCAACGCGATCCGCAGCGCGGGCGGTGACGCGGCCGTTTCCTTCGGTGGCTTCAACGGCACCGAACTGGGCACGACCTGTGGCAGCGCGAGCGCGCTGGCCGCCGCGTACCAGCAGGTGATCACCAAGTACAACCTGACGCGAGTGGACTTCGACTACGAGAACGGCGCACTGGACAGCAACACCGCGATCCGGTTCGGCGCGATCGCGATCCTGGAGCGCAACAACCCGAAACTCGTTGTCTCGCTGACCATTCCGATGACCACCGTCGGCTTCCCGGGTAGCGGCACCGACGAGATCCGGCAGGCCGTCGCGGCCGGCGCGCGGCTGGACATCATCAACATCATGGACTTCGACACCGGCCTGACCAGTGGCACCGAGATCGGCCAGACCGAGGCCGTCGCCAACGACGCGATCGGCCAGCTGGAAACCATCTTCGGCTGGAGCGCCGCGACCGCGTGGTCGCATCTGGGCCTGCAGATCATGAACGGCCACACCGACCAGCCGAGCGAACTGTTCACCCAGGACACGTTCAACCAGCTGCTGGCCTTCGCGCGTGCCAACCACCCGGCCTGGTTCGCCTACTGGTCGGTGAACCGCGACTTCCCGTGCCCCACCGGTGGTGCTCCCGAGCCATGGGCTCCGGGGAACTGCAGCAACATTCCGCAGAATGCCTACGACTTCACCAAGATCATCGTGCAGTACTGAAAGGTGTGACGATGCGATTGCGCAGAAAGGGCACGCTGGCGGCAATAGCCGCCGCGCTGCTCGTCCCGCTCGGAGTCCTCACCGTCGCCGCGGCGACCAGTTCGGCAGCCGGCACCGCCGCGCCCATGGTCACACCAGCCGCGACCGGCTTCGGTGTGGCGCCCTACGTCGACCTGACCAACAACCAGGAACCCATGCTCAACGCCGCCATCAGCGGCGGCGGCCTCAAGGCCTTCACCGCGGCGTTCGTGATCGGCAGTGGCTGCACCGCCATCTGGGGCGACACCCTGCCGGTGACCAACGACCCCACGGTGTCCGGTGACATCTCGTCGGCCCAGTCGGCGGGTGCGCAGGTGATCGTGTCCTTCGGCGGCGCGGGCGGGGTGGAACTGGCCCAGTCGTGTACGAACTCGTCCTCGTTGCAGGCGGCGTACCAGACGGTGATCAACCAGTATCACCTCTCCCACGTCGACTTCGACGTGGAGGGCGCGGCCATCGCCGACCCGACCTCGATCAACAACCGGTTCGCCGCGATCAAGGGCCTTGAATCCGCGAACCCGGGCCTCGTCGTGTCGATGACGGTCCCGGTGCTGCCGACCGGCCTTGACGGCAACGGCGTGGCATTCGTGCAGGCCGCCAAGAACGACGGCGCGCGGGTGGACGTCTGGAACATCATGACGATGGACTTCGGCGGCAGCTTCGACAACCCGGCGAACATGGGCCAGGACGCCATTTCGGCCGCGCAGAACACGCTGAACCAGGTCCGCGGCTCGTTCCCGGGTGACTCGTTCTCGAACATCGGGATCACCCCGATGATCGGCGTGAACGACGACTCCGCCGAGGTGTTCTCCGAAGCCAACGCGTCCAGCGTGGTCAGCTTCGCCAACTCCAACGGCATCGGCCGCCTCGCCTTCTGGTCGGTGGACCGCGACCAGCCCTGCGGCGGCTCGGCCAACGGCCTGCCGGCGTGCAGCGAGATCAGCCAGGCCAAGCTCGACTTCACCAAGATCTTCAACGGCTTCTCCGGTGGCGGCGGCGGCGGTGGGGGCAACCCGCCGCCCACGACCACCCAGGCTCCGCCCCCCACCACGACCCAGGGCGGCGGCGGTAGCGGCGGCTGCACCGGTCTCGCGGCGTGGAACGTCAACACCTCCTACGTCCCCAACGACGTGGTGTCCTTCGGCGGCCACAAGTGGACGTCGCTGTACTGGTCGACCGGCGTGACGCCGGGCTCGGCGATCGCGTGGAACATCTGGCACGACAACGGGGCCTGCTGACCGCCCTGACCACGGAATCCCCTCCTCGGGGTAGGGCCGGTGCGGCCATTCGGACGCACCGGCCCTTACGTGTCGACAGGGGATTGTTGTGGGCCACAACATATGCCACCATCGAGGTGCATCGTTTCAGCGGCGTTACGTATGAGCGCCCGCACGTAACGTGATGGAGCCCTGCGCGAATGCAGTGTCGCCCGGGTAAGGAGACTCCGTGGTATCACGTCGATGGTCCGGTATTGTCGGAATTATCGGTTTAGCGGGCCTAGCGTTTGCTGGGGCCGCCGCCGCACCGAGCGCGGTCGCCGCCGGCTCGTGCGCATGGGTCGGGTCGACCGCGCCTGTGCCACAGCGAGTGGCGCAGGTGCTCGCCCAGATGTCCCTGGCACAGAAGATCCAACTCGTCCACGGGGCCAGCGGCCCCTACGTCGGCAACATCCCCGGCATCCCAGCCCTCTGCATCCCCACGATCTGGCTCGAGGACGGCCCGGTCGGCGTCGGTGAGGGTCTTGGTGGCGTCACCCAGATGCCGGCGGCGGTCGCCGCGGCCGCGACCTGGGACACCGCGGCCGAACAGCAGTACGGCAACGTGGTGGGCAGCGAGGAGTTCGGCAAGGGCACCACGATCGACCTCGGCCCGACCGTGAACATCATCCGTGACCCGCGCTGGGGCCGCGCGTTCGAGTCGATGTCGGAAGACCCGTTCCTGGACGGCCAACTCGCGTCGGCCGAGATCAGGGGCGTGCAGAACACCGGTGAGCTGGCCCAGGTCAAGCACCTCGGCGTCTACAACCAGGAGACGAACCGGAACACGCCGTCCGACAACGCCATCATCGACCAGCGGGCCCTGCAGGAGATCTACCTCCCGCAGTTCCAGGCCAGCGTGCAGCAGGGCGCGGCGTCCTCGGTGATGTGCTCCTACAGCTACGTCAACGGCACCAACGCGTGTGAGAACTCGGTGATGATGAAGAACGCGCTGGACACCCAGTTCGGCTTCCCGGGCTTCGTCACGTCCGACTGGGGCGGCACCCACTCCACCGTGGCCGCCGCGAACGCCGGTCTCGACATGCAGATGCCGGACGGCGGCTTCTTCGGCACGCCGCTGCAGAACGCGGTGAACGCAGGCCAGGTGTCCACGGCGACGCTGAACTCGATGGTCAGCCGCATCCTCACCGAACTGTTCACGTTCGGCCTGATGGACAATCCGCAGCACGCCGCGTCCACCGGCGCGACGGTGACCACAACCGCGCACCAGACCACGGCACGCAACATCGCCGAGGAGGGCTCGGTCCTGCTGAAGAACACCGGCGCCCTGCCGCTGAACCCGGCGACCGTCAAGTCGATCGCGGTCATCGGCACCGAGGCCACGTCACCGCAGACGGCGGGCGGCGGCAGCGCCGGCGTCAGCTCGTCCGGCACGGTCACACCGTTGCAGGGCATCACAAGTCGCGCGGGTGCCGGCATCACCGTGGCGTCGCAGCCGGGCAACACGTCCGGCAACATCGCGGCCGCGGTGAGCCTGGCACGCAGCTCTTCGGTGGCGATCGTGTTCGCCAGCTACTTCGAGTCAGAAGGCAGCGACATCGGCAACATCAACCTGTCCGGGAACAGCGACACGCTGATCTCCCAGGTGGCCGCGGCGAACCCGAACACCATCGTGGTGCTCAACACCGGTTCCGCGGTCACGATGCCGTGGCTGAGCTCGGTGGCCGGCGTGTTCGAGAACTGGTACCCGGGCCAGCAGGACGGCAACGCCATCGCCGCGCTGCTGTTCGGTGACGTGAACCCGTCGGGCAAGCTGCCCGTGACGTTCCCGAAGAGCCTGGCCGACGTGCCGGCCTCGACCACCGCGGAATGGCCGGGCACCAACGGAACCGTGCAGTACGCCGAGGGTGTCAACGTCGGCTACCGCTGGTACCAGGCGAAGAACATCGCACCGCTGTTCCCGTTCGGCTTCGGCCTGTCCTACACGAACTTCGGCTACAGCAACCTGTCGGTCTCGCCGCTGGACGCGCACGGCAAGGCCACCGTGACGGCCACGGTCACCAACACCGGCGCACGGGCCGGCTCGGACGTGGCCCAGCTCTACGTCGGCGATCCGGCGACCACCGGTGAACCGCCCCAGCAGCTGAAGGGCTTCACCAGGGTCACCCTGAACCCGGGCGCCAGCACCACGGTCAGCTTCCCGGTCACCCTGCACGATCTGGCCTTCTGGAACGACAGCACCAGTTCGTGGACCACGGCAACGGGCAACTACGGCATCTTCGTCGGCGACACGTCGGCCAGCCCGCAGCTGACGGGCACCCTGGCAGTCAACTCGACCAACGCCGGCAACACCGTCACCGTGCCCAGCCCGCAGGGTATGAGCAGCCCGGTCGGCGTTGCGGCGAGCCTGCCGATCACGGCGTCCGACTCGGCGGGCGGCCAGACGATGAGCTGGTCCGCGTCGGGTCTGCCGGCCGGCCTTGCCATCAACTCGGGCACCGGCGTGATCTCCGGGACCGCGACCACGGCGGGCACCAGCACGGTGACCGTCACGGCGACCGACGGCACCGGCGCGACCGGTACCACCTCGTTCGTCTGGACGGCCTCCACCCCCAGCGCGACGGCGCCGCCGGGCAGCGGCGCGATCGTGGCAGGTGTGTCGGCCGGCCTGTGCGTGGACGTCCGGGCGGCCAGCTCGGCCGACGGCACCCCGGTGCAGATCTTCACCTGCAACGGGACCGTGGCGCAGAGCTGGACCGTGTCCGGCGGCACCCTGCAGGCGCTGGGCAAGTGCCTTGACGTGAGCGGGGCCGGCACGGCCAACGGCACGAAGGTCCAGCTCTTCACCTGCAACGGCAGCGGGGCCCAGACGTGGCAGCCGCAGTCGAACGGCTCGCTGCTCAACCCGGCGTCCGGGCGCTGCCTGGACGATCCGGGCGCCACCACGACGAGCGGCACGCAACTGCAGATCTGGGACTGCAACGGCACGAACGCGCAGAGCTGGACCCTGCCGTAACCGTCCTCCGCAACCCGATCCCACCGCACCGGGATCGGTTCGCGTGAGGGTCGCACCGGGTCGGTGGACAACGACGTCCACCGGCCCGGTGTCTTTTCTACTGTGCGTAGTTGCAACGGATGCGCCCGATCGGACCAGTGCTACCCCTTCAGCGGAATGCGCCGTCCGGCCGCAGCGTGCGTCGGATACGCCCAATTGGTATGGGCGGGTGACAATGTCGGATCCAGCTCACGTTGGGTTTCCGCGACGCTCGCAAATGAGTGATTTCACCGCGTCCGTCCGGGGCCACGATCTTGGCCCGTCATAACGCTTTCGGGTGACTGTGCTGGTGCGAACGGCGGTGCTAGCGTGCCTCTTGTCGAAAGCCCGGACAAACGCTTTCACAGCGACCAAGCTTAGCATTCTCGCACAGTCCGACCGGCCGATCACTGACAAAAACCGGACACCCCGCGCGGCCGCGCGGTCGATGAGCCATGCCTGCATTGTCCAGACTAACGGGCCCGTGTCTTTCCGATGAATAGGTGGTGCGCACAGTGACGCAGACGGCAGAGCCGGAAGTCGCCGGCAGTAGCCCCAACGGCCAGGAGCCACGGTCGCCGTTGAGCCTCGGTACCGCGGCGGCGAGAAACCTCGCCACCACAACCAAAACCCAGCCACAGATGCAGGGCATCTCGTCCCGGTGGCTGCTCCGCGTCCTGCCGTGGGTCCAGGTGGACGGCGGCGTGTACCGGGTGAACCGGAGGCTGTCGCACGAGACCGGCGACGGCCGGGTCAGTTTCAGCAACATCGGCGACCAGGTTCAGATCGTGGCGCCGACGCTGGCCGAACTACCCGCCCTGCGGGCACTGGCCGACAACCCGGCGCTGCTGGAAACGCTGGCCACCCATTTCACCCAGTACACCTACCAGGCGGGCGACACGATCGCCGAATACGACACCCCGACCAATCAGCTCATCCTGATCGCGCACGGCAAGGTCACCACCAGCTCCCCCGGCAAATACGGCGCGACGGCAAACCTGGACACGCTGGCCGACGGCGAGCACCTCGGCCACGAAACCCTCTACGACGAAAACGCCACCTGGCCGTACACCACCAAGGCCATCACCCCCACCACCACGCTCCAGCTCACCCGCGACACCATCACCCAACTCCTCAGCCAGTACCCCGAACTAGCCGCGGCGCTCCAGACCCACGTCGACATCTACACGCGCCCCGCCAACAATTACGGCGAAGCCACGATCGACCTCACCAGTGGGCACACCGGCGAACCGGACATCAGCGGCACCTTCGTCGACTACGAACTCGCCCCCCGCGAATACGAACTCTCCCTCGCCCAAACCATCCTCCGCATCCACACCCGCGTCGCCGACCTCTACAACCAACCCCACAACCAAACCGAACAACAACTCAAACTCACCATCCAAGCCCTCCGCGAACGCCAAGAACACGAACTAATCAACAACACCGACTTCGGCCTGCTCCACAACGCCGACCTCAAACAACGCATCCCCACCCGCAGCGGCCCGCCCACCCCGGACGACATGGACGAGCTGCTCGCGCTGGTGTGGAAGGAACCCGGCTACCTGCTCGCGCACCCGAGGACCATCGCCGCGTTCGGCCGCGAGTGCACGTCCCGCGGCATCTACCCGCAGGGCGTGGACATCGGCGGACACAAGATCCCCGCGTGGCGCGGTGTGCCCCTGTTGCCGTGCAACAAGATCCCGGTCACGAACCACACCTCGTCGATCCTCTGCATGCGCGTCGGCGAGGAAACCCGGGGCGTCATCGGCCTGAACCACATCGGCCTGCCGGACGAGTACGAGCCGGGCCTTTCCGTCCGCTTCATGGGCATCAACGAACAGGCCGTCATCTCCTACCTCGTCAGCACCTACTACTCGACGGCCATCCTCGTCCCCGACGCGCTCGGCGTCCTGGAACAGGTAGAGCTCGGCTGACCGGCCAACACCCCAGGACGAGGTGCTCGTAGTGACGGAAGCACTGACCACCAGCAACGGCCAGCACCCGCAGCTGAGCCTCGGCACCGCGGCGGCGAGAAACCTCGCCACCACAACCAAGACCCAGCCACAGATGCAGGGCATCTCCACCAGGTGGCTGCTCCGCGTCCTGCCGTGGGTCGATGCGACCGCCGGCACCTACCGGGTGAACCGCCGACTCACCCACGAGGTGGGCACCGGCCGGGTGAGCTTCTCGGTGAGCAGCGGCGACATCCGCATCGTGGCGCCGACGTTGGCGGAGCTGCCGGCCCTGCGGTCACTCGCCGACAACCCGGCCCTGCTGGACACGCTCGCCACCCGCTTCACCCAACACACCTACCAGGCAGGCGACACGATCGCCGAACACAACACCCCGGCCAACCAACTGATCCTCGTCGCGCACGGCAAGGTCACCACCACCACACCGGGCAAATACGGCGCGACGACATTGCTCGCCACCCTGGCCGACGGCGAGCACCTCGGCGACAAATCCCTCTACCAACCCGACACCACCTGGCCCTACACCATCAAAGCCGTCGCCCCCACCACCACCCTGCAACTAACCCGCGACGCGATCACCCAACTCCCCGGCCTGACCGACGCACTGCGGGCCCCGATCCCCTACGACACCAACAAACACGGCGAAGCCTCGATCTACCTGACCTCAGGACACACCGGCGAACCGGACATCAGCGGCACCTTCGTCGACTACGAACTCGCCCCCCGCGAATACGAACTCTCCCTCGCCCAAACCATCCTCCGCATCCACACCCGCGTCGCCGACCTCTACAACCAACCCCACAACCAAACCGAACAACAACTCAAACTCACCATCCAAGCCCTCCGCGAACGCCAAGAACACGAACTAATCAACAACACCGACTTCGGCCTGCTCCACAACGCCGACCTCAAACAACGCATCCCGACCCAGACCGGCCCACCCACCCCCGACGACCTGGACGAACTGATCCGCCGCCGCAGAAAGACCCAGTTCATCCTGGCGCAGCCCCAGGCGATCGCGGCATTCGGCCGAGAATGCATCGAGCAAACCCCGCAGGCTCGTCCTCCACCCCTGTGCTGGAACTGGTCGGCGTCGTCAAGGAATACCCCGGCGACCCGCCCGTCAAGGCCCTCGACGATGTCAGCCTGCGGATCAATCCAGGGGAGCTGGTCGCGATCGTCGGCCCGTCCGGGTCGGGCAAGAGCACCCTGCTGCACGTGATGGGAACCCTCGAGCGACCCACTCGCGGCGTGGTCCGCATCGCCGGCGAGGACACCTCGACGATGTCGGACAAACAGCTGTCGGGGCTGCGGGCACGGCGCCTCGGGTTCGTCTTCCAGCAGTTCTTCCTGCTCGACGGACTCACCGTCCTCGACAACGTCGCCGACGGCCTGATCTACCGCGGCGGACGGATAGCCGACCGCCGCCAGATGGCCGAGCCCGCGATCGGGCGGGTCGGGCTCGGCCACCGCACCGCGCACCGTCCAAACCAGCTCTCAGGCGGCGAGCAGCAGCGCACCGCGATCGCCCGCGCGCTCGCCGGCCGGCCCGCACTGGTGATGGCCGACGAACCCACCGGGAACCTCGACTCGGCCACCGGCGCCGCGATCCTGGAACTGCTGCGAGAGCTCCACGAGGAAGGCACGACGATCGTCGTCATCACCCACGACCCCGACGTCGCCGCCGCGACGCACCGACAGATCGAGATCCGGGACGGAAGGATCATCGGTGACACGCCAACCCCGTCCTGACAACAGCGGCGGCGGCTCCCGGCTCACGCGCCGCGACCTGCTCCGGGTAGGCAGCCTCGGCCTACGCACCCGAAGAACCCGGGCGCTGCTATCCGTGCTCGGGATCAGCATCGGCATCGCCTCGATCGTCGGCGTGCTCGGCATCTCCCAATCATCCAAATCCGGCCTACTCAACGAGCTCGGACGCCTGGGCAACCTCATCACCGTCCAACCCGGCACCAACGCGTTCGGCCAGCAGACCGAGCTGCCCACCACCGCCAAAGGCATGGCCTCACGCATCGGACCGGTCACGAACGTGGCCGAGATCGGCGCGATCTCCAACGTGTACGTGTACCGCAACTCCCTCGAGCCCGCCAACGACACCAGCGGCATCTCCCTGACCGCGACCGACGCCACGCTGCCGGCCACCCTCGGCGCCAGCATCGCGCACGGCACGTTCCTGAACGCCGCCACCGCCCGCTACCCGGCCGTCGTGCTCGGCGCCGAGACCGCCAGCCTGCTGGGGATCAACAACCTCACCAACCCCACCCAGATCTGGATCGGCGGGTACGGGTTCACAGTCGTCGGGATCCTCCACCCCGTGCAACTCGTCTCCGAACTGGACAGCATGGCGTTCATCGGCTTCCCCGTCGCCGAGCACTACTTCGGCTTCGACGGGCACCCAACCGGCCTGTACCTACGCGCCACCCCCACCCAGGTCGCCGCGGTCGCCGGCGTCCTGCCCGCAACCGTCAACCCCTCTAACCCCTCCACCGTGGCGGTCAGCTTCCCGTCGGACATCCTCAAGGCCAGGCTCGTCACCGAAGGCGCCTACAACGGGCTGCTGCTCGGCCTCGGCGCCATCGCGCTGCTGGTCGGCGGCGTCGGAATCGCGAACGTGATGGTCATCTCAGTCCTCGAACGCCGCTCCGAGATCGGCCTGCGCCGCGCGATCGGCGCCAGCCGCCGCCACGTCGCCGAGCAGTTCCTGACCGAAGCCGTGCTCCTCTCCGCGCTCGGCGGCCTCGCGGGGACCATCATCGGAATCGCCGCCACCATGATCTATGCGGCAAGCCAGCACTGGTCGATACAAATCCCCGCACTGGCCCTGTACGGCGGCGTCAGCGCCGCCCTCTTCATCGGCGCCATCGCCGGCCTCTACCCCTCGATCCGAGCCGCGCGGCTCTCCCCGACAGAGGCGCTGCGCACCGTGTGAGCGGTCAGCCGCCGACGATCCTGCCCTGCCCATCATGCGCTCCAACATCCATCACTCGATGGAGATGAGGTTCCCGGGTCACTTGGCGTCGTGGAAGATGATCCCGAGCGCCGTGCGGGTGCCGGCGGTGACGGTTGAGACACCGTGTCGCAGTCCGATGCGGTGATAGCCGTTCTTGCCCCTTTGCGGGCGCTCGCGCGTGGGGAAGATCACGAACGCTCCGCGCGGGGGACGCAGCACGTGCGCGCGGCTCTGTGCGCGCGGCCGTTGCTCCATCAGCACGAACTCTCCACCGGCGTAGTCGGTGTCAGGGTCTGAGAGCACGGTCACGACCTGAAATGGGAAGTACACGTCGCCGTAGAGATCCTGGTGCAGGGCGTTCCAGTCACCCTTGTGATAGCGGAGCATCAGCGGAGTCGGACGCGTCTGTCCGGCCGCCCGACAGCGCGCCAGCAGCAGCTCGTGGGTCAACGGGAACGTCGGGTTCTCGCCGGAAAGCAGATCGGCCCAGCGGTTGGCGACCGGCGCGAGCTGCTCGTAGAACGCGACGCGCGCGCCGTTGATGAGCTCGGGAAGCGGATGCGCGAAATAGCGATATCGACCGTCACCGAAGCGGTGGCGCGCCATATCGATTGTGGAGCGAAACCCGTCACCATCGAACAGGTCATCCAGCGTGACGCACTCCTGCGCGCTGAGCACGGGCTCGGTCACAGCGAACCCCTGCTCGTCGAGCTGGCGCACCAGTTGCGACCAGCCGAGCCGGCCGAGCCGGGCGGCGACGCTCTCAAAGGATGCGTGGGTCATCGGCGAGATCCCGTCTGGGTCGGCAAAGGCATGTCGTCTAGGGCGATGGTCACGTCACCCGTATAGACGCGTCCGCCCCGAGAAACGTGAGACGGGTCAGCGGGGGGCGATACGTGGCTGGCCAGGTACGGAGCTCTCAGAAACGGCGATCTCGCTCATGCGCCGGTCAGAAAGGCGTCAATGTCAGCAGCAAACTCAGCGTAGTGTTGGAAGAGGAAGCCGTGCGCGGAGTCGGGGTAGATCTTCAGGCGCGCGCCGGGGATCAGGCCGGCCAGCAGGTAGGAGTAGCGCGGGAGGATCATGGGATCGCTGTCGCCGTTGGCGACGAACACCGGTTTGTCGATCGCCAAGACCCGCTCGAGCAGGGAATGGTTCGGCTGTCCCCAGGTGCAGACGGCGTCGTATTGCGCCAGCCGGGTCTGCCAGTCGGTTGCGGCGTCGCGGTCGGTCGTGCGCGCCCCGTAGATCCGGCCGAGGACCTCTTGTCCCGCTGCGCGGCTCGCGTCCGAGCCGGTGAAGAAGACGCTCAGGTACTCCTCGCCTGAGGTCTCGGGCTGGCCGACCGCGCCGATGACGTCTTCGGCCCAGCCGTGCATGCCGCTGGCGCCCTGTGGCGCCGACGAGGCCAGCACCAGCTTGCGCACGGTCGACGGGCGGATGAGCGCGATCTCCTGGGCCACGAAGCTGCCGATCGAGAACCCGAGCAGGTCGAACTCTCCGACTCCAGCGCATCGATGAAGTCGATCGCGTCGAGCGCCATCTGCGCGATCGTGTTCGGGTGTCGTCCCGCTTGACGCCGCGACCCCCCGGTTGTCGAAGGTGATCACCCGCCGGCCGCGGGCGAGCGCGTCGATCAGCGCGGGATCCCAGTTGTCGAGGTTGCCGCGAAAGTGCTGCAGCGTCACGAGCGGAGGCGCATCGCCTTCGCCGGTGGCGCGGTAGGCGTAGTCGACGCCGTTCGAGGCCCTGAGGATCTGGTTCTCCACCTCCACGTAGCTCGCGGCGACTCTGCTCTCGGTCACGTGTTGTCCTTTGCGTGCGTCGGCTGCCAGGCATCGGGAGACTGCCGCCATCGCTGGGCGCCGTCATGGCATGGACGCGTGATCTGTAAGGGGCGTCAGCTCGACGAGTTCGACGCCGCCATGGCTCCGCGGTCGATCGCCGGAATCTCGGTCATTGGAGCGGCGCAGGGACTGGGCGGCAGGTCGTGCATGCCCACCCGTCCGGCGGTGCGCTTGTGGCTCGAGCGGCGGGCAAGGGCACTGGCGACGGCGATCGCGCTCAGGCCACCGATGAAGGCGGCGTATCCGAGCGAGGCGTCGTGCAGATTCGAGTGGGTCACGGCCACCCCGGCGGCGATCGCCGGCAAGCTGAACGACAGGTAGCACACGACGTAGATGGTGGCTACCAGGCGCGCCCGCTCGGTCGGGGGGGCCAGCGCGGAGAGGATGCGGAAGGAGCCCAGAAAGGTGACTCCGAACCCGACGCCGGCGACGGCGGTGCCGCCGAGGAGCAGCGCGGCGGACGGCGCCTCGATCCCGCCCACGGTCACGCCAACGCCGCCCAGCAGCGCGACCGCTCCCCAAAGCACGGCGGCGGCGGGGGCCGAGTTGCGAAACAGCAGCGAGGACAGGCTGCCCACTCCCGTGAGCAGGACGATCATGACTCCGCCCCAGAGCAGGTTTCGTGACCCCATGATCGATCCTGCCAGCGACGGGCCGAGCGAGAGATAGAAACCACCGAGCGCCCACAAAGCGACCATCCCCGGAACGCCTGCGACGAACGCACCCAGACAAGGACGAGGGACTCCGAGCCGTGGGCGAAGTGAACGCAGCGCACCCGGGTGACGCACCACCGACTCGGGTACCGCGAGAACCGCCGGTATGGCCAGCGCGAAGCCGCCCAGCAGCAGCCACCAGATCAGGTGGGTCGGCGCCGGGGCGTACTGGACCAGCGCGCTGGTGACCAGCGCCCCGAGTGCCAACCCAAAACCAGGAATGAAGCTGTTCACGACCGGCGCACGGGTGCTGCCCTGTGGCTGCAAGTCGATCAGTGCAGCACTCAGCGCGCTGGTGGCCGCTCCGACCGCGCACCCCTGCAGAACTCGCGCCCCGTAAAGCCACCCGACACCGGTGGCGGCGAGGAACAGCGACACCGCCCCGATCTCGACCACGAGCGCGGCCACGATCACCGGCCGTCTGCCTACATAGTCAGACAGCGCCCCCACCACCAGCAGAGTCACGATCAGGGCCAGCGCATAAACACCGAAGATCGCCGTCAGCGTGGTGGCCGAGAATTGCCACTTCTGCTGATAGACGCCGTACAGCGGCGAGGGAGCGCTCGACGCGAAGACCAGCAGGCCAAGCACGCCGGCCATCAGCCAGAAGCCCATCCCTCGCAGGCGGACACCCGGCAGCGGCCTGGCGCGCGGTCGCGGGGCGGTGCTCAGCGACGACATCAACCCTCGGTCGGGCGCTCGCGCGCACGGGCAGCGGCCACGTCCGGGGAGGGGACGACGATCACCGCCCGGTCGGCGTGCTGGATGACAGCGTGCGAGACGCTCCCCAACAACAGCGACTTCACGCCCGTCAATCCCCGCGAGCCCATGAGGATCGCGGTCGCCTCGAGTGCGTCGGCCTCCCCGAGTATCGCGTCGGCGATCGTCGTGCGCCGGTCGACAGTCCGCGGCTCGGCGTCGAAGCCCGCCTCGATCGCCAGCCGGGCACCCACCTCAGCCTGGTGCTCGGCGTGCAACCGGCCGGCCTCGTCGCTCTCCTGCATGTCCTCGACGCCCCCGCTCAGCCCCAGCGCCGCCGTGTCGAACGGGCTCCAGACGGTGAGGACGGTCGCCCGCTGCCCTCGCAACAGCTGCGCGCCGCGGGCGATCGCCTCCTTGGCGTCCGTGGAGCCGTCGTAGCAGATCAGGATCACGAGGCGTGGAGCCGAGATGAATGGGTTTGTTCGGCCATCCAGGAGGCCGCGAGCGTCGTCCAGGCCGCGGCGTCGCCACTGCCCTGCGCCAGCCCGAGGCTGTGGGGGCCGTGGGCGAACACATGCACAGTATGGGGAACGTCGTGGGCGGCGAGAGACCTGGCCAGGCGGTAGGCGTGCTCGGGCGGGACGTAGGCGTCCTCGGCCGTGTGCCAGAGAAAGAACGGTGGCGAGGAGCGGGTCACCAGTGCGTCCAGTGAGGTCGCGCGGCGAGCTGGGCTGGCGTCCTCGCCCAACAGGACCAGGCGCGCCGGTCGGTAGGTCTCGGTCTCCATCGACGTGATCGCGTAGCCGAGCACGGCAAAATCAACCCTTCGCTCGAATCGGCCGGCGCGAGCGCGGCCAGGCCGGCTAGGTGTCCTCCTGCCGAGAACCCGATCAAGCCGACCCGTTCTGCGCCGTCGTCCCTCAGTCGCCGAATCTCAGTCCGCAAGGCGTTCAGCGGTTCGGGATGGCGCACCTGCAGCGGGTAGCGAAACACGCTCGCTCGGACACCCAGCCCGTTCAGCCAGCCGACGATCGGCTCGCCCTCGTGGGCGGCGTGCTCGGCGTAACCTCCGCCGGGCAGGACGATCACATGTGTCTCTGAACGGCTCGGCGCGCCGAGGCGACCGTCGGGGTCGCTCGCTGAGCTCACCCTCCGGATCCGGGCGGAGCGATGGGCTTCGATCCACGACTTCGTCAGCTCGAGATAGTCGTCGGCCCCGTCCTCCCACGTGAAGTGGCCGGTCTCGAGGATGTCGAGCTTGCTGTCAGCGAGCCGCGCGGCAGGAACTCAGCGTTGCTCGGCGGCACGAGCGTGTCGTGGCGACCGGCGATGATTGAACCGGGGTCCGGATGTCGCCGAGCCGCTCGGCGCAAGATCGGCAGATCGAAGGATAGCTGCCGAACTAGGCCGCGGACTCGACGAACCGATCGCCCGCGTAGGAAGTCGGGTAGTCCTCTCGTACGGCCGCGGGCAGGGTGTGTCGCTCGATGCCTTCCAGCGCCCGGCGACGATGTCGCGTCCATCGATTCCCTGGAATCCGTCAAGTCGGGCGCCTCGATGATGTCTTTGAGTGCGCCGGTGACTTCCAGCGGGAATGACGCGCCGCCGCTGCCGACGACCGCGCTCGGGAACCGGTCAAGGGCCTCCGATAGCGCGAACAGCACGGCGCCGGTTCCGACGTCTGGGCCTACAGATGCGGGTGGCCAAGTCCCATTCGTCGACCAGGCGCAGCAGGAACGCGCCCATAGCCTCGGGGGGACAGGAGCTCCGCCCTGCGTTCGGACTGGCCGAAGCCCGGCAGATCGATGGCTACAGGCGCGCCGTCTCAGCAAGGCGGGTCCAGATCGTGTTCCATGCGAAGAGGCTCTCGGGCCATGGATTGAGGAGCAGGACCGCCTCATCTCCGGCTCCATCGGTCTCGGCATACCTGACAGCGAGGCCATCGCCGAGCGCTGCCGCGGGTTCATTGGATCATGGGACTGTCGGCCCTTTGGCGCGCATCACTTGATATGCGACCCGTCTTTTCGTAGAGTAGTCGAGATACTGCGATGCTCGGTCAATGTGACTCGCAAGCCGCCGCAGCGACATCACGTGATCGCGTCATTTCTCGCGCGTCGGCGCCGTGTCGTGCTCGGCTGCGATCCGGGCGAGAGCGAGGCGCGAGTTGATGTCGAGCTTGGCGAAGATGCTGCGCAGGTGGCTCGAGACGGTGTGCGGGGACACGAACAGCTGCTCGGCGACCTCGCGGTTGGTGAGACCCTGGGCGACAAGGCGCGCGACGGCGAGCTCGGAGTCGGTCATCGCCTCCCAGCCGGTCTCGGCGCGCTCGCGCGGGACGAGGCGTCGGCGGACGCCATGGTCGCGCAGGCGGCCGCGCACCCGGCCCGCGTCCCAGCCGGCGCCGGCCTCCGCAAACAGGACCAGCGCGCCGTCGAACGCCTCGATCGCGGCGTCGGCCGCGCCGGCGCGGGCGCGTGCGACGCCGAGATCCTCGAGTGCGTAGCCGCGCACGATCGGTCGCGGCCCGGTCGCGAAGAGCTCGACGGCGCGTTCGAACTCCTCGATGTTCGACGTGAGCAGCCCGCGGACGTGAGCCGCGGTCGCAACGATCGTCGCGACCCCTGGGTTGAGCTGTGCGCGCCGTTCCGCCTGCGCCGCCGCGACCTCGGCCAGTTCGTCGTCCCCGACGGCAAGCGCGATGCGAACGAGCGGGATCTCGTCGGTCACGTCGATCGGAAAGACCGGCAGGATCGAGGTGCGCTGCTCCTCACCGAGGGCGCACAGCGATGTGTGCGCCGCCCCGGGATCGCCGGTAGCCATGGCCAGTAGGGCGAGGAGCCATGCCGCCTGGCGGCGGAAGTTGGGCGTGCTGTCCTCCAAAAGACCCCGCGCAAGTTGGGCCGTCCGCTGCTGCAGGCGCCCGTTGCCCTGATGCAGCGCGACACGCCCCAGGGCGACGATGCCGGCGGCGTCAAGGGCGCCGATGAAGCGATCACCGGCGTCCGGGCTGAACTGGCCTTCGAGGATCGCGCCGGCGTCGTCCAGCCGACCCAGCTGGTGCAGCTGGCGGCCTCGCCAGATCTCGAAGATACGGACCGCCCAGCCGTTTCGGTCGTGCTGGGCGGCCGCGATGCCGTCGGCGGCCAGGCGCAATGAGTCATCTACTTGATCCAGCACGGTGCGCGTCTCGCAGCGCCACTCCTGGGCGAGGTGGGCGCGCGCCCAATCGGTCGTGCCGATGCCGGCGCTCGCCGCCTGCTCGGTCAGGTCCAGTGCGTCGCCGTAGCGTCCGTCGAGATAGGCGGTAACGCTCTCGGCGAGAGCGAACGCGAACGCCGAGTTGGCATCACCGCTCGCCTGCACGGCCTCGGCCGTCTCGGCGTGGATCGCCTTCGCCTCCTCGGTCCGGCCGCCGACGAGCAGGTTGTGAAACAGCGCTGCGAGATGATGGCCGCGCAGATGCACCGGCAGCTCGGGCAGCCCGAGCGCCTGTCGACCCGCGGCGACCCGCGCGTCGGGCGGGAGGCGGAACATCCCCGCGATGCCGAGGAGCACCTCGGCCTCCTGATCTGTCGGCAGTGCGTCGCGCAGATGCGTGTCGGCAAAAGCGCGCGCCTCATCAACGCGGCCCGCGGAATGGAGTAGGACCGCCGTCTGGGCGAGGAGCGGTCCGCGCAGGATGTGGTCGCGGGGTGCGAGCTCCAGCGCGCGCCGGCTGAGATCTGCGCCGGCGCCGGGGTCGGTGGTCGCGAGCGCCTCGCCGGCGCGCAACAGGATCGAGATTGCCTGCTCGTCGCCGGGCTCTGCGCTCGCCGCGACCTGCGCGGCGACCTCCACGGGGGCGGCGCCAGCCGCCAGGAGCAGGTCGGCTGCTTGGCGGTCGAGCGCCCGCCGGGCCGACACAGGGACGCTCTCGCGGACGGCCTCGCGGGTAACGTCGTGCCTAAACGCGAGGCGGTCCCCACTCTCGACAAGCATCCCTGAGTCAACGAGCTCCTCGACCGGCCCGAGCAGTGTCGCCGGGGGCCGGTCGAGCATGTTGGCCAAGTCGGCGAAGGAGAAGCGGCGCCCGAGTGACGCGGCGACGGCGGCGGCCTCGCGAGCGGGCGCGGAGACGCTGTGCAGGCGCTCGCGCATCGTGAACGCGACGCGGCGTGGCAGACGCGCCTCGACCAGCTCGACCCGGCCGGCAACGACGCGGATCAGGTTCTCATCCCGCAGGCCGGACAGCAGCTCCGTGAGAACGAACGGGCTGCCGTGCGCACCCTTGACGAGCTCGAGAAGTGCGTCGTCAGGTTCGGCGTCGATGACGTCCTCGGCCACCTGGGCCACGGCGGCGTCGTCGAGCGGGCCGAGGACGATCCGCTCAGCACCGCTTTCGTCCAGCTGCTCGATCGTGCTGAGGACCTGCGCCGAACCCTGATTCGGGCGGTAGGCGAGGACCCAGGCCACGGGCAGGTCGGCGAGGCGCGCGGGCAGCGCGAGCAGCGCTGCAGCGGTCCCGCTGTCGGCCCACTGCAGGTCGTCGACGAGATCAGAAGGGCCCGTCGAGAGCCGCGCGCTCGAGCAGCATCTCTAGGTCTTGCAGCAACCAGTAGCGCTGCTCAGGCAGCGAGCGGGGCTCCGGCAACGGGGATCGCTCGAGCGGCGGGTTCGCGCCGTCGAAAAGCGCGGTCATCAGCGGAGCGAGTTCGACGACGCTCGCGGCAGGCTCAGACGCGCCAGCGCCCACTCGGAACCGAGCCGCCCCGCGACCCGGAGGCCTCGGCCAACAGGCGGGTCTTGCCCATACCCGGCTCTCCTTCGATCAGACCACGGACCGACGCCCGAGCGCACGCGATCGAGCTGGGCACCGATCGTGCGAGTTCAGCGTCCCGACCGCGAACAACGGGAGTGCGGGAGGTTGCCGGGCCCAGATCAGCGAGTCTATGTCGAGCGCCAGGAGGCACCGACTTCAGCCGTAGCGCGTCTCGGGGCCGCATCGCCACCCCACGGAAGACATCCGCATAAAGATCATGCGATTCCGGACGCAGATCACGACGGAACAATCCAACGACATGCCATGATCGATGTCTATAGCCACGGTTCGGGACGAATGTGGCAGGACGAGGCGACTACGTGCGCGTGCAGGTGCTCACGCCGGTGGGAGTTCTTGACAGCGACAAGCAGCTCGGGGTCGTCAAGGAGCTGACCGAGATCATCGCCCGCGCCGGCGGGGACTCGGACATCGCGCAAAGGACGTGGGTGTTGCTCACCGAGTCGCCGGAGGGGGGCTGGGGCATCGCCGGAGACGCCAATACCCAGGCCGACATCGCCGCGGCGGCCCGCGCGGCCCTCTCCGCCGGCGGTTAGGCATGGGCGTCCGGATCGATCGGCGCTGCTCACGCCGGACGGGCGCGGCCGGGTTCTTGCCGACGGAACAGTGATGCCACTGCTCGGGCTCGGGGTGTGGCAGGTGCCGGACGGACCAACTGCGTGCACGCCGTCCGCTCGGCACTCGAGCTGGGTTATCGCCACATTGACACCGCCCAGGCATACGGCAATGAGTCGAGTGTCGGCCAGGCGCTGCGCGAGAGCGGCGTCGCGCGCGACGAGGTGTTCATCACGACGAAGTTCCACCCTGGGCGTCGCGACCCCCTCAGAGAGGCCGCCTACAGCATCGAGCAGCTCGACGTCGACTACGTCGACCTCTACCTCGTTCACTGGCCCGGAGGCGGAGCCACCTGGGCCTGGCCCGGGATGGAGGCCGCCCGCGCGCGTAGCTACGCCCGCGCGATCGGCGTCTCCAACTTTGACCCGGACGAGCTCGATCAGGTCCTCGCCCACGCAACCGTCGCACCGGTGGTCGACCAGGTTCACTTCAACCCGTCGGCCTACCGCAAGGCGCTCCTTGACGCGTGCGCCGAACGGGACATCGCGCTCGAGGCCTACAGCCCGCTGGGCACCGGCGCACAGCTGGGCGACCGCGTGGTCACGGCCATCGCAGAACGCCTCGGGCGAAGCCCGGCCCAGGTCCTGCTGCGCTGGTGCGTCCAGCGCGGCATCCCGGTCATCACCAAGTCGACCCATCGCGACCGCATCGCAGAAAACGCTCACATCTTCGACTTCGAACTCTGCGGCCCGTGACATGGCGGAACTCGACGCCCTCGATCGGTCAGGAGAGACCCGAGACGCAATGGAGCGCAAATGGTGGTGAGCGCTCACGTAGCAGTGGTCGCGCCGAAGAGTTCGTGTCCGTGCCTTCGCTCATGGTGGATCGCAGAGTCGTCGGATGTGCTGTAGGCGGAGCGGATGGCGTCATCGAGCCGTGTGTCGTGGTCAGGCAATACGTCGGGGTTGCCGGAACCGCGGATGAGGACGAGTTCGGGGGAAAACGGTCCTATGCCCGGCAGCTGTTGAAGGTGCATCCCAGTCTCGCTTGAGCAGCAGGACCTCGAGCGCAAAATGGTCGTCGAGCGGCGCGGCGGGTACTGCTTTGAGCACAATCTGCTGCTCGCCTCCGCGCTCGATCATCTCGGGCTGCAGGTCGAGCCGATGCTCGCGCGCGTTCGCGTCGGCGGTGCGCCCCCGGAGGCACGCCCCACGGGGCACCTTGTGCTGCGGGTCACCGACGGTGATGGCAAGAAATGGCAGGCGGACGTTGGCTTCGGCCTCGGCACGCTGCTCGATCCGATCCCGTTCGGGCCGGACCCGGACACCGTGTACGAGCAGTCGGGCTGGAACTTCCGCGTCGTCACGGACGGTTCCGAACTGGTCCTGCAAACGCGTGGTCCGGATGGCTGGTCGGACGTCTACGGGTTTGTGCCGCGTCGAGTTCCGAGGGTCGACATCGAAGTGAGCAACTGGTGGATCTGCACCAACCCGCGCTCCCCGTTTGTGTTCGGGCTGATCGCGTCGATCAACCACGACAACGGGCGGCGCGAGGCCATCTCGGACTGGAGCGGACCCCTCCAGGCCATGGTCATGACACCCGACGGCGTCGACTCATCAGAGCAGCCCCGGACCGTGATCCCGGACAAGCTTCAGCAATTCGGCCTGGCTGGGTTCCAGCTCGGCGACAACGGACGAGTCCAGCGCGACGTCAGCAATCAGCTCCGAACCAGATGCCGTAGTGCCGCGCTGACGTCAAAGCAGGTCGCGCTCGATGAGCTGGGCTCAGTCGTCCATTTCGTCACGACCACAACCAGTGGGACTTGGTCGTTGTCGGAATCAAATGGGCGCCCGTGTAATCCGCGCGTAAAGGGGTGTGTCCGCTCGAACTTCGAGAGGCGCACCGGTTGCCCTGAGTCGCGGTCATGACGACCACCTCCAGGAGATTGGACGAAGTTCCGGTCAGCGGCGCTGCTCAGCGGGACGATCGTCGATGCGCCGCCGCCGTGGGGGGGAGAGTGGGCCATAGAATCGCTGCCGTGCCGTTCACGCTCAGGAACCTCAAAGAGGATCTGGATGATGTCGGGTCCAACTTCGACGGCGCGCCGGGCCTAGAGTTCCGCCTCGCAACCAAGGCGCTCGAGCTCGAACAGTCGGGGCTTTGCTATCAACGCGTCCCGCCCGGCTCTCGCTTCCCGTACGGCCACACGCACAAGCAGCAGGAAGAGGTGTACGTGGTCGTGCGCGGGAGCGGACGGATGAAGCTCGATGACGAGATCGTCGAGGTCAAGGAGTGGGATGTGGTGCGCGTCCCGCCCGGTACGTGGCGAGGCTACGAGTCCGGGTCGCAGGGCCTCGAGATCCTCGTCTTCGGCGCGCCCAGCCTCGGCGAGAACCCGCGGGACGACGTGGAGGGTCAGCGGGACTGGTGGGATGAATAGCGCCTGGTGGAACGAGGGTCGGGGGCGCGAGATCAGAGCCGAAAGCACCCGACGTCGGAGCGCACTCCGCTGCGGTGGGCTGTGACGGTATTCGATCCGGAGTTGTACTTGCGACGGACGGGTGAGGAGCTTCTGGCCGGCCCGTCGGGCGGCAGTCAGACCGACTCGTCGTCGCTGGCCAGCGCGGCGGCTGCGCTCGTGGCCGTTGGGGCGCTGTCTGCGCGGCGGGCGGAGGCGGTGCTCGACGAGTTCGACCCGGCCTGGGCGGTGGAGTTCCGGGCTCGTCGTCCTGGTTGGCTGCCCGCCTCGCATGTGGTCGGCCACATTTCGCTGGAGAGGATGGCTCATGCTCGCGTCGTCGCACTTGGCGACGAGCTGATGTTGCCAGCGGGGACGCTACGGCTTCGCTACGCGGTACTGGAGCAGGATCACGCCTCGCTTTTCGCCGATTTCCATGTTCGCGAGACACCCACCGGCCTGCACGACTGGATACGGGTGCCCAGTGGCATGCCCTCTGGTCTGACCCGCCCCGAGCTCGCCGATGTGTCCGGCACTGCCAGGACTCTGAAGTTCAACGGCCACGGCAATGATGACCGCTGGAGCGGGCAGTTCTTCACTGACACGGCGATCGCAATTGATGCCTCGTGGGTCGAGCTCTACGCGACGCGGATCGAGCTGAACCGTCCACCGGCACCGACAGCGGTAACGGTCGAGCCCGTCCAGAGCGAGAACCGCGCTCAAATGCACCTGTTGCGGATCCTCGCATCCGCCAATCCGTTCAGTTCACAGGACCCGAGAGCCGCAGCCGACGCGTTGCTCGCTGCCGGAGCGATAGCGCTTGAGGACCCGGTGATCGCCCTGATCAACGCGGCTGACACCGATGAACCGAACCGTCGTTGGGCACTTGCGTACCCAGCGCAACTAGGCGGGCTACCCGCACCGTGGCCGGCGACACGCGCCCACCAGGTGGAAGGTCCTGACGGGATGATTGTCACAGGTGTCACGACGGACGGGTTCGACGGACACCGCGTGGCGGTCCTTGCACTCCGATCACGTTCGGACGGGTTTACCGTCGAGGCCGAAGCCACGCTCACACACAGCGGGCGCTCCGACCTCGAGGATCAGGAGCTCGTTTGGTGGGCACGGGACGATCGTGGCCAGAACTATCTCGGAACCTGGGACGGCTCTAGCCGCCAGACGATGTCCGGAGAGCTGAGGTTCTTTCCGCCTCTCGACCCGCAGGCGACACGACTGGATCTCATGCCAAGCACGCCGACTACGCGTGCCGTCATCTCAGTTCCGTTGGCGTGGGGACAGGCCAACGGGTGATTCCTGCAGCGAGGCGATCAGGTGCCACCAATCAATGACCGCGCCTCCGCGGCGCCGACTACGAGATCGTGAAGGTCGCCGCCCACCTCGAGTCGACCGGACTGTTCGACGCCGCCGACCTTCACTGGCTCGAAGCCGGCCGTTCGGATCAACCGTTCGACTTGCCAGCCGGCACGCTTGTCGTCCGTCGCGTAAAAAAGAACGGCCAGCTCTGGCGACCGGTTGCTAGAGGACCCGAGGAGATCGCCCGACATGCTGCCAAACGCCATGGCCAGGCGCGCCCCCTCCGGCAGCCACCCAGCGACAACCTTGCCGGAGGATTGCCGTTGCGGCAGCAGACGCACGATTGTCCCTTGTGCATCGAGACCGACCGGGTTGCTCGGAACGACCACAAGCTTGCCGGCTAGCGAGTCGGCGATCTCTTCTATGACGCCCTTCAGCACGCCAAACCGCAGGGCGAGGATGACGGCATCGGCGCCGTGCAACGCATCGCGGTTGTCGCTGGCAGCGGCCGCACCTCGCCCGATCGCCGTAGCCAGCCTTCGTGCCGACTCTGTATCGGCGCTCGAGAGACGCAGGGTCTCGCCGCCTGACGCGAGCCGGCGGGCGATGACCGACCCGAGCCCTCCAGTGCCGATCACTGCGGTGCTCATGACCCGACCCGTCTCTCAAGTCGCCTGCTCGGATGGCCAATGAGCGGGCGTCCAGTCCCCGTCTGGGTCCGTGGTTTGTCCGACTTCGATGATGTGTCCGTCGGGATCGCGGATGTAGCAGCGGATCTCATACTGGTGCTGTTTGGGCTCCGTCAGGAATTCGGCGCCACGGGCGCTCCATTCGGCGTACACGGCCGCGATGTCTTTGACCCGGATATTCAGGAAGCTGCTGACCCGCTCGGGATCGCGCGGCGTCTCCAGGGTGACCGTAGGCTTGTCGTCCGTCGGGCCGCCGCCAACGCTCATGACGATCCAGCCGTTGGATAGTGCAACATTGGTCGGCTCTCCGGACGGCTTTCCGGAGAAAACGACCCGGCCGCCGAGTACTTCGGTGTAGAAGCGCCGAGAGCGCTCCACATCGTCTGAGACGATGAAGCGGGTCAGCACAAGCCCCTCTGGCGCACTCGATGACCAGTGAGCGGGCGTCCAGTCCCCTTCTGGGTCCGTGGTTTGTCCGACTTCGATGATGTGTCCGTCGGGATCGCGGATGTAGCACCGAGTCTCGTACGGGTGCTGTTTGGGCGGCGTCAGGAATTCAGCGCCACGGGCGCTCCATTCGGCGTACACGGCCGCGATGTCTTTGACACGGATATTCAGGAAGCTGCTGACCCGGTCGGGATCGCGTGGCGTCTCCAGGGTGACCGTAGGCTTGTCGTCCGTCGGGCCACCCCCGCCGTTGATGATGATCCAGCTGTCGGATAGCGCGACGTAGGTCAGCCCTCCGGGGCCGGAGAAGGCCACCCTGCCGCCGAGTACTTCGGTGTAGAAGCGCCGAGAGCGCTCGACATCGTCCGAGACGATGAAGTGGGCCAGCACAATCCCCTCCGGGGGCGGTGGGAGCTCTGCCATCTGGCACCTCCACTGGTCGGGCCTCACACCCGCGCACGACCGGGTCCGGAGCCGGGTGTCCTATCGAACGCACATTCCATCTGCTTCCACGCCACGGGTCAAGAACCCGTGCCGTGGAAGCTGGCTGACGGTCTACCTGACGAACACCCACACCGCCCCTGCGGCGGTGTTGCCCTGGCGGGGGTTGAGGTTGTTGTCGTTGGGGCCGCCGACGAGCACGGTGTTCCCCTCGCCCGACAGCGCCACGCTGAAGCCCTGCCCGGCGCGGCGGCCCGCGCCGATGCCGACGAGCTTTCGGCCCCGCTGGGTCCAGGTCGTCCCCGAGCGCGTGAACACCCACACCGCCCCCTTACCGCCGTTGTCACGGAAGCCGCCGACGAGCGCGGTGTTGCCGCCGGCCGACAGCGCCACGCTGTAGCCCTGGTCGGCGTCACCGGCCGCGCCGGTGCCGACGAGCTTTCGGCCCTGCTGGGTCCAGGTCGAGCCCGAGCGCGTGAAAACCCACACCGCTCCCACGACGTTGGCGACGTTGCCGCCGCCGCCGACGAGCGCCGTGTTCCCGTCGTCCGACAGCGCCACGCTGAAGCCCTGCCCGGCGCGGCGGCCCGCGCCGGCGCCGACGAGCTTCGGGCCCTGCTGGGTCCAGGTCGTCCCCGAGCGCGTGAACACCCACGTCGCCCCCTTGCCGCCGTTGTCGCGGAAACCGCCGACGAGCGCCGTGTTCCCGTCGCCCGACAGCGCCACGCTGATGCCCTGCCCGGCGCCGGGACGAGCCCGCCGGCACCCGGCCCGGCCGCGCCGTGCCGACGAGCTTCGGGCCCTGCTGGGTCCAGGTCGACCCCGAGCGCGTGAACACCCACACCGCCCCCGCGTTGGAGTTATCGAGGTAGCCGCCGACGAGCGCGGTGTCACCGTCGGACGACAGCGCCACGCTTGAGCCCTGGGCGGAGCCGCCGACGGCGCCGGTGCCGACGAGCTTCGGGCCCTGCTGGGTCCAGGTTCTCCCCGAACGCGTGAACACCCACACCGCCCCGCCGTTGCGGCCGTCTCCGCCGACGAGCGCGGTGTTCCCGTCGCCAGACAGCGCCACGCTCGAGCCCTGCTGGGCGCCGGCGGGCGCGCCGGCGCCGACGAGCTTTCGGCTCTGCTGGGACCAGCGCCGCCGCGAGCGCGTGAACACCCACGCCGCCCCCTTGCCCCTGTTGTCGCCGACGTCGCCGACGAGCGCCGTGTCACCGTCGTCCGACAGCGCCACACTCCAGCCCAGTCCGGGGCTGGCGTCGCCGACGGCGCCGGTGCCGACGAGCTTCCGGCCCTGCTGGACGAACGGGTCGATCCGCAGCGGATAGCGCGCGCTCGCGCTCGTCACGCCCCCCCGAACACCGACAAGCGCCGCCGCCGCGACCAGCACCACCCCGACCAACAGCGCCACGGTGACCAACACCCCAACACGACCTCGCGCGGGCCGCCGAGAGCCGACATCCTCGCGCCCACGAGCCCCGAAGGCGGTCGCATCCGCAAACGTTAGTGCCGCACCCGCCACAGCTAACTCGACGCTTGCAGGTATCCGCGCGGCTGTCAACACGATCGGCCCAGCAGGGACTCCGGCCGGTGACCGCCAGTTCAGAAGTCGGTGCTCGGGGTGTTCAGCGCGCCGCCAGCCACGATCGCCGTCCAAACGAGGGCAGCTACGACGCTGAGGGCGATGACCCACACCCCCTGCTTGGATGCGGGTCTGTCGAAACGGATGGCGAGGATGAGCCCCAGAACGAACCCGATCGGCGGCATCGAGACAGCGAGGATGTATGCCAGCACGACGAACCGGTAGGCACTCGAGTTTCGGGCCATCACTTTTGGTCGCCGCAGCAGCGATCACTAGATCGCGGAATCGAGAATCTCAGCATGCTCGTCCTCTGGTGGACAGCCAGAGACGTAGAGCAGGAGGTCCTCCATTCCGTTGTTGACGGTCTGCAACGCCGTCCTCGCGTCGACGTGGATCAGACCGCCGCACGGCACCTCAACCCGTTCCGGAGGCTCGCCCAGTCACGGTGAAAGCGGGCGGTCCACTCAAACTCCTCGGGCGAGATCGCGTGAAACGGCATCGCCGCAACGTAGCGGAGCAACCGGTTCAGCGCGCGCCGGCCAAGCAAGCATTTTCCGCGGGATCGACTACGGCGCGGCGGGGCGTTCGTGCTTCGGCGCGTACCGGTGGTGCAGCGACAGAGGGTTGCCGTCAGGATCCAGGCAGATCGCCTGCCAGCAGACGCCGGAGTCAAACGTGTCGCTGACGAAATGCACGCCCTTTGCCTCAAGCCGCTCCCGCGCGACCGCCACGTCGGCGACTTGCAGAGCGATCGGCATCGCGTTGGGCGAGAATGTGCCGCCGAAGTCTTCGGTGCGCATGATGGCCAGCGTAAGGTTGCCGGCCTGGTACTCGGCGCCCGGCCGACTCCCGTAGCGCTTGACGAACGGGAGGCCGAGCGTCTCGCCGTAAAAGACGGTCATCGCCTCGAAGTCCTGCGCCGGGATGCAGACAAAGTCCACACCGGTGATGAGGGGGGTCGTATCGGTCATGGTGGTTTAGACCCTCACAGGAACGCCGACTCATCGGTCCCCTCAATCCACAGCTAAAGACGGCGTCGTCGCAGGGTGGCGGCGAGCCGACGCTCGATGTCCCGGATCGCAGCGGCCTCGAGAACGCCGGCGAGCGGCTGGGGCCGGGCCAGGAAGTACCCCTGACCGCACTCGACGCCGAGCGCCCGCAGTGCGGCCAGCTGTCCCTCGGATTCGATCCCCTCGGCGATGATGCTGGCGCCGAGCACCTCGGCAAACGAGATCAACCCGGCGGCGAGCGCCTGCCGGGCGCGGTCACCCTCGATCCCGGCGATCAGCGTCCCGTCGAGCTTGATCAGGTCCGGTACCAGGTTGAGGATGTGGCGCAGGCTGGCAAAGCCCGCGCCGGCATCGTCGACGGCCAGGCGGACGCCGAGCCGGCGCACCCGCCGCAGCGATCCGGCGAACTGGTCGTAATCGTCGATCGGCGCCGCTTCGGTGATCTCGACCACCACGCGGGTCGCATCGCAGCTGCTCGATCAGCATCGAGAAGCCGTCCGAGACGGCCGTCGCCGGCGATACGTTGACGGCCAGGTACAGGGGCGCCGGCAGGTCGGGCAGCAGGGCGAGCGCCTTTTTCACCGCGAGCAGCTCCAGCGACAGCCCCAGCCCCACCTCCTCGGCGTCGGCGAACCAACGGTCCGGCGGCGTGACCGGAGCCGCCGCGAAGCGCGACAGGGCCTCGAAACCGACCACGGCGCCGCGGCCGAGCGAGCAGATCGGCTGCAGGTGAATCATGAGGCCATCCGGCTGATCGATCGATCGGCGGATCCGCACTTGGGTTTCACGTCGGCGGCTGTCGGCGCGACGCCGATCGGCGCCCCGTTCGATCAGCTCGTCGATGACTCCGGCGGTCACGGCCCCGGCCAGACTGGCCTGGCCCGACGCTGCCCGCAGGATCGATTCGATGATCGTGTGCGTTGGCGCGTCCTTGACCAGGTAGCCGACCGCACCGGCTTCGAGCATGGCCACCACCGTCCGGCGGTCGCCTTCGGAGGACAGCGCGATGACGCGCGTGGTGGGCGCGCGGCGCCTGATGCCCACCGCCGCCACGAGGCCCTCGCCGGGCATCCGTACGTCAAGGAGCGCGACGTCGGGGCCTCCTGGACCGCCAGCTCGATCGCCTCTCCGGCCCGCTCGGCCGAGCCGACCAGCTCGAGGGCGTCGTGGTCGCCGATCAGATCCGCCAGAAGCGTCTGGATGTCCGGGTCGTCATCGGCGACGATGACGCGCACCCGCGGTATCGCCGACCCGTCAGACACGCTGGGATCCGAGCGATGGCGCTACCGGCAGCTCCCCCCCTGCCAGGGGTTCTGCAACTCACCATGGTGAAGGCGATGATTGCAGCTTCGATGACAAAACGAAGGTCACCTTCCTAACACTCCCCCGCTTTGACAGCAAATTTGCGGCAAACCTACAAAAACGACCTAACCCGGCCGGATCCGGTTCAGAGCTCGGCGAGCTTGGTGAGCAGGGCGACGGCCACGCCCAGAGTTTCACGCTCGGTGTCGGTGAACCCATGCTCGATGGCCTCGGCCAGCCAGCCCTCGCGGCGCCGCCGATCCTCGGCGAGCATCCGCTTCCCGGAGCGCGTCAGCTCCAGAAGCTTGCGCCGCCCGTCGGCGGGATCTGCCCGTCGCACCACGAGGCTCTGCGCCTCGAGCTCGCGGATCGTCTGCCCCATCGACTGCGTGGTCACCCGCTCCGCCGCGGCCAGGTCCGTCGCCGTCAGAGGACCGCGCTGCTCGAGACGCGCAAGGACGGCACCGTGCATCAGCGGAAAGCGATGCTCCGCCTGCATACGACGCACCAGCTGACCCAGCACCACCCTGAGCTCGCTGGCAAGGACGCCCCGGTCCAAGCCTGCCACGGCGGACATGATACGCCCGCCGGTGCCGAAGTCCACACGGACAAGCCGGCCTCCGCCCGGGCCTTCTGCCCGCTCGTCGATCGGCTTGACGAGACCCGAGCGCCTTGGTAACACTGGGGCACGAGGGTGCGAAGGAGAGGCTTGGATCTCGAGGGCCTTGGTGCGCGAATGAACCACGAGCCCGTTCCCGGACCGGCTTCTCGCGCATCTGCGCGATCGCTACGGCATCGACCCGCGTCGCAGCGACCATGGTCAGCGTGCACAAGACCTACGTCTTCCGCATCGACCGGGAGGACGGCGAGCCGTGGGTCGCCCGAGCCTTTCCGCCCGCTCGGCCGCGTGCCGGTGTTGAGGGCGACGCAGCGATCCTGCGGTTTCTGGAGCACCAGGACTATCCGGCCGAGCGCTTGGCCGTCGATGATCCGGTGTCTGACTTCGATGGCAGCGCGGTTCTGGTGACACGGTTCGTCGAAGGCGGTCGGGCTCCCCGACGGCGCGGGGAAGTTCACCATGATGGGGGAGCTGCTCGGACGCTTGCACGCGCTGCCATACGACGATTCCGCCAGCCGCCCGGGTGGAGCGAGCGGTGAGGACCCCAGCCGCGAGGGCACGCCGCGCCAGGACCTGCTCGCCGCCCTCGCGTTTCTAGACGCCGTGGATACGAAGGTCGCGGTCGCCGAGCGCGAGCGCTTTGAGCGACTCAGGAACAAGGTGCGCTCGGCCGACGATGGTGACGGGCTTCCGGAAGGCTTGCTGCACGGAAATCTCCTCCACGTCCCCGATCACGCCGTCCTCACCGAGCAAGGGCCCGTCGCGATCAACTGGAAGGCGTCCGGACGCGGACCGCGCCTCGCCGACTTCGCCTACCTGATCTGGGGCACAGGCTCCTGGAACCCACGTCGCCCCAACCAGGAGCGCATCGACGCTGCCGTCAACGCCTACCGCCGACACATCGAGCCGACCGACGACGAACTCGAGCGGCTGGAGGCAGTCATGTACATCCGGACGCTCTATCTCGTCTGCTTCGGCTACCGACGTGCCGTCAACGACGGCGTGAAGTTCCGCGAGTGGGGCTTCATCCATCCACCCGAGTACTTCAGGGACACCGCGGCCGCAACCCGGGCTGCGTTCCGCCGGTAGGTCATCGGTGGGACAAACGGAGATTCCGAAGGACATCTTCGAGCGGATCAGGGCGCTCTGCCTGGCGCTGCCCGAGGTGACCGTGCGGGTCGACGCCTCCCTCGTGTACAGCGAGATCGACGGCGCACTCGTTCGACATCCGCCGGAGGTCGTTCTGCTTGCTCGTCGCAGTCGAGGGGGCAACCGGCGAGTCCGTCCCGCAACTCGTGTTGCGTGCCGATCCAGGTCAACGCCTCGCGCTGCTGTCCGTCGGCCACCCCTTCTACCGCTCCCGAGGCGGCCGGGATCGCATCAGGGTCCTGCTCACCGACGACACCGACTGGGAGGAGATCCGTGAGCTCGTGACCGAGAGCTACCGGATGCTCGCGCCGAAGAAGCTCACTGCGCGGCTCGACCAGTAGACGTGTCCGTAAGTTCTGATCGTTCAGGCGGCAGACGCCCACCCAGCAGCTGCCGTGGCCCAGTGATCACACTCCGACCGCCAGAGCAGCTGGCGCGGCCCACCGCCCGCAACCACCCAGCCCTCACTCAGGGTGGAGCGATCGACGGGGGCCGGTCAGGTTCCACACTCTCCGAGACAAACGGCCCCAGCACGCGTTCCAGCGTGAAAGCTGCGGTCAACGCTCGTTGGTCGTCGAAGTGCTTCGCGATTAGCTGCACAGCGGTGGGTAGGCCCGTCGCGTCGACACCGCTGGGAACCGAGACTGCTGGATTCCCGCTCAGATTCAGAGCGGCGGTGTTGTAGCACAGCTTCGCACCGAGTGCCGACCTCTCGGCGAACGACGCGTCTGGCGCAAAGAGCTTCGGTGCGGTGATCGGTAGGGTTGGCGTCAGCAGCAGGTCGTATCCGTCGAGGGCCGACATAATCCTGCGTCTTAGCGTGAGTCGCGCGTTGTGGAGTCTCGCAAAGGGCACAGCGAAATATCGCTCATGGATATAGCGGTCCGCTATCAGCCAGCACTTCACCTGATCCGCAAGCGCAGATGCCTCCGACCGTCGACTCTTCGCGTACGCGCTCATAGCATGAGTGTCATAAGTCCCCAAATGACCCACGCCCTGACCCTCGCTTCGAAACGTATCGCTGAACAGGTGAGCAATGTAGGGTAAAAATAGCGAGAGGCCCTCCCGCCACAATGGAATCGAGACCGCGGCAATCTCGGCGCCGGCTTCCCGAAGGACCTCCACAGCGCGCCCCATGTTGTTGAGCACAGCACCTTCGCACAGATCAGCCTCTGTGCTCTCATGCACCACCGCAATGCGCATGCCCTCTACGCCGGAGTCGGCCCCGCGCGTAAACTTCAAGGGGTGGCAGTGCCGCACCCATTGCGGGTCACGCCCATCGGCGCCGGCGATTACCTCAAGCAGAAGTGCAACCGCCCCAACGGTGCGAGCGAGGGGGGTGACAAAGTCAATGGTATGGTCGACATACGCGGTGCCCCATGACGGGACTAGGCCGTGCGTGGGCTTGGCGGCGACCACGCCACAGAACGCAGCCGGGATGCGACCGCTCCCACCCTGATCGACGCCGAGCGAGAGATCGACGGCGCCGGACCGCACGGCCGCACCGGACCCGCCCGAAGAGCCGCCGGCCGTGCGCGTAATGTCCACCGGATTGCGCACCGGGCCGAACGCGCTCGTCTGCCCTAGCCCCGAGGCTCCAAAGTCATCCATGTTCAGTTTGCCGACAATCGTGCCACCCGCGGCCAGCACACGCTCCACGACCACAGCATCATGGATGGGTGTATAGCTCTCCAACGCGGGAGCCGTTCGTCATGGGCACACCGGCGACGGCGATATTGTCCTTCACACCCACGGTCAGACCGGCAAGTGGCCCAGCCCTCGCGCCCTCCACGTGACAGCGACGAATAAAGGCGTTGTGGGGATCTTCCTCAGAGGACGGCATGTACCCCGGGTCGCGTGGCTCGGGCGTCGACAGCTCCGATGCAGCCTCAAAGCGTTCGAGGACGTCGGCGAAGTCAGTGAGGCCGGCGATGACCGGGTGAAGGTCATCTGCCTCAGCATCGCTCAGTTCGATCCGATCTCGCCGGGCGAGGTCTCTGATGTCACCCGCGGACGGCGGTTGGATTCGAGCAGAGTGGCTCCCGCTTTCTCCTGGTAGGTTCGGACTCATTCCGCCGGTCCTCGGAGGGCCGCGCGCAGGTCATCGGTGCCGCGGGCGTCAACCGCGCCCTCCGTGTCGAGCACGACGCCGTACTGGTCCCGCGCCGATTCCACGCTTACCTTGTTATCCAACACATCGTCGGCAACCAGCTGTGGAGCTCGGTCCAGCGGGTCACCCCACCCGCCGCCCCCCGGCATCTTGTGGTGAAATACGGTGCCTGAGTCGACCACCGCCGAAAACATGGGTGGGAAAGCGCGCCAGCCACTCCCATTTGAGCAGCAGGTTCGCGGAGCGACTCCCATCAAGGCCGCCGTGAAGCCCATACGGAGAGTGGTTCTGCCGATCGCTCCGGACCTGCAGCGATGTGGCCGAGGCAAGCGTCCGCCATACCCGCTCGATCGCGAGTCCCCCTCGGTAACGACCGGGCCCGCCCGTATCGGGGATAAACCCGTAGCGTTCGATCATAATTGGGAACTCTGATTCTGCGACCTCTACCGGAATGTTGGCGGCCGTCGCGCACGGATTGCACAGCCCATCATTGCCATCCTTGATTGGAAGCGCGCCCCAGGTACCGACGACCAGTTCGTAGTAGATAAAGGGCTCGCCATCGCCAGCTTCTCCGGCGAAGATGGCAAGTGTACTTCCCCCCTCGCCGGCGGCCGGGATGCGGTCCGGTATTAGTTGTGCCAGCGCGCCGTTAACGGCATCGAAGACTCTAAAGCCCGTGACACCCCGCATTGTCGATGCTCCAGGCATCACAACGTGAGTGATGGTGCCGGGCTTCGTGACCACCTTGACCGGGCGAAACGCGCCGGAGGTGTTCGGAATTTCTGCGGCAACGGCGCACATGATGGCCTGGTAGACCGACGCCTCTGTGTATGAGACCGTCGCGTTGAGGGCACCTTGAACCATGGGCGCTGATCTCGAGAAGTCGACAACCACATCGTCGGTGCGCACCGTCAGCTCGACCTCGATTCGGACATCCCGCGTCTCCAGCCCGTCTGAGTCGAGGTAGTCGACGAACGAGACGGTCCCCTTCGGCCACGCGGCGATCTCACCCCGAACGATTGCTTCCGTATGGTCAACCAGGCGCACCATCAAGGCTGCGAGCCTTTCCGTCCCGTAGCGCACGGAAAGGTCCCACAGGGCTCGCTCCGCAATGGTGCAGGCAGCGATTTGCGCGTTGATATCACCCATCGTCATGGCCGGGATCCGGACGTTGGTGCGAATCAGGCCGATGATGTCCTCCACGGGATTCCCAGCTTGGTATAGCTTCACCCAGGGAAGACGTAGCCCCTCTTGGAAAATGTCTGTGTTATCACAGGCGGTGGTGCCAGGCAGACGGCCGCCCACGTCCGCATGGTGGGCGACCGTGACGGCATACCCCACGAGGGAACCGTCGAAGAAGACCGGCTTCACGATGAACAGGTCGGGTGTGTGCATACCACCGGAGAACGGATCGTTCATGAGGAAGATGTCGCCATCTTGCATACGGCCCCCGTAGCGCTCAAGCAGTGCGCGCATGGCCGTTGGAATCGCCCCGAGGTGGAGGGGAAGGGTGACGGCCTGCGCCACCGTCTCGCCGGTCGCGTCGCAGAGCGCGGCAGAGAAGTCCATCACATCTCGCACGATGGTGGAGTGCGCAGTGCGAAAGATCGTAGTTGCCATTTCGTCCGCAATCGAGGCCAGCGCATTACCCACGATCTCCTGCATGATGGCGTCCGCGTATGCCATGTCATCTTGCCTCGCGCCCCCGGCGACTGCGCTCAGAGTCAGGATGTCTCGGGCATCCCGGCGCACATCCCAGCCCGGGGGTACGACGACCGTGGTGTCGTACTCGTCGATCAAGCAAGGGCCTGCGATGCCTTCGGCAGGGATGTCGCCGCGCGGGACAACAGGCGTCTCGATCGTGCCGTGAGTGGCCCCGAAGTCCGCTAGACGCGTGCCCGGGGAATCGCGGCGCTTCGAGGTGGTCCGGACATGCAGCATGGCGCTATCCCGTGACTGACCGCGAACCGCGCACCGGAGGGCCCGGATCTCCACGGGGGACTCCTCCTGATAGCGCACGCCGTAGACGCGCTCGTGCTCGGCCGCAAAGCGAGCAACCAGGGCGCCACGGATCCGGCATCGATCTCGGTCCCTGAGAAGTCGATCTCAATGTCCCAGCTCTGCCCTTTGAACCGGACATCCGCCGAGCGCAACCACTCATGCGCCTCCCCAGAGCCGATCGCCTGCTCGAGACTCGATCTCATCTCGGCTTCAAGGCCTCGGAGGAGCGCCAGGTCAGGATCACCTGCGTCGATGTGGCAGAAGCGAACATCGTGGAACTCGGGTGCGCTGAGAGAACCCGGTAGCGGAGAAAAACCTGCAAGCGGGGGACGATCGCGGTCGCACGCCGAGCTCGGCGGCCAGCGCGGCGGCGTGAATAGGGCCTGAACCACCGTATGCGAAGAGGGCGAAGTCGGCGGTCGCGGCCCTTTTCGGTCGAGACAGCTCGAAGCGCCCGCATCATCGCCGCATTAGCGAGCTCGTGAATCCCGCGCGCAGGCTCGATCGTGTCAAGCCCGAGCTCGGCTCCGACCCGCCCGGCCGCCTCGGCGCGCTCGCTCGAAACGTTATGTCCCTACGGCGAGTTGTCCGGTCGGGATGTAGCCGAGCACGACGTTTGCGTCGGTGGCGGTGGGCTCGACACCGCCCCGGCCGTAGCAGGCCGGACCCGGGAGCGCGCCAGCGCTGGCGGACCAACGTGTAGCCCTCCGGCCGCGTCCAGCCAGGCCGAGCTCCCGCCACCGGCGCCGACCTCAGCGATGTCGATCGTCGGGATCCGGATCAGCTCGCCGCTGCCGCGCAGTAGCCGGGTGCCGGCAGAGAGCGAGGCACCGACCTCGTACTCGCGGCTCCGCGAGACTCGGCCGTCCTCGATCAGCGAAGCCTTCGCGGTCGTGCCACCCATGTCGAAGGTGATGGCGTTGTCGATCCCGAGCGGCTTCGCGAGTGCGAGCGCGCCGACGACGCCGGCGGCGGGCCCGGACTCGAGCGCGAAGACCGGGCCGCTCGGCTGCGTCGCTCGCCGTCATGACGCCCGCCGGATGACTGCATGATCGTGAGCGGAGCGTCGAGACCCGGCGCGCGTCGAGACCACGATGGATGCGTCGATGTAGCCGCTCCATCAGCGGCAGCACGTAGGCATTCACGACCGTCGCTGCCGTGCGCTCGTACTCCTGCTGCTCACGGAGGATCTCGCTCGAGAGTGATACCGGCACACCAGGCAACTCGGCGCGCAGGAGCTCTCCTACGCGCCGCTCGTGCTCGGGATGGCGGTGGGCGTGCAGTAGGCAGACGGCGACGGACTCGACCGCAAGCGCGCGTAGGCGTTGGCAAGCGCGCGAACCTCGTCGTCGTCGACTGGCCGCAGCACCTCCCCACCGGCGGTCATGCGTTCGTCGATCTCAAAGCGAAGGCGCCGCTCGACCACTGACCGCGGCTTCGTCCAGAAGAGGTCGTACAAGTGCGGCATCCGAACCCGCCGTAGCTCAAGCACGTCCCGGAACCCTCTCGTCGTCACCAGCGCCGTCTTCGCGCCTCTGCGCTCGAGCACCGCGTTCGTCGCCACGGTCGTGCCGTGCGCGACCTCCTCGAGCTCGTGAATCCGCGTTGGATCGACAGACTTGCCAGCACCTCGACGATGCCGTCAACGACCGCTCGGTCATACGCGGGCGGGGTAGACAGAACCTTCTGGAAGGTGATCTCGCCATTAGCAAGCCTCAAAATTATGTCGGTGAAAGTTCCACCGACGTCCGCCGCCACACGCATGCACTTACCTCTTTCCGACTCGACGTGTCACTGGTACCACTATCCTACACTCGCACCATCGGCTGGCTGTAATACCCGCCAAGCGCTAAGTCACGCTCAGGTCCGGCGATAGAGCGCTAGCTTGCTGCCACGCTGCATACGCCACCCGCTTGCCCGCCTCACTGACATCCTCATCCGGACCGCCAAAGGCCAGCCGCAGGTGCGTTGTTGAGCCAAAGTGCGCGCCGCGATCCGTCGGTACACCGTAAGTCTGAAGCAGTACGTCTCGGAATCTATCCGCCTCAAGCCCGAGAACGTCCTCATTGACGTTTAGGAACAGAAAAGGTCCACCTCGTGGAACTGCGAACGACAGCCCCGGGGCGCCTGCCAACTCTCGGGTCATCAGGTCGCGGCATCTTTGAAACCGGCTTCCGATCGCCCGGACCCATTCCTGAGGGCCTTCGAATGCTGCTCGCGCGGCATATTGGGCCACATGGTTGCATTCAAAGACATTCCACTCGAATACTTTTCGTAACGATGCAACCAATGACGGCGGCGCAACGATAGCGCCAATGCGCCAATACTTCAAGGCATAGCTCTTCGTACAACTACTGATCGTGACGCAAAAGTCTTGCGTGCCCGGCAAAGAGCCGAAGCTCACGTGCTCTGCTCCGTCGTACGTCAAATGATCATATGCTTCGTCGGCAATCACCAAAATGTGATGGCGCCGGGCTAGCGCCGCGACCGCTTCCAGGTCAGCACGGGATGCCATATACCCGGTTGGGTTCACTGGGGTGTTGACAATAATGGCCTTCGTTCGCGGCGAGATCATCGCAGCGAGTCGGTCAACATCCCATCCCCAACTATCAGACTGAAATGTCTCGCAATAGCGAGGCTCGCCGCCTGCGAGCCTGATGATCCCCTGGTAATAGTAGTGTGGAGAAAACATCAGGACCTCGTCTCCACGATCGAGGATCGTTGTGAAGACGACGTAGAGCGCGTGATTAGCTGCATTTGTCACTAGAATCTCGCGTCTCTGGATCGGCTCGAATCCCCTTCTCAATCGCGAGACGTTCCGCTATCGCTTGACGGAGTGAGAGCAAGCCCTCGGCCGGTGCCCCTCTCATATCCGAGATCGCGTCTCTCGCGGCATCCAGCACATGCGACGGAGGTGCCCAGAAAGGCGAGCCGTAGAGGTCGAGCACATCGCGCCCGTCGGCCTTCAGCAGCTCCGCTGCTTCGGTGGTACTTCTGGGCGCGGGCTCTTCCAGGCCCACAATGCGCGCCGTCGCCCATCCAGGGCGCTTTCTCCCCATCGGCCTAGTCGCTCCGGTCATACTGGATGCTCGGACGGGTCATCCTACGCATCGTCAACCAGGATGATGTCGTCTACTGCCCACGAGGCACGAGCGGTCGCACCTACACTGAGCGGCTCCGCGAACCGTCTCATATCGTCGACGTGCAGGGCGGCCGCGACTACCAGGTCGTCACTTACCTTGAGGGCGACATCGAAGACGGATCCGGTAAACGCGAGGCGCTCCACGGTCCCCGTTACTTCACCCGTGTGGGTGCTGTGCGCCGGTGCCTCGGGCGGATGGATCTCCACACGGTCGCGAGGAATCACCGCCGCGATGCTCTGCGCGCCATTGAGGTCTGCTCGTAGACGCCCACGGACGGTGACGTCAGGCGTGATGACCTCGACCTCGTTGCCGTGTCGCTGAGATGACCCTCGCACCAGCGTCCCGGCATTGATGAAACTCGCGACATAGGAGGTGCGAGGGTATTGATAAAGCGCCAACGGAGTATCGATCTGCACGATCTCTCCGTCTCGCATCACCGCGATGCGGTCCGCCATGGCGCAGGCTTCCTCTTGATCGTGCGTCACATGCACGAACGTCGTACTGGTTGTCGTCTTCAGATGGACCAGCTCACGCTGCATCTCTTGTCGGAGCTTTAGATCAAGCGCGCCGAGCGGCTCGTCAAGCAATAGCAACGCCGGCCGCTTCACCAGGGCGCGGGCGAGCGCCGCGCGCTGAGACTCGCCTCCGGACAGCTCCGTTACGTGCCGTCGCTGTTGGCCACCCAGCCCGACCATCTCCAGCGCCTCGGCCGCGCGCCGGCGTCGCTCCGGGCGGGAGACGCGATCCATAGCCAAACCGAACTCGACATTCGCGCCCAGGCTCATGTGGGGAAAAGCGCGTAACTCTGAAAGACGGTGTTGATAGGGCGGCGGTAAGGAGGGAGCTTCGTGACGTCTCGTCCCTCGACCTCGACCGTCCCGACGGTAGCGGTTACGAACCCGCCGACGATGCGAAGCGTCGTGGTCTTCCCACACCCGCTCGGACCGAGAAGCGCGAACAGCTCGCCTTTTTCAACCTCGAACGAGACACCCGCATCGGCTTCGCCGAGCGCGAACAGTCCCGGCCAGGGTAACGCTTGGTCAGCTCGCGACAGACCAAAGCCGCGCTCATACCGCCGCCCCCACCCGGCCCAGCGCTCTACGGCCCAGTCGCCCGCGTCCGAAGGAGATCATTGCCCCGCCCGTGAGCAGCACGAAGGAACCGCCCATCATCAGCGCCGACAGTGCATTCAGCTCAGGCGTGACTACGAACCTGATGGAGCCCCAGATGTACAACGGCAGAGTCGTCTGATTTCCCGTAATGAGGAAGGTCATGATGAACTCATCCATCGACATCGCGAACGCGACCATGCCTGCAGCCAAGATCGCAGGAAGTGCCTGAGGCAAAGCGATTCGGAGGAACGCTTGCCACGGACGCGCTCCCAAATCCAGGGCGGCCAGTTCCACATTTGGATCGATACCTTCAAGCCGCACCACTATTAGCAACACGATGATCGGAAGCGTAATGAGTATGTGCCCGGCAATAATCGTCCAGAGTCCGCGCTGAATTCCTAGCCATTGTGTGCCAATGATGATCGCCAGGCCAAGCACAACCGGTGGAAGAAGAAGCGGCAAGGTGATCGTCCCTAGCGCGAGGTTGCGAAGCGCCCCGCGCCCGCGGGCAAGTTGCACCGCCGCGATGCTGCCCAGAGCGAGGCCGATGCCGACAGCGCGAGCCGCCACACGCAGGCTCGTCGCCAGCGCGCTACGCAAGAACGGAATCGTGAAATACGGTCGAGAACCATCGCAGTGAAAAGCCCTGGAATGGCAGCCCGGAGGTGTCAGAGTTGTTAAACGCAAACAGCACCAGAAGCACAATCGGCGCGTATAGAGAAGACCAAGAAACGCCAGTGAATAGATACGACCGAGCCGCGCTCGCCTCGGCTGATACCTCATGGTGTACTCGCCCGCGGCTGCGACCGAGCCACTGGCGAGCCGGAGCGCAACCAGCATCAGCAACACGGCGCAGAAGCATGATGATTGCGAGCGCCGCGCCAAACCCCCACTCCACGGAGCCAGCAAACTGGTTCACAATGACATTCGCGAACAGAGTGCCGCTGGTTCCCCCGATCAGGGTCGGCGTGGCGTAGTCACCCATCATCGCTATGAAAGAGAATATGAAGCCGGCCAGCAGCCCGGACCGGATAAGTGGAAAGGTTATCGGAGAGTGCTCCGCCAAGGTCGCGCGCCTAGATCTGCGGCGGCTTCCGCAAACGCGGGATTCACGCGCTCGATCGCGATATATGACGACAGGAAGCTCAACGGAAACAGTAGGTACACGAAGGTGATGAGAACATCCCACCGCGTGAACGAAAGGAACCCGAGCGGCTGACTGGTAAGGTGAATCTGCATCAGCGCAGAGTTGATGAGCCCGTTGTCCCCATAGAAGTTCATCCATGCAAAGACGCGGATGAGATAACTGGTGAAGAACGGAATCATGGCGACGAGGACCCAGTACACACGTCTACGCGGTGGCACTTTCGTCGCGACGAAGTGAGCGAACGGCAGGGTCAGCAGAACGGTCAGGACGGCGGCCAGGCCAACGAACCAGAAGGTTCGGAGCAGAAGCTTCAGGTAGATGCCCTGACTGAAGACGCGCTCGTAATTCCCCAGCGTCAAGCGGTGGATGATGAACCCGTTCGAGGAGGCCCAGAACGAGTAGATCACCAGCACGACCAGGGGGACCAGCAATGCGAGAGCCACATACAGCACAGCGGGCAGCGACATCAGCGGATGTCGAAGACCTCTGTGCCGCTCACGGGCTTCCTCCCAGCCGGCCCTGCCGTCGCCGTAGCGCTCGTAGGAGGCGGCATCGTCTGCGGGTTACCTGCTGCGGTCATGAAGGCCCGCGTCAGCTGAGCCCTGATGTGACTTGCCGCGGGCTGGCCACGCCCGCGGTTGCCGTGGGTCGCGTTCAGACAGCTGACCACCGTTCCGATGGCCCAGTCCGTGACGCGGAGACAGGCGGCCCTCATGCGGCCGTGACCTGATCCCAGGCAGCGGCGTACTCGTTGGGGTAGTCCGGCTGACGCTGGAACGCCATCTGTCGGGCAGCGGCCGGGTTGAGTCCGCTCACGGAGACCATCATCTTGGCCGGCTCCCCGCCGGCGGCAACTATACGGTGAACATTAGTGGCGCTGCATTCCGCGTAGTTGTAGTTGCTGAAGAGATACTGCTCCCACCCAGGGGTCCGAGCCCCACCATTCGATGAACTTCAGCGCGTTGGCTCGGTTCTTGGCGCCCTTCACCAGGTGAGCACCGTCGACCCAGCCAACGGTTCCCTCTTTCGGGATCGTCGACTTGGCAACCACCTTTTTTGCTTCAAGATTCGTGATCGCCGCTTCGCCGATACTTGACGCGTACCCAATCCACGCGTTGCCGGTCCGAATAGCGGTTCGGAACTGCTGGTCGATATTCGGGTCTATCTGGAAGGGCTTCAGGTCGATGAGTTTTTTCGTCGCGGCCTGAAGCGTTGCGCCGCGCATCGAATAGACCTGAGAGCGAGGCACGCCGATTGCGAGGCCGGCAATCGACAGAAACTCGATGCCGGCCCCGTACAGCATGACCTTGTCCTTGGGTATCGCCTTGTTCCACATGTCGTTCCACGAGTACGGCTGGCTGGGCTGATACGGCACGGTCACATTCCACATCATGCCCAAAGGAGACCAGGTATTCGGATATAGGAGCGTCTTGTTGGGCGCGACCACGTAAGGAAACTCCCGCTCGGTGCGGAAAACGGGAAAGAGATTCTTCGCGGCGGAAATCTGGGTGAGATCCAGGACCTCCACAAGGCCGTGCTTGTAGTAGGTGGGAGACCAGCCGGCATTTCCGAAGACAAGGTCGTACTGGCCGCCGCCTCCGGCGAGCACCTTCGTGAACATTGTCTGATCATCCGGCGCCGGAACCCCGATCATCTGGATGCCCGTGGTTTTCTCGAAGCGGTTCACGATCGCGTTGGTTACGTACGACTCCCAACTGAGCACGACTACCTGCTTCCCGCTCTTACCGGCGCCGCAAGCCGACAGGAACGCGCTCGTCCCTCCAACTGCCAGCAGGCTGCCTGCCGAACGGCCAATAAAGCTACGCCGTGAAACCCGGGTTGGATGGATCGCAGCACCGGCCGCAGTGTCGTCGTTCATCTGTCCCTCTTCTCCTTAGTCCGCCTTCCTCGTTTGACCTGGCGGGAAACCAGCACCGCCCAGAGGGCTCGGCGCGGGATCCTCCGGCCACGAGGAAATATATTGGATATCGTACGCGATGACCGACGATGTCAAGCTTGGTCATCGAATTCCTCGGTGCCCGTCTCTTAGCCAAGGCTCTTCACGTCGCGCCCGGAATGGCGCCGAACCTGACCCGATTCCACGTCCAGCCGAAGTGCGGCCACTCACCGGCTCTGGCCAGCGCGTGACCCCGTTGTCAATGCTGGCGTAATTCAGCGGAGCTCTCCTGAGGATCCCGTGCTGCTGATCTCCTCGCACACGCACGTCTTGCCGCGCGGCTCGCTCATGGCTCGGCACTCGGCGGCTACGTGCCCTGCGGGAGGATCAGGCACCCAAGCTCGATCTCGACAGGCGCGCTGAACGGCAATGAGCTGACGCCGACCGTGGAACGGATGTGACCGCCTGCCTCGTCGCCGAAGATGCTGAGGATCAGGTCCGATGCACCGTTCGTCACCAGGTGATGCTCGGCGAACTCCGGGGTCGACGGCGACGTAGCCGCGGACCTTGATGACACGTCGGATGCGATCCAGCGAGCCGAGAGCAGCTCGCAGCGACGCCAGTGCGTTGAGCGTCGCGACCCTGGCTGCCTCGGCGCCGGCCGGTACGTCGACCTCGGCGCCGAGCCGCCCCGGGCTAAGGATCTCGTCATCCTTGAATGGCAGGTGCCCGGCGACTCTCAGCCAGGTCACCGTGGACATAGGCGGTGACGTAGTGGCCGGGCGCCTCGAGCGCGGGAGGCAGCGCGATGCCGAGATCCACAAGCCGACGCTCGAAGGAAGCCGGCCTCCGCTCCCCGGCGTTTTCAGCCCAACTGGCACCGGCCCCCCAACGCAGGCGCGTGCCCGGCGTCGGGAAATACATGCCGAGCCATCGACGGCCACGCCTGGGAGGGCCGCGGCCGGCCGGATGCGACCTGGGGGACCCCGAAGGGCAGCCTCTCCCCAGGTTATTGGACATTTATCTCGGCAACTGAGCGTTGATCGCATGACCCGCGCTGGCAAGATCTGCCTTAGCGGTCTGCCGCCGTCTGGTCGCTGAGCCCGAGCACGAGTCGTGATCTGGTTCCTGGTCATCCTTTTGTTGAACGAGGTGTGCGAACGGGGCTGCCAATCAAAGCGCAGGCTCGCCTCCGTCACCTGGGTGCGCGCTGCTTCCTGACCGAGGCCTCGGGGAGCATCCGCACGGTCGGCCCCCGGACACAGAATCTTGGTCTCCGTCATCTAGCATGCAGTATAATCCCTCTCCGATGACCGTCAAGCGAAGCGCTCGCGCTGCACCGATCAGAGAAATCGCGCCGCCGACCGTGGCGCTAAGGTTCGCCACACGGAGAGGGGATCGTGCTGGCCAGCGGCGGCAACCACATATCAGACTGGTGTACGCGTACGGCGGGAGTTCGGTGCACGAGCTCCACCGCCGGACGCCGGCGCCGTCACGACTCCGCCGCTGATGGCTGCTTCCTCTCAACGCACGCCCAGCGTCGAGCGGATCGCGTTGCCTCGGGCTCCGTTGCCGCGCGTGTCGCTGCGGGACCAGGTCTACGAGGTGGTGCTGCAGGCGATCGTGAACGGTGACTTTCCGCCCGGGCATCAGATCCGGGACCTTGACATCGCCGAGTCACTCGGGGTGAGCCGTACACCGGTGCGCGAGGCGCTGCAGCGACTGGTCGACGAGGGCCTGGTGGAGACGGCTCCCGGGACGGCGACTCGCGTGGCACCAATCGACGTGCAGGCCGTCCGCAACATCTATCCGATCGTCGGCGCCCTGCACAACCTCGCCGTGCGCTTGAGCGCTGACCGGATCACCGAGAATGACGTCGACGCGCTGGAAAAGGCCAACCAGGAGTTCGCAGCCGCCGTCGACGGGAGACACATCGTCGACGCGCTGGCCGCAGACGACGCTTTCCATCGCGTGGTGCTGGAGGCGGCGGGCAACCCGGAGCTTCAGCGCACGCTCGACCGCCTGATGCCGCACATGCGCCGGCTACAGCTGACTCAGTTCAGCTCCGAGTCTGCGCGGAAGTCGATCCAACAGCATCAGGGCATCGTCAGTGCGTTGCGGCGACGGCAGTTCGCGCAGGCAGCAAAGATCATGGAGAAGAACTGGGCCAGCATTGAGTGGCTCGTCGGGTAGCGCGTCGAGCTCATTTGCGCTGACCGCGGTAGGACTCCTAGACACGCGAGTAAGCGTCGATGCTCGGAGTTGATCCTGGTACCTGGTATGTCTCAGGATGACGTGTGCGTCGAGCTTTGCCGCCTGCCTGTTGGCTGAGACAATCATTCACTAGCAAAGGACCATGCATGTCTGACCGACGAGTCGTCGACCTTCTCGCGCTAACCGTTTGGAGCAATACGTAACTGGTACGCGCCCACAACATAAC
>CAVPCF010000075.1:0-14004 GCA_963702275.1 Candidatus Melainabacteria bacterium
CCCGATACTCTATTGTGGTGACAGTTGTCGGGGGTTTGTCAAGGCGGGAAAGAGTACCTTGACAAACCCCCAACAACCGCTTTAAAGATGGCCCGTATCGGGGTGATGCAGAAGGACTGGGCGAACAGCGGAATGCCGCGTGGTTTAGGCAAGGTCCCCTGGAGGCGAAAGAGGCGCCCCGGTTGGGAGCGTGCTCTAGTTCGTCCGGCGGGTCCTGTTCGGATGGTGGTGGCTGGCGCCCCGGTTGGATCCGACTCTCGTTCGTCCGGCGGGTCGCGTCTGGTCTGGTTCTGGGATGAGTGACCCACCACTAATGACCACTGCCATGGACCACCACTGAACGGAACCCGCCGGACGAACAAGACCAGGTTCCCAACCGAGGCGCCGGGCTACCACCACCGAACGCGACCCGCCGGACGAACAAGAGCAGGCTCCCAACCGAGGCGCCTCTTTCCGGTTCGGCGGGACTTCGAACGCCTCGTGGCATAGCCTGTATGACCATTTCTTCCTACTTTTCCCCGATCCCAAGCCGCACTTCGGTTTTTGGTGTTTTGTCAAGGTACTCTTTCCCGCCTTGACAAAACACCAAAACCGGAACCCACAATCAGGGATCGGGGAAAAGCAGGCGTGGCAAAGCCAAAGGCTACCCAGCCACCAGCTGAGAGCGAATCTCCGGCGCCGCCCGACGCCGAGCATCCGCGGCCTCGTCATCCGGCTCATCCTGAGAAGCACGCTCCGCCTCAACCCGAGCGGTGTAGGCGTCAACCTCCCGAACCAGAGTGGCCTCATCCCACCCGAGCACCCGCGCCATCAACCGGGCCACCGCCTCAGCACAGTCGACCCCCCGGTGCGGATACTCAATCGAGATCCGAGTCCGTCGGGTGAGCACGTCCTCCAGGTGCAGCGCACCCTCATGACTGGCCCCGTAGACCACCTCGACCTGGAGATAGTCCGGCGCGGCAGGGATCGGCTTGAGCAGGTCCGGGTCATCGGCCGCGACCGCGAGTACCTCGTGAATGAGCGAGCCGTACCGGTCGAGCAGGTGCCGGATTCGGTACGGATGCACGCCGTAGCGGGCGCCGAGCTGGTCAGCCTGGTTGACGAGGGCGTGGTAGCCGTCGGCACCGAGCAGCGGCACCTTGTCGGTGATCGAGCGTTGCAGCCGGCCCGACAACTCCGCGCCGGCCGCGTCCACCGCGTCCGCACCCATCACCCGGTAGGTGGTGTACTTGCCGCCGGCGATCGCGACCAGGCCGGGGGCCACCCTGGCCACCGCGTGCTCGCGGGACAGCTTGGAGCTCTCTTCGCTCTCGCCGGCCAGCAGTGGCCGCAGCCCGGCGTAGACGCCCTGGATGTCGTCGTGGGTCAGTGGAGTGGCCAGTACCGAGTTCACGTGTTCGAGCAGGTAGTCGATGTCGGCCTTGGTCGCGGCCGGGTGGGCCAGGTCCAGGTGCCAATCCGTGTCCGTGGTGCCGATGATCCAGTGGTTGCGCCACGGAATGACGAACAGCACCGACTTCTCGGTCCGCAGGATCATGCCGGACTCCGCGACGATCCGGTCGCGCGGCACCACGATGTGCACGCCCTTGCTGGCCCTTACCCGGAACCGGCCACGGCTGCCGGACAGTTGCTGCATCTCGTCGGTCCACACCCCGGTGCAGTTGATCACCACGCCGGCCAGTACGTCCGTCTCCCTGCCGTCCTCGACGTCGCGCACCCGGACGCCGGACACCCGGTCTGACTCCTTGACGAAGCCGGTGACCAGGGTCGACGTCCGCACCACCGCGCCGTAGTGCGCCGCGGTGCGGCCGACGGTGAGCGTGTGGCGGGCGTCGTCGGACTGCGCGTCGTAGTACCGGATGCCGCCGATCAGCGCGTTGCGCTTGAGCGCGGGGACCATCCGCAGCGCGCCGGCCCTGCTCAGGTGCTTCTGGCCGGGCACGGACCGGGCGCCGCCCATCGTGTCGTAGAGCAGCAGGCCCGCGGCGGTGTAAGGGCGCTCCCAGAAGCGGTGCTTGAGCGGGTACAGGAAGCTGACCGGCTTGACCAGGTGCGGCGCCAGCCGCGTCAGCATCAGTTCCCGCTCCCGCAACGCCTCCCGGACCAGCCCGAACTCCAGTTGTTCCAGGTAGCGCAGGCCACCGTGGAACAGCTTGCTGGACCGGCTGGACGTGCCGGCGGCGAAGTCGCGGGCCTCGACCAGCGCGACCCGCAGCCCACGGGTGGCCGCGTCCAGCGCGGTCCCGACGCCGACTACCCCGCCGCCGATCACGACCACGTCGAACTGCTCGTCCCGCAGGCGCTGCCAGGCTTCCTCGCGGTCCTCGACACCGAGCCGGGCGCCGAACGCACCGGACGGATGCGCCGACGACGACCTGTGGTTGACCACGAACCGCCTCCTGTAGTCGGGATACCGTGAGTGGCCGGGCCACCCGCGGCTCACGCTACCCGGAAGGTTCACCATCCGTGGATCGGCGAGCGTCGACAATGTCGAACGAAGTCACCGCGTCGACGACCACACCATCCTTCCGGGTGACCCGATCTTCAGTCCAGGTCGTCGTGCCGCATGAGCTGCCGGCCCGCCTCGGTGATCGAACCGGACAGCGACGGGTAGACCGAGAACGTCAACGCGAGATGCTCGACGGTGAGCTGGTTCTGCACGGCGAGGGCGATCGGCAGGATCAGCTCGCTCGCGTTCGGCGCCACCACGACACCCCCGATCACCACGCCGGTCGCCGGTCGGCAGAACACCTTCACGAAGCCGCGGTGCAGACCTTCCATCTTGGCGCGGGCGTTGGTGGCCAGCGGCAGCATGACCGTGCGGGCGGGCACCGCGCCGGAGTCGATGGCCTGCTGGCTGATGCCGACGTTGGCGATCTCCGGATGGGTGAACACGTTGGCCGCCACGGTCTTGAGCTTGATCGGCGCCACACCCTCGCCCAACGCGTGCCACATCGCGATCCGTCCCTGCATCTGCGCGACCGACGCCAGCATCAGCAGGCCCGTGCAGTCGCCCGCCGCGTAGATCCCGGACACGCTGGTCCGCGACACCCGGTCCACCGAGATGAACCCGCCCGGCCCGGTCTCGATACCGACCCGGTCCAGTCCGATGTCGGTCGTGTTGGGCACGGACCCGACGGTCATCAGCGCGTGGCTCGCCTCGATCGACCTGCCGTCGGCCAGCCGGACCACCACCTCGTCGCCGATGCGCACGACACGTTCGGCGCGCGCGTGCTTGACCAGGGTCAGGCCGCGCTCGTCGAACACGTCCTCCAGCACGGCGGCCGCGTCCGCGTCCTCGTGCGGCAGCACCCGGTCGCGGCTGGACACCAAGGTCACCTCGACGCCCATCTCGGTGTAGGCGGAGGCGAACTCCGCGCCGGTCACGCCCGAGCCGATCACGACCAGGTGCTCGGGCAGTTCCGGCAGGTCGTAGATCTGGCGCCAGGTGAGGATCCGCTCGCCGTCGGGCTCGGCGCCGGGCAGCACGCGCGGGGTCGCGCCGGTGGCGATCAGCGCGGCGTCCGCGTCGGGGCTCTGCTCGTCGCCCTCGCTGCTGGTGACGATGACGCGGTGCCGAGCGAGGCCGGGCGCGTCGTCGGCGAGCCGGGCGGTGCCGGTGATCAGCTTGACGCCCTCCCGCTGCACGCGTTCGCGCACATCGGCGGACTGGGCGAGGGCGAGGCCCTTCACCCGACCGTGCACCGTCGGCACGTCCACCTCGGCTTGGGAGCTGCCGGTGCAGCACGCCCAGCTCGTCCGCATGAGCGGAACGCCGAGCGGGCACCCGCGGACGCGATGAACGTCTTGGACGGGAACACAGTCGTAGAGCACGCAGGCGCCACCGAGACCGGCCGGTTCGCGATCGTCACCTCGGCGCCGTGCTGGGCGGCGACCAGGGCCGCCTCGTAGCCCGCCGGGCCGCCACCCATGATCACGATCCGCGTCACGACGGCGGACTCCCTCCTGCTGGTCTGCGGAAACGCCGCTGCGCCTTGACCGCGGTACGTCGGTCGCTGATCGCGCTGCCACCGGGCGCGGAACCGGCCGGTCGTGTTGCCGGACGGCGGGGTGCGCGTGACGGTGATCGACGAGTATCGCTAGGCTGTCGCCGTGCCGCTCTACGCCGCGTACGGGTCCAACATGGACCCGGCTCAGATGATGGAGCGAGCCCCGCACTCGCCGATGGCGGGAACCGGGTGGCTCGTCGGGTGGCGCCTTACCTTCGGCGCCGAAGACCTGACCTGGGAGGGCTCGCTCGCCACCATCGTCGAGGACCCGGACTCGCAGGTCTTCGTCGTGCTCTACGACATGATGCCGGAGGACGAGGAACGACTTGACAGCTGGGAAGGCTCGGATCTGGGCCTGCACAAGAAGATCCGGCTGCGGGTGCAGACGCTGGAGGGCTCGGTGCTCGCCTGGCTGTACGCGCTGGACGCGTACGAGGGCGGCCTGCCCTCGGCCCGCTATCTCGGCGTGGTCGCGGACGCGGCCGAGGCGGCCGGCGCCCCCGCCGACTACGTCGGTGACCTGCGTACCAGACCGTGTGGCGGAATCGGCCCGTAGTCAAGTCGCCATCCACAGCCGCTGAAAGTTATCCACAGCCTCCGACGAACCGGTGTCCGTCGGCTGTTCTGTCGAGCACGCTGAACCCGTGATCGACATCCTGGAAAACACCGACACCCTCGACGGCCGGCACGGCGCCTACACCTACGCCCTGGCCCGCGCCCGCCTAGGCGACTACGGCCTGCGCACGGCGGTCGAGTCCGGCCAACTGGTCGGCTTCGGCCGTGGCGTGCTGATCGACGCCGGACGCGTGTACGACCTGCGCACCCGTTGCGCGGGCGCCCTGCTGCGGACCGGTGGCGTCCTGGCCGGCCCGACGGCGGCCGCGCTGCACGGCTGTTCCGCCGTCGGCGGCTTCCCGATCCACGTGCGGATCTCGTACGTCCAACGAATCCGCTCCAGAGAGGGCCTGGTGATCCACCAGGGCTCGCTGGCCCCCGCCGACACGATGGTGATCGACTACCTGCGGGTGCTCATACCGGAGGCGGCCATCGCCGAGGTCCTGTGCACGGCGCCGCGCCGAGCAGCCCTGGCATGTGCGGACGAGACACTGCACGCGCTGCGGCCGGACGACCGGGCAGAGTTCGTCAGCGCCGTGGAAGCCCGACTGGCAGCACGCTCGGACCGCCGAGGCACCCAACGGGCGGCCGGGCTGTTGGCCATGGCCACCGGCATACCGGCGTCCCCGGTCGAAAGCGCCTTCCTGGTCCTGCTGGCAGATCTGCGCCTCCCACGCCCGATCTGCCAGTACGAGGTGGCCGGTTACCGCGTTGCCTTCGCGTGGCCGCAATTCCGGGTGGCCCTGACCTACGACGAATCCGCGCCACCGAAGGAGGTGAAATACGATGCGCTGACCAATCGAGGCTGGCTGGTGCTCAGAGCGGACTTCCAGGATCTGGCCGAGCCGACCGGGTTGCACTCCCAGCTCCGCGAAGCCCTCCGGCCGCGCCGGATGGCTGCCTGACCGGAATCGCCGGGCTGCACTCATGCTCTGAGCGGAACCGCTGGGAGCTGAATCGCTGGCTCGGCGCGAGTGGTGCCGGCAAGGTGGGCCGTATGGACCTGGGCTTTCGGGGTGAGGTGGTCGACTTCTACCACCGTTACCGGCGTGGCTATCCACCAGCGGTCATCGACTCATTGGTGGACACGTTCGGATTGGGCGCTGATGACGTGGTGGTCGACCTTGGCTGTGGCACCGGCCAGTTGACCGTGCCGCTGGCCGCCATGGTGCGGGCTGTCGTCGGCGTGGATCCGGAACCGGACATGCTGGCGTACGCGCGGCGCGCCGGGGCGGCGCAGGGCGTGGCCAACGTGAGTTGGCTGGTGGGCGCGGACACGGACCTGCCGGCGCTGGGTGCGCTGCTCGGCGGCCGGCCGCTGGCCGCCATCACGATCGGGCAGGCCCTGCACTGGATGAACCATGACGAGCTGTTCCGAGCCGCGACCACCCTCGTCCGGCCCGGTGGCGGCGTGGCGGTGGTGACCAACGGCTTGCCAATGTGGCAACAGGACAGCCCGTGGTCACACGCGCTGCGCGACTACCTCGAAGAGTGGCTTGGCAGGCGACTCACCGGCACCTGCGGCACTGACGAGGCAAGCCAGCAGCGGTACCGCGACAGCCTGGCCGCCGCCGGCTTCCAGGTGCGGGAGAGCGGCGTCGACTACGAGGCCACACCGGACTCCGACCAGATCGTCGGCGGTGTCTACTCGGCACTGTCGGTGAGCCAACTACCCGACCCGGCCGACCGGCCGGCGTTCGCGGCACGGCTGCGCAGCGCACTGGCGCCGCACGCGCCGTTCACCGAGCACGTGCACGTGGCCGTACTCAGCGGCCAACTCGACTAGGCGGCGGCCAGCGCCGCGTGCACCAGAACTCGAACGGCGGCCGGCAGGGCCCGCTCGTCCGCCACGAAAGTCGGCCGATGAATGTCGCCGAGCAGGCCCTCACCGGACCAGACACCAAGGCGGGCAAAGGAACCCGGCACCTGCTCCAGATACCACCCGAAGTCCTCGCCGCCGGAGGACTGCGTGGTGCTGGTCAGCGCCGCCGCGCCGAGGGCGGCCGCGACGCCTGCCTGGAGGATCTCGGTGCTCTCCTCCTCGTTCACCACGACCGGGACGCCACGGCGGTGTTCCAGGTTGAAGCCGACACCGGTCGGGACCAGCAGTGACTCGACAAGGCCGGCCACCAGCGGGGCCAGTTCGGCCCAGGTGTCCGGGTCGCCCGTGCGCAGCGTGCCGCGCAGGACACCGTCCTGGGGGACGGCGTTCGCCGCTTCGCCCGCGTGGACGGCGCCCCAGACCAGGACCGTGCCGGAGCGGGGGTCCACGCGGCGGGACAGCAGTGTCGGCAGGCCGGTGATGACCGTGCCGAGGGCGTGCACCAGGTCCGCCGTCAGGTGTGGGCGGGACGTGTGGCCGCCGGGGGAGGTCAGGCGCAGTTCGAGCAGGTCGGCCGCTGCGGTGATCGGGCCTACCCGGGTGCCGACCCGGCCGACTTCCAGCCGTGGGTCGCAGTGCAGGCCGAAGATGCGTTCGACGCCGTCGAGTCCGCCTGCCGCGATGACGTCCAGTGCGCCGCCGGGCATGGTTTCCTCGGCAGGCTGGAAGATGAAGCGGACCCGGCCGGGCAGCGCGGGCGCGGCGGCCATGGCCATCGCGGCACCCAGCAGTGCCGCGGTGTGCATGTCGTGTCCACAAGCGTGCGAGACGTTGTCCACTGTGGATCGGTATGGCAGGTCGGTCAGCTCGGGGAGCGGGAGCGCGTCCAGGTCGGCGCGCAGGGCGACACACGTGTCGCCGACGCCGACGTCGCAGATCAGGCCGGTGCCACCGGGCAGCACCCAGGGCTGAAGGCCGACCGAGCGCAGCAGGCCGGCGACGAGGTCCGTGGTGGCGAACTCCTGTCGGGACAGTTCCGGGTTGGCGTGCAGGTGCCGACGCCACGCGACCAGGTCACCGATGTTCGCCGCGAGCCACTCGTCCAACCAGGACGGTCCACGTCCGGCGCCGAGGTCGTCCACACCGGACATCCTGACCCCGTCGTCCGTGAGCAGCACAGCGTGCCGCCCTTCGCGGACGTGGGTTGTGACATCGTGGCCGGCGCCGGCAGGCCCGACACCGTCGGGCAGGTCCGGACGTGCGTCCACCACAGTCACGCCTGTCCTCCTCGCTCGAAATCACCCGAACCACAGTCTGGCGACCGAAAAGACGTCCTGGTCACAAGAGCTGTTGTCCCCGGCATGGATACGACCACACACCGGCCTCCCTGCGACGCCATCCTCCCTCACGCCACATACGTGATCTGACCGGACCTGAGCCCAGCCGACCGCCGGTACGCCTGCTGCGGTGAGCGGCGCCGAATATTCGGCCTCGCTGAAGAAGCCGGTCGATCAGGCGCCGCAAAAAGGGGATGAACGGGACGATCAGGTCTTGGCGTTCTGCAGATTCTTCACCCGCAGGATGTGCTTGCCCTTGGCCCGGCGACCGAAGTAGACGATCACCAGCAGTCCGACGCAGACCCCACCCATGATCAGCTTTCGCTGTGCCACCGCGGCATCCGCGGCCTGTTGTCCCTGGTTGATGTTGATGGTGCCCGGTCCGGCGGGCGCCGTTGTCACGGGCGCGGCGACCGCGGCGTGCGTGGCGATCGGCGTCGCGACGGCCGGTCCGGCGGCGAAGCCGAACAGGAGGAGGGCGGCCAGGACGGCCAACGCCACTCGGATGGTCATCCGCATCGCAGCCTCCTCGGCACCTGACCCGTCAACCAGACAGGTTACCGAGTGTGCGCCCTTTCCCTGAAGGTATTAGGCCCGATCGGCGGACGTCAGCCGAGATCTGTCACCACATCACCGGGCGCATTGAACGCCGCGAGAATGCGTTCCGCAGCCAGGGTCGCGGTCAGTTCGCCGCTGCTGACCTGCCGTTCCACCTCGGGCACCAGCGCGCGCACGGCCGGATCGCCGTGCAGCCGGGCCAGCAGGACGTCGCGGACCATGGTCCAGGTCCAGTCGACCTGCTGCCGGCTGCGCTTCCGGTCGAACTCGCCGGCCGCGCGCATCGCGTCCCGATGCGAGTTGATCTTCTCGTGGATCTCGGACAGCCCGGCTCCGGTCAGTGCGCTGCAGGTCAGCACTGGTGTGGTCCACGGCGCGCCGGGCACGCGGAGCAGGCGCAGCGCGCCGGCCAGTTCGCGGGCGGCGGCGCGGGCCGCCCCCTCGTGGTCGCCGTCGGCCTTGTTGATCGCGACCACGTCGGCCAGTTCCAGCACGCCCTTCTTGATGCCCTGCAGCGCGTCGCCGGTCCGGGCAAGGCCCAGGTAGAGGAAGCAGTCGACCATGTTCGCCACGGCCACCTCGGACTGGCCGACGCCGACCGTCTCCACCAGGACGGTGTCGTAGCCTGCGGCCTCCATCAGCACGATGGTTTCCCGGGTGGCCCCCGCCACCCCGCCGAGTGTCCCTGAGGTGGGTGACGGCCGAATGAAGGCCGCCTGGTCGACGGCGAGCCGCGCCATCCGGGTCTTGTCACCGAGGATGCTGCCGCCGGTCCGGCTGGACGACGGGTCGACGGCCAGCACGGCCACCCTGCGCCCGGCGCCGGTCAGCATCGTGCCGAATGCGTCGATGAACGTCGACTTGCCGGCGCCGGGTACGCCGGTGATGCCGATCCGGTGCGCGCCGCCCGCCGCCGGCAGCAACTCGACGAGCAGTTCCTGGGCGAGCGCGTGGTGGTCCGGCCTGCCGGACTCGACCAGCGTGATCGCCATGGCCAGCACGGCACGGTCGCCGGCCCGCACGCCGTCGGCATACGCGCCGACATCGACCGGACGCGCCATCAGTGCCCGTGCCGCCCGGCCAGGTCGCGCAGCAGGTCGACGGCGGCGTCCGCGATCACCGTGCCGGGCGGGAAGATCGCCGACGCGCCCGCGGCACGCAGCGCGTCGAAGTCCTGCGGCGGGATCACGCCGCCGACCACGATCATGATGTCCGACCGGCCCAGTTCGGCCAGTTCGGCGCGCAGCGCGGGCACCAGCGTGAGGTGCCCCGCGGCCAGCGAGTTCACGCCGACGACGTGCACATCCGCCTCGACCGCCTGCCGGGCCACCTCGCCAGGAGTCTGGAACAGCGGGCCGACGTCCACGTCGAAACCGAGATCGGCGAACGCGGTGGCGATCACCTTCTGGCCGCGGTCGTGCCCGTCCTGGCCCATCTTGGCGACCAGGATGCGCGGCTGCCGGCCCTCCGCCGCGGCGAACGCGGCCACCAGTTCCCGTGCCGCTTCGACGTTGCGCGACGAGCCGACCTCGTGCCGGTACACGCCGGAGATGGTACGGATCTGGCCGGCGTGCCGGCCCCACGCCCGCTCCAACGCCGCCGAGATCTCGCCGACGGTCGCCTTGGCCCGCGCCGCGTCGATGGCCAGCGCCAGCAGGTTCCGCGACGGGTCGGCAGCCGCGGCCGTCAGGGCCGACAGCGCGGTCGTCGACGGCGGCCTGGTCGCGTTCGGCGCGCAGGCGTCGCAGCTTGGCCACCTGGGTCTCGCGGACACCGGCGTTGTCCACCTTGCGCACGTCGATCCGCTCGTCCTGCGCCACCCGGTACTTGTTCACGCCGATCACCGGCTGCCGGCCGGAGTCGATCCGGGCCTGAGTGCGGGCGGCGGCCTCCTCGATGCGCAGCTTGGGAATGCCGGCGTCGATCGCCCTGGCCATCCCGCCCGCCGCCTCGACCTCCGCGATGTGGCCCCAGGCCCGCCGGGCCAGGTCGTAGGTGAGCCGTTCGACGAAACTGCTGCCGCCCCACGGATCGATCACCCGGGTGGTGCCGGATTCCAGCTGTAGCAACAACTGCGTGTTGCGCGCGATCCGCGCGGAGAAGTCGGTCGGCAGCGCGAGCGCCTCGTCCAGCGCGTTGGTGTGCAGGGACTGGGTGTGGCCCTGGGTGGCCGCCATCGCCTCGACGCAGGTGCGGATCACGTTGTTGTAGACGTCCTGCGCGGTCAACGACCAGCCGGACGTCTGGCAGTGGGTGCGCAGCGACAGCGACCTGTCGTCGGCCGGCTCGAACTGTCGGACCAGTTTGGCCCACAGCAGCCGGGCCGCACGCAGTTTGGCCACCTCCATGAAGAAGTTCATGCCGATGGCCCAGAAGAACGAGAGTCGCGGCGCGAACGTGTCGACGGACAGCCCGGCGCCGATGCCGGCCCGCAGGTACTCCACGCCGTCGGCCAGCGTGTACGCGAGCTCAAGATCGGCGGTCGCGCCGGCTTCCTGCATGTGGTAACCGGAAATGGAGATCGAGTTGAACTTCGGCATGTGCGTCGACGCGTAGCCGAAGATGTCGGAGACGATCCGCATCGACGGCTGCGGCGGATAGATGTAGGTGTTGCGGACCATGAACTCCTTGAGGATGTCGTTCTGAATGGTCCCGGCCAGTTGTGCCGGCGCAACGCCCTGTTCTTCGGCCGCCACGACGTACAGCGCCATGATCGGCAGCACCGCGCCGTTCATGGTCATGGAGACGCTCATCCGGTCGAGCGGAATGCCGTCGAACAGCTGCCGCATGTCGTAGATCGAGTCGATCGCCACGCCTGCCATGCCGACGTCGCCTGCCACCCTGGGGTGGTCGGAGTCGTAGCCGCGGTGGGTGGCCAGGTCGAACGCGACCGAGAGGCCCTTCTGCCCGGCCGCGAGATTGCGCCGGTAGAAGGCGTTGGACTCCTCGGCGGTGGAGAAACCGGCGTACTGCCGGATGGTCCACGGCTGGTTGACGTACATCGTCGGGTACGGGCCGCGCAGGAACGGCGGCAGGCCGGGATAGGTGGCCAGGAAGTCCAGTTCGGCCGTGTCGGCCGCGGTGTAGAGCGGCTTGATGCCGATGGCCTCCGGGGTTTCCCAGGTCAGCGCGTCGACGCCCTTGCCGGTGCGCTCGTGCACCGCGTCCTGCCAGGCCGCTTCGTCGGGTTCGGTCGGCGCACCCAGTTCGATGTCGGCGAAGTTCGGGATCACCGTGCCGCCTCCAGGGTCGTGCGCAACACGGCCAGCGCGTCGCAGCCGCGGTACAGGAACGTGTCACGTCGGCGTACGCGTCGTTCGGCGGCCCGGCCAGCAGAACCGTCCGCGCGCCCGCGAGTTTGAGCCGGATGGCCAGATCGGCGGCCTGTTCGGCGTAGGCGTCGTCCGTGCCGCACAGGCAGGCCACGGTGGCGGCGCTGTCGGCGAACGCGCCGAGCACCGCGTCCGAGCTGTCGGTGGCGCCGGCCGTCGGCGTGTCGATTCCGCCTGCCTGCAACAGGTTCGCCGCGAAGCCGGCCCGCGCGGTGTGCGCGGCGACCGGGCCGAGGGTGGCCAGGAAGACCACCGGACGTGGCCCACTGTCGGCCCGGTCGCGGAGTGCTTCGAACTCCTGCGCGTACCGCAGGCGCGGCAGGCCGCCGGTCGGTTCGTCGGGCAGCGGTGGTCGGGTGACGGCCGGTTCGGCCAGGTTCGGGTACTCGCTGACGCCGGTGATCGCGTCGGCGCGGGTGGCCAGGTTCGCCGCGCGCTTCGTCCAGGTCTCGGCGAGTCGTCCCGCCAGTTCGCCGGAGGCCAGGGCCGCCGCGATGCCGCCGGACCGTTCCAGGTCGGTGAAGACCGTCCAGGCCCGGTGGGCCAGCGCGTCGGTCAGGGACTCCACGTACCAGGACCCGCCTGCCGGATCGATCACGCCAGCCAGCCTGGACTCCGCCATCAGTATCGACTGGGTGTTGCGGGCGATCCGGCGGGCGAACGCGTTGGACCGGCCGATGGCCGCGTCGAACGGCGTGACGGTGACCGCGTCCGCGCCGCCGATCCCGGCCGCGAAGCAGGCCACGGTGGTACGCAACAGGTTCACCCACGGATCGCGCCGGGTCATCATGGCGGGCGCGGTCACCGCGTGCTGCCGCTGCGCCCGTGCGGCCGGCCGGACGCCGCTGACCTCGGTCACCCGCGCCCACAGCCGCCGCGCCGCCCGCAGCTTGGCGATGCCGAGGAACTGGTCGGCGCCAACGGCGTAACGGAACTCCAACTGGGCGGCGGCGGTGTCCACGTCGAGCCCGGCGTCGGTGAGCGCACGCAGGTAGGCCACACCGGTCGCGACGGCGCAGCCGAGTTCCTCGGCATCGGAGCCGCCCGCCTGGTGGTAGGGCAGTGCGTCGACCACCATGCCGCGCAGCGCCGGATACCGGCCCGCGTGCTCGGCGACCAGGGCCGCGGCCGCGGCAACGTCGGTCTCGTCGCCGGTCCGCGCGGCCAGGCCGATCGGATCGACGCCCAGGCTGCCGCCGACCTCGACGTCCGGCAGGCCCCGCTCGGCGTGCAACGCCAACAGGGCCGCGGCGGCTTCCGCGTAGCCCGCGCCCGCGTCCAGCGTGACCGGCGCCAGGTCCAGCAGCACACCCGCCAACGCGGTGGCCAGGGCGTCGACCGGCAGCCCGGCCGGACCGACCGCCAGCCACAGCGAGCCGACGCCGTTCTCCAGATCGGCGAGAACCTGCTCGTTGACCGACGACGGATCGGGATCGGCGTACCTGGCCCGGACGTCCCAACCGCCCGCGGTGCCGGTCGGCTGGCCGCCGCGCGTGAACGGCGGCAGGCCCGGCAGGCCGGCGGGTGGCGCGAGATCGGCCGACGTGTAGAGCGGCGCGATATCGATGCCGTCGTACGTGCTGGTCGCGAGCAGGTCATCGGGCGCGTCGGTGTCCACGGGCCGGCCGGATTTCACCAGGACCGCACGGACGAGTGCCTGCCATTCCTGCTTGGTGGGCGTGGCGAAATCGGCGGCGAGCGCCAACGACTCCGGCGGCGTGGTCATGCTCCGCGATGGTACTGATCGGTAGCCGGCAGGGCATGTGACTGTGTTGCTCTACACCACGCCACAATGGTCTGGTGACCGGTCCCCCCCACAGCCAACGGCTGATCGCCGATCGGTACCGGCTGGGCCGGGTGATCGGTCGCGGCTCGATGGGCGTGGTCTGGCTGGCCTACGACGAGGTGCTGCACCGGCCGGTCGCGGTCAAGGAGGTGCAGCTGCCACCGGGCATGCCGGTCGGCGAGGCCAACGACGTCCGCGAGCGGACCCTGCGCGAGGCAAGGGCGATCGCCGCGCTGACTCACCCGAACGTGGTGGCCGTGCACGACGTGGCCAAGCAGGGCGCCGAACCGTTCGTGGTGATGGAGCTGGTGCCAGGGCGCAGCCTGGCCCGGCTGATCGGCAGGTCCGGCGCGCTGAACACCGAGCAGGCGGCGGCCGTGGCCGACGCGCTGGCGGCCGGGCTGGACGCGGCGCACCGCAGGGGGATCACGCACCGGGACGTCAAGCCGGGCAACGTGCTGGTCGGCGCGGACGGGCAGGTCAAGCTGACCGACTTCGGCATCTCGCGGAACGTGTCCGAGGTCACCATGACCAGCAGCGGCCT
>CAVPCF010000076.1:0-49108 GCA_963702275.1 Candidatus Melainabacteria bacterium
CGTAGAGCCGCATCGGGCCGACGTCGAGTGCGGTGGCGACCTTGCGCAGCGACACCGCGTCTCGGCCGTCGCATGGCCAGTTGGATCGCCGCTCGCACGATCCGCTCCCAGCTCAGCGGGGCCAGCACCGGTCGACTCGGTGGCTCCGGCCTCTCCCACACCACCATGCCGCTGACAATACATCGCATCGTTCGATACAGTGTATCGGACAGTACGGCGTATCGAAGGAGAGGCGACCATGACCATCGCCATCGTCGGAGCAGGCCTCGGCGGCCTTGCCCTTGCCAGGGTGCTGCACGTGAACGGCATCGCCGCCTTGGTGTACGAACGTGAATCGTCACGCGGTGTGCGCGGTCAGGGCGGCATGCTCGACATCCACTCCGGGCAGCGGGCGCTGCGCGAGGCCGGTCTGATCGACCAGTTCTACGCGATTGCCCGTGGTGAGGGCCAGGACATGCGTCTTCTGGAGTCGGACGGCACCCTGCTGCTCCAGGAGGACACACCCGACGACGCACCACTCCTGCGACCCGAGGTCGACCGCGCCGATCTGCGTGACCTGCTGTTGGATTCCCTCCCAGAAGACGCGGTGCGCTGGGGGCACGCGTTCGAATCCGCAGACAACGGCGTGCTGCACTTCGCCGACGGCAGCAGTGCGACCTACGACCTGCTGGTCGGCGCGGACGGCGCGCAGTCCAGGGTCCGCGCGCTGCTCACCGCGGCTCGTCCAACGCACATCGGCCAGAACGTCGTCGAGCTCGGCATTCCCGACGTCGACCGCACCCACCCCGACCTCGCGGCGATGGTCGGGCGCGGCAACTACTGGGTGCTCGGCAACGGACTGTCCCTGGCGGCGCAACGCAACGGCGACGGCCGCGTCCGCATCGGCGTCAGCTTCTACAACACCGCCGAGGACTGGTTCGCCACCAGCGGGATCCCGTTCGACGACCCGGCCGCCGCCCGGGCGCGCCTGATCGAGCTGCTCCCCGGCTGGGACGCACGGTTCACCGCACTGATCGCCGCCTGCGACGACGTGGTCGTGCCGCGGTCGATCACCACACTCCCGGTCGGCCTGACCTGGCCGTCGACACCAGGCGTCACGCTGCTCGGCGATGCCGCGCACCTGATGCCACCGGTGGGGGAAGGCGCCAACATGGCACTGCTCGACGGCGCCCTGCTCGGCCTCGCACTGGCCGCGCACCCGGACGACCATCCCGCCGCCGTCCAGGAATACGAACGCGAGATGTTCGAACGGACCGGCGCTGCCGCCCGGATGTCCGCGGACATGCAGGAACTGCTGATGTCGCCGGACGCCAGCAGGAGACTGCTCGAGTTCTTCCAGCCGGGCTGACCGAACATCACCCAGGCGGCCCTGTCTCGACCACGCTCCACAAATGAAGCCGAGATGACAGCGCCGCTGAGAAATGAAGCCAGCCGTGCGACCCTGTCAGCCCTGGGCGAGGTCGATGAAGCGGCTGTAGTGCAACTGATGCGCCACGGTGATGGTCGACGTCGGCCCGGCGCGGTGCTTGGCGATGATCAGGTCCGCCTCGCCCGCTCTCGGGTCGTCCCGCTCCCACGCGTCCGGCCGGTTGAGCAACACCACCATGTCGGCGTCCTGTTCCAGCGAGTTGTGCGCCACGATGCCATCGGCGATGAAGTTGTGGGTTCCCTTCACTGTCGCGTCGAAGACCGGCCGCGGACCCAGCGACTCGACACCGACGATGGAATCCCAGAACACGTCGTCACTCGCGGCCTGCCGAAGTGCTTCCGAATCCAGCGCGTCCGCGACGTCGGTGTTCGCCACGACCGCCGGCAGGTCCAGGTAGCTGCGGACGGCTTCGCCACGCTTGCCGTGCACGCCGACCTCGCGGCAGAACTTCGCCATCGCGGTCGAGCCGGCAACGACCACGTGCCACCCCGGTCGTTCGGACTTGGCGTGGGTGACCTGGTAGCGGCGCGTCGCAATGCTCAGCCGGGCAAGCAGGTGTGCCACACCCTCGGCGAGTGCCTGGCTGGATGTCGAGTAGTAGATGCGGGGCTGGGTCTTCGCCGATGAATCGCTGGCGGGGACTGTGACGCTGCCGTCCGTGGCCCAGAGGTGACGCAGGAATGTCCGGATCTCCTCGTCATCGGCCTGATAGAAGACCTCCGGGATGCGCATGTCATCACTGCGGAGATTTTCGATACCCAACTCGCGCAGCCAGGTGTGGATGGGGTTCCCGCAGCCGTGCAGGTTCTCCTCGTCCTGGGAGGTGTAGCGGACGGGTTGGCTGCGGACCGCGCAGCCAGCACCGATCAGGTGGGCGAGCAGTCCGATGCGGTGTTCGGACCAGCCGAGCCCGGCGGCAATGGGTGCGGGGATCTGGCGGGGCACCGCGATCTGGCCGCCGACCGCAAGCTGTGCCAAGGGCAGCCACCCGTTGAACGTGAGGAACTGGTGATTGCCGCTTGCGTGCACCGCGCGCCCGGACGCCAGCGTCAGCCGGAACACTTCCTTGACCCCGGACGGGAACACGTTCGTGACCGGCGCGGGCACCATGCGCCGCTGATCGTCGAGTGACCACACCAGAACGTCGTTGTGTCCCTGGTCAAGCAGCGCGCCGAACGTGACCGGCGCGCCGGTGTCCGCGCGCAGGAGAGTCGTCTCCCGGGTGAGGCAGCCGGATTCGCGTAGGTCCGACAGCATGGGGCGTTTGTCGGTGCGTTGTTCCGGGCCTCGGTTGAGCTGGCTGATCGCGACCACCGGGACTTCGAGTTCCTTGGCAAGTAGCTTCAGGTTTCTGGAGAACTCCGAGACTTCCTGCTGCCGGGACTCCACCCGCTTGCCCGATGTCATCAGCTGTAGGTAGTCGACGATGACCAGGCGCAGGTCGTTGCGCTGCTTGAGCCTGCGTGCCTTGGCCCTGATCTCCATCATGGTCAGGTTCGGTGAGTCGTCGATGTAGAGGGGCGCCTCGCTGATCTCGCTCATCCGCCTGGCCAGCCTGGTCCAGTCGTCGTCGCTCATGCGGCCGCCGCGCATGTCCTGTAGGCGGATCTTGGCCTCGGCGGACAGCATGCGCATCACGATCTCGGTGCGGCTCATCTCCAGCGAGAAGATCACGCTGGTCATGCTGTGCTTCACAGAGCACGACCTGGCGAAGTCAAGGCCGAGCGTGGAGTTGTGGGTGGGGATCATCGCGCGGCCGGCCAGGTACTGGTGATCGCCGGCGGCCACCTCGACGCAGCGCACCGGCACACTCGCGACCGGTCGGACGGCGACGACCAGCCTGCTGGCCGGCGTCGCCGACGCGTTCTCCTTGTGCAGCAAACGCTTGCGGTCCAGCCGGAAGACGTCGTCCGTGGTGCTGAAGGTCAGCGTCGGGCCGGCCACGGCGCACTGGTAGCCGAGGCCCACGATCAGGTCGTAGCCGGATCCGGGGTCGGCCATGGTCAGCTGGATCGACCCGTCCGGCAAGACCGTCCCCGCGGTGTCCAGCAGGCCCGCGAGCAGTGCCCGACGCTGTTTCTCCGACGCACGCAGGTAGGCGGGCGGCAGTTGGCTCGGGCCGTCGTCGGCCAGGAGGCAGGCGATCTCGGGGTCGTCGTTGGCGAGGCCCAGCAGCACGCCGAGCGTGTAGGGCGGCAGGGGCAGCTCCCGCTCCGGCAGCTCCAGCGGACGCGCATTGGCAATCGCCGCGTGCCGCGGGGCGAGTTCGGCCGTGGTGCGGACCGCGGTTTCGGTGCGCCACTGGTGTGCCGCGTCGGCGACGATGACCGTGCCGTCGGCGAAGCCGACCTCGAAGCACGGGCGGTCGGCCATGACGCCGGTGGTGGCGACCACTCGGGTCGGGCGGCCGTCCGCACCCATCAGCTCGTCGCCGACCGCGACCTCGCCCATGGTGGTCCAGCCGTGCGGGGTGGGCAGGGGGGTGTCCAGGGCGAGCGCCTTGCCGACACCGGGCCGCGCGGCGACGATGATCATCTGGCCGGGGTGCAGGCCGTTGGTCATCTCGTCCAGGTCGGTGAAACCCGTTGGGACGCCGAGGGCCGAGCCGCCCCGGGAGGCGATGGCGTCGATCTCGTCCATGGTGGGCTGGAGCAGTTCCTCGAGCGAGACGTAGTCCTCGCTCATGCGCCGCTCGGTGACCTCGTAGATGGCGGCCTGGGCGCGGTCGACCACCTCGTCGATCTCGGCGCCCTCCGCGCCGTTGTAGCCCATCTGCACGATCCGGGTGCCGGCCTCGACCAGCCTGCGCAGCACCGCCTTCTCGGCCACGATCTCCGCGTAGTAGCCGGCGTTGGCTGCGGTCGGCACGGTGGCGATCAGCGTGTGCAGGTAGGGCGCGCCGCCGACGCGGCCCAGTTCGCCGCGTCGTTCCAATTCGGCCGAGACCGTGATCGGGTCGGCCGGTTCGCCCCGGCCGTAGAGGTCGAGCACGCAGTCGTAGACGGCCTGGTGGGCCGGGCGGTAGAAGTCGTTGGGGGTGAGGACCTCGACCACGTCCGCGATGGCGTCCTTGCTCAGCATCATCCCGCCGAGCACGGACTGTTCCGCGGCAAGGTCCTGCGGCGGCTGCTTCTCGTACGGGCCGGACACCGTGCCCCGGTCGTCGGTCAGTGCCACTGTGCCCGCACCCCCTCGGCCCGTTCGATCGTATGTTCGAATCGTATCCCGGAACACCGACTCCGGCAGGCTTCGCGGGGTCGACACGCACAGCGATCAACAGGCACGGTGCCCGACGGTAGGGCCAGCCGAATGGCGCAGGCAAACGCACCTGTGGGCTACCTGGGGACAGCCTGTTGACAACATCGCCCACCTTGACCACAGGCGGGTACAGGTTTGTGGACAGCCTGTGGATAACTGAAGTCGACAAACCGGTAAACGCAGGTAACAAGGCCTCATCGGCCTGTGGAAGAAACTACGTTCGGCGTGTCGTCGTGTCGCGCGCATCGGCGTGTCGGCGCGGGAGGACACAGCGGATCATCCACAGGGGCATGCTGCTCCAGCCGAGTGACAGCGTGCGGCCGTTCGGGAAAGCCCGAACGGCCGCACTGCTGTGTGACATGGCGCGCTGGTGCGGGCGGAGAACCCACTCAGCTGGTGGCGGTGACCTCGAGGTCGAACGCGGCAGTGACGTCCGGGTGCAGCCGGACGTTGACCGCGTGCCTGCCGGTCGTCTTGATGTGACCGCGCAGCTCGATGACCCGCTTGTCCAACGTCGGGCCGCCGGCCGCCTTGATCGCGTTGACCACGTCGGCCGGGGTGACCGAGCCGAACAGCTTGCCGGACGTGCCGGCGCTCTTCGCGGCCAGCCGGACGGCGGCCAGGCTCTCGATCCTGGACTTGATCTCCTTGGCGTGGTCGAGGTCGCGAATGCGCCGACCCTCCTGCGCCCTGCGGATCGTGGCGACCTGCTTCTCCGCCCCGCGGGTTGCCACGATGGCCAGCCCGCGCGGCAGCAGGAAGTTGCGGCCGTAACCGTCCTTGACCTCGACGATGTCACCTGGACCGCCGAGGCCGCTCACATCTGTGGTGAGGATGAGCTTCATGATCTGGTGCTCCTGGCTCGGCGGATCAGCGTGCGGTCGACGTGTAGGGCAGCAGGGCGACCTCGCGCGCGTTCTTCACCGCGATCGCGATGTCGCGCTGGTGCTGGCTGCAGTTGCCGGTCACCCGACGGGCACGGATCTTGCCCCGGTCGGAGATGTACTTCCGGAGGAGGCCAGTGTCCTTGTAGTCGATCTGGGACGCGTTCTTGTCCTTGCAGAACACGCAGATCTTCTTCTTCGGTTTGCGAATGGGTGGCTTTGCCACGGTCGAACTCCTGTATGGGAAAAGTCAGTGGGAAATGGACGTCAGAAGGGAGGCTCGTCGGCGAAACCGCCGCCACCGCCGCTGCTACCGCCGGCCGGCGGTGCGGAGCCCCACGGGTCGTCGGCCGGGGCGCTGCCGCCGCCGGAGCGGCCGCCGAACCCGCCGTCGCCGCTGCCGCGGGCGGCCTTGTTGACCTTGGCCGTCGCGTAGCGCAGCGACGGGCCGACCTCGTCGACCTCGAGCTCCACCACGGTGCGCTTCTCGCCCTCCTTCGTCTCGAAGGAGCGTTGGCGCAACCGGCCCTGCACGACAACGCGCATGCCGCGGGTCAGCGACTCGGCCACGTTCTCCGCGGACTGCCGCCAGATGTTGCACCGCAGGAAGAGCGCCTCGCCGTCCTTCCACTCGCCGCTGTTCTTGTCGAACGTGCGCGGCGTCGAGGCGACCGTGAAGTTGGCCACCGCGGCGCCCGAGGGCGTGAAGCGCAGTTCCGGGTCGGCAGTGAGATTGCCGACCACGGTGATCGTCGTATCGCCAGCCATATCGGTGTACCTCCGTCAGGCCTTCGCGGCTTTGGCAGCCTTGGGCTTGCCCGCCTTGGCCGGCTCACGCCGCAGCACCTTCGTGCGCAGCACGGACTCGGTCAGCGACAGCTGGCGGTCCATTTCCTTCACCGCGTCGGGCTCCGAGTTCACGTCAAGCAGGGCGTAGATGCCCTCGCTGTGCTTGTTGATCTCGTAGGCCAAGCGGCGCTTGCCCCATACATCGACCTTCTCGACGGTTCCGCCGGATGTGCGGATCACGTTGAGGTAGTTCTCCAGCGACGGGGCGACTGTGCGCTCGTCAAGGCTGGGGTCGAGGATGATCATCACCTCGTAGTGACGCATAGGGACCTCTCACCTCCTGTGGACTCGGCGGCCACGGACTCTCCGTGGCAGGAGGGGTCGTTGCGTCAGCAACTCACCAAGGATAACAACGCGTACCGACGGTTCCGCGCGCAGGTCGGTTCCGCGCAGGTCAGCTCGGCAGCCTGCGCAGCGCCCAGGTACGCACCAGTGCCGCGGTCACGCCGGCCAGCATCAGCACGGCCAGCAGCATCGGCAGGCCGACGCCGTTGGTCAGCGCGTTGCCCGGCGAGCCGAGCGCCTCGGCCTGGCCCGCGGTCTGCACGCCGTCAGCGGGCACCTGGTTCTGGCCGAGCACGCTGAACCCGGGCGCGTAGCCGCTCACGTCACCGCCGTACTTCACCCCGGGCGACGGATCGAACAAGCCGGCCGACGCGAACGGAATGCCCGCGTACCTGGCCAGCGGCGACTCGGCGAAGCCGAACCCGAACAGGTCCCCGTTGGTGAACATCGAGTTGCCCGCACCGGTGAACGGCAGGCCGCCGAGCACTGGCGAGTTCGGCGCGGGCAACCCGGACGAACCGCCGCCCTGCTGCTGGCCACCGCCCCCGCCGGCCGGGGTACCCGTCTGACCGGGCGTACCACCGGTACCGGGCGAACCACCCGTCTTGGGCGCGACACCGAGACTCTGCTGCAACTGTTGGGATCCCTGCGCGATCGCGCCTGTCCCGTCCTGCACCGGTGCGACCACCGCGTTGACGCCGCTCATGGTCACCTGGCACATCGATGCCAGCGTCGACTGCACGGTGCCGACCAGGGTGCCGAGTATCGGACCGAGCAGCGGCAGCTTGTCGAGCTGGGCGACCACGTCGTTCGCGATCTGGCCGCCGGTGATGACGCCGCTGCCGGTGGGCAGCGCGCCGAGCGGGATCGGCGGGAGCGCGGTGAACGCGGTCTGGAACTGCGGCGCCAGCAACCCGCCGAGGATCGGGACCGCCGCGATGAGATTCGTGATCGGCTGCACGACGGCCGACGGGCTCAGCTCGACCGGCGTCCCTGGCGCGCCCTGCACGCTTGTGGCGCAACTGCCCACGACGATCGGCGTTGCGGCGGACGCGGGAGCCGCGGTGACCATGGCGCTGCCCGCGGTGACCGCGCCCGCCAGCGCCGTCACGATCGCGAGTCTTGCCCACGTGGCGTGCATGCCTTCAGTCCCTCCCGCGCCGTACCGGCCGGTAGCTCACTCAGGTAGAACGAACGTATCCCCATCTGGTGACGGTGACCAGGCCATCGATTTTGCCAGTTCGCGCATACCCACCGGCCGTGCGGACCACTCGCCGAGTTGGTCGGTGGTGTAGCCGCGTCCGGCGGGGCGACTACCCTCCAAGCATGCGAATCGGTGCCCACGTGCGTGACGACGACCCGCTTCGGGCGGCTGACGAGCGCGGAGCGGAGGTCGTGCAGTTCTTCCTGTGTGATCCACAGTCGTGGGACAAGCCGCAGGTGCATCCCCAGACCGCGGCGCTGCACGAGCGGAACCTCACGATCTTCATCCACTCGCCGTACCAGATCAACGTGGCGTCCACGAACAACCGGCTCCGCATCCCGTCCCGCACCGCGGTGATCAACCACGCGAAGGTCGCCGCGGAGGTCGGCGCCAAGGGGCTCATCGTGCACGGCGGCCACGTCACCTCCGACGCGGACATCGAGGCCGGCCTGGACAACTGGCGCAAGCTGTTCGAGCGGCAGGCGGACAAGGGCGGGTTCGGGGTGCCGGTCCTGATCGAGAACACCGCGGGCGGCGACCACGCGATGGCCCGCCGCTGGGACATGCTGGCCCGGTTGTGGGACAAGATCGGCGAGTTCGGCGCCGGCTTCTGCCTGGACACCTGCCACGCGTTCGCGGGCGGTGAGGACCTGGTGGACGTGGTCGACCGGGCCCGCGCGATCACCGGCCGGATCGACCTGGTGCACCTGAACAACTCGCGCGACGAGTTCAACTCAGGCCGCGACCGGCACGCCAACGTCAAGAAGGGCACGATCGACCCGGAACAGCTGGTCGCGGTGCTCGCGGCGGCGGACGCGCCCGCCGTGGTCGAGACACCGACCGAAGGCCAGGCCGAGGACATCGCCTACCTCATGTCCGCGCTCGGGGCGTCCCGTCGGTGACCAGTGTGCGGTCGGACGACCAGGTGGCAGGCTCGGCAGCGGAGACGACGGAAGCCGCCGCCCCGGCCCGCCGGTTCCGGCTGGCCCGGGATCTGGGCCGGGTCGCCATGGTCGCGATCGTGCTGCTCTGCGGTGTCACGCTGCTGTTCGGCTACCTGAACAAGGACCGCTGCACCGGCCCAACGTACGACAGCTTCGGCCGCAGTGCCGACCTGATCCTGCGCAGCGAGCGGGACGTCTGCTACTCCGACATCCAGTACCTGTGGGTCGGCCGGAACATCGACCAGCACGTCTTCCCCTACATCCACGGCGGAATCAACCAGGCGGGCCAGCTGTTCGGCGGTTCGATCGAGTACCCGGTGCTCACCGGTCTGCTGATGTGGGCCGGTGCCGTGTTCGCGCACAACGACCACGACTTCCTGCTCTACTCCGCGATCCTGCTGACGCCGTTCGCGTTGTTCACCGCGTGGCTGCTCGGCAAGCTGGCGCGCTGGCGGGCGCTGCTGTGGGCGCTGGGCCCGCCGCTGGTGCTCTACGCCTTCCACAACTGGGATCTCGCGGTCGTGGCGTGCGCGGTCGGCGCGGTGTACGTGGTGCACCGCGGCTGGGGTCGGCGCGGCGCGCACCGGCCGCTGCTGCACCGGGCACTGGTGGCCGCCGTGCTGCTCGGCCTCGGGTTCGCGTTCAAGCTGTACCCGGCGATCTTCGCCCTCCCGCTGATGTTCTACGTGGCCACCGGCGGGCCGGGCGGCCGTGACCTGCCGCCGGGCAAGCGGTGGCAGGTCAAGGGCGCCGTCGCGGTCGCCGCGACGGTGATCGCGACCGTGGTCGCGGTGAACCTGCCGTTCATGCTGATCGGGTTCCGCGGCTGGGCGGCCTCGTTCACGTTCCAGGAACTGCGGACCGTGGACATCACCACGAACTCGATCTGGTTCTGGGGTTTCCGGCCGTACTCCGATCCGAGCAACGTCGGCTTCCAGCACGTGGTCGACATCCTGTCGCCGTCGCTGATCCTGGTGTCGTTCGTGGCCGCGTGCGTGCTGGGCTGGCTGCGCTACCGCCGCGACGGCACCTATCCGTGGGTGGCCGTGTCCGCCGCGATGCTGTGCGGATTCCTGTTGTTCCACAAGGTCCACTCGCCGCAGTACACGCTGTGGCTGGTGCCGATGTTCGTGCTGATGCGGGTCCGCGCGGTGTGGGTGGTGCTGTACTACCTTGCCGACATCGCCATGGGGATCGGCATCTTCCGCTACTACTACGCGATCACGTTCAACCGGCCCTACGGCATCTACGACGGCTGGGCCGCGCAGGCCACGGCGCTGGGCGTGTGGGGCCGCGCGGCGCTGCTCGCCGTGCTGTTCTTCGCCTTCCTGGTGGCACGGTCCACTGTGGACGACGTGGACACGTCGCCTGCCGCGGTCGCGGCAAGACGGGACATGGTGACGACGACGTGACGGTCGGCTACTCGGGCAAGCCACTGCCCGTGAAGCTGGGTGTCCGGGACGGCTCCCGCGTGCTGGTGACCAACGCGCCATCGGGTTTCACGCTGGACTGTCCGCACCACACGCGGGCCGGCCGCGAGCCCTACGACGTGGTCCTGCTCTTCTGCCCGATGGCCGCCGACCTGGCGCGGCACTGGCCCGCCGCGTACCGGCGGATCACCATGGCAGGCGCGCTCTGGGTGGCGTGGCCGAAGCGGTCCTCCGGCGTGGCCACGGACCTGAGTGACAACGGCGTCCGTTCCTACGCGCTGACCCACGGCCTCGTGGACGTGAAGGTGGCCGCGATCGACGAGACCTGGTCTGGCCTGAAGCTGGTCCGCCGTCTGGCCGACCGGACCTGAGCCTCAGTGGCGGCGGCCGCGGTGCTCGCAGCTGATCCGCATGATGACGCCGGCGATCAGCACGAGCAGCGCGTTGCCGGGGCTCAGCGTCACGGCGATGATCGCGAGCAGCCCGGCGATGGCCGCCATGACCAGCAGGCCGATGGTGGGCGTCGGGGCGAGGCACTCGCCGAGCGCGCGTTCCACGACGGTGCTGACCACCCGCCGCGTCGCGATCCGCCAGCCGGGCAGGCCCGAGCCGGTGGGATGCGCGGCCGTCGAGTCGCCGGACGGCTGTGTTGTTTCCAACTGGGCCGTCTCGGGCGAGGACTGGTCCGCGTACTGCCGTAGCATCGGTCGGCTTCGTTCTTCCTTGGGGAGGATTTCCGGGTACGGGACGACCACCCGGTGACCGCACCATCATCGCGTAACGATCTTGTGACGAACGATTGCGGAGCATCGGTAAGCGCCGAACGGTGCGTAACGAACGATCAGCGGTAACCACAGAGTGTGATCGCACTACTCCATTAGGGTCAAAGGCGCGCCCGGCTAATGGTCTAGACCGGCCGTGAGTTCCGCAGTTACCGCGATTGGGTAGCCGTGATCTCCGTTACATCACCCGATCGGGACGGGTGGCTTCCAGGCCTACGCCGCAGCACGAACCGGTCCGGCGCACCGTCCAGGAAGCCACCGGCCGGATCGTCGTCGCCCGCCATCCGCACCACGTCCTTGGACGGCCGATAGATGTCCCGCACGACCAGCGCGCACAGCCCCAGCACGGCCAGGTCCCGGATGATCACCATGCCGAGGAACCAGCCCTGCGGCAGCCCACGGTCGTCCAGATGCGCCGACACCAGTGCCAGCTCCAGGTAGTAGGCCATGCGCGGGAACCAGACCAGCGCGTCCAGCACCATCCAGGCCAGCAGCAGCTTCCAGCGCGGAATGGCCAGCATCGCCAGCGGCACCAGCCACAGCGAGTACTGCGGGCTCCACACCTTGTTGGTCAACAGGAACGCCGCGACCAGCAGGAAACACAGCTGACCCAGCCGTGGGCGGCGCGGCGCGGCCAGCGCCAGCCACCCGATGCCGAGGCACGCCAGCAGCAGCAACGTGGTCGTCACCGTGTTGAGCACGCCCGGGTTCTGGTGCGGCGCCAGGTTCGGATCGAACCCGGGCCAGCCGGTGAAGTACGAGATCACGTTGTAGACCGAGTCGGGGTCCATGCCGCGCTGCACGTTGAGCCGGAAGAACTCCCACCAGCCCGCGTGGTAGAGCAGCATGATCGGCAGGTTCACCACCAGCCACGCGACCACGGCCGCGAAGAAACACCGCAGCCACGCGTCCACCCGGCCGGCCCGGATGCACAGCAGCAGCATCGGCAGCAGGAAGAACGCCGGATACAGCTTCGCCGCGGCGCCCAGCCCGAGCAGCACGCCTGCCAGCGCCGGTTTTCGCCGCGACCAGGCCAACAGGCCCGTTGCCGCGAACGCCGTGGCGAGCGCGTCGAAGTTGGTGAACGCCTGCACGATCACCAGCGGCGACGCCGCGACCAGCACCGCGTCCCACGGCCGCCGCCGGGCCGTTCGAGTGGTGGCCCATACGGTGATCAGCCACGCCAGCCCGAGAAAGAGGGCGCTGATGTCGAAATAGACCACCACCGGGATGGCATCGGGGAGCAGGTGGCTGCCGCCCGCCAGGTGCGTCCAGCCCTGCGTCAGCTTCGCGTTGAACCACTGGAACACGCCGGTGAGCACCGGGTACTCCATGTACCGGACCTGCGCGTCCGCGCCGGTGCCGTCGATCCAGGACGTCCGGTAGGGGAACATGCCCGGCTGGTCCAGCCGCTCCGCCCCGTAGAGCGGCACGATGTCGGAGTAGCAGAACGCCACGTACTGCCGGTTCGCCCGCCAGTCCAGCTGCCGCGTGCCGCTGGAGTCGGTGTACTGCTGGATGCACGGCGACTTCACGAACCAGCCCAGCATCAGCGTGACGACCGCGATCAGCAGCACCACCCGCAACGGCGTCCAGAACCAGTGCCGCCCGACGGAGGCATGCCGGCCGAGCGGGCCGCCGATGATCTTGCTGGCCTGCCGGCCGAGCGATTCGGTCCAACTCGGGAAGACCCGATCCTCAGGGCCGAGCGAGTCGACGTCGTCGACATGGGCCGTCATCGCGGGCTGGGCATCGGACGCGTGCGTATCGGGCTCGTCGGCGTCGGTGTCGGGCGGAGTGCTGACCACCCGCCGGATGGTAGAGGCACCGGCGTCTGGTCGGGGTAGAACCCGGTGATCGGCGGGACGGCGATGGCCGGATCCGATCGGATCCGGCCATCGACACCGTCCTGTCCCACGCTAACCGGTGGGTACCCCGCCACCGCCCGTACACGGTTGGATGATCGGGTTGCAGACCGTGGTTGTCGGCGGCGGCGGCCCGTGGCGCTTGGTCGTCGTGTCCGTCGGTGGCTGGGTCGGCTGGTCACTGGTCTGCGGCGGTGGCTGGTTGTTGGACGGCGGCTGGTTCGCGGTCGTGTTCGGCTGGTTCTCCGTCGACGCGTCCACGTTGTTCACGAAGTCCCAGCTGCCGCCGATCTCCGGCGGCGCGGTCGGGAACTGCTGCGTCGGCTGGTTGGACAGATAGGTGTCCATATAGGTCTTCCAGATCGAGCCGGGTTCCATGCGGCCGAAGACGTTGTAGGTGCCACCGCCGCCGCCGTTGCCCCGGCCGAAGATCGGGCCCGGCTTGTCGTAGTGGCCGAACCAGACCGCGGTGACCAGTTGCGGCGTGAACCCGATCGTCCATGCCTGCGAGTTGTAGTTGGTGCCGGGCCTCGAGGTGGCCAGCGAGAAGTCCTGCGTACCGGTCTTCGCGTCGGCGGGCCTGCCGTTGGACAGCGAGAAGCCGGAGCCCTGCGCGACGTTGCTCATCGAGTCGGACACCGTGCGGGCGATCCGCGCGCTGGTCGTCGGGTCGGAGCCGAACGCGGGCGTCGCGGGCGTGCTGAACTGGTACAGCGGCTGTCCGGTGTTGTCGGTGACCTTCTTGACGAAGTGCGACTTGATGTACATGCCGTTGTTGGCGAAGGTGGCGTAGCCCTGTGCCTGGTCGATCGGGCGGACGTCGTACTGGCCGATGGCGATACCGCCGTGCACGACGAGGTTGGACGGGGTCGAACCGGGCTCGGACAGGCTCTGCACCGTGCTGTTGGCGATGATCTCCGTCTTCGGGATGCCGGCCTGCAGTGCCGCGTCGCGCACGTGCTCGCTGCCGACCTGCTGGCCCATCAGATAGAACACGACGTTGATCGAGTTGGTCATCGCGTCCTTGACCGTGCACGGATTGGCACACACGTCACCGTCGGCGTTCTTGATGAGGACGCCCTGGATCTTCTGGCTCTTCGTGTCGAAGATCGCGTTCAGCCCGATCTTGTCCGGCTGGTACTCCAGGCCCGCGGCCAGCACGTACGGCTTGAACGACGAGCCGGGCTGGTGTGGCGTGTTCGCCTGGTCGATCTCGGTGGCCTTCTGGTCGTTGCCGCCGTAGTAGGCGACGATCTCGCCGGTGCTCGGGTTGACCGACACCAGCGCCGCGGTCTCGGTCCCCTTCACCTGGGGATTGCTCGCCGTCACCGGCCCGCCGTCGTTGGTGACCGGCCTGCCGTTGACCACCAGTGGCTGGCCGTTGGTGAACTGGGTGTCCGTGGCCAGATGGCTGGAAATGGAGTTCTCCGCGTCGGTCATCGCCTTCGGATCGATCGACGTGTAGATCTGCGCGCCGTGCGACTTCAGCGCCTCGGCCGACCAGCCGGCATTGGACAGCTCGTCGTAGACCCGGTTCACGATGATCTGGCGGTCCCACGGGATCGACTGCTGCTGGGTCTGCGACAGCGGCAGCGGGGTGGGGAACTTGCCAGCGGTGAACTGCGCGTTGGTGATCCAGTGGTTGGCGAGCATCCGGCCCCACACGTACGTGAAGCGCTTGAGCTGGTAGGACGGGATGCCGGCGTCACCGGGCAGCTGGATCATGCCGGCGAGCAGCGACGCCTGCTGCGGGCTGAGGTCCTTGGCCGCCACGTTGTAGTACAGCCGGGCCGCCGACTCGATGCCGTAGGCGCCGCGCCCGAAGTACACCGTGTTCAGGTAGGCGGCCAGGATGTCGTTCTTGTTCGTGTAGGTCTTGGTCATCTTGTAGGCCTCGACGGCCTCGTTGACCTTGCGCGAGATGCTGTGCTGGTTGTTGCCCGTTGCGACCTTGATGTACTCCTGGGTGATCGTCGAACCACCGCCGGTGCCACCGGTGAGCTGGTTGTACGCCGTGCGGGCGATGGCCTTGAGGTCGAAGCCGTTGTTGGTCTCGAACGTCTCGTCCTCCGCGGCCTCGACCGCGCGCCGCACGTTCGGCGGGATGTCGTTCGCGGTGATGAAGATCCGCGCGTTCGTGGAGACCTTGTCCATCACGGAGCCGTCGGCGTAGTAGAAGGTGATCGGCTGCGCCTGGCCGAACGCGACGGTCTTCGGGTCGGGCACCGTCACGTTCTGGTAGATCAGGTAGAACGCCGCGATCGGCGCGGTGACGCCGAGGAACATCAGCACGTACAGGACCCGGCGCACCCAGCGCCATGCCCTGCGGTGCTTGAGCTGCCTCGCTTCGGCCTCGGTGAGGCGGGGCCGGGGGTCGTGGTAGTCGCCTGCCTCCGCGTCCTGCAGGTAGTCGTCGTCGCGGTGGGTCAGGAGGCTCGGCTCCGGCCGGTACTTCGCGTTCGGGTCCGGCACCGGCGGCAGGTGGTCGGTGGCCCGATCGGCGGGCGGCCCCTGGTTGAAGGCCCCTGGCCGCCCCGGCCCGCCCGGCCGCATCTGGCCACGAGGACCCGTTGGCCGTCCCTGGCCGCCCTGACGGGGGCCACCGGGCCCGCCGACCTGGCCTGCGGGTGGCCGCCCGGGGGTGCCGCGCTGCGGGCCGTTCGGCGCGGCGGGGGTGCCGCCCGGTGGGGTGCCCGGTGTGCCGCCCTGCGACCCACGGGTGCCTGCGTCCGGATCGCCGCCGGTGGGCCAGCTCGGCTGGCCGTCCCGTGGCTCATCGTCACGGTGGTCGTTCACGAAAGGGCCTCCCAGATCGCCACACCCGTGCTGGTGGTGCGTTCGGTGGTCGTTCGCCACGGTGGTTCGTTCGCCACCGCGGCGCCGTCACTGCGCTAGTGAGGCCAGGTCAGAGCTTGGATCACTCCGACGCCGTCCTCCTGCGCGGGCCGTGGTCGTCCACGTCTCCTGTTCCCAGGACGTATGACTGCACCAGGTGGTTCCAACTACATGTCCGGCAAACTTCAACGACGTAGACCCGGAACTCACCGAACATGGTGGACATCCTGGCCAGCTCCTCGGCCGTGCGGGCCGAGCCGGACAGGTGCTTGATCTCGTCCCCGTACACCCAGGAGACGAGCGTCAGCGGCTCCTTGCGGCACACCGGACAGGTCACCTTGCTTGGCTGACCGTGGAACTTGGCCGCGCGGAGCAGATAGGGGTTGGCGTCGCAGACCTCCGTGGTCCCGACGCGACCCGAGTAGACCTCGGCGAGCAGCGCACGCCGCTGCAACGCGTGATCCACCACCTGCCGTTGGTTCCGCACGCCAACAGGGTACGTGGCCGTGCGGGGGCGTCGCTGCGCCGTTTGGGTCAGCGTGGTGTCGCTCGCCACATGACCACTCGGACGACACCCGTAGATGTATCGGAGCGATATAGTGAGGCAACAGGTTGCGCACGTGAGGAGGTGACTCGTGGTCGAGTTCGCGATATTGGGCCTGCTGCACGAGGCACCGATGCACGGCTACGAGCTGCGCAAGCGGCTGGCCAGCCCGCTCGGCGCCTTCCACGCGTTCTCCTACGGCTCCCTGTATCCGGCGCTGCGCCGGCTGCTGCGGGCCGGACTGATCGCCGAGGAGACCGCGGATCCCGCCGCCGACGAGGTCGCCAGGTCCACCCTGTCGTGGAGCCGTCGCGGCCGTCGCGTCTACAAGCTCACCGCCGATGGCAAGGAGCGGTTCGCCGCCCTCGTCGCCGACGGTGGCCCACAGGCCTGGGACGACGACGGGTTCGGCGTCCACGTGGCGTTCTTCTCCAGGACGCCGGCCGAGGCCAGGATGCGCATCCTGGAGGGTCGGCGGCGGCGGGTGGAGGAACGCCGGGAAGGGCTGCGCGCCGCGTTGGCCAGGGCGGGCGAGCAGATCGACCGCTACACGCGGGAGCTGCACCGGTTGGGACTGGAGTCCAGCGAGCGCGAGGTGCGCTGGCTCAACGAGCTGATCGAGCACGAACGGGCCGAGCAGGACGGGCAGACGCAGTAACGCCCCGGCCGGCCCCCATCGCAGGCACTGTCACCGTAAGAGTTGAGAAGGAGGACCCGGCATGGGCGATCAGCGCCGCAGCGTTCGGGTAGCCATTGTCGGCGTCGGCAACTGCGCCGCGTCCCTGGTGCAGGGTGTGCACTATTACTCGGACGCCGATCCGGACGCGCGGGTGCCGGGCCTGATGCATGTCCAGTTCGGCGACTACCACGTGCGGGACGTCGAGTTCGTCGCCGCGTTCGACGTGGACGCCAAGAAGGTCGGCCGTGACCTGTCCGAGGCGATCGTGGCCAGCGAGAACAACACCATCAAGATCTGCGACGTGCCGCCGCTCGGTGTCACGGTGCAGCGCGGCCACACCTTCGACGGACTCGGCGAGTACTACACCGAGTTCATCACCGAGTCCGACGAGCAGCCGGTGGACGTGGTCGGCGTGCTGCGGGCGGCACGGGTCGACGTGCTGGTGTCCTACCTGCCGGTGGGTTCCGAGGAGGCGGACCGGTTCTACGCCCAGTGCGCCATCGACGCGGGCGTCGCGTTCGTCAACGCGCTGCCGGTGTTCATCGCGTCCGACCCGGTGTGGGCGGAGAAGTTCCGCGCCGCGGGCCTGCCGATCATCGGCGACGACATCAAGTCCCAGGTCGGCGCGACCATCACGCACCGGGTGATGGCGAAGCTGTTCGAGGACCGCGGTGTCGAGCTGCTGCGTACCTACCAGCTCAACGTCGGCGGCAACATGGACTTCATGAACATGCTGGAGCGCAAGCGCCTGCAGTCCAAGAAGATCTCCAAGACCCAGTCGGTCACGTCCCAGATCCCGCACGAGATGCGGAAGGCCGATGTCCACATCGGACCATCGGACTACGTGCCGTGGCTGGACGACCGCAAGCTGGCCTACGTCCGGCTGGAGGGCCGCGCCTTCGGTGACGTGCCACTGAACCTGGAGTACAAGCTGGAGGTCTGGGACTCGCCGAACTCGGCCGGCGTGATCATCGACGCGGTGCGTGCCGCCAAGATCGCGCTCGATCGCGGCATCGCGGGCCCGGTGCTGTCCGCGTCCTCGTACTTCATGAAGTCGCCGCCGGAGCAGTACGCCGACTCCGCCGCGCACGACGCCGTCGAGAGCTTCATCCGCGGCGAGGACTGAACAGTCGGGCGCCGGGCTCTGTGCCCGGCGCCCGATCAGGTCGTCCACAGGTCAACGGTCGGCGACCTGACCGCTACCAGTCGCCGCCGGCCCCGCCACCCGAGTCGCCGCCGCCACCGAAGTCGCCGCCACCACCGCCGAAGTCGCTGTCCTGGCCGACGACCCAGTCGTTGCCGCCGCCACCCTGGTCGCCGTAGTTCTGGTTGTTGTCGAAGCCGCCGCCCATCTCGTCACGGCGGAACTGCTCGTTCTCGCCTGCCATCTTGCCAAGCTCGTAGCCGACCAGCCCGCCGCCGACCGCACCGATGGCACCGGCAGCACCAGGCCCCATGCCACCGCCGCCATAACCGGGACCGTAACCAGGGCCGTAGCCGGGCGGCGGCCCGTAACCAGGCTGGTTGCCGTAATTCTGATTGAAGCCGCCGCCCATCATCGGCGGACCGGACATCATCCGCGCCCGCCGCATCGGCCGGAACACCCGCCGCAACAGCAGCCCGACGACGATCAACACGACCACGATGATCCCGAACGTGATGAACCCGCCCCCGGACGACGAGCCGCTGCTCGTGCTGCCGCGGCTGGCCAGGGAACCACGCAGGTTGGTCAGTGCGGCGGTGACGGCGGCCGTGTAGTTGTTCTGCGACTTCATCGTGGTGTCGAACGCGCTGTTCGCCGAACTCTCGGCCGCGATGGCCGCGCTCTGCGACAACCCGGCCCGCGAGCCCATCTGCAGCGTCTCGTGGTGCGCCTGCGTGTTGATGCCAAGGACGACCGGGAACGACGAGGTGACCTTGGCACGCACGTCGTTGTCGAACGTCGAGCGGTTCGCCGCGTCCTGCGTCGTCGTCCAGATGAGGATCGGCACCGGCAGCGTCGCGGCCTCGTTCTGCACGGTGGTCGCGTTGAGCACGTTCGCCTCGTCCACGATGCTCGCCGTGCTGGCACTGGCCGGCCCGGCCAGCAGCAGCACGGCGAACGCGGCGGCCGGCAGCCGCGAACCACAGTTGTCGCTTCACCCTCATTGATGCCTCCACGGTCCCCCCGAATACTTGGTCGCAACGATACCGCTGGTCAGCTGAGTAGCCGCGTGCTCGCGGAGCGTGCCGACACCAGCACATCGGCGGCGTCCACCCTGGTGGGTACCCCGTCGGCCACCACCTCGTCGCCCGCGACCCACACGTCCCGTACCGGCCGCGAACCGGCCGCCCACACCAGGTTCGCCAACAACTGTGGATCCGGCACGTCGATCCCGCCGACGAACGCGGAGTCGTCCTGGCCGATGTGCACCAGATCCGCCCACCGGCCCGGCTCAAGCGCGCCGATGTCGTCCCGCCCCAACGCCTCGGCCCCACCACGGGTGGCCAGCAACAGCGCGTCCGGCGCGGTGACCGCGGTGGCGTCCCCGGTGGCCAGCCGGGCCAGCATGGCGGCCAGCCGGACGTCCTCCCACAGGTCGAGATCGTCGTTGCTGGCCGGCCCGTCGGTGCCCAGCCCGACGGCGATCCCTGCCGCGCGCAGGTCGACCAGTCGGGCGATCCCGGACGCCAGCTTCGCGTTCGACCCCGGGCAGTGCGCCACCGCGACGCGCCCCGCCGCGAACAGCGCGATGTCCTCGTCGGACAGGTGCACGGCGTGCGCGGCAAGCACCCGCCCGCCCAACACCCCCAACTCGGTGAGCATCCTGGGCACCGACCCGTACCTGGCCCGCTGCTCGACGTCCTCGTCGCGCGACTCGGCGACGTGGATCTGCAACAGCGCGCCCCGGCTCGCCGCGGACTCCGCGATCGTGGGCAACGCATCGGCCGGCAGCATGTAGGCGGAGTGCGCGCCGTAGCTCAGCTCGATCCGTTCGCCCGGCCCGAACCGCAGCCCGTCGGCGTCGATCCACTTGTCGATTTCGCTCAGCGTGGCGCGCCAGTCCATGCCGGGCAGGTCGATCAGCGGTCCGCCGACCACGACCCGGCTGCCCGCCGCCAGCGCCGCGTCGGCCACCTGGTCGCCGTGGAAGTACATCTCGACGCTGGTCGTCACGCCTGCCCTGAGCATCTCGACGCAGCCCAGCAGCATCCCGGCGTACACGTCGGAGGGCCGCAGCCGTGCCTCGGCAGGCCAGATCACCTCGTGCAGCCAGCGCAGCAGCGGCAGGTCGCCGCCCATCCCGCGCAGCAGCGTCATCGGGCTGTGCGCGTGCGCGTTCACCAAGCCGGGCAACAGAATCCCGGGCAGCGCGCGAGTCGGCGCCGCGGTGGGCGGCGCCCAGTCTGCCCTGCCGACATAGCCGAGCCGGCCGTCCGCACCGATGTCCACGACGGCATCACGCAGCACAGAACAGTCCGGATCACAGGGCAGCACGACCGGGGCGTGCAGGCGCGACGCGCTCGTCATGCCACCAGATCCTGCCAGTACGGCCTAGCCGCGCGCGCTGGTTCTGGCGGGTGCGCACCGCACCAGGTCCAACACCGGCTGCCCCCGCGACATGCTCACCCGGAGATCGCACGACAACGTGTCCCCGACGGCAACGGTGCCCGGCGGCGGCAAACTGTCCACCAGCAGGGAATTGGCGGTCACGAACTGCGTCCCTGCCGCCACCACCCGCTGCCCGCCACCTGAGTCGAACCGCACCGGATCCAGCACGGTCAGCCGGGCGGCGCCACTCGCGTCGTCCGATGCCACCACCACGGTCGCGCTCGCCACCTGTGTCGGCGCCACCGTGGCCGACCGCAGCGCGAGCGTGGCCATGCCGCCTGCCACGCCCACCACCACGAGACACCCGGCGAGGGTGAGCACGTTGCGCAGGGCGGGATGCACCAGCTCACTATGCGCCAAGCAACCCGATCCCACTGGTCAGCGCGCTCCCACTATCGGGTGACGGCTGGGTGGCCGGCGCACCGTGCCGGGCGCGTACCGCATCCGATGCGGCCACCCGGAACGTGGGCCGGTAGGCGTGCGCCCGCTGCCGGGATCGCAGCCACGCCAACCGATGCCGGGCTTCCGCGTAGTGGTCGACGACGGTCACCCCGTCCTCGTCGAACGAGTGCAGCACGGCCCGGTTGAGTTCGACGGTGGCCCGGTCCCGCCACAGGGTGCGCTCGGTCGACGTGTCCAGCCCGAGCCGTTCCGCGACCTGCCGGGCCACCCCGTAGGCCGCTTCGTCGGCAAGGGCCCTTGTCCCGATGTCGGTCCCGATGTGCCAGCTGTTCACCGGTGCCGCCGGATACCGCACCCCGCCGACGGTCAGCGTCATGTTGCCCAGCACCGGCACCGCGGGCCACCGCAGGCCGAGCTCGGCGAACCACGGCAGCTCCGGATGCCGCAGCGGCACGTCGGCAGCCGCGTCCGCCGGCACGGCGAACAGCACGGGCCCCTCGTGCGTTGTCTCCACCACCAGCGGCAGCCGATCGAACCGCCCCGGCTCGGCAGGTGGCTGCCAGCCCATCCGGCACACGGCATCGGTGAAGCCGAGGTAACGCCGGTCGCCCACCACGTGGTCGTCATCGCCCCGATAGCCGGCATACCGCACCAGCTGGTCATTCCAGATCCGAGGGCCCGCCGTATCCGGCGTGTCCGGCGCGAACACGCTGACCAGTGGCCGAACCCGGCCGTCCGCCCAGGCCAACCGCAGGTGCGCCACGCACTCGGCGGCCACCGCGGCGGCGTTGCGTAAGCCGCGAAGGTCGCGGACCTTGAGTTGCCGCCACGGCACCCCGCTGGTGCACCAGCCCGAGTCGCGCAACGCGATCCGGGCGCCGTAGGCGAGTTCGGCCGCGGTGTGCCGGTAGGTGCCGCTCTCGGCGATGGCCGAACGCACCTGCGCCAGCCGCTTGCCCACCGGCCCGGCAGCCGGATGCGCGTCGTGGAACATCCGAAGGAAGTGCTCGGCCGCCCGCGGATCAACCGGCGCCGAGGTCACGGTTTCGTCACGCAAGGCAGTCACGGCCCGCGAACTTACCGCGCGACCCCGCTAACCCGTAACTGCCAATCGAGTCATTCCCGCTCTCACCCGAACGAGTGCCCGCCCGACCCACGGTGTTCCCGACCCAACCCGTGTGGGCTACACCCGCACGAACATCAGATCCCGACAGACCCGGCCCTCGTCCCTGGCCCGGGTCTCGAACTTCGTCACCGGCCGCCAGTCCGGCCGCGGCGCCCACCCACCCTGCTGCGCCGAGAACTCGTTGCGCAGCAACGGTTCCGCCGAGCACACCGCGAGCATCACGTCGGCGTATTCTGCCCAGTCGGTGGCCAGGTGCAACCGCCCACCCACGGCCAGCCTGCTCGCCACCAGCGCCACGAAGTCCGGCCGCACCAGCCGCCGCTTGTGGTGCTTCGTCTTCGGCCACGGATCGGGAAAGAAGATCCGCACCCCCGCCAACGACCCAGGCACCACGTGCTCGGCCAGCAGGTCGATCGCGTCCCCACGCAACAGCCGCAGGTTCGTCACCCCGAGCCCGGTCGCCCGCAACATCAACTGGGCCAACCCCGGCTCGTACACCTCGACCGCCAGGTAGTTGACCTCAGGCTCGGCCGCCGCCATCAGCGCGGTCGCCTCACCCATCCCCGACCCGATCTCCAACCGCACCGGCGCCGCCCGCCCGAACCACTCCGCCAGCGGCAACGGCCCTGCCGGCAGGCTGTCGACATCGCGCCCGAGCCGCCCCCAGTGCGCGTCCCAGGCGCGCTGCTGCCCGACCGTGATCCGCCCACCCCGCCGAACAAAACTCACCACACTCCGGCGATGCCCCGCCGACTCGGCGGCCGCCGGACTGCCCGGTTCCCGGGGCACGATCGGACTCACGAACTACCTTCCTGCCGAACGGTCACCAGTGACCCTACCCAGGGCCCGCCCGGCGAAATCCGCCCAGGACACAGGACGCCCACCGTCCACGAAGAAATGCCGACCAACCGCAGCACCCGTCATCGGCAGCGCCCGGCATGTTCAACGCAAGGTCCCGCGACATCGCCGACGTGACCTTCGACTCCGGACACGTCGCCTTGTCCAGCTCCCGCATCCGCCGATACCGGCCCTGGACCTCGCCGACCAACTCGACCAACCAGCCGATCAACGAAGCCCGCCGCGGACCATTTCGTCAGATCCCCTCCGCTGGGGCGCCCCCCAAGATCCAGTCTAGTCCGTTTTGGAGTGCGATGGGGCTGGTCAGCGGCCTGTTGTGGATAACTGCCGTTCCTGTGGACAAGCGTTTGCGTCCAGCTTCCCAGCCGGATACAGCGAGCTGGCCCGGCCAAAGAGGCCGGGCCAGCTTACCGTGCGGTATTCAGAACAGAACGGCGCTCAGGACAGGCGCGGCGCTCAGGACAGGCGCTGACGCAGCGCGGCCAGCTCGTCCCGCAGCAGTGTCGGCACCTTGTCGCCGATCTTGGCGAACCACTCGTCGATCAGCGGCAGTTCCGCCCGCCACTCCTCGGCGTCCACCCGCAGCGCCGCCTCGATGTCGGCCCGGTCCGCGTCCAACCCGTCCAGTTCCAGGTCGCTCACCGTCGGCACCCACCCGATCGGGGTCTCCAGCGCCGCCGCCTTGCCCTCGAGGCGCTCGATGGCCCACTTCAGCACCCTCGAGTTCTCGCCGAAACCGGGCCACAGGAAGTTCCGGTCGGCGTCCCGGCGGAACCAGTTCACGTAGAAGATCTTCGGCAGCTTGTCCGCGTCCGCGCGCTTGCCGGTGTCGATCCAGTGCTGGAAGTAGTCGCCCGCGTGGTAGCCGATGAACGGCAGCATGGCCATCGGGTCGCGGCGGACGACGCCGACCTTGCCCTTGGCGGCGGCCGTTGTCTCACTCGACAGGGTGGCGCCCATGAACACGCCGTGCTGCCAGTCGCGCGATTCCGTCACCAGCGGGATCGTGGTGGCCCTGCGGCCGCCGAAGAAGATCGCCGAGATCGGCACCCCGGCGGGGTCGTTGTACTCGGGCGCGATGATCGGGCACTGGGCCATCGGCGTGCAGTACCGCGAGTTCGGGTGCGCGGCGGGCTCGTCCGCGGACGGCGTCCAGTCCGCCTTCTTCCACGACGTCAGGTGCGCGGGCGGCTCGCCCATGCCCTCCCACCAGATGTCGCCGTCGTCGGTAAGGCCCACGTTGGTGAAGACCGTGTTGCCGCGGTCGATGGTGCGCATCGCGTTCGGGTTGGTGTGCCAGTCGGTGCCGGGGGCGACGCCGAAGAAGCCGTTCTCCGGGTTCACCGCGTACAGCCTGCCGTCGTCGCCGAAGCGCATCCACGCGATGTCGTCGCCGAGCGTCTGCACCTCCCAGCCCGGGATGGTGGGCTCCAGCATCGCCAGGTTCGTCTTGCCGCAGGCCGACGGGAACGCCGCCGCGATGTAGTAGACCTTCTTCTCCGGCGAGATCAGCTTCAGGATCAGCATGTGCTCGGCAAGCCAGCCCTCGTCCCGGCCGATCACCGACGCGATGCGCAGCGAGTAGCACTTCTTGCCCAGCAGCGCGTTGCCGCCGTAGCCGGAGCCGTAGCTCCAGATGACCCGTTCCTCCGGGAACTGGGTGATGTACTTCGTCTCGTTGCACGGCCACGGCACGTCCGCCTGGTCGGGCTCCAGCGGCGCGCCGACCGAGTGCAGGCACTGCACGAAGTCGGCGTCGTCACCGAACTTGGCCAGCGCCTTGCTGCCCGACCGGGTCATGACGTGCATCGACACCACGACGTACTCGGAGTCGGTCAGTTCGACACCCAGCATCGGCTTGTCGGCCTCCAGCGGCCCCATGCAGAACGGGATGACGTACATCGTCCGGCCACGCATGCAACCGCGATAGAGCTCGGTCATGATCGATTTCATCTCGGCCGGGTCCATCCAGTTGTTGGTGGGACCACAGTCGGCCTCGTCGACCGAACAGATGAACGTGCGTTCCTCGACTCGCGCCACGTCGTCGGGATCCGAGGCGGCCCAGAACGAATTGGGTTTCTTCGCCAACGGCACGAAGGTGCCGGCGTCAACGAGTTTCGCGGTCAATCGGTCCCATTCGGCCTGCGAACCGTCCACCCACACCACTTCGTCGGGCGTCGTCAGTTCTGCGACCTCACGGACCCAGTCCAGCAGCCTGGCGTGGGCGGTCGGTGCGTGGTCGAGACCGGGGATGGTCACAGCTGTCATCGCGCCTCGTCTCCTGACTGAACGCCGCATCGCGCGTTCCGCTGCCTCGCGGAACGCGTCGACGGTGACGTCCGTGAAATGACCGGCTACGCCCGGGGGCTAAACGGGCGTGCCAGGAATGGGATCTCCTGAGATTAGCTGGGATACCACCCCGATGCCGAGGCGAAACCTGTCGGTTCGCTCACAAAAACGATCAGGGTATCGATTAAGCACGAACACCTGGTGCGGTATTCGGGTGACCTGACTCATGCCGAACACGAGTGGAATTTCACACCTGACGAAGTCCGGGTGCGTTACGTCACCAGTGGTCGGTTTGTGAGGTTCTAGTTGCGACTGATCCACTGCCCGGTCGTCGCGTCGATGCGCACCACGCCCTGCGCGCTGCCCGTGTCGCTGAACGCCGCCGCCCACCCGCTGTCGTCGGAGCCGGCCCAGTGCTTGTCGTCCGCGGTGTCGTGCTGGCCGACCGGCGGCGTGAACTCGCCCGTCGCGCCGCCGTCGCGCTGGTAGGAGCCGTCCGCGGCCAGGTGCCCGTGCTCCACCTCGGTCCACTGGCCATGGCCGGTGTCATCGGCGATCACGACCTGGCCGTCCGGGGTGAACTCGGTGGCCACGTCGGCCCGACCGTCGCCCTGGCTGTCGGTGTAGAGGACGGTGTCGCCGTTCGCGGCGTGCACGACTGCGGTGTCCGGCCTGCCGTCGTTGTTGGTGTCGACCGTGGCCGGCCCGACGTCGTGGGCGCCGCTCGCCGTGTCCACGGTGATTCCGTCGGCGTGCACCGCGGCGGCCGTCGTGGTCACGTGCGGGGTGTCGTCGATCCACTGTCCGCTGGCCGTGTCGTAGTGCGCCTGCTGGACCTCGTCGTCGTGCGCGTCGTACTGGGTCACGAGGTCCGCGGTGCCGTCGTGGTCGGCGTCCGAGTACACCAGGTGACCGCCGTCCCCGGTGTCCACGGCGACGCTGTCCACCACTCCGCCGGTCCCGTCGTAGGCGTAGTTCTCCTGCTCGACGTACTCGTGGCCGTCGATGTCGATCTTCATCTCGCCGGAGTCGCCCGCCGTGCCGTCGTCGATGTACACGGCTGACCCCCGTTCTCCCGCCTGGTGGCGGCCGGTCGAAGTGTGTGTGTTCGTGTGTTGGACTCACCGTATTCCGGTCCGGTTCCCCGGGCCAGCCCACGGGTCGACAATGCCTGGTCAGGCGCGCAGTGCGCGGATGGCGGCGAGCAGCCCGGCCACCCTGGTCCGGCCTGCCTGGACCGCGGTCAGCCTGCGGCCGGCCGCGGTGAGCTCCTTGGTCCGCTCGCCGTCGGCGAGGCGCATCGTCCGGTCCACCTCGCGCAGTTCGGCCTCGATGGCCTCGATCCGGCGACCCAGCGCGTCGTCCAGCGCAAGGGACAGCTGCTGTTCGACGTCGATCAGTTCCTCGGCCACCAGCCGGTCCAGCGTGGACCGGGCGTCCGCGATCGACTCGGTGAGCCACTGCTTCATGTGCTGCTTGTCCGCGGTGTGCCGCCGGGTACGGGCCAGCCACCAGCCGGCACCCAGCCCGATCACGATCGTCACCGGCAACACGAACGGGTTGAGCACCGCGACACCCAACCCGGCCAGCGGCAACGCCGCCACCCGCGCCGCGCCGAACCCGCCGCTGATGCCCATGAACACCAGCAGCTTGTCCTCCGCGGTCGGCGCTCGCCGGTCCGGTGCCCGTGACACCATCGCGGGCCGTACCCCGCTCGCCAACTGGGCCCGAAGGACCGCCAGCTCGTCCGCGGTGAACAGGTCCGCGAGGCTGGCCCCGGCCACGCGGTCCAGCCGAGCCGCGAGCTCACCGGACAGCCGGCCGGACACGAGTTGCAGCGCCGCGTCCACCTGCGCCGGCAGGCCCGCCAGCACCGCGCGGTCCGCCGAGTCGATGGCCTGCCGGAACCACGACTGCACGTCCCGCATCTGCCGGTTGACGTCGTGCCCGCTCTCCACCCGCGCCCGCTGGACCTCCCCGCGCAGCCGCACCTGCCAGCCACGGGTGGACGACCGACGGGCCGCGGCCAGGTCGTCGCGCCGTTTCGTCAACGCCTCGGCCTCCTCGGCGCCCGCCGACAACGCCCGGCAGCGTGCCTGGAGGTCCGCGACCAGCCCGGCAAGGGCCGTGTCCAGCGCACGGAGCGCGTTCGCCTCGGTCAGCATCAGCGACCGGCCGACGACCAGTTCCTGCAGCGCTGCCTGCAACTCCGCGATCCCGGACTGCTGTCGCAGCACGGTCGCCGCCTGCTCGTTCGGCGCGCCGCCCGCCAGCTCGAACATCCGAGGCGAACACGGATACCATGGCGCGTCCGCGAACCGGGGCGCGTGCGCGGCGAGCAGCGCGCGGTTGTCCGCCAGCACCTGCCGCCAGCCACGGAAACCGTCGGTCTTCGTCAGCGCGAACACCACGGTCTCCACCCGCTCGCCCGCCTCCCGCAGGAACGCCAGCTCACCCGCGGTCAACGGACCGGACGCGTCCACCGCGAACAGCAACACGGTCGCCCCGGCCACCGCCTGCCCGGCCAGTTCACCGTGCGTCGAGTCGAGGCCGCCGACTCCCGGTGTATCCACAAGGGACAGTCGGGCCAGCAGAGGCACCGGCCCGGCCACCTCGACGAACCGCGGCGGCAACTGCCCGGCCGGCAACTCGTGCCGCGCCGACGCCCACAACGGCAGGTCCGCGATGTCGAACTCGACCGGCGGCAGCATCCCCGGATAGCAGGCTCGCGCCCACCACCGCTCGTCGTGCCGGAACACCAGATACGTCGACGTGGCCACCCCGGCGTCCACAGGGGACAATCCGGGCACGGCGAGCAAGCTGTTGACCAGAGAGCTCTTCCCGCGTTTCGTCTCGCCGACCACGACGACCGACGGCACCGACGGCCGCTGCGCGACGACCCGCTCCACCACGTCCGCCGCGACCGGATCGGACTCCCGCAGCAGTGCGACCAACTCGTGCCGCGCCTGCCGAACCGCCTGCGGCAGTGGCGCGCTCACGTCGGCTCGCGTCGTTGGTAGACGGTGACCACCGGCACGCGCAGCACGCGGCTGTGGTCGGTGAACCCGGGCACCTCGGTCTCGGCGATCAGGCCGGCGTGTGCCGGGTCGTCGGTCGGCACGGTCCCGGCGGCCTCGTGCCGCGTCGGGTCGAACCGCTCACCGTCCGGCCGAACCGGCAGCACCCCGACCCCGGCCAGACCACGCTCGATCCGCTCGGCGACGCCGTCGCTCCTGGCCCGGTCCAACGCATACAGGCACAGCTGCACCAGCGCCCGCCGGTCGGCAAGGGCCTGCGCGAGCAGCCCGTAGGGATCGGGCAGGTGCTGTGCGGACGTCACACCGGAATTCGACGCAGGCTCGCCCAACTCGGTTCCGTTCACGTCCGCACCTGATCCCGCAACTGTTGCCAGATCAGGAAGTACGCACGATGCACGACATGAGCGACCCGACTCTGCGCCGGCGTCGCACCGAACGACGCGAACGACCGCCACCACCCGGCCCGCTCCAGCGCGTACCCGGCCAGCTCCTGCATCGGCCGACCGGCCAGGCCCAACCGCCCCCCCACGTCGGCCGAGCCGCCCACCCGCAGCACCTCGTCGGCCAGGTCCGCCGGCAGGTCAACCGAACCGGACGTGACCAGCGTCAACGCCTCCAACAGCCGCAGTTGGTGCGCCTCGGGGCGACTCAGCACCACCTCGATCGCGTCGTGCACCCGCTGCCGCTCGCCCGGATCGCCGGACGCGTGCGCGATCGCGGTGATCGACGCCAGCGCCGCGGCCGCCTTGATGCCGTCGGCCCGTGCCCGGAACACCGCGGCCAGCCGGTCGCGGACCACGTCGAACCCGGACCCGTCCAGCAACCGGCGGCGCAGGTCACCCGCGGACAGGTCCGGTGCAGCGCGCAGGGCCGCCACCGCGCACGCCACCCCGTACAGGTCCAGCATCGCCAGCAGCCGCGCCCTCGTTCCGGCCGGCACCGGCACCTCCCAGGTGGTGAACAGGTCGGCGGACACCAGCATGGTCGTCAAGGTCGCGTCGGCCAGCCCGGCCAGCGCCCGCAGCGCGTCGGCGTCCGCCGAGGTGAACGCGCCGGTCTCGGCCGACTCGGCCAGCAGGCCGATCACCGGCAGCACGCCTGCCACCCGCGGCCGCAGCGTGTCGGCCTGTTGCGCGGCCAGCCGCGCCGCCGCCTGCCACACGTCCTCGTCCGGGCCGGGCACGATCGTGTCGGCCTTGTTGAGCAATGCGATCGCGTTCACCGGGCCTGCTTCGCGGCTCGCCGTGGCCGCGGTGAAACTCTCCAGGACCTGCTGGTCGTCGGCCCGCACGGACTGCGTGACCACGTACAGCACCGCTTCGGCGCCGGCCACCGCGTTCGCCGACACCGGGTCGAGGACCTGCTCGGTCCTGGCCACCGACGTCGTGTCCAGCGAGCCGAGGCCGGGCGTGTCGATCACCGTCAGGTCGCGCAGCACCGCGTTGGTCAGGTAGGCCTCCAGGTGCGACACCCGTGCCACGTCGACCGGCCCGAGATCGGCCGGGATCATGCCGTCGGTGTCGAAGGGCAGCACGTGCCGGCCGCCGTCGGTGAGGATCGCCTCGACGCGGTCCACCGTGCCGTAGGAGAACCGGGTCACCAGCCGGGTGCACTCGCCCACCGCCGTCGGCGCCACCCGTCGCCCGATCAACGCGTTGACCAGCGTCGACTTCCCGGACTTGATCCGCCCGACGACCGCGACCTGCAACGGCGCGTGCAACCGGCGCAGCACCTCGCCGAAGCGGTGCGCCGATGCCGCCGACACCTGCGGGCCCAACCGGACACACAGGTCGGCCACCGCGGCCGACAGCGGCCCGGCGAGCCGCTGGTCGCCCTCCGTGGTCACTGCGGAATCGTGCCACGCGGCTCGTCCCCCGGCGGTACGGCGCGTACTACCGGAGACTGACGTGCGCTGGTCCAACCGCTGCCTACGCTGGCGTGGTGCGGAGGTTGAGCCTGTGGATGCGCCGTCACCCGATCTTCGGGGACTCGGTGATCGCGCTGCTGCTCGCCCTGTTCACCGTGACCGAGAGCGCACAGGGATTCGCGGTCCGGTATCCGCTGTACTACTGGCCGGTCGCGGTACTGATGGTGGTGCCGCTCGTCTTCCGGCGCCACAGTCCAGTGCTGGCCGCCTATCTGATCATGGTCGGCGCCGCCGTGCAGGTGCTCACCCACCGCGGCATGGCCGACCACCCGTCCCAACCGGTTCGGGTCTCCGACCTGGCCCTTGCCTTCGCGCTCTACACCCTGGTCGCCTACGCGGAACGCCGTAAGGCCATGGCCTACGCGGGGCTGCTGCTCGTTGGCACCGCGGTCGACCTGACCTGGCATTTCAGCAACAACCGCACCGTCGCGGCGGCGATCGGGATCGGCGCGCTGCTGATCTACGGCTTCAGCTGGGTGCTCGGCGAGTTCGTCGGCGCCCGCCGCGCCTACCACCACGAGGTGGAGAGCCGGCTGCGCCTGCTGGAGACCGAACGTGACCAGCAGGCCACCATCGCGGTCGCCGCCGAACGCACCCGGATCGCCAGGGAACTGCACGACATCGTGGCGCACGCGGTGAGCGTCATCGTGGTGCAGGCCGACGGCGCCGGCTACGCCATCCGTGACGACCCGGATCTGGCCCAGAGCGCCGTGCGCACCATCTCCGCCACCGGCCGCGAAGCACTGATCGAACTGCGCAGGCTGCTCGACGTGCTGCGCAGCGACACCGACGAACGCGACACCCGCGCGCCACAGCCCGACGTGACCGCCCTGCCGGAACTCGTCGAGAAGGTGAGCGTGACGGGTGTGCCGGTGCGCCTGCACCTGCGCGGCGAACTGGCCGGCCTGCCCGCCGCCGTGGGCCTCGGCATCTACCGGATCGTGCAGGAGTCGTTGACCAACACGCTCAAGCACGCCGGCACCGGTGCCGCCGCCACCGTCCGGGTGGAACGGGTCGGCGGCCTCGTCGAGGTGGAGGTCGACGACAACGGCCACGCGGCGGACGGCGCAACACGCGACCTCGCCGAGGTGTCCGGCGGCAACGGGCTGATCGGCATGCGCGAACGCGCCTCCGTGCTCGGCGGCACCCTGATCGCCGGCCGGGCCGCCGACGGTGGCTGGCGGGTCCGCGCGACCTTCCCGGTGCACGCGCCGGACGGCGGCGCGACGGGCTGACTGTCTACCCTGAGCCGGTGATCCGGGTGCTGTTGGTGGACGACCAGGAACTGATGCGGATGGGCTTCCGGATGGTGCTCGGCGCGCAGCCGGACATCGACGTGGTCGGCGAGGCGGGCGACGGCAGGCGGGCCGTTGAGCTGGCCGGCGAACTGCGGCCGGACGTGGTGCTGATGGACGTCCGGATGCCGATCCTGGACGGTGTCGAGGCCACCAAGCAGATCACCGGGCCCGGCCTGGCCAAGGTGCTCGTGATGACAACGTTCGACCTGGACGAGTACGCGCTGTCCGCGCTGCACAACGGTGCGAGCGGCTTCCTGCTCAAGGACACCCAGCCTGCCGAGCTGCTGTCCGCGCTGCGCGCCGTGGCCAGTGGCGATGCCGTCGTGTCGCCGAGCGTGACCCGCAGGCTGCTCGACCGGTTTCTCGGCACGTCCGGCGGCCAACTGCGCGATGTCGCGGTGCTGGACGTGCTCACCGAGCGGGAACGCGAGGTGCTGGTGCTGATCGCGAAGGGCCTGTCCAACAGCGAACTCGCCGGCCGGCTGTTCCTGTCCGAGGCGACCGTGAAGACCCACGTGGGCCGCATCCTCGCCAAGCTCGACCTGCGCGACCGGGTGCAGGCAGTCGTCCTGGCCTACGAAACCGGCCTCGTCCGTCCCGGCGACGCCTGAAATCAGGGTCGTCACCGATCCGGTGTCAGGGTCGTAACTGATCCATCAGCCTCTGGGATGAGACAACCTCAGACCTGAGTCGGCCACCGCAGCCCACCCGGGGCGGACGCGCACAGCGGCACCGCACCGGCAAGCTGTGCGCAGCACCGGGGACATCGAGGGGAGTTTCGTGATAGAAGCAATGAATCTGACGAAGCGTTATGGCCGAACCATCGCGGTGGACGAGCTTTCGTCTCGGTTCGGCCGGGTCGGGTCACCGGAGTCTTCGGGCCGAATGGCGCCGGCAAGTCCACGACGATGCGCCTGATACTGGGTTTGGATGCCCCGGACGCCGGAAACGTCACGGTCAACGGGAAGCCGTATCGGTCGCTGCGGGAGCCGCTGCGCGTCGTGGGGGCGTTGTTGGACGCCAAGTGGTTGCATCCCAACCGGTCGGCGCGGTCACATCTGCGGTGGCTGGCCCGGTCGAACTCGTTGCCGGCGGGTCGGGTGGACGAGGTGTTGGGACTGGTGGGGCTCTCCGGGGTGGCGTCGCGCCGGGTCGGTGGTTTCTCGCTGGGAATGTCGCAACGGTTGGGTATCGCGGCGGCGTTGCTCGGGGATCCGTAGGTGTTGCTGTTCGACGAGCCGGTGAACGGGTTGGATCCCGAGGGCATTCTGTGGATTCGGAAGTTCGTGCAGGGTCTGGCGGCGGAGGGGCGCACCGTGCTGGTGTCGTCGCACCTGCTGTCGGAGATGTCGTTGATGGCCGAGGATCTGGTGGTCGTCGGCCGTGGCAAGCTGATCGCCAACTGTACGCCTTCCGAGTTCATCGAGCGGGCCGGTGAGGCGGCCGTGAAGGTCCGCAGTCCGCACCTGGACACGCTGCGGCTCGCCCTGCTGGACAAGGGTTTCGAGCCCGTCGTCACGGACGACGAACTGACGGTCGTCGGGGCCAGCACCGACCAGGTCGGCGACATCGCCGCCGCCAACGGTGTCGTGCTGCACGAACTGAGCCCGCAGACCGGCTCGCTCGAACAGGCGTTCATGCGCCTGACCGGCGATGCCGTCGAGTACCACTCCGCCGCACCTGCCAGGGGGAAGTGAGCACGATGACCCTGCTTGCCACCGAACGCATCAAGCTGTTCACCACCCGGTCGCCGTGGTGGTCCATGCTGCTGGCCCTCGTGCTGGCCGTCGGGTTCGCATCGCTGCTCGCCGCGAACGTCCCGTCCGGCAGCACCCTCTCGATCAGTGAGGCCGAGGGCGGTTACCAGTTCAGCCTGGTGGTCATGATGGTGATGGCCGCGCTGGCGGTCACCACCGAGTACCGCTTCAGCACCATCCGCATGTCGTCCAGGCGGTGCCCAACCGCATCGCGCTGCTGCTGGCCAAGACCGGGGTGGTCGCCATCCTGGCCGCGATCGTCGGCGAGGTGACCGCGTTCGCGTCGTGGGCCGTTGCCCGGCTGATCCACCCGAGCACCATGTTGGCGCTGAACAGCGAGTCGGCATGGCGCGGCGTGGCCGGGATGGGACTGGTCTACGCGATCACCGCCGTCATCGCGGTCGCCGTTGGCATCCTGATCCGGCAGACCGCCGGTGCCGTGGCCATCCTGCTGATCTACACCCTGCTGGTGGAGAACCTGGTGGTGCTGATCCCGAAGATCGGCGACACGATCCGGAAGTGGATGCCGTTCACCGAGGCCAACAACTTCCTGGTGGCCGGCACCCAGGGCGTGGCACGGCGAGGCCTTACCGACATGCCGCTGAGCGCGTGGGGGTCGCTGGCCTACTTCGCCGGGATCGCCGCGGTGATCCTGACAATCGCGTTGGTCACGGCCAACCGGAGGGATGCCTGACGCGTCTGTAGCAACGGCCCGCAGGACCGGCTCGAAACCGGCTCGGTGTGCTGTCGGGGTGTACCCGGCCGGTCGGGGGGTTAGGGGAGTAACGGGGGAACGAGTACCGGGGGGCCGAATGGGCCCGGGCCGCCATCGGGGGGTGGCCCGGGCCGGTCGCGCATGCCGGCCGCATTGTCCCGGCACGTGTCAAGCGAATTTCGGCCGCCCGGCGACCGCCATCCCGGTCGGACCCGTCGCCAGCCAGGTTCACTCAGCGGGCCGGGGATGCAACCGCCGGAGTGCGCGGTTCGCCGTTCGAGCAATTCTCCGAATGCTCACCAGGCGGATACGGTGGTCGGCCGGCAGCATTGTTGATCTCCGGTCGGACAGCGCGGCGGTAGGCGAACTGTCCAGACGGAATGGGTCTAGTGCTGGACGAATTGAGCACGCGGGCGGTCCACTCGAAGAGACTTTCCGGCGATGCGCCGGAATACCGAACCCAATCGGCGGCGGGCTGACTGTCGGCCGGCAATCGGCAAGTAGGACTACCCGTCCGTAGTCCGCTGGCCACCCTCGTTGCCCCTTCTGCCGCCGTCACCCGTTCGGCTCTGGCCATAATGCCAGGTCCTGCACTACGCTCCGTATTCAACACGGCAGCGTGACGGCAAGTTGTGTCCGGCCGCCCGGTCGTTTGGTCGGGCCGTCCGCCCGCCGTTGGCCATGAGGTTGCCGACGTTGTCACCTCGAAGGGTGATGCTCAACGCGAGTCGCAACGGCCGTTGGGAAACACGCGGGGAACACCGCGTTAACGTGCCGTCGCGATTGGCGTGAGTACGCACAGAAACGTGACACCGTGCACATTGACGCGTTGAACTCGATGACAGGGATAACACAGTCGAATACGGACCCGGCATGGGGCCTTGCGGAGGTGAACGATGGCGGTCCTCGACCCTGATGCACCGCCCAACCGGCGTACCGAGGAACGGGGTCCAGTGCGGGAGGTCGAGCCGGATCGGCCGATCAGGGTAGAACCACTTCTCGATCTGGAATGGTCACGAGCGGTCGAACCGACCGGACCGATCGGCGCCGCGCGCCGCCCGTCCCAGACACGCCGTGCCTGGATCCACCGTGCGCCGGAGAGCCAGGTGGTCAACCTGTACAACGCGACGCGCGCCGTCGTGCGGGACATGCCGGCCCCGTGGTGGCTCAGGGCGCTGGCGGCCGGTCAGTTGCAGTCCCGCCACGGCGGGTTCGCGGTCGAGGACCAGGTGAGCGACGTGCTGATAGCGCGCACCGGCTGGTTCTACATGCCGTGGACCGGCCCCGGCGAGGACGGCTACTGGGAGTACCTCCCGTCCGACCGGACCACCACCGGCCGGCTGCTCGTGCCCACCACCCTCCTCTACACCGACCGCCACACCGGCTGGCTGGACATGATCCCGGCCCACGCCGACGGCCAACCGGCCCCGATCCCGGTAGCCGGCCCAGCCGAACTACGAACCCGCCTTGACGAACTCGAGACAACCTGCCTCTGACCACCCCGAGCACCACAGCTTGTCCACAGCCTGCCGGCCTGTCCACAGCCGCCGGGCGATCGGCTCTTTCCCGGACACAAGGCGAGGTGATCACCGGACTGTCGCTGGACAGCCGGCTCGAATCGAACGGTGACTACCAGGGCGTCGGCCTGGCACCTCCCTGCGCCCAGGTGGGGTCGTTTGGTTTCGCCGGTGTTTCGAATGGCACGGCCAAGGCTGTCGGCCGCGGAGCGTCCAGCCCGGCGTGGCTCAACGCTCTTCCGTGGTGTCGCCGGTCTCCAGCGGCGCATCGTCGCCGAGCAGCCCGGCCAGGGCGCGCAGTCCTTCGGCCAGGCCGGTGAACGTCGCCGGGTCCAGGCCGTCGATGAACCGTTCGCGGACGAAGCCGGCATGGCCGGGAGCTGTCTGCCGCAGCTTGTCCCGGCCTCTTCGGTCAGCGCGGCGACGACGCCGCGCTCGTCGGTCGGACAGGAGGAGCGCCGGATCAACCGGGCCTTCTCCAGTTGGTCGACCTGGTAGGTCAGCCGGCTTCGCGACGTCATCGCGGCAGCGGCCAGTTCGGCCATCCGCAGTTCGCCGCCGGGCGCTTCCGACAGCTGCACGAGCACCTCGTACTGGGGCTGGGTCACGCCCGCCTGCGTCTCAGCCGTTGATCGACCTGCCGGTTCAAGATCGTCGAGGCGGCCAGGAAGTCCTTCCACGCCCTCAACTCACGCTCGTCCAGCCAGTGCGGCTCGCCCATAGCGGGAGCCTAACATTCGTCGTTCAAACTTGAACGAGTGGGTTGTCAAAGTTTGAACTACCGGCTAGCGTCTGGTTAGTTCAAACTTGAATCTCCTGGTGTCAGCCCTCGACAGGAATCGAGACCGCCATGACGGCAACCCGATTCCCGGCCATCGCTCACCCGCAGAACCGTCCTCAAGCGGGCCGCGGCCACCGCGGCCGTCCCCGCCACCGCCGCGCTCCTCGGACTGGCGCTGCCGAGCACCGCGACCGCGTCCACGTCGGACGGGCTGCCCGACTTCGCGCCCGTTCCCACCGGTTCGCTCGGGCCCGCACTCAACGCCCACGGCTACTTCGTCGGGCGCATCTCAGGCCACCTGTACTGGGTCACCGATTCGTTCTACCAGGCCATGTTCCTGGCCACGCGCGACGGAGTCGTACTCGTCGACGCACCACCCACCATCGGCCACAACCTGCTGCGTGCGATCCAGGACGTGACCGACGCCACCGGCACGACCAGCAGGGTCACTCACCTGATCTACTCACACAACCACGCCGACCACATCGGCGCGGCCGCCCTGTTCGGCAGCGGCGTCGAACGCATCGGCCAGACCCAGACCCGCGAACTGCTGCGCGCGGCCGCGGACCCGAACCGGCCCGCGCCGACCACGACCTTCGACGACACACTCACGGTCGAGGTCGGCGGCGAACGGCTCGAACTCGCCTACCACGGTCCCAACCACTCGCCGGACAACATCTTCGTGCACGCACCCGACCACGCGACCCTGATGCTGGTCGACGTCGTCTTCCCGGGCTGGGTCCCGTTCAAGCACCTGGCCGAGTCCCAGGACATCCCCGGCTGGATCGCCGCCCACGACACCGCCCTCGACTACCGGTGGACCACCCTGGTAGGCGGCCACCTCGGACGACTGGGCACCCGCGCGGACGCGCACCTGCAGCAGAACTACGTCACCGACCTCGAAGCCAGCGCCCGCACCACCCTGAACACCCTGGACCCGACACCGTACTTCGCCAAATACGGTCCGACCGCCAACGCATGGGCGATCTTCAAGACCTACCTAGACGCAGCCGCACAACAAGCGGCGACGCCCGTCACCAACGCCTATCTGGGGCGACTGGCCGCCGCCGACGTCTTCACGCTGGACAACGCCCACACCATGGTCAATTCCCTACGCATCGACAACGACGTACTCGGCCCATTCAGCATCCACCCGTAGCCGAACAGCACAGAAAGGCATCCCATGACGAAGGCCACGGCACTACTGGGCACTTTCTGTTACCTCGTATGGGGCGCGCTGCACATCCAGGCCGGCATCGGTGTCGTCCGCCTCGGCGAGAATCTCCATGAGCACGCGATGGTCCAGGGCAGGATCTATCAGGACGCCTGGACCCTGCTGTTCGCGGCCGCGGTCGTCATGACCGCCGCCCTGCTCTCGGTCTGGCGGGCGTGGAGGACCTGCTTCTGGCTGAACCTGGGCGTGGCGTCCGTCACCGACATCGGATTCATCGTGTTCATCCTGGTACCCGGCTACGCGCCGCCATGGCCCGGCATCGAAGGACCACTCGCCTGGAGCCTCGCAGCCCTCTTCTCCACCTGGTCCTACCTGCTCACGAAGCGCGACCCACTCCGGACACCCCACCTCGCACAGCCGACGAACGCACTCGAATATCCCGCCACTACGGCGGCCCAGCGCAGCGGCCCCCGCAACTAGGCTGGATCGGGTTCAGTTCCATATCGCCGATAAGGCTGGTGGCAGCCGCTCCCGCTATGTGGCTTGGTCCACACGTTGTGGCTTCTGCATCACCCCGATATGAGGGGCCCCAATGATTTCGGACAGTGACCTAAAGTAAAATTTGGGTGACTGAACGGAGTGTAGGTGGCACAGAAGAAGCCGCGCGGTTACACCCCCGAGTTCCGGGAAGCCGCCGCACGCGAGGTCGTGGAGAAGTCACGGCCGGTGGCCGACGTCGCACGTGATTGCGGAGTCACCGCGCAAAGCGTGTGGAACTGGGTGAAAGCGTACCGGGCCACGCATGCCGTGACAGATCCGGAGTTGACCGTGAGTGAGCGGGCACGGTTGAAAGAGTTAGAACGCCGCGTCCGGGAACTGGAGGAGGAGAACCAGTTCCTGGGAAAATCGGTGGCCTTCTTCGCGAAGAAGCACCGGTGACCGCGAAATATGCGTTCATCGCTGCCGAAGAAGGCAATCATTCCGTGGTGTCGATGTGTCGGTGGTCGAAGGTGTCCCGGTCGGGCTATTACGCGTGGCGCGATCGGACACCCTCGGCCACGACGCGGCGGCGTGCAGCGCTCGCGGCGCAGATCCGGTCGTGCTTCGACTATTCCGACGGCACGTATGGGTACCGCCGGGTCCACGCCCAGTTGGGTCGCTGGGGCACGGTCGTGGACCCGGAGACGGTCCGTGTGATCATGCGTGAGCTGGGGTTGGTGGCCTGCCAGCCGCGGCCGTGGCGGCCGGTCACCACGATCGCCGGTGACGTCGCCGACCTGCCCGACCTGGTCGGCCGCGACTTCACCGCCGACGCGCCAGCGGCCAAGCTGGTCGGCGACATCACGTATGTCCGTACCTGGGAAGGGTGGCTCTACTTGGCGACCGTGCTGGACTGCTTCTCGAAAAAGGTGGTCGGTTACGCGATGGCTGAGCACATGCGCACTGAATTGGTGGCCGATGCTCTCCGTATGGCCGCGCGTATTGTTCCGTTCCGACCCGGCGGGACAGTCTTCCACAGCGACCGTGGCTGCCAGTATCTTTCTGCGGAATTCGCGGCCGTGGCCGAGGAGTTGGGTGTGCAGCGCTCCGTTGGCCGTACCGGTGTTTGCTACGACAACGCCTGGGCTGAATCTTTTAACGGTACTCTCAAGAACGAGCGGGTGAACCGCACCGAGTACCCGACGCGAGAGCACGCGCGGAAAGACATCATCAGTTACATCGAGCTGCGATACAACCAGATCCGGCTCCACTCGGGAATTGACTATCGCACCCCGAACGAGGTAGAGTCCGAGTGGTTTGATCGGAACAAGGCAGCGTAAGAGATCAAGTATCCCGCTGTCCGAAATCCTTCCGGCACCTCAGATACTCGATTGTCGGGTTCGGTTGTTGGGGTTTGTCAAGGCGGGAAAGAGTACCTTGACAAACCCCACCAACCGCTTTCAAAGAGGGCCCGTATCGGGGGTCGGGTAGCCCGGGGGAATCTCACCCCCGGGCGCCCACAGATCCCGGCGTGACGATCTCCCGTCACCGGGCTCTTGTCATCCTGATCACCAAACAGACGGGACCGAAGGAACCCATGCCCAGTGCGCGAACATGCGCGGGAATCGTTCGACGATCCCTTGCCAACACCGGAAGGCTTTCTTCTTTGCCCGAAGTCGCTTGTACTTCTTGCGGATCCAACGCACCAAATAGGCATTGATGCGCGACAGGAGCGGATTCAGTGCCGAGCGGTAGAACGCACCATAGTATTGCATCCAACCACGAACAATCGGATTGATACGCTGCGCCACCTCGGCAAAAGCAAGACCAGTACGGCGGTGCAATCTCCAGGACCGCACCTCCGCACCGATCCGCTTCAAGGCATCCCTGCTGATCGCAGGATTGAACGAGCTGAACTGCTTCCCGTTCTTGTCCCGCATCCCCCGCTGACGAAACATGAACCCCAGGAACGTGAACTCGGTGTGCTCGTACGAGGCACGCCGTTTCCCATCCTGGCAGTACACGATCCGGGTCTTGTCCGGATGCAACCGCAACCCGACCTGTTCCATCCGCGCCCCGATCGCCACCAGCACCATTCGCGCCTGGACTTCGCTGACGCAATGCACAACAGCATCATCCACGTAACGTTCGAATGTGACCTGCGGGAACTCCCGCGCCAACCACACATCAAACGCGTAATGGAGGAACAGATTTGCCAACACAGGCGACACCGAAGAACCTTGCGGGGTTCCCCGGTCCCGTTCCAGCATGGTCCCGTCGGGGTTCTGTATCGGCGCGCGCAGCCACCGTGTGACATACAGAACCACCCACGGGAGGTCAGTGTTGGCCTCCACCGCCTTCACGACCAGGTCATGCGGGACGCTGTCAAAGAACTTCTGGATATCCAAATCGATCACCCAGTCGCTCTTCCAGCAACGCCGCCGACACACCCCGACCGCATCCACAGCCGAGCGCCCAGGACGGTAACCGTACGAGTCAGGATGGAAGATCGGTTCAACCTGCCCCTCCAGCCTGCGCGCGACCACCGTCTGAGCGACCCGATCAGCCACCGTCGGCACCCCCAACATTCGAGTGCCGCCGCCATGCGGCTTCGGTATCTCCACCGCCCGCACCGGTGGCGGGAAGTAACTCCCCGAGGACATCCTGTTCCAGACCCGATACAACTGATTCTTCAGGTCCTTCTCGAAGTCCTCGACCGAGCACCCATCCACCCCCGGCGCACCCTGGTTGGCCTTGACCTTCTCCCACGCCTCCCATACTTCCGCCTTCGAAATATCGAACGACTTGCCTGACGACATCGACTCGCTCATGCGACTCCTCCCGGACAACGCCCGGTTGATCGAATGACCGAGCCACGAATGACCTGACCCCTTCGCTCCATCCCCACCGCGCCAGCAGGAACTTCACCACTACTACGAGTCAGTCCGCCTGCGCACCCGCATCGGTACTCAATCCCCCCGGTTTCAGCCGTAAGGGACTCTCCCTCTCGCCACCCCAACCCAGGGCGGCAGTATCGGGTCACGCTCTCTCCCGTTCCCCGCGAACGCAGCCTGGCCGGGCTCACGTCGCCTCCATGCCGGACACCACCTGGCCAATAAACGGGCACCCGCCAGGCTCATCCCGGGATCGCATCAACACCCCGGTTCTGATGTCAACCAACCTTCTTTCGACACTTCACAGGCAGTGACGCACCGTCTTCCCGACCCCTACCTGACACATCACAGTGCGCCTTTTCCCACTCGCTCACCACGACAGGCTTCAACTAACGCAGCAGTGGGTGGTGTGAACCCGCCCCCCGCAGGGAGGATCCGGAGGGCCTACCTCCATCGTTCGCACAGCACCGAGCCAAGAAGCTCTACCTACTCAAGCCCCTCTCGTCGTTCGGGACACACTGATGCAGAAGGACTGGGTAACAGAAGGAATGCCGCGTGATTGGGGTCAGTCCTGGGAAGGCGAAAGAGCCGCCTCGGTTGGGAGCCTGCTCGTGTTCGTCCGGCGGGTCCCGGTCTGTGGGTGGTCGCTGGCGCCTCGGTGGGGAGCCTGCTCCTGTTCGTCCGGCGGGTCGCGTTCGCTCGGTGAGTCGTGGCTGGCCTGGCCCTGGGGACCAGCACCAGACCAGCCAGACCACCACCGAAACGGAACCCGCCGGACGAACAGGAGCGGGCTCCCCACCGAGGCGCCAGCGACCACCACCGAAACGGGACCCGCCGGACGAACAAGAGCAGGCTCCCAACCGAGGCGCCTCTTTCGCTTTCCAGGGACCTCGCCTAAACAACGCGGCATTCCGCTGTTGCCCAGTCCTTCTGCATCAGTGTGTCCCGAACGACGAGAGGGGCTTGAGTAGGTAGAGCTTCTTGGCTCGGTGCTGTGCGAACGATGGAGGTAGGCCCTCCGGATCCTCCCTGCGGGGGGCGGGTTCACACCACCCACTGCTGCGTTAGTTGAAGCCTGTCGTGGTGAGCGAGTGGGAAAAGGCGCACTGTGATGTGTCAGGTAGGGGTCGGGAAGACGGTGCGTCACTGCCTGTGAAGTGTCGAAAGAAGGTTGGTTGACATCAGAACCGGGGTGTTGATGCGATCCCGGGATGAGCCTGGCGGGTGCCCGTTTATTGGCCAGGTGGTGTCCGGCATGGAGGCGACGTGAGCCCGGCCAGGCTGCGTTCGCGGGGAACGGGAGAGAGCGTGACCCGATACTGCCGCCCTGGGTTGGGGTGGCGAGAGGGAGAGTCCCTTACGGCTGAAACCGGGGGGATTGAGTACCGATGCGGGTGCGCAGGCGGACTGACTCGTAGTAGTGGTGAAGTTCCTGCTGGCGCGGTGGGGATGGAGCGAAGGGGTCAGGTCATTCGTGGCTCGGTCATTCGATCAACCGGGCGTTGTCCGGGAGGAGTCGCATGAGCGAGTCGATGTCGTCAGGCAAGTCGTTCGATATTTCGAAGGCGGAAGTATGGGAGGCGTGGGAGAAGGTCAAGGCCAACCAGGGTGCGCCGGGGGTGGATGGGTGCTCGGTCGAGGACTTCGAGAAGGACCTGAAGAATCAGTTGTATCGGGTCTGGAACAGGATGTCCTCGGGGAGTTACTTCCCGCCACCGGTGCGGGCGGTGGAGATACCGAAGCCGCATGGCGGCGGCACTCGAATGTTGGGGGTGCCGACGGTGGCTGATCGGGTCGCTCAGACGGTGGTCGCGCGCAGGCTGGAGGGGCAGGTTGAACCGATCTTCCATCCTGACTCGTACGGTTACCGTCCTGGGCGCTCGGCTGTGGATGCGGTCGGGGTGTGTCGGCGGCGTTGCTGGAAGAGCGACTGGGTGATCGATTTGGATATCCAGAAGTTCTTTGACAGCGTCCCGCATGACCTGGTCGTGAAGGCGGTGGAGGCCAACACTGACCTCCCGTGGGTGGTTCTGTATGTCACACGGTGGCTGCGCGCGCCGATACAGAACCCCGACGGGACCATGCTGGAACGGGACCGGGGAACCCCGCAAGGTTCTTCGGTGTCGCCTGTGTTGGCAAATCTGTTCCTCCATTACGCGTTTGATGTGTGGTTGGCGCGGGAGTTCCCGCAGGTCACATTCGAACGTTACGTGGATGATGCTGTTGTGCATTGCGTCAGCGAAGTCCAGGCGCGAATGGTGCTGGTGGCGATCGGGGCGCGGATGGAACAGGTCGGGTTGCGGTTGCATCCGGACAAGACCCGGATCGTGTACTGCCAGGATGGGAAACGGCGTGCCTCGTACGAGCACACCGAGTTCACGTTCCTGGGGTTCATGTTTCGTCAGCGGGGGATGCGGGACAAGAACGGGAAGCAGTTCAGCTCGTTCAATCCTGCGATCAGCAGGGATGCCTTGAAGCGGATCGGTGCGGAGGTGCGGTCCTGGAGATTGCACCGCCGTACTGGTCTTGCTTTTGCCGAGGTGGCGCAGCGTATCAATCCGATTGTTCGTGGTTGGATGCAATACTATGGTGCGTTCTACCGCTCGGCACTGAATCCGCTCCTGTCGCGCATCAATGCCTATTTGGTGCGTTGGATCCGCAAGAAGTACAAGCGACTTCGGGCAAAGAAGAAAGCCTTCCGGTGTTGGCAAGGGATCGTCGAACGATTCCCGCGCATGTTCGCGCACTGGGCATGGGTTCCTTCGGTCCCGTCTGTTTGGTGATCAGGATGACAAGAGCCCGGTGACGGGAGATCGTCACGCCGGGATCTGTGGGCGCCCGGGGGTGAGATTCCCCCGGGCTACCCGACCCCCGATACGGGCCCTCTTTAAAGCGGTTGGTGGGGTTTGTCAAGGTACTCTTTCCCGCCTTGACAAACCCCACCAACCGTCACGACAATCGAGTATCGGGGTGATGCAGAAGCCCACAACGTGCGGAACAAGCCACACAGCGGACAGCAAGACGCCGACCACCCTAACGGACAGACCCCAGCGAATTCGGGGACAGCCCGTGACCTCCAGGAATGCCAACCAGACGACCATGCTGTGGGCGACGACAGGTGTGGCTGACCTGCCCCACAACCTCCCGAAGAGGGACGGACTCGTGGCGTGACAGAGCAGCCCAGGCTCCTGCCAACCGCATTCCCGCAGCTCACAGCCCCATCCCGAATTCGCCAACAGCATCCCAGGGTCGGCCGGGGTCTGCCCGGCGTTCCGTAAACTGGTTGTCGGGGTGGTCAGCCGGCTTCGAGCAGGCGGTCGATGGTGTCGGCGGCCCCGGGGCGGGCGAACAGCCATCCCTGGCCGGAGTCGCAGCCGATTCGGCGTAGTCGCTCCGCCTGTGCCGGGGTTTCAACGCCTTCCGCGGTGACCGTCAGGCCGAGTGCGTGGGCCAGCGTCACCAGGGTTGCCACGATCTGCGCGTCCACCGGGTCGGTCCGGTCGGCGGCCCGCAGGCCTTCGACGAACGAGCCGGCGATCTTGAGTTCGTTCACCGGGAGGTGGCGTAGGTACGCCAGGTTCGAGTAGCCGGTGCCGAAGTCGTCGATCGCGATTCGGACGCCCATGTCGGCCAGTGTGCGCAGGGCGTCCAGTGGCTCGTCCGCGGTGCCCATGATCGCGCTCTCGGTGAGCTCCAACTGCAACAGGTGCGGCGGCAGGCCGTTGTCGGACAGGGCCGCCCGCACGTCCGCCACCAGGTTCGGCTCGCGGGACTGGCGCACCGCCAGGTTGACGCTGACGAACGGGGCGTCGACGCCGAAACGGTCCAGCCACGAACGAGCCTGCGCGCACGCGGTGCGCAGCACCCACCTGCCCAGCGGCACGATCAGGCCGGTTTCCTCGGCCAGGTCGATGAAACGGTCCGGACCGAGCCTGCCCAGCTGCGGATGTTGCCAGCGCACCAACGCTTCCACGCCGACCGTGCGCTCGTCGCCGAGTCGGACCAGTGGCTGGTACTCGACGAAGAACTCCTTGTGGTCCATCGCGGCCGGCAGCGCGGCGGACAGGGTGAACCGGACGACCTCGTGCGCGTTGCGTTCCGGGTCGTACACCCGCCAGCGGCCCTTGCCGTCCGCCTTGGCCCAGTACTGGGTGATGTCCGCGTCCCGCACCAGATCCGCCGACGTGGTGCCGGAGACCGGGCGCTCGACGATGCCGATGCTGGCCGTGACGGACAGTTCGTGACCACCGATGCGCACCGGCGGCTGCAGCGCGGCCAGCACCGTTTCCGCGATGCCGACGGCCTCGTCGGTGCCGGTCGTGCCTTCGGCCAGCACGACGAACTCGTCGCCACCCATCCGGGCGATCAACCGGCCAGGGCCCGCGATGGCCTCGTCCAGCCTGCGGGCCACGGACACCAGCAGGCGGTCGCCGACGGCGTGGCCGAGGCTGTCGTTGATCACCTTGAACCCGTCGAGGTCCAGGTAGCACATGGCGACCCGGCCGCGGCCCGGCGTCTCCCGCTCGGTGGCGAACACGGCGGACAGGCGCTCCAGGAACAGCGCGCGGTTGGGCAGGCCGGTCAGCGGATCGTGGCTCGCCTGGTAGCGCAGCCGTTCCTGCAGGGCGTGCCGCTCCGTGACGTCCTCCATCACGGACACCGCGAACAGCGGGATACCGGCGTCATCTCGAACTAGTGAACAGGTGACGTGCGCCCACACCCAGCCGCCGTCCGGTCGACACAGTCGTTTCTCCACCCGATAGTGGTCCTGCTCGCCGCGTAACACCCGTTCGAACGGCTCCCAGAGTCCGTCCAGCTTGTCCTCGGGGTGGATGTAGCCGCGGACGTTGCTGGCCAGGGCTTCCTGGCGCGTGGTGCCGGTCATCCGCAGCAGCGCGGTGTTGGCCTCGACCACCCGGCCGGTCATGTCGGAGATGCCGATGCCGATGGCGGCGTCGGTGAACATCGCGCGGAACTTGGCCTCGCTGGCGCGCAGCGCGGCCTCCGCCTCGTCGCGGGCGTCGAGCACGGCGCTGCGAATGGCCTCCTGCTCACCGAGGGTGCGTTCACGCAGTGCCTGTGCGTAGCCGGCGGCCAGCGAACCCTGCAACCGGGACACCCGGTCGGCGAGGCGCTCGTTGTGCATGAGGCCGAGTTCGTCCAGCAGGCGCTCGCCGAGCACCTGCACCGACCGCTCGATCGTGCCGCTGCCGGTGAAGTGGGCCGTGACGAGGCGGGAGCCGGCGTCACGGGCCGTGTCGGCCGAGAACGGTTCGTCGAGCAGCGCGTTGACGAGTCGGCTCGTCAGGTCGTCCAGCAGGTCGATCACCTCGTCACCGCTCATCGGCACGTAACTGGTGCCGGCGATGGCTGATGCCCAGATCCGGGCGAAGGACTGCACCGCGGACACGGTCTCCCCGCGGGCCGGCAGCATGGCATCGACGCGACGGGGGTCCGAGCGTGTCGATTGCGCGGTCGGGGCGAATTCGCCGTCGAATTTGGCGATCAGCGACCAGTTCGCGGTGATATGCAGTTCGGCGGCCGCGGTGGTGAGCGCGGAATTTTGTGGCGGCGCAGCGCCGTTGACGGTGAAGCTCGAGCCCGGCAGCGCCTGGAACACCGCGCCGAGCGACGGATTGCTGACCCAGTCATGCGCCCAAGCCAGGCGGCCGCGCAGAATGAGCGGCATGTCGTACCACATGGTCAGATTGTCGAAGCGCGCGCCGAGCTCGCTGCGGGTGTCGGTCGCGTTCATCGCGTTATAGGTCAGGCCAAAGCCGCCGCCGGAGAGATCGGTCTCGCTGTAGCCCGGCGTGTGGAAGCTTTGCACCTGTAATGCGGCGTATGGCGTCACGCCGATGATGGACCCTGTGATCGGCAGGCCATAGCGATAGCCGGCTTCGCCGCGCGCCGCATAGCTTTGGCCTTGGAAGTTGGCGGTGAGCTGATCGCCGACCGCCATGCGATTGGTGGTGAACCAATGATTGGCGAAAGCGAGCGCACCGGACAGATAGGCGGGCCCAAATGCGTGGTGCCATAGACGCCGGCCTGGAAGGCATCGCTGCGGCCGCCGCCGAGACCTTGCGACAGACTCCAATTGGTGCCGCCGCCGGCGAGCGCAAAGCCATAACAGCTTGTCGGGGGTGACGTGATAGGTCCATGCCGGCGGCAAAGCCGTAGTCGCTCGCGGTAAAATCGGCGGAGCCGACCGCAGGATCGCCATTGGTCTGTTGTAACCGCCAAACGCCGAGCCCCAGGCGCTCCAGCGCTGGTCGAATGAGGCTTGAGGCTGCGGCTGACCGCGTCTGAGCACATGATTATAGGCTTCCGCGATTTCGGGCGGCAGGCTCGGCTGATCGTCCGGCGCGAATTGCTGCGGACCGTTGCCGCCGATGCCGCCGCCGTTTCCGGCCGCCGGGTCAAGCAATAGATTGAGGAAGTCGGTCATCAGCTGGAAAGCGCCCTGCCCGGCATCGGTTGCCTGCTGGCCTTCGAGTTGCGCCAGCGCGTTCTCGAGCTGCGCCGGCGTGTAGTTGAACAAATTCTGGAATCCGGTCGGCGGCGTCACGCCGCCCTGGATCGCGGTGTCGATGGCGTTGGCGACATTGAGCACGTTCTGCGGTGGATTGGGCGGCAACAGCGGCCCGAGGCGCCGTTCTGTACAGTCATGAAGACATCGTCGGCGTCGTAGCTCAGGACGCCTTCATAGCGGCCGAAGAACACATCGGTGTCGGCGAAAGTGCCAGTCACGCCGGTCGATGCGGTCAGGATCGTATATTTGGTGCCGACGACTGCCGTGCTGGCGGGGTGCCCTTGACCAGGGCGCCGCCGTCGACCATCGCGGAGCCCGTCACGTTGCGCCGCTGGTAGCGGCGCCGTTGATGGTGATCATGTAGATCGAAGCAGATTGCAGCGTCAGGCTACCGGTGATCTGCATCAAGGTGCCGGGCGTGCCGGGTCCAAACGTGCCGCCGCCGTGGATGGTCAGGTTCGGATCGAGCGTGCCGGTGCCGCCCAGCGTGGCGCCGGAGAACACGTCGATGTTGGTGGCGGTGTCGGTACCGTCGAGCAGCACGGTGCCGGAATTGATGTTGACCTGGTTGATCGTCGTAAAGGTGTTGCTGTCGGTATAGGTCGTGCCGGCGCCGAGCGAGAAATTGAGCGTGTCGCTTGAACCAGAGCCGACAACGTTGCCGACGTGGCGCCCCGGAAATAGTCATCACGTCGGCGTTCGGTGACAGCAGCACGTTGCCGGTGATGGTGCCGCCATTCTGGTCGATGGTGACCGCGCTCGATGCGCCCGATGCCTTGATAGCGTCTGTGGCGCCGCTGATAGTACCGGAATTGACGATGGCGCTGCCTGAGGCGAAGCCGACGCTGCCGATGATAATACCGGTGGCGCCGGTGATCTTGCCGGAATTGCTGATATTGCCGGTCAGGTCGCGATCGACCCGAGGCCAATCGCATTGCCGACGGCCGAGATCGTGCCCGAATTGGTGATGCCGCCGCCGGCGCTGCTGTTGCCGAATACGGTAACGCTTGAGACGGCGATGCCGGCGGTGCCAGATATCCTGCCGCTATTGTTGATCCCACCTAAGAAGGTTGTGACCCCGTTGAGGAAGATGCCGACGTTGTTCGCGCCGCTGATTGTGCCGGAATTGCTGATTCCGCCTGGAAGGTCGTGACGAGGCGGAAAATAAATGCCGTCATTGAGGCCCGAGATCGTACTCGAATTGGTGATGCCGCCGCCGGCGCTGTTGAGGCCGAATTGCGCGACACTGGTCAGCGCAATGCCATTGCGGCCGGAGAAAATGGTTGCGCTGTTGGTGATGCCGCCGAGGAAGCTTGTGACCTGGACGAGGTTGATGCCATTGCCGCCTGCCGAGATCGTGCCCGCCGTGTTGACGATTTCGCCGGTGAAGGTGACAATGGCCTTGACGTAAATTCCGGTGTAAGCTAACGCGCTAATCGTTCCGCTGTTGGTGATGTCCGCCACCGAAGCTCGTGGCGCCGTTGATGAAAATAGCAGTGTCGTTCGCCGCGAGCACGCCGGCATTACTGATACCGCCGGTGAAGTCGGGCAGGTGACCGAAATCGCCTTGCTAGCGCCGGAGATCTTGCTCGCGGGTAAATTCAGGATGCCGTGGCCGCTCGCCAGCAACGTGCCAGAGTCGATAATCGCGCCGGTGATGGTGCTGGCGACGATATCGATGCCGGTTTTCGCGGTGATGGTGCCTGTGCCTGCATTGGAGATGTTGCCGCTAAAGGTCGT
>CAVPCF010000077.1:0-10882 GCA_963702275.1 Candidatus Melainabacteria bacterium
GAGCCGCTTACGGGCTCTTCCAGTCGAAGGACCACTACGGCAGCCAGGCCGAGGTCCAGGCCGTCGCGGCCGCCTACCGCAGCAACAACATCCCGGTCGACACGATCGTCCAGGACTGGCAGTACTGGACGCCGAATCCCTGGGGATCGCACATCATGGATCCCGCCAGATATCCCGATCCCAAGGCCATGATCGACCAGTTGCACGCCCAGAACATCCACACGATGATCTCGGTGTGGCCCAAGTTCGATCCCGGCTCCAACAACTACAACCAGCTCAATGCCGCAGGCTGCTTCTACACTGATTCGCGCAACGGTTCGACGTACGGCAACTACTACGACGCCTATTCCGCGCAATGCCGGTCGATCTACTGGTCACAGATCCAGCAGAGCCTCTTCGACAACTACGGCTGGGACGCGCTGTGGCTCGACGCCAGCGAATGGGAGGCTCCGGCGGGCGCCCGCGCCTTCGTGAACACCGCCGCCGGTCCCGGCGTCAACTTCTACAACGCCTATCCCCTGCTGCACACCCAGGCGGTCTACGACGGCCAGCGCGCCGACACGTCCAACACCAAGCGCGTCTTCACCCTGACCCGCTCGGCATTCCCCGGCCAGCAACGCAACGCCGCGACGAGCTGGTCCGGCGACACGTCGGCCTCCTTCGGCGAGTTCGCCAACCAGATCACCGGCGGCCTGAACTTCTCGCTCTCCGGCATCCCGTACTGGACCGAGGACATCGGCGGCTATTTCCCCAACGGTGACTGGAGCACCCCGGCCAACAACGAACTGTTCACCCGCTGGTTCCAGAAGGGTGTCTTCGACCCGATCTTCCGCATCCACGGCCAGGGCAGCCGCGAGTTGTACGGCAGCCAGTGGAACGCGCAGACAAAGGCGGCGCTGCTGGCATCGGACCAACTCCGGTACCGGCTGATGCCCTACATCTATTCGCTGGCCGGCATGGTGACCCAGCAGAACTACACCATCATGCGTCCGCTGGTGATGGACTTCCAGAACGATCCGCGCGTCTACGACATCACCGACGAGTACATGTTCGGGCCGTCGATCCTGGTCGCCCCGGTCACCGTGGCCGGTGTGACGAGCCGCTCGGTCTACCTGCCCAGCGGGCTCTGGTACGACTTCTGGACCGGCCAGGCGGTCGCGGGCGGCCAGACGATCAGCGCCGCGGCGCCCTACGACCACATTCCGCTCTACGTCCGCGCGGGCTCGATCATCCCGATGGGGCCGGCGAACGCGCAGTACGCCGCGCAGGCGGTCAACCCGACCGAGATCCGCGTCTACCCCGGCGCCGACGGCAGGTTCACGTCGTACTCCGACTCAGGTGACACCTACGCCTACACCCAGGGCGCGTTCCAGAACATCCCGCTCAGCTACGGCAACAGCGCCGGCACCCTCACGATCGGCAACGCGAGCGGCAGCTACCCGGGCATGCCCACCACCCGGAACCTCCGCGTGGTGTTCGTACACCCGCAGTTCGGCGCCGGCATCGCGGAGACACCCAGCGCGCCGACCACCACCTACCAGGGCACCCCGGTGAACGTGACGTCGACGTTCACCGGGGTGAACATCGGTCCGGCCATCACCGTGCCGTCCCAACCGGTCGCGGCCGGCAGCGCGACCACGGTGGCCACCGCCGTGTCCAACGCGGGCCCCGGCACCGCGCGCCAGGTCGCCACGCAGCTCAACCTCCCGTCGGGCTGGACCGCCCAGGCGGCCGGGCCCACGTCGACCCCGACGTTGACCGCGGGCCAGACCTTCCGGACGACGTGGACGGTGACCCCCACGGCAGGCGCGACGCCCATCGCCACCGTCGGCCTGACCGCGCACACCACCTACACCGCGCCGGACGGCGGCATGGGCACGGTCGATTCACCGGCCACGATGGTCGTCACCGCGCCCGTGCGAAGTCCATTCAGGACTACCGCGTCCACGCAGGCGTACTTCGGCCAGTCCGGCACGCAGTTCGCGATCGAGGCGGCAGGCGCCGACATCTTCCAGAACGGCAGCCAGGCCGACGACGACTACGGCGCGATCTACCAGACAGGCACCGCGACCACGACCACCACCGCGACGGTGCACGTCGACACCCAGCAGAACACCGACGCCTGGGCCAAAGCGGGCCTGGTCATGCGCAACGACCTGACCAGGAACCACCTGTCGCCGGGCTACGTCGCGCTCGTCGCCACGCCAGGCAACGGTGTCTCACTCCAGTGGGACAGCAACGGTGACGGCGTCCTGGACAGCTTCACCGCGGTCGGCGCGGGCAGCGTGCACGCCCCGGTGTGGCTGCGGCTCACCCGTTCGAACACCACCTACACCGGCTTCTACTCCACCGACGGCACCTCCTGGACCCAGGTGGGCAGTGCCACCGTCGGCTCGGCAGCCGCCACCGAGGACGTCGGCGTGATCGCCACCGCGCACAACAACGCCCAACTGGGACTGGACAACTTCAGCGGATTCACCGTCGCCCACCCGTGAGCTGTGAAGGTCCTCTGAATCCCGGTCGGGTCACCCCCGGGCCGCCACCAGGTGACAGGCTGCGTTGCGCCGTCAAATGGGATGTTCCGACCTATGATCCGGAGCCGGGAAATGCCTCGTATCGCCAGGATCGTGCCAGCCGTGGTCATCGCGTCCCTGGTGGTGCTGTCCGCGGGCACCCCGGCGTCGGCCGCGAGCGCGCCCACGGGCTGTCCCGCCGTCTCGGCCGCGCACCGGTCGTCGGACGTGGCGGCCAACAAGGCGATGGTCACGTACTTCTTCGACCAACTGTTCAACCACCACAATCTCGCGGTCATCGACGCGTGTATCGGCCCGGTCTACATCCAGCACAACGCCAGGTTCCCCGACGGCGCCGACGCGCTCCGGCAGCTCATCCAGTCCCAGCCACCGGGGGCCCACGACCCGATCGAGCGAGTTGCCGCCCAGGGCGACCTGGTGATGATCCACCACCAGACCGTGACGGCGGCCGGCATCGTCGGCAACGCCATCATGGACGTGTTCCGGGTCAGCCACGGCAAGATCGTCGAACACTGGGACGTGATCCAACCGGTGCCCGCGACCACGGCCAGCGGCAACGACATGTTCGCCACACTGAGCACGTCAGGCAACCGGTCGACCCAACTCAGCGAGCGGATCGTGCTCGACTTCTACACCGGCCTCACCGCGAAGCACGATCTGCGTGCCGTGGACCGCTTCGTGTCCCCGTCCCTCATCCAGCACGACCCCGCGCTCCCCAATGGGTCGGCCGCGGTGAAGGCGGCCTTCGCCGCGCGCCTGGCGGCAAACCCGCAGCTCACCTTCTCGAAGCTGCAGGTCATCGCCGACCACGACCTGGTCTCGCTGCGCTACCACGTGCAGAACAGCCCGGCGGATCTCGGCCAGGCGGTCGACGACGTGTACCGGGTCGCCGGTAGCAGGATCGTCGAACACTGGAGCGTCGTGCAGAACGTGCCGGCGACGTCGGCCAACAGCAACACCATGTTCTGACAGGGTCATTGGGCCGCTGATAACGCAACGACACGATCCGGTCTAAAACCGACGTGGGACGCAAACTTTCCGGCCGCTGAGTACGTACGGGATGTGTACGCGTGATGACAGACCGTACCCCGTGCCCCACTCTCCGGTAGGAGGCACCATGCCACGTCGGATTTCGAGCCGAGCAGCCGCATTCGGCGTCCCACTGGCCGCTGTCGCGGTCCTGGCGGCCGCCTGTGGCGGCAGCACGTCCGCGGCCGGCGCACCGAACACATCCACCACGACGGCAGCGCCGCCGCCGTCCACCCAGACCACCACGACCGCGCCGGCCACGACATCGGCGGCCGGCCCGACGATGACCCTGAAAACGATGTCCGGCAGCTACGGCGTCTGGCTGGCCGACCAGACCGGCCGGACGCTCTACATCCTCACCTCGGACAAGGGCACCGCGTCGAGTTGCTACGCCGCATGCGCGACGGCGTGGCCGCCGCTGCTCACCACCGGCGCGGTGGCCGCGTCCGGCGCCGCGGTGGCCGGCAACCTTGGCACGACCACCAGGACCGACGGCACCACCCAGGTCACCTACGCAGGTCACCCGTTGTACTACTTCGCGACGGAGACCCTCCCGGACCAGGTCAAGGGCCTTGGCGCGCAAGGTGTCTGGTTCCTGTTGGCACCAACGGGAACCGTGATCAAACCCCCGCCCATGGCGCCACCCCGCATGATGCCGCCACCCAGGATGACCCCGCCACACATGATGCCGCCGCCGATGACCAGGCCCACGATGGGCGGTGGCATGTAGCGGTCGGTTCGCGTCAGGGCTTGATGCCGACCCCGGCCAGGAACACGGCCTGGCCGGGGGTGGCGTCGATGCCGGTCGGGTAGTCGGGGCGCCATTCGGATGTGAAGACCACACCCGGTTCGACCAGGTCCCAGCCGGCGAAGAAGCCGGTGATCTCGGCTCGGGAGCGGTCGTGCATGGATTCCCGTGAGGCGCGGTACATCGGCGCGGCCTTGGCGACCTCGTCCGGTATGTCGTCGTAGGTGGCGTGCGTGATGGCCAGCATGCTGCCGGCGCACACCCGGTCGTGGTAGCCGGCGACCACGCCGGCCGGGTCGTCGGTGTCCGGCAGGAAGTGCAGGACCTTGCCCATCAGCAGGCAGACCGGCTCGCGCAGGTCGAGCAGGTCGGCGACCCGTGGCTCGCCAAGGACCGCCGGCACGTCCCTGGCGTCGCCGCGCAGTGCCGTCGAGCGGTCGTCCCCGCCCAGCAGCACCTCGGCGAACGCGACCGCGATCGGGTCGCCGTCGACATAGGCGACGCGGCAACGCGCGTCCACCGCCTGGGCGATCGCGTCGACCCGGCTGCCGGCCAGGATGCCTGAGCCGAGATCGAGGAACTGGCGGATGCCCCGGCGCGCGGCGAACCGGACCGCCCTGACCAGGAAGCCCCGGTTGGCCTTGGCGACATCCCTGGCCCACGGCACCTTGGCCAGCAGTTCCCGCGCGAAGGCGCGATCCACCGCGAAGTTGAACGAACCACCGAGCAGGTAGTCGTAGATGCGGTAGCTGCTCGGCTCGTCGACATTCCGGTCACTCAGTAGCGGCCCATCACCCTGTTGAGTCACGAGCCGAGCATACGACGATCTTGGTCGGTGAGCCGAGCCAGTTGAGAAATTCAACCGGCTGCGTGTCCGGCTCGCCCGGTTGCTCCAGTACGGTTGACTTCGACTTAAACCTTGGCTTAAACCTTGTGTTGTACGAAGTCCTTTGCTTGTCTTTGACGTGTTCTGAACCGATTAACACCGAACCGATTGACACAAGGGCCCTGCCGTTCTCCATGAACAAGGGAGTTCGTGTAATGCGCATCCGCCTGCTGTTGACCATCACCGCCGCGATGGCCGCGATCGCCGCGCCGACAACCAACGCGGCCGTGGCGGCGCCACCGGCACCGCCAGCCGCACCGAACCCGACGACCGTGCACGAGTGGCTCACCACCCCCGGCGTGACGACGCCGACCGACACCCAGTTACCCCTGAACACAACCGTGCCGAACACCCCGGTCGCGGTGCACGTCGACCCGAACGTCAGATACCAGACGGTGTCCGGCTTCGGCGCCGCCATCACGGATTCCGCCGCGCACGTGCTGTACGGCCTCACACCCGCCGACCGCAGCACGGCCATGAGCAATCTGTTCGACCCGAAGACCGGTGACGGGATCAGCTTCCTGCGCCAGCCGATCGGCGCGTCGGACTTCGCCGTCGGCCAGGACTACAGCTACGACGACCTGCCCGCCGGGCAGACGGACTACCAGATGCGGCAGTTCTCGATCGCGCACGACCAGGCGCAGATCCTGCCGCTGCTGCGGCAGGCCAAGCAGCTCAACCCGAAGCTCCAGATCGTGGCGAGCCCGTGGAGCCCGCCCGGCTGGATGAAGACCGGCGGCTCGATGATCGACGGCAAGCTCATCGACGACCCGAAGATCTACCGGGCCTACGCGCTGTACCTGGTGAAGTTCATCCAGGCCTACCAGCAGGCAGGCGTGCCGGTGGACTACCTCACCGTGCAGAACGAGCCGCAGGCGTTGGAGCGCAAGAACTATCCCGGCACCGACCTGCCGTGGGTGCAGGAGGCCAAGGTGATCAGCGCGCTCGGCCCCGCGATCCGCGCCGCCGGGCTGCACACCAAGATCCTCGCCTACGACCACAACTGGGCCACGCACCCCGGCGACATCGGCTCGTACCAGCGCGCCAATGAGGACCCGCAGCCGAACTACCCGTACGACCTGCTCGGCACCGACGCGGCCGAGTGGATCGCCGGCACCGCGTACCACTGCTACTTCGGCAACTCCACCGCGCAGACCGCGTTGAAGGCGTCCTTCCCGGACAAGGACATCTTCATGACCGAGTGCGAGGGCGGCAACTCGGCCACGATCATCGGCGTGATGCAGAACTGGGGCCGCAGCTCCATCGACTGGAACATCGCCCTGGACGAGAACCACGGCCCGCACCTCGGCGGCTGCGGCACCTGCAACGGCACGATCACCGTCAACTCGGTGACCAAGGCGGTGACCTACAACGACCAGTACCGCGACATCGGCCACTTCTCCCGGTTCGTGCCCGCCGGGGCCACGCACATCGCGAGCACCGTGGACATCACGTTCGGTACCCCCAAGCCGTCGCTGAGCACGGTGGCGTTCACCGACCCCGACCACTCGACCGTCCTGGTGGCGCTGAACAGCGGTACCACCACGCAGAACTTCACCGTCGTCGACGGCACGCACTCGTTCGACGCGTCGCTGCCCGCCGGCGACACCGTGACGTTCCAGTGGGGCCGAATCCACTGACCGGACACCGTGTGTGCGCCGCGAAACCGCGGCGCACACACGGCCGTCAGCCGGTCCAGGGGCCGCTCATCGCGGTGAGCAGGCTGTGCTGGGCGTCGTCGCCGTTGAGTTGCCACATCATCATGCCGGCGAGCCCGTTGGTCTTCGCGAACGTGGAGCGGCTGAGGACGGAGCGCGGGTTCTCGTAGCTGACCCAGACCTTGGTCGTCGGGTTCCACAGGAACGGCGACTGCACGATCGGGTCCCAGCCCTGCTGGAAACCCGGGTCGCCGGCCCACGACGGGCCGAGCAGCGTCTTGTAGTCCACTGTCTGGGTGGCCGTGTACGGCTGGTACAGGCCACCGTTGGCGGTGGTGGCGACGGTGAACGCGCGGCCGTAGAACGGCACGCCCAGCACGATCTTCGCCGCCGGCACGCCATGCGCGCGCATGTAGGTGATGGCGCCGGTGTCGTTGTTGAACTGGTCGTTCGGGTCACCGGGTCGCCTGACCAGCGGCGCGTTGAAGCAGGACACCGTCGAGTAGCCGGTGCACAGGTCGTAGGTCATCAGGTTGACGAAGTCCACGGTCCGCCCGACGGCGGCCAGGTCGTAGCTGTGCGCGGCGTCATAGGGCGCGCCCGCGTGGCCGCTGCCGTCGTCCTGGACGCGGCCTGCCGGGATGTCGACCGAGATCTTCATCGATTGGCGCAGCACGCCGGCCTGCGCGGCGTACTGCCGCAACTGGGTGCGGAACTCGTCCAGCAGCAACGTGTAGTTGGCCCGGTCGGCAGGCGACGAGCCGATGCTGGGCAGGCCACCGGACACCGGGAACTCCCAGTCGACGTCGAATCCGTTGACCAGCCCCGGTGTGAAGCCGCGCAGCCACGCGTCAACGCACGAGGACACGAACGCCCGGCGCGAGCCCGCGGTGGCGGCGTCCGCGCCGAAGCCCGGCGCGCCCCAACCGCCCACCGACACCAGCACCGTCAGCCCCGGATGCGCCTTCTTGACCGCCGCCAAGCTCTCGATGTCGCTGCGCTGCCTGGCATTCGGGCTGCTGCAACGACCGCCGCTCGGCGATGCGAAGTAGTAGCTGATCGTGTTGAGCATCTCCCACGGCACCTGGTCGGCGGCGGGCGCACCGCCCCAGAACGCCTCCAACACCGGCCGCTGCGGCGCGGCCACCGCCGTGTCCGGAGCCGCGCCCGCCGCCGCGGTGGGCAGTACCGCCAGCGCGGCCGCCACCCCGAGTACCAGCCCCATCGTCGATCGTCCGCCACGTGACAACACGGAACCGTCCTCTCTCCAGGATCAGGACACACTTCCCAGACTGGACCGGCGGGTTCGCATCATCAATCGCCCACGGCGAATGTCGCTCGATTGGTCTGAACCACATCGGCAATAGACGCAGCACGGACTGCGACATCCGGCCCAAGAGCGCGAGGTCATCGATAGGGGGCGATGTCGCGGCGCCGGCAACCCGCACGGCGGGGTCGTCATCGGTTCGCCGGTTATGCCCCGATTCGGGTATCGTTGCTGGCCATGGCGCTACGGACGGCTGCGCGGTCGCTGCACAATATGACAGTCTGACTGGTAGCTCTGCCCGTTATGTCGTGAAGCTGGCGAGCGACTTGATCCTTGCGAGATGAGCTGCGGCTACCGACCGATCCAACTCTTCCAGCATCGAGCGAATGTCGGCTTTGTGTTCCGCCGACGCATGCGGGCTGCTGAGCTGGGCTTCCAGGACCTTCCGAGCCCTTTTCACCTGCGATTGTTCGTTGAACCAGTCAGCCCGAATCTTCAGCTGATACAGAAACGCGCCGGCAATGACTGTCACGGCCGGGGCCGAGTAGACAAGAACCGTGCCGAGCACGGTGTGCGTACCCACCTGGCCGGCTATGGCCACGAGGCCGGTGCCACCGCCAACACCCCCGAGGCCGGCATTGATCGAGTTGCGGGAAGACGCTTCGCGGTCGCTCCCCTTGCGCGTGGCACGCCGCGTCACAGCCTTGGGTTCGGTCACTCGTCGGTCCCCTCGCCGTCGGCGGGAGGATAACGTGACACAAATGTCTTGATAATGTGCTCAGCCTGCTCGGGCGACACGCCAGTGACCTGAAGCGTGTCACCCTCGGCGTGAACTGTGATCGACTTTCGTTTGCGTCGCCTACGCAGATCAGCTACATAAAATATAAAAGATAGCAAATATTGCCGCAATATTGTGAACAGGCTCACAGCAAAGGCAGTTGCCGCCAGTGCCACGACCGTGATGTCCACTCAGATAGCATAGCCCTCGGTCTGATCCGGCGGGACTGGTACCGGAAAAATGCGGACCAAGGGTCGTCAGCCCTGCCCAGTCGGAATGTCCGACTCTGGGCACGTCCAGGACAGTTGCTACGAGGTGAGGTCGCGTCGGTTGAACTGCCAGATGCCCACTGCGGCGAAGATCGCGGCGAGGCCCAGCAGCAGTGCGCAGTTGCCCCACTGGATGCCGTTGCGCAGGGGTTCGCCGTTGAGGTACCAGCCGAACGGGGTCACGTTCTGTGTCCACTTGAGAATGCTGATCTGGGGCAGGAAGGAATCGGCGAGGTAGCTGACGACGGCCAGGTAGGCCGCCGCGCCCAGGGTGACGACGCGACGGCCCGTGTAGGCGCCGATACCGAAGGCGATGGCGGCGAAACAGATGCCGAACAGTGTCAGCTGCAAGCAGATCGCGGCGAGGTTGCCGACGCTGAGCTCGGTGAACTTCGCCGGCACCCGGATCGCGAGAATCACCACGAGCAGCAGCGCGCCCGCGGCGACGATCGCGGCCACGACGGCACCGAAACGGGCCAGTGCCAGGCGGATGCGGCCGACCGGATGAGCGAGCACGAGGTCCAGCGTGCCGGCCTGCTCGTCGCCCGCGATCGCCTGGGTGCCGGCCGTGATCGCGAACACCGCCATCAGGATCGGGACGAGCAGGCCGAAGACGGTGGAGCTGAAGTAGCCGGTGGCGGTCGCGTAGTCCGTCATGTGGAACGCGTCCTTCATGGCCTGCGGGAAGGAGTTGACCATGCTGGCCACGCCGGAGTTGTGGCCGAACACCGGCCACAGCGCCGCGTACAGCACGGCGACAGCGGTGAGCACGCCCGCCCAGCTCAGGTAGGTGCGCCGGTTGTCCCGCAGCTGCTTGACGGTCACGGTCATGTCGTCGGCCTCCGGTCGTAGAAGGTGAAGAAGAGCTCCTCCAGCTCGGGTTCTTCCGCGAGGAGATCGGTGACGTCGTGCCGGGCCGCCGCGCTGAGCAACCCGTTCGGGCTGCCGGACAGGGTCGCGTGCAGCACCGAACCGCCGCCGGCGGTGTCGGAGACGGTCACGTCGCGCAGTTCGGCGATGGCCGAGAACTCCGCCGGGTCGACGGGATCGGCGAACGTGATGGTGATCTTCCGCTGCGCGCGGGCCCGCAGTTCGTCGATGTCCGCGACCGTGACCAGTGCCCCGTCGCGGATGATGCCGACCCGGTGGCAGGTCTGCTGCACCTCGCTCATCACGTGCGATGACATGAAGACGGTCTGCCCGTCGGTGTTGGCCTCGCGCACCAGTTCGACGAACTGCTGCTGCAGAAACGGATCGAGGCCGCTGGTCGGCTCGTCCAGCACGAGCAGATCCGGATGGTGCATGAAAGCCTGGACCAGCCCGACCTTCTGCCGGTTGCCCTTGGACAGCGAGCCGATGCGCCGGGACAGGTCCAGGTCGAGCCGGTCGGCGAGCGCGGCGATGCGTGTCGTCGGCACGCCGCCGCGCAGGTCGCCGAGGTAGGTCAGCAACTCGTGCGCGGTCTGCCGGCCGTCGACGACGAAGTCGCCTGCCAGGTAACCGATGCGCCCTCGGACCGGCACGGCGGACCGCGGGTCGACGCCGAGCACGCGCAGTCGTCCCGCTGTCGGGCGGATGAGGTCGACGACGAGACGGATCGTGGTGGTCTTCCCCGCGCCGTTGGGGCCGAGGAAGCCGAACACCTCACCCTGGTTGATCGTCAGATCCAGACCGGTCAGGGCGGTTTTCGCGTCGCTGCCGCGACCGTAGCGC
>CAVPCF010000078.1:0-136977 GCA_963702275.1 Candidatus Melainabacteria bacterium
GTTCATCAGAGAGAGGTGTCGAGATGCGCAAGCTCGCCGGTGGCTGCGTGGTTCTGCTGATCGCACTGTTGGCCGGCTGCGGCAGCAGCCAATCCGCGGCCCCGGCGACCACGACGACGGTGGCGCCCACGACAACGACGTCGGCCCGGCCGACGCCGATCAAGCCGACGTCAGCTAGGCCCGTACCGCCCGCTGTCGTCGCGGTTCGGGCCGAGCTGACCATGCAGGGCGGCGAACTCGGCCTGCTCACCCTGACGAACGCGGGCAAGCAGGCCGTGACCGTGCAGGGCTGGCCCGCGGTGAAGTTCCTGGACGCGGCCAACGGCACGTTGCCGGTGCCGGTGCAGCGGGTCGCGGTGCCCGGTGCCGGCCCGTCGATCCGGCTGGCCCCCGGCCGGACCGCGTTCGCCGGGGTGACCTGGGTGCCGGGCGACAAGGCCGAGACCACCACATACGTGGCCACCACGGTTCGGCTGACCCAGCCGGGTACCGCCGCCCCGGTAGCGGTCAGCGTCATCGGTACCGACGGCCGGGTGCGCGGCTACCCGGAACTCGATCTCAAGTCGGTCAAGGTCGGCACCTGGCAGCCGGCCAGCCAGGGTGTGCTGGCCTTCTGACCGCTACGCCTGCCGGAGGCGGATGCGCAGCTGGATGGCGTGCACCGCCTCCATCACACCGAGAACGACGAGCCAGATACCGCTCACCAGCGTGAGGGCGGCGATGGACGTGAACGGCGACGTGATCAACACGATCCCGGCGATCACGGCGAGGATGCCGAAGAACACCTGCCAGCCGCGGGCCGGCAGCCTGTCCGACGACATCGCCACGAACGTCTGCGTGATGCCGCGCAGCAGCCAGCCGAAGCCGATCCAGATGGCCAGCAGCAGAATCGACTCGGCAGCGCCACGGAAGCAGATCAGGCCGAGCAGGATGCTGAGCGCGCCGCTGACCAGTCCCAGCGCCCGCATCGATCCGGGGATGTGCTCAGCGAAGGCGCCCGCCACCTGGAAGATGCCGCTGACCAGCAGGTAGATCCCGAACAGCACCCCGACCAGCACCAGTGTCGCGGCCGGCCACGCCAGGACGAGAGCCCCGATCACGATCGCGGCGACCCCCGTGGCGAGGAGCGCCTGCCATGCGGAATTGGCCAGAAGTCGGGGGAAGCCGGTGAGATCGTCGGGCGCCTTGGTGTGGGAAGTCATGATCTGCCCTTCTCGATGAGAGCGGATCACCAGTGTGACGCCCCGCGACAGCGCGGGCCAGCCGAACTTGACGGCTCCCATGGTCGAGAATTCAGCTCTCCGCGGTCGCGGACAGCGAAACGGGGTGGTCCGGCCGATCGGCCGGACCACCCCGTTGCCTGTTGCTAGCTAACGGTTACCGCTGTGTCGTCGAGTACGAACGAGGTTTGCAGGGACGCGTCCTCGGTGCCGCTGAAGGTCAGGGTGACCGTCTGGCCCGCGAAGCTGGACACGTTGAACGAGTGCGCTGTGTAGCCGGCGGCCTTGTTGAGGTTGGAGAACGTTCCCAGCGTCGTCGTGCCGAGCTTGACCGTGAACTTGTCGAACTGGGTGGTCGTTGTCGTCTCGGCGGTGTCGATGTGCAGGAAGAACGACAGCGTGGCGCTGCAGCCGCTGGGGATGGTCACCGACTGGGAGATCGTGTCGGTGTGGGTGGTGCCGTAGCCGTCCAGCCAGGCGTTCCAGGTGCCGCTGTGCGCGGGCTGGGACGGGCCGTTCTGGCCGATCACGGCCGGGGTCGACGTCCACACCGTGTTACCGGACTCGAAGCCGGGGTTGCCCAGCTTCTGGCCCGGCGAGGTGCAGCCACCGCCGCCGGTCGGGTTGATCGTCCAGCTGAACGACGTCGAGCCGGTCGCGCCGGTGGTGTCCGTCGCGGTCGCGGTGACCGAGAAGGTGCCCGCCGCGCTCGGCGTGCCCGAGATCAGGCCGCCGCTGGAGATGGAAAGGCCGGTGGGCAGGCCGGTGGCCGTCCAGGTGTACGGCGGGGTGCCACCGGACGCGGACAGTTGCAGGCTGGCCGCGGTGCCGACGGTGCCGCTCTGGTTGCCGGGGTTGTTGGCCGACGGCGAACCGGCGCCGCCGCCACCACCGACGATGGTGTGGGCGATGTCGCACCGGTTGGTGTCGTTGGACCACGTCGACTGCATTGCGAAGGTGCCGCTACCCGTGGCGACGTTCGCCGACGCGCCCTGGCCGGAGCTGATCCAGGCGCACTCGTCGCCGTTCTCCGCGCCGCTGCTGGGGTTCGTCCAGCCGCCTGCCGGGTTCTGGTCGCTGACCGTCTCGGCGTACTCGTGGCCGTTGACGATCGAGTAGCCGTCGACAGGGCCGTTGGCGTTCACGAAGTTCTGGCCACAGCTGGTGCCGGCGTCCATCACGTACGGCATGTTGGTGAAGGCGACGTCACCGACCGAGGACGACGCGGCGCCACCGGTCAGCGTGGTGTCGCCGTTGTAGTCGTGCCACGCGCAGAAGCCGCCGGTCTGGTAGTTGTCCGGGTTGGTGCCGTGCGCCGACAGGATGTCGTACTGGGCGAACCGGTTGGCCGCCGCCGTGGTGTTGCCGAAGTGCGAGGCCGCCTTGATGGCCTCCTTCGCCAGCTGGTTGCCGTTCGCAGCGTTGGGCGAGGCCGCGGAGTTGTCGTACCAGACACCGGCGAACGCGCCGCTGTTGGGATAGCCGACGTGCGGGGCACCGCTCGGGCAGGTCGTGGCGCCGGTGGCGACACTGGAGCCGTCGCAGTACTGGGTCATCGTGCCCGACCAGGTCTCGCCGCCGGTGCCGATGCCCTTGAACAGCTTCTGGATGTAGGGCGCGCCGTTGCTCGGGTCGTTGGAGAACGTCAGGTTGCCGCCGCTGTCGGTGCCCTGCGTGCCCCACTGGGTGCCGTAGAACACCAGGTACACCTTGGGTGTCCCACTGGTCACGCCGATGCCGTCGATGCCGCCACCGAAAGCCAGCGTGTTCGCGGCCGCCACCGACGGATGGGCTTGCAGGAACCCGTTCATCTTGGCGGACTGCTGGATCGTGGGCACCGCGCCGTGCCGGTAGCTGTGTTGGTAGGACGGGTTGAACGGATTCGCCGCCGCTGTGCTCGGGCCACTGCCGGACGGGGCTGCCGTGGTCGCCTGGGCGACCGTGGCAAATCCACCGAACGACAGGACCAGTGCGGCAACGGATATCAGCCCTCGCTGTAAACCGTGCACTTTCCCTCCACGGGTCTTCGCATGTCAGCCGGCAGGATCATCTGCCGGCTGGCACATGAAGCGCCTTGAAAACCCCTGGTGGTGGCACCGCTGGGACGATGGCACAGATCGGCCATCAACAGGTGTGAGTAATTGACAGTAAGCGCTTCCTCGCGCCGGTTCAGCGCTGTTGGCGGGTTAACCATTTGAGACTTTCGTGCTAACCTGGCGCAGAAATCTTGGAGTTTTCTTGGAACCCGTCGATCAACGGGTGATACCGGTGTGCCCCAGCGAATAGCGGCCCGGCTGCGGCCACACGCACAGCCCGTGCGGGCCGCCGTTCACCGGGATCTTCGCCAGCAGCGAGCCGTCCTTCGTCGACAGGACGTAGACCACCCGGTTGTAGCGGCCGGACACCCACAGCTGGCTGCCGTCGGCCGTCACGTTGCCCATGTCGGGGCTGCCGCCGCCGGGAATGACCCATTTCTTCTCCACCACACCGGTGTCGGCGTCCAGCACGCTGACGCTGCCCTCCATCCGGTTGGTCACGTACAGCTCGGTGGCGTCCCTGGACAGGTACAGCCCGTGCGCGCCCATGCCGGTCGGGATGAACCGCAGTACGCCGGTGGCCGCGCCGTTGAGCACCCAGACGCCGTTGGCGTCGCTGTCCGCGATGTAGTACACGGAGCCGTCCGGCGCCAGCTTGATGTCCTGCGGTCCCATGTGGACGTTGCGGGTCGGCATGTCCACCATCCGCAGGACCTTGTGCGTCGCCACGTCGACCACGGCGACCCGGCCGGCGAACTCGCACGTGAACACCGCCGTCCGCCCGTCGGAGGAGAAGTCGGCGTGGTCGATGCCCATGCAGTCCGGTGTCGGCGTGATGTCCTGCTGCTGCCAGGTGTGCGGGTCGTACCAGACCAGTTCGCGGTGCGCCTCGGCGACGGACACGGCGTAGCGGCCGTCCGGGGTGAAGTACAGGTTGTAGGGGTCGATGACGGGGATCGGCGCGCCCGGCAGGCCGGTCGTCGGGTCGAAGGGCACCAGCTGGTTTCCGGTGTCGTCGGTGGCGTAGAGGGTGCGCATGTCGTAGGCGGGCACCACGTGCTGTAACTGTTTGCCGACCCGGTACTTGCCGACGACCGCGTAGGTGGCCGGGTCGATCACCCACACGTCGCCCGCGTCGTTGTGCGGCACGTAGACCAGCGGCTTGGCCGCCCGCGCGATTGCCGAGAGTGCGTTGGCGCCCGCCGCCGCGTACACGTTGTGCGGGTCGGTCACCGGGGGCATGCCGGGCAGGCCGTCGCTCGTGACGACATGCGCCGGGGCCGACGTCGGTCGTGGCGGCGGTGTCGGGTTGGTGGTGGGCGCGGCCGAACACCCGGCCAGTACGGCGGTTGCCAGGACGGCAACCAGGCCGACCCGGCGGTTCATGCGAGCAGGCCGGTCGCGGTGACCGGGGTGAGGCCCCGGGCGGCCAGGTCGGCCAGGATGCCGGGCAGCGCGGTCACCGTGCCGTGGTGGCCCAGATGCAGGCTGACCACGCTGCCCGCGGTCGCGGTCGCCACGGCCCTGCGGATCACCGTGGGGCCGGGATCCTGCCAGTCCAGCCCGTCGACGTCGTAGGACAGCGTTCTCGAGTAGCCGGCGAGACCGGCCTCGAGGAGTTCCTGCTGGGTCGCGGTCTGGGCGGAGGACTGCCGGAAGAACGAGCCCGGCGTGCCCAGCGTGGCGACAAGGGCGTCCCGGCAGCGCTCGATCTCGCCGCGGATCGTCGGCGTCGACATGCCGCTCATCACCCCGTGACTCCAGGTGTGGTTGCCGATGTCGTGGCCCGCGTCGCGGAACATCCGGATGCCGTCCGGGTTGGCCGCCACCCAGGTGCCGACCGCCATGATCGTGGCCTTCGCGCTGGCGGCGGCGAGTTCGTCGTGGATCTGGCGGGCGATGCCCAGGTCACCGGCGCCGTGGAAGGTGAGCGCCACCTCGGGCCGCCCGCTGGCGCCCCGCGTCACCTGGACCGCCGGACCGCCCGCCGGGGCCGACGTGGTGGTGGCGGTCGTCGTGGGTGCCGGTGCCGGTCGGCTCGGCGGTGCCGCCGACACCGTTGGCCCGGCGGAGCAACCGGCGACCAGGGCGACCAGGCCCGCCGCGCCGACACCGAGTGCGTCCCGCCGGTTGAGCGGACCGCCCATGATCGCCTCCCAATTCGAACACCACCTGGGAGCAACCTATACGCCACAAGTCCGGCGCACCGATCGTCAGGGGCCCGCGAGGTAGCGCGAGCGACGGTCGCCGAAGCTGGTGAGGTCGGTGCTGTCGACGTACTGGTCGATCGCGCCGACCGGGGGCAGCGAGCTCAGGACGGGATCGGTGATCGTGGCGCGCAGGGCGTCGGTGAAGCGGTAGGCGTCCAGGACGAGGAACGGCCTGCCGTGGAAGTGGCGGACCTTCGGGTCCACCCGCTCGGTCAGCCCGAGTTCGTTGTGCAGTTCGGCCACGAATTCGTAGGCCGGGGACAGGTGCCGCTCGCGGTCCTGCCAGCTGCCCGCGGACAGCGCGCCGGACAGCAGCGGCGTGAGAGCCGGGGCGCACGGCAGCGCGGCGAACGCGGTGCCCAGCCACTTGCTGTAGGGCGGATAGACCCGGTGCATCAGCAGGCCGAGCTTCATCAGGTCGCGCACCTGACGGGCGGCGACCACCGCGGAGCCCACGTCGTCGCCGACCTCGCCGCACCGCCCGACGAACGGCTCCTCCTGGGACAGGCGCATCCACTGACAGGCGAGCACATAGCGCCACACGTCGTCCGGGTACCAGGCCAGGTCGGCACGGTAGGACGCGAGCACGCCGAGGCCGTCGTGGAAGACCGCGCCACCGGTCAGTTCGCGCAGCACCTGCGTGGGGACCAGCAGCCACTCTGTCGCCGATAGGCCCGTGGCCGGGTCGGCGCCGAGCCCACCGGCGAAGAAGACCCGCGGCTCGTGGACGTCCAGGTGGTGCCGCACTGGTGCGTCGTCGGGGGAGCGGAAGCGGATCGGGTAGCCGCCGAACCGCTCCGGCAGCTCGCGGTCCAGTCGTGCCGCCAACCGCTCCGCGTGGGTGCGGAAGTCGTTGCTGTTCAGGAAAATCTGGAGGCGCGGGCCCCAGCCGTGGTCGGTGGAGCGGGTGGTGTCGAACCCCTGTACCTCCGAGCCGGTGCCCAGCAGCGCCGCCGAGTACGGCACGCCGGGCAGCGCGGCCCGCAGGATCGGGGCGACGATCTCGCCGTGGAACAGCTCGGCCAGTTCGAGACCGGGGACGAAGGCGCGCGTCATATTCGCCACCCTGACAGAACCACCCGGCCGGCAGCCACTCGATTATCCCAAAGGTATCGCGGCAAGCCGTCACCTCGACGGAGCCTCGTGAATGCCGTGACGGGCGTCTATGGTGGATGGACGGGTGCTCAGGCCTGACGAAAAAACGGGGTGCACCCGTGGGTTCGGTGCGCGACCGGAGGTCCGCCATGAGCACAACGACATCCCCATCGGAAACTCTCGTTCAATCCTATCTGTTCCTGCGCCGGGCTGTCGGCACCATCGGCCTCGCCCTGCCGGTGGTCCTGATCGTCGGCGACCTGCTCTGGCCGCCCGGCACGTTCCTGTTGTCCATCAGCGCTTCCTACTACTCGCCGCTGCGGGGCGTCTTCGTGGGAAGTATGTGCGCTCTGGGTGTTTTCCTGTTGTCCTACCGGGGTTACGGTCGCGTCGACGACATCGCGGGCAATATCGCCGCGGTCGCCGCCGTCGGCGTCGGCCTGTTCCCGACAACGCCGGATTTCGGTACGACAACGGGCACCCAGCAGATCATCGGCGGACTGCACATGGCGTTCGCCGGCGTCTTCTTCCTGACGTTGACCTTCTTCTGCTGGTACCTGTTTCCCAGAACCACCGACAATCCGCCCACCCGGCGCAAGTTGCGGCGCAACACCGTCTACCGCGTGACCGGCGCGCTCATTCTGGTGTCCATCGTGCTGGTCGCGGTCGCGGAGTTCACCGGCGTCGCCGCGTGGGCGCACCCCATGCTGTGGCTGGAAACGGTGGCGATCGTGGCGTTCGGCGTGGCGTGGGCGGTCAAGGGCGAGACGTTGGGAGTGCTGCGCGATCTACGATGAGCCCAAGTCGACCCATGGGAGCATCGATGCTCGGACTCATGCAGGACCGCCCACTGGCGCTGCCACACGTCTTCCACCGCGCCGAACAGTACTTCGGCCACAAGACGATCGTCACGGCGGAGCCGTCCGGCGAGACCACCACGACGGTCGCGCGGATGTGCGCGCGGGTCCGCAGGCTCGCCACGGTGCTCGACACGCTCGGCATCAGCGCGGACGGGCGGGTCGGCACGTTCTGCTGGAACACCGGCCGGCACCTTGAGCTGTACCTGGCCGCGCCGTGCACCGGCCGGGTGCTGCACACGCTCAACATCCGGCTGTTCCCCGACCAGCTGACCTACATCGCCAACCACGCCGAGGACGAGGTCGTCTTCGTGGACCGGTCACTGTTGCCGGTGCTGTGGCCGCTGGTGGACCGGATGGCGACCGTGCGCACCTACGTGGTGATCGACGACGGCGCCGACGTCCCGATCCCCGACGACCCGCGGATCCGCGACTACGAGCAACTGCTGGCCGCCGCGGCGCCGTTCCCCGGCACGTTCGACATCGCGGACGAGAACACCGCCGCCGCGATGTGCTACACGTCCGGCACCACGGGCAACCCGAAGGGCGTCGTCTACAGCCACCGGTCCGCGGTGCTGCACTCGCTGATCACGCTGATCGCCGACGGCCCCGCCGGCCTGTCCGAGCGCGATGTCGTCCTGCCGGTCGTGCCGATGTTCCACGCCAACGCCTGGGGCCTGCCCTACGGCGCGCTGCTCACCGCACCATCATCGTCTTCCCGGAGGCCGCCCTGACCCCGCTGGCGATCGTGTCGCTGTTGGCGCGCCACCGGATCACCGTCACCGCGGGCGTGCCCACGATCTGGATGGGCATCCAGCCGCTGCTGGCCCAGCACGACCTTTCCGCGCTGCACACCATCCTGTCCGGTGGATCCGCGGTGCCCAAGGCGCTCTCCTCGGCCTACCGCGAGGCCATCGGCGTGCCGATCGTGCAGGGCTGGGGGATGACCGAGACCAGCCCGGTCGCCACGTACTCGCGGCCACACACCCAGGACGCCGCCGGTTCCGAGGACGACCGTGACGACGCACGTGCCCGGCAGGGCTACGCCGCGCCACTGGTCGAGTTGCGCATCGCCGACCCGGTGACCGGCGATGCGCAGCCGTGGGACGACACCGCGACCGGCGAGGTGCAGGCGGCGGGCCCAGTGGATCGCGAAGGCGTACTACCGCGACGAGGGCGTCGGCGCGCAGTTCACCGAGGACGGCTGGCTGCGCACCGGCAACATGGCCGACGATGGACCGCTACGGCTCGGTGCCCGGGTGGTCGACCGCACGAAGGACCTCGATCAAGTCCGGTGGCGAGTGGATCGGTTCGGTGGAGTTGGAGAACGAGATCATGGCGCACCCGAAGGTCGCCGAGGCCGCGGTGATCGCCATCCCGCACGAGCGCTGGGTGGAGCGCCCGCTGGCCGTCGTCGTCGTAAATCAGGCGAGACGCCTCGCCCGAGGAGGTCATCAGACTTCCTCAGGCCGAGGGTGGCGAAGTGGTGGCTGCCCGACGCGGTCGAGTTCATCGACGAGATCCCCAAGACCAGCGTCGGCAAGTTCTCCAAGAAGACGCTGCGAGAGAAGTATGTCATTTAATAACTATAACTTCAGTGATGACTGAATCTGACGGTCCAGCACCAAGAACGGCAAACGCGGGCCGATAGCAGGAGCGATTCCTGTTACCGGCCCGCGTTTTGTTGACTCAGCTACAGTTGTAAGCGTCGCTCGTGCTCGATGCGACAACGACGTCGACCAGTCCACCCAGCGCGGTCAGGTGCACCGCGTTGACGGTCAGGCCGAAATCGGCACCCGGTACCGGCAGTTGCTCGTCGATGACAGCTTGCCGCGCCGGCCAGGTTGATCACGCTGTTCGGCGCGGTCGGCACGGTGACCGGCACGCCGGCGATCGTCAGTGTCAGCGTTGCCGTGCCGGACGATCCGGTGCACGAGCTGACCGACGTCGAACGGACGCCGCTGAGCCCGATCACCGGCAGCCCCGGCACGCCGATCGTGGTGTTCTGCAACGTCGACGTGACCGTGGATGTGCCCGGTGCCAGCGTGGTGGTCACGTTGGCGCACAACGCGGCCGCGTTGATCAGCAGCGTGTTGATGTTCACCGTGCACGGGGTTGTGGTGGTGGACGCCGACGCGGTGCGGACCGGGCCGGTGTCCGGGGTCGGCGGGATGGCCAGCTTGGTGAGCAGCAGGTTGATCTGCGCGGACAGCCCGAACGCCCGGCCGGTGTAGAACTCGAGCCGAACCGTGGCCGACCCGGTGACGGGCAGGTAGAACGGGTCGCCTGCGAAGGTCACCGTCACCGGCACGGTCGCCGCGGCGGTCAACGGCTGGTTGACCACGCCGATCGTGCACGCCGCGGTGCCGGTGGCATCGGTAGTACCGGTGCAGGCCTGCTGGCTGGAGCCGGTGCCCAGCGCGATCGTGACCGTGCGGCCGGCGATCGGCGTGGTGCCGTCCTCCTTCAGTACACCGGAAAGGTGCGCCGGGGTGCCGTTGGCGATGTGGCCGGGTCCGGTGTAGGCGAGGGTGGTCTCCTCACGGGTGACGGTGAACGGGGCGGTCGCGCTGCTGGGCAGGGTCTGGCCGTCGCCGCCGAAACTGGCCACGACGTTGGTCGAACCGGCGGCCTCGCCCGGGGTGAGCTGGCAACTCGCGGAGCCGTTGCCGTCGGTGGTGGCCGAGCAGGTTTCTGTGCCGTCGAGCGTGAACGACACCGACGCTCCGCTGACCGGCGTGCCACCGCCGATGGTCAGCGTGCCGGACGCGGTGAAGGCGTCGTGGAAGTCGGCCGTCGTGGCGCCGTTGTAGACCAATGTGGACGCTGCGGCGCCGACCGTCGCGCTTGCCGGCACCGCGATGACGCCGCGTTCGAGGTCGGTGGACGTGATGTCCAGTTCGCCACTGCGGTCACCGGTCGGTGTGTTCAGCGGGGTGGCGAACGTGACCGTGTAGTTCACGCTCGCGCCCGCCGCGACGTCGACCGGGGTTCCCGGGCCCTGCACGGTGAACGCCGGGTCGCCGGACAGGTGCACGCCGAGGACGCGCAGGGATGCGTTGCCGGTGTTGCCGATCGTCACCGTCTGGGTCGCGCTCTGGCCGCGCGGCACCGAGCCGAAGTCGAGCGAGCCGGTCACCGAGACGGTCGGAGCCGGGCCGTGCGACTTCACGCAGGCGTGGTCGGCGTTGCTGTACTCGGTCTGGATCTCGTAGGGCTGGCCGGCGAGGTAGATGTTGGCGCCGCTGGTGTCCCTGGTGCCCATGACGCGGTTGCAGAGGTCGCCGATCTCGTCGCCGGTGCCGTTGAACCAGGCGTTGAGATGCGGGTCGCTGACCGCCTCGAAGTGCTCGTGCTCCAGTGAGGACAGTTCGGCGTCCGCGGCCGTGTCGTTGTTCGGGCTCGGTCCGCCCGCGTAGCAGCCGCCGCCGGAGTCGCCGTCGTAGGGCATCGAGCCGTAGATGGTGTCACCGCTGAAGGCGTTGTGGTAGGCGCAGTACTTGTTGTCCGAGCAGTTGCCGGCGCCGTTGCAGGTGATCACGCCGCTGCCGGTGAACACGAAGTACATCTTGCTGATGGTGGCCGGGCCCCAGGACGGGTTGTTCGTGATCGCCCTGCTGACCTCGGCCTGGATGTCGCCGTCGGTCACCGCGTTGGCCTCGGTCGATCCGTCGTGGCCCGCGGGGAACGCGGTGGTGTCGGTCCAGGTCCCGCCGAAGATGGACGAGTTGGCCGGTGTGCCGTTGCTGCCCGGATACTGGGTCAGGATGTCGTACAGCGGTGTGCCGCCGATGTTCTGCAGGTAGCGGTTGATCAGCGTGACGTAGTTCGCGCTGACTACATTGTGGCCAGCCGGCAGCCAGAAGATCGAGAACGTGGTGGACGACGGCATGATCGGGCCACCGTGGTTCGTGACGTCCAGCGAGGCGGGCCCGGCCGCCGCGACCTGCGCGGCGTTGGCGGCGGCGTGTCGCTGTTGGAGCACGCCGGCCCGGTCGATGCCGGTCGGCCGCGCACTACCTGGTGTGGACGGTGTCGGTGAGGCGGCGGTTGCCGACCCACTGAGCACCGATAACACCAGGGCGATCGAAACCAGCGCCGCTCCAGCGGCGCGCAGAACAAAACGCATGGCTTCCCCCTGCGATCTTTGACTCCCCCAAAGAGTGGAGCAAACTCCACCGCGAGTGAAAATAGCGGCATACGACGCCGATGGCAATGCGCCTTCGCCGAATGCATACAGTCGGGAGTCGGGTGCATGATGCAACCGGGAGTGGGTCGGCCTACGTCCATCCCGTGTCGGCGTTCCTACTGATGGCAATGGAAAGGGCACTGTGATGAAGGCAGATGGTCGGTTGCTGGCGGCGATGGTCCTGGCGTGCGGCGGGCTGGTCGTGGCCGGCTGCGCCGCGAGCAACGCCGCACCTTCGGGCGGTCCGGCCGTCCCCCCTGCGACGTCGACCGCGGCGCAGGCGGTGACCGCCACCGACGCGGACAACGGCCACACCATCACGATCACCCACGGCGGCACACTCACGGTGCGGTTGAACAGCACTTACTGGCACTTCGGCACGAACACGTCCGGCGCGGCACTGCGCCCGGCCGGCACGCCCACCACGTCGGCCGTGCCGCTGACCGCGTCGCACTGCGTGCCCGGGCAGGGCTGCGGGACGGTGACCGCGGTGTTCCAGGCGGTCGCCCCTGGTAAGGCGGTGGTGACGGCGAGCCGGACGACCTGCGGGGAGGCCCGGGGTTGCACGGGCGGTCAGGGTCTTTACCAGTTGACGGTTATGGTCGGCTGAGCTGTAGTGTCGCGGGGTGCGTCCCACGTTGTTCGAGTTCGCTGGTGGGGAGTCGGCGTTTCTCGCCCTGGCCACGGCTCACCATGCGCGGTGCCTCGCGGATCCGGAGTTGAACCATCCGTTCTCGCATCCTGGGCAGCATCCGCGCCATGTCGAGCGGCTCGCGGCTTACTGGGGTGAGGTGTTGGGTGGGCCGCCGCGTTACTCTCAGGAGTGTGGCGATCACTCGATGGTGTTGGTCATGCATGCGGGTAACGGGGATATGAGCGATCTTGGTCGCCGGTTTGTCGAGTGTTTCGTGGTGGCTATGGATGATGCGGGTCTGCCTGACGATCCTGCGTTCCGGGCTGCTATGCGGGCTTATATGCAGGCGGCTGTGGATGAGGTGGCGTTGTCTTATCCGGAGGTGGGCGGTGTGCCTGCGGATCTGCCTATGCCGCACTGGTCCTGGGACGGTGCCGTGGTCGTCTGAGCGACCTTGGCTGGTCCACGTGATGCAGAAGGACTGGGCATACAGCGGAATGCCGCGTGTTTAGGCCATGTCCGATAGGGCGAAAGAGCGCATCGGTTAGGAGCCTGCTCTTGTTCGTCCGGCGGGTTCCGTTCGCCGGCGAGTCCGCGCCGGTTGGCGCCTGCTCCTGTTCGTCCGGCGGGTCGCGTTTGCTTGATGGGTCGTGGCTGGTCTGGTCTGGCGCCGGGATGAGCGATCACCACCACCACGTGGCAAAGCCGCAACGTGCCCCAAAGAATCACGGAGGTTCAAGCCCGCCATCAGGCCGACGAACCTGAGAAGCCCACCGCTCATGCAGAAACTTCGTCGGCGGATACTTCGCCGCCACCTTCTCATCCACATCTACCCCCCACCCCGGCGCCGTCGACGGATACAGATAACCAGAAACAACGGACGGCGTGCCAGGAAAGACCTCGTGAGTCGCCTCGTTGTACGAATGCGATTCCTGATACCCAAACGCAGGCGTAGACACATCGACCGCAAGATTGGCCGCCACACCGACAGGCGAGATGTCACCAGGCGAGTGGAACGCGGTCCGCACACCAAGCAACTCCGCCAGCGCAACAAGCTTACGAGTCGGAGTGAGCCCACCGACCGACGAAGTATGCAGCCGCAACAGATCAACACCAAGATCCCGGATCAGACGAACAGCGTCGTGCACGGAACCGATCTGCTCACCGACCGCGATCGGCACAGGAGACGCGGCACGCACCTCCGGCAGCCGGTCATAGAACTCAGGCGCGACAACGTCTTCCAAAAACGACAGCCGATACGGCTCCAAAGCGCGCGCCAGCACGACCGCCTGTTTCGGTGTCAGCCGGCTGTGCACGTCATGCATCAGATTGACCCCGTCACCCAGTCGAGCCCTGGCCGCCGCGAACAACCCAGGCGTCGCGTGCAGGTACCGCTCAGCGTCCCAACCGTCGGGATGCGGGGAACAAGGATAACCGCCGGGCGTGCCCGGCGCGCCGTAGTTGCCGATGCCCGGACCACCGACCTGAAGCCGCACGTTGCGATAACCCTGACCCAGCAAGACTTCCGCGCGGTCCAGCGTCTCCTCGACAGTGGCACCGGCCGCATGCGAGTACACCTCGACGGCGGATCGGCTGCGGCCGCCGAGCAACTCGTACACCGGCATGCCGGCCCGTTTGCCGGCGATGTCCCACAGTGCCTGGTCGACGCCGGACAGGGCGTTGTTCAGCACAGGCCCGTTGCGCCAGTAGGACGAGTAGTGGATCAGGCGCGTGATGTCCTCGATGTCGGCGGGGGAGCGGCCGACGACCAGTGGGCCCACGTGCTCGTCGACCGCGGCGACCACGGCGGTGTATCGCTGGGTGAACGTCGCGCAGCCGAGGCCGTAGAGGCCCGGCTCCGACGTGTCGACGCGCACGACGACCAGCGGTATGCCTTCCGGTGCGGTCACCAGCGCGCGGACCGCGGTGACGCGCACGTCGTCGCGGGCGGGCCACGGTGGTAGTGCCTGTGGCAGGCCGCCGGAGGGGTCCAGCAGTCGGTTCGGGTCGGTCATGTCGTCTCCCGTGTCGCGCCGAAGACCCGTAGGTGTCCCATTGAGGACTGGCGGGTCTGAACCGTTACCGGTAGCACTACCAGTTCCGGGCCTGCCGTGCCGTCGGGGTCGGTGATCCGCTCGTGCAGCAGGCGCATCGCGCGGCGGCCCATTTCGCGGGACGGTAGGGAGATCGCGGCGGCGGTCAGGGGGAGTACGTCGAACGGGCCTGCGTCGTCCATGCCGGCCAGGTCGATGTCGCCGGGGATCTCGCGGCCGAGGGCGACCAGGTCCTGTGCGGCCGTGGCGAGGACGTAACCGTTGGCGCACAACAGGACCGTCGGCGGCTGCGGGCTGCCGAGGAGTTCGGCCAGTACCGCGCGGCGGGTGTCGTCCGGCTGGTCGCGGTAGCGGCGCAGCACGGTCAGGTCGGGGCGGACCGGGATGCCGTGTTCCCTCAGTGACTGGACGTGGCCGGCGAGCCGGTCGCGGACGCTGGTCACATCCGTTTCGTCCCAGAGGGTGGCGATCCGGCGGTGGCCCGCGGTGATCAGTGCTTCCGTCAGGTCGCGGCCTGCGGCGAGGTTGTCTGCTACGACGGCGTCGGTGGCCAGGTCGGGGCGGTAGCGGTCGATCATCACCAGCGGCACGCCTCGCCTGCGGGCCTCCGCGTAGGGGGCGAGCACCTCGCTGCCCTCCGTGGGGTAGACGATGATGCCGCTGACCTGGTGGTCCAGGGCCCCGAGCAACGCCTTGGCCTCGCGGGCGGGGTCCGCCTCGCAGTGGTTGAGGAACAGCCGGTAGCCCACTTCGGCGCAGATCTCCTCGACGCCGGCCAGCAACTGGCCGACGTGCGGGCCCTGGTGTTGGAGCACGCAGGCGATGGTGCGGTCCTTGGTGGCGGGGATGGCCGGGCGTTCTGCCACGAACGTGCCCTGTCCCCTGCGGCGCACGACGTAGCCGTCGGCGGCGAGGTCGTTCAGGGCCCGCACGGCTGTGGCGTGGCTGACGTTGAAGCGTTCGCAGATCTCCCGCTGGGTGATGAACGGTTTGCCGGCGGCGTAGTCGCCCGCGGCGATCGCGGCCAGCAGCTTCCGCTTGACCTGCTGGTAGAGGGGGAGCTGCGCGCCGCTAGCTTCCACCGCCATCCACGATCGACCTCCCTATAGACCGAGCACCCGGGCAGGCCGGTGACTTTAACATATCCAGCCTGCTGTGGTTCACTCCGATGGGCTAGTTCTGGCGTTGAGGTTGGGCTATTGACATGTTAAAGCTAGCGCTCCTATGGTCAACGTCACTCGATCCGGGGTTGACGAGGAGGTCAGCGTGGGCGGACGACGGGTACTGAGCGTGGTCGCGGCGGCCGTTGCGGTTCTGGCCGGGATCGCCGGGTGCAGCAGCGGCAGCACTGCAGGCTCCGGCAGCACGCTGACGATGTGGACGTTCAAGCAGACGCACGTCAAGGCGCTGCAGGACGCGGCGGCGACCTTCAAGTCGCAGACCGGCATCACGGTCAACATCACCGCGTACACGCCGGACGACACGTACGCCGCGAAGGTGCAGAGCGCCGCGGCGACGCACAACGTCGCGGACGTGCTGGAGGTGCACGCGGGCGGCGAGGACTTCACGTTCGGCGGCGCCGGCATCCTCACCGACCTGGCGTCCAATGTGGACACGGCATGGCGCGGCCGGTTCCTGGCCGGCACCGCCGACACCGGCCTGGTCAGCGACGCGGTCTACCAGGAGTCGCTGAACCCGAAGTCGACCCACAAGGGTGTCAAGAAGGGTCAGTTGTTCAGCATTCCCTTCACCGCGGGCACCTTCGGCATCGTCTTCGCCAGCAAGAGCAAGCTCGCCGCGGCCGGGATCGACCCGACCAAGCCGCCGCAGACCTGGCAGGACCTGCTCTCCTGGTTCCAGACCACCAAGGCCAAGGACCCGACCGCCGGCGGTGTCACGCTGGGCCTCAAGTCGTCGTCGACCGGGCTGGACTGGGTGCTGGAGCCGCTGGCCTACGGCTACCTCGGCAAGACCAACTACCAGGCACTGTTCGGCAAGGACCGGACCCAGGCGTGGGGCAGCGCCAACGGGCAGCAGGTGCTCAGCCTGTACAACGGGATCACGCCGTACTGGGCCGCCGGCACCCAGACCCTCGCGATCGACGACGCGGACCGGGCGTTCGCCCAGGGCAAGTCCACGTTCGACATCGGCGGCACGTTCACCATGTCCGCCCTGGAGCAGGACGGCATGAACCCCAACGACATCGTCGCGTTCGGCCTGCCCGCGGCGACGGGCGGCGCGATCAGCGACCTGAAGCTCGCCCCGATCGCGCTGACCGGCCTGGCGATCTCGTCGCAGAGCAAGAACCAGGCCGACGCGTTGAAATGGCTGAACTTCCTCACCACCCAACAACAGGCGGGCGCCTTCGCGCAGACCTCGCTCGACCTGCCCGGCACCGACCTCGGCTCGGGCGCGAGCAAGCTCGTCGGCCCGCACCTGAGCTCGCTGGAGGCCGTGTTCGGCAACGGCGACAACGCCTACAACCCCGGCGCCAACACGTTCATCAGCCCGGTGTGGGACATCACGGTGGCCGGTGACCTGGTCGTGAAGATGTCGCCGCTGAAGGAACTCACCCCGGCCGCGCTGAACAGCCAGCTCGGCGCGTACGCCGCCAACGGCTGGAAGTGACCCGTGACCGCGGTCCTCGGCGGGCGCAGGCCCGTCACCGTACGCGGGCGACGGTGGCGGGAGGCGTTGACCGGCTACGCGTTCGTGCTGCCCGCGGTGGCGCTGTTCGCCGTGATGGGGATCTACACGATCGGCTACGGCCTTGCGCTCAGCTTCGCGCGGTGGAACGGATTTAGTCCACAGTGGACCTGGGTCGGGTTCGGCAACTACCTCGACCTGCTCTTCCGTGACCCGATCTACGCCCCGATCGTGCGGTCCGCCGCGGTGCGCACCCTCGGGGTGATGATCGCAGTGCCCGCGCTGACGGTGGCGGTCGGCTTCCCGCTGGCCGTCGCCCTCAACCGGATCCGGGTGCTGCGCTCGACGTTCCGGACGCTGTTCTTCCTGCCGTACGTGACCGCCGGCATCGCGGTGTTCTACGCATGGACCTACGTGCTGCAGCCGGACGGGTCACTCAACTTCATCCTCAGCCACCTCGGGCTGGGGACCCTGACCCAGCCGCAGGGCTGGCTCGGCAACCCGGCGACCGCGCTGCCCACGCTGATCGTGGTGATGTCGTGGAGCGCGATCCCGGTCGCGATGATCCTGTACCTGACCGGGCTCCAGTCGATCGACTCGGCCGTCCTGGACGCGGCCCGCGTCGACGGCGCAGGGAACACCCGCACGATGACCGCGATCATCTGGCCGCTGCTGCGCCCCATCACCGCCGCCGTGGTGATGCTCAACATGCGCGACGCGCTGCAGGGCTTCCAGATCTTTCTCGTCATGACCAACGGCGGGCCCGGCGGCCACACCATCGTGCTCGGCCTCGAGGCCTACAACCTGGCGTTCTTCTCCGGTCTCGGGCCGACCCTCGGCCTGGCCAGCGCGCTGGGCTGGATCCTGTTCGTCGTCGCCCTGCTGCTCGCGGCGCTCAACCTCCGGCTCCTGCGGCGGCGCACATGACCGCCGTCACGCTGCCCACCGCGGTGCCGGTGGACCGGGTGGTGTCACCGGTCGTCCGACGTCGGCGCTTGTCGCCGCGCCTGGTCACCTACCTGATCCTGTTGATCTACGCGGCGATCAGCGTGTATCCGTTCGCCGTGATGGTGTCCGGTGCGCTGCAGGGCGACCAGGAGATCCGGCAGGGCGCCCACCTGATCCCGCAGCACCCCACGCTGGCCACACTGGCCAGGACCTGGAGCGACCTGCACTTCTTCACCTACTTCACCAACAGCCTCGAGGTGACCGGCTTCACCACGCTCGGCGTGCTGGTGATCTACTCGCTGGCCGGCTACGCGTTCGGTGTGCTGCGTTTCCCCGGCCGGAAGGCGCTGTACGGGCTGTTCGTGGCGCTGCTGTTCGTGCCCGGCATCACGTTGCTGCTGCCGGTGGTGATCCTGCAGGGCAAGCTGAACATCCTCGGCACCCATCTCGGGATCATCCTGCCGTTCGTCAACGGCACCGCGCCGCTGTCGGTTCTGTTGCTGACCAACAGCTTCCGTGGCGTGCCGAGCGAACTGCGGGAGTCGGCGCGCTGCGACGGCGCTGGCGAGTTGCGCACGTTCTGGTCGATCTACCTGCCGTCCTGCCGGCCCGCGCTGATCACCATCGGGCTGCTGACCGCGATCCCCACCTGGAACGAGTACGTGCTGACCAGGGTCTCCCTCAACGACCCGGCCACCTACACGCTGCCGATCGCGCTGCAGAACCTGAACTCGACCCTGTCGCCGCAGCAGAACGTCCTGATGGCCGCGTCGCTCATCATCGTCCTGCCGGTGGTGGTGCTCTTCGTGCTGCTACAGCGATACTTCGTCAACGGGGTGCAGGGTGCCGTCAAAGGCTAGGAGGTCGGCTTGAGGGTCCTGGTAACCGGCGCGGGCGGGCGTCTTGGCCGCGAGGTCGTCGCCCAACTCGCCGCCGACGGCCACCGGGTGCGCGCGCAGGACCGCGTCGACCTGCCGGCCACGGTGGCCGCCGCCACCGACGAGATCGTCACCGGCGACCTGCGGGACGCCGACCTGGCGGCCACCGCGGTGCGCGGGATGGACGCCGTGGTGCACGCGGCGGCGTTCCCGTCCCCGAACGCCGCCGCGGAGGACGAGGTCTTCACCAACAACGTCGAATCCGCCTACCGCGTGCTCACGGCAGCGGGTCGCGGCGGGGTCGGGCGGATCGTCAACGTCTCCAGCCTCTCCGCGCTCGGCCTTGCCTGGGCGCGGGGCGCGCCGTCGCCGGAACGGGTACCGGTCACCGAGGACCATCCCTACGTCGGCGAGGACGTGTACGGGCTGTCCAAGTACGTGGGGGAACTGGTCGCGGCCACGGTCAGCAGGCGCTGGGGTGCCACGGCGGTGAGCCTGCGGTTTCCCTTTCTCGGCACGGGGGAGCGGTTGCGGTACCACCTGTCCCGGGTGCACGCCGATCCCGCCTTCGACCGGGCCGGGCTGTGGGGCTGGCTGGACACCCGGGACGCGGCCCGCGCGGTGTCCTCGACGCTGACCCGGCCACTGGCCGGCCACGTGTCGATCACCGTGACCGCACCGGACACCACCGCGCTGGTGCCGACCGTCGAACTGCTCCGCCGCTACCACCCGACCACCCGGATCGACGCGCCACCGGCCGGCTTCGACGTCCCGTTCGCCACCCGACGCGGCCGCGAACTGCTCGACTTCACCCCGGTCCACGCCTGGAGGTCCCCTTGACGACCGCCCTGGTGGTGCGCGGCGGCTGGCTCGGCCACTCGCCGGTAGAGGCCACCGACCGCTACGCCGACATACTGCGGCGGGACGGCTACGAAGTGACCACATCGGACACCCTGGACAGCTATCTGGACCGGGAACTGCTGCGCGGCACCGACCTGATCGTGCAGTGCTGGACCCAGGGCACCATCAGCGCCGACCAACTCGACGGCCTGTCCACCGCGATCCGCGCCGGCACCGGGTTCGCCGGCTGGCACGGCGGCATGATCGACGCCTTCCGCGCCGCACCCTGGTACCACCTCATCACCGGCGGCCAGTTCGTCCACCACCCCAAGGGTTTCGTGGACTACCAGGTGCGCCCGGTGAGTACCCACCCGCTTGTGGCGGGACTTGGCACGTTCGGCGTGCACACCGAGCAGTACTACGTGCAGGTCGACCCGTCGATCGACGTGCACGCCGTGACCGACTTCATCGACGACCCGGACCTGCCCGGCGCGGCCGGCACCACGATGCCGGTCGCCTGGACGAAGCAGTGGGGCGCGGGACGGGTGTTCGTCACGACACTGGGCCATCGCATGGCCGACTTCGACGTGCCGGCGACCCACGAGCTGATCACCAGAGGACTGGCATGGGCAAGCCGTTGAGGGTCGGTCTGGTCGGCGCGGGCCAGATCAGCGGCGCGTACCTGGAAACGTTGCCCCGCCTGGGAAACGTCACGTTGACCACGATCGCCGATCTGGACCGGGCACGGGCCGTCGCCGTTGCCGACCGCCTGCCCGGCGTGCGGGCGGTCCGGCCTGCCGAGCTGTACGCGGCCCGGGACGTCGACCTCGTGCTCAACCTGACCGTGCCCAGCGCGCACCCGGACGTGGCGCTGGCCGCCATCGCGGCGGGCAAGCACGTGTACGGCGAGAAACCGCTCGCCACGACCACGATGCGGGCCCGCGCGGTGCTGACCGCCGCCGCGGAGGCCGGGGTCACCGTCGGCTGCGCGCCGGACACCGTGCTGGGCACCGGCGTGCAGACCGCGCGGGCCAGCCTGGACGCGGGCGACATCGGCGAGCCGGTCGCCGCGACCGCGTTCATGACCACGCCGGGGCACGAACGATGGCATCCCGCGCCCGAGTTCTACTACCAGCCCGGTGGCGGCCCGCTGCTGGACATGGGCCCGTACTACCTCACCGCGCTGGTCACGCTGCTCGGCCCGATCAGCCGGGTGGTCGGCATGGCGTCGGCCCCGCGCGACAGCCGGGTGATCGGCAGCGGTCCCCGTGCCGGCACCCGGTTCCCGGTCACCGTGCCCACCCACGTCACCGGCGTGCTACAGCATGCGTCCGGTGTGCTGTCGACCCTGATGATGAGCTTCGAGATCTGGGGCGCGCAGCTGCCGCGCATCGAGGTATACGGCACCGCGGGCACGCTGTCGGTGCCCGACCCGAACGGCTTCCACGGCACCGTCAGGATCCTCACCGCCGACCGTCCGGAATGGACCGACGTGCCCGAGTCCGGCGGCTACCGGGACGCGGCCCGTGGATACGGCGTCGCCGACCTGGCGCGCGCGATCGCCAACGGCACCACACCCCGCGCCGGCGGCGAACTGGCCTACCACGTGCTGGACGTGATGGAGTCGCTGCTGGTCGCGGCCGAGGTCGGCTCGTACGTCGAGGTGAGCAGCACGTGCCTGCGCCCGCTGCCGGTCCCGGCCGGCGCCCGTCCGGAAGAGGACTGACGAATGGTGAACGTCGGCATGGTCGGCTACGCCTTCATGGGCGCCGCGCATTCGAACGCCTGGCGCACCGCGGGCCGCGTGTTCGACCTGCCACCCATCGCCATGACCGCCATCTGCGGCCGTAGTGAGGACGGCGTGCGCGCCGCCGCCTCCCGTTACGGCTGGGCCTCCCACGAGACCGACTGGCGGGCGCTGGTCGCGCGCGACGACATCGACATCGTGGACATCTGCACGCCGGGGGACAGCCACGCCGAGATCGCGATCGCGGCGCTGCAGGCGGGCAAGCACGTCCTGTGCGAGAAGCCCCTCGCCAACTCCGTCTCCGAAGCCGAGGCGATGGTCGCGGCCGCGTCGCAGGCCAGTGGCCGCTCGATGGTCGCGTTCAACTACCGCAGGGTGCCCGCGTTGGCGTTGGCGCGCAAGCTGATCGCGGCCGGCCGGCTCGGCGAGATTCGCCACGTGCGTGCCCAGTATCTCCAGGACTGGTTGGTGGACAAGGACTTTCCGCTCGTCTGGCGGCTGCGCGCCGAACGGGCCGGCTCCGGTGCGCTCGGCGATCTCGGCGCGCACGCCATCGACCTGGCGCAGTACCTCACGGATCAGCACATCACCAGCGTCGGCGCGCTGTTGACGACGTTCGTCACCGAACGCCCACTGCCGGCCGAGTCGAGCGGGCTGTCCGCGTCCGGCGGCACCGGCCGTGGCCAGGTCACCGTCGACGACGCGGCCCTGTGCACGGCCCGGTTCGACGGCGGCGCGGTCGGCGTGTTCGAGGCGACCCGCTTCGCCACCGGCCGGAAGAACGCGTTGCGCATCGAGGTCAACGGCTCGGCCGGCAGCATCGCGTTCGACATGGAGTCGATGAACGAACTGTCCTTCATGGACGGCACGGAAGACCCGGACACCGCGGGCTTCCACCGAATCCTGGTCACCGAGCCGACCCACCCGTACCTGGACGCCTGGTGGCCGCCCGGCCACATCATCGGCTACGAGCACACGTTCGTCCACGAGGTGCGCGACTTCGTCGCCGCGATCGCCGACGGTACCGATCCGGCGCCGTCGTTCGCCGACGGCCTCCAGGTGCAGCGCGTCCTCGCGGCCGTGCGGACCAGCGCCGACGCGGCCGGTGTCCACGTCTCCGTTGAGAGGTTCCGATGACCCGACCCGTCACGCTGTTCACCGGCCAGTGGGCCGACCTGCCGTTCACCGAGGTGTGCCGGCTCGCCGCGGACATGGGCTACGACGGGTTGGAGATCGCCTGCTGGGGCGACCACTTCGACGTCGAGGCGGCGCTGGCGGACGACGCGTACGTCCCCCGGCTGCGCGCGATCCTCGACGAGCACGGCCTCAAGGTGTGGACGATCTCGTGCCACCTGACCAGCCAGGCCGTGTGCGACCACCCCATCGACGAACGCCACCGCGCCATCCTGCCGGCCCGGGTGTGGGGCGACGGCAAACCGGACGGCGTGCGGGAACGCGCGGCGGAGGAGATCAAGAACACCGCGCGCGCCGCGGCCCTGCTCGGCGTGGACACCGTCGTCGGGTTCACCGGTTCGTCGATCTGGCACACCGTCGCGATGTTCCCGCCGGTGCCCGCCGCGATGGTCGAACGCGGTTTCACCGACTTCGCCGACCGCTGGCACCCGATCCTCGACGTGTTCGACGCCGAAGGCGTCCGCTACGCGCACGAAGTGCATCCTGGCGAGATCGCCTACGACTACTGGACAACCGTGCGCGCACTGGACGCCATCGGTCACCGGCCCGCGTTCGGGCTCAACTTCGACCCGAGCCACTTCGTCTGGCAGGACCTGGACCCGGTCGGCTTCCTCTACGACTTCCGCGACCGCGTCTACCACGTCGACTGCAAGGAAACCGCGACCCGCTTCGACGGCCGCAACGGCAGGCTCGGCTCCCACCTGCCGTGGGGCGATCCGCGGCGCGGCTGGGACTTCGTGTCCACCGGCCACGGCAAGGTCCCCTGGGAGGCGTGCTTCCGGATGCTCAACAGCATCGGCTACCAAGGCCCGATCTCGGTCGAATGGGAGGACGCCGGCATGGACCGCGTCGTCGGCGCCCGCGACGCGCTGGCCTTCGTCCGCGCCCTCACCCGCATCGAGCCACCGGCAGCGTCATTCGACGCGGCCTTCAGTTCGCAGACCAACAGTCAATGACCGGAGCCGCGGCAACCCCGATCGAAGGCAGGCCATAAGCGGCTTCCAGGGTGTGCAACACAGAATAGTGATCGATACGCTGCGCATAACGACCCGGCTTGACCAAGCCGCCCACGACAATGGTGGGAATCTGGTTGGCCTGGGAGAAATCATCCTCGTCCCACGTGACGATCAGCAAGCTGCGATGCGACAGAGCCCACCGAACGTAGCTATCCAGATTGGACCGCAACCACCCATCCCCCTGGCTGACGGACCCGTCGTGCATGTCGTCGGCCAGGTCTGGGATGACGAAGGACACCGTGGGAAGGCTGGCGTAGTCGGTGGGAAACGCACCAAACGGCTGATTGGCCGAAGCCGGAATAGTGGAGAAATCCACCCAGGGATTGTGTTTGCGAGCATACGAGCCAGCCGAACAGACGGTGGCACCCACCGCCGGCAGCCCCTCCGAGTAACCAGCGAAAGTGAGCCCGACCGACAGCAGTTGAGCACCGAGGTTCGCGCCGGGGAATGTGTGCGGGCAGGAGTCATCGGTCAGCCCCTGCGTGGAGCCGGAGAACAGAGCCAGGTAGTTGGGTTCACTCGGATGGCTCACCGCATAGGACGCGGTGAACAGCGCACCCTGCCCGGCCAGCGCGTTGATGTACGGCGCATCCGACCGACCGATGACATCAGCGTAGGAACGGTTCTCCTCGACAACGACAACCACATGATCCGGCCGAGGCACGGCCGGAGCGGTGGTGGTCGACGAAGCACTGCCGGTCGTCGAGGGAGCACTGGTGGTCCTGGAGGGCGCAACGGTCGGTGTGGCGGCCGGCGGTGTGGCGGTCGACGTGGTGCAACCTGCCACAAGACACAGTACGCATGCTACGAGAAGGACCTTCACCGCATCACCCTTCAGCCTGTCGGCGCAGGGTACCCGGCCGGCCAGGCGGACAACGCGATGCGACAGGAGGCGCGGTCCGCAACGCGCGGCGGACCGGGGGCCCGTTGACAACAGGCCCCCGACGAACCGTCAGGCGGTGGTGCGGCAGGCGTTGCGGGAGTTGGACCAGATGCCCTGCACGTCGAACGTGCCGGTGCTCAGCGTGAGCTTGCTGTCCAACTGGACGCACTCGTCGCCGATCTCGCCGTTGGTGCCGTTCCAGCCGATGCTGGGGAAGAAATCGGTGACCGTTTCGGCGTACTCGTGGGTTTCTGTGGAGAACAGGCCGTCGAGCAGGGTCGGGTTGGCCAGCGTGGTGCAGGCGCCCGCGCCGAGGTCGGGGACGTACGGGAGGTTCGTGAAGGCGACCTTGCCGTCTGCCGAGCTGGTGAAGTTGTGGTAGGCGCAGAAGCCGCTGTTCGGGAAGCCGTCGGGGTGGGTACCGGTGGCGGACACGATCACGTACTGGTCGTTGAGGTTCGGCGTCTGGGTGGTGTTGCCGAAGTGGGTCGCGGCCTTGACCGCTTCAGCGGCGATCTGTGCCGCTGTCGCGTTGGTCGGTTCCGCCGTCCCGTTGTCGAACCACGTGCCGCCCAGCAGGGACGCGGTGGGGTGGGTGACGTGGATGCCCTTGCTGCCGCAGTTCGTGGTGCCCTTGGCCACACCCTCGCAGTACTGGGTCAGGATGGTGCCCCAGGTGTCCGAGGGGCCGAACAGGCCGCGGAAGAAGTTCTGCAGCGCCGGGGCAGCGCCCGCCGGGTCCTTGGCCCACTGCGAGCCCCAGAACACCAGGAACACCTTGGGGTTCGGCGAGACGACGCCGGTCGACGCGCTGGAGCGGACGGACAGCGTGTTGGCGTTGGCGTGTGGGGCCGCGTGACCGATCGACTTGGCGCCGTAGTGGCCGCTGACGGGAGCCGCAGTCGGCTGGGTGCTGGCGGCGGCGGTCGAGGCGGTCGCGGCGATGGCCGCTAACGCCATGGCGGCGACCGTCAACCGGCGCAGGGTGGGGACTCGCATCGTTACTCCTCGCGACGAGCCCGGGCTGGCAGCTCGGGATCACCGAAAAGTAACTGTGAAATGCGGCTGTGGGACCAAGACTTTCGTCGGATGTCGATAACACCGGGAACTGGTGATCGGTGCCCCCGTTCGGCCTATTGCACCGACAGATCGGGGTGGGCGCCTGGGGCACCCACCCCCGCCGCCGGCCGTGATCCGGCGCGGTTGGTTCGCCGCTCGGTGCCGGCTTCGTGGTCCCGGACCGAACTAGCGGACGGACTCGACGGACGGGGACTGTACGGGTTCGATGGTCATGGCGGATTCACCCCCCGACTTTGGTAGTGATCCGCCGATTCGGGCGGATCGGGACGGAAATCGGGCTTGGCGGCTCATCTCGGATCGCCGAGGAGCACGGCGGCTGCCGCGCCGACTCCGGTGGGCCGCGTCGGGTCCAACGCGATTTGCACCGCGACATTTTCGAACGACGCCGCGAGCGCGATTATGTCGTCGTCGGAGAAGAATCTGGTGTCCGCCGTCATCAGGTAATCGACCGAAGCAGGCCCGTCGTCAACGGTCACGAACAATCGGCGGGTCGACATGGCGGGCCGATACAACCATTCGTGTTGGGCCAGCGGGAGCGCGGCCAGGATCTCGTCGTCGGTCGCCGGTTGCTCGGGTATGGCGTCGCGATCCTGTTGCCTGCGGTCGTTGTAGACGCACGAGTAGTCGATCTCGCCGCGTTCCGCCTTGACCCGGTCGATCGTCGCCTCCTGCGCGTACGGGTCGTAGTAGGCGTTCTTGTAGGCGTTGAACACGCTGGTGCGGGCCCGTTCGACCGCGTCGCCCAGCGACACGCCACCCACGTCGATCAGGTACGGCGACAACTGCACCAGCGGGCTGACCGAGTCGGCGAAGCCGGGCCGGAATCGGTTGCCCACCATCAACATCGCCATCACCCGGCCGATACCGGTGTGTCGCGCCAGCGCCACCGCGAACACGGCCAGCAGCGCCGACGAGGTGTTCAACTTCTCTTGCGCGGCGATGCGTTCCACGGCCAGCGCGGTGGCGGGCGACCGGTAGCTGATCATCCGAATGCCACGGTCCGGGTAGCGCGGCTCGCCGAACTGGCTGGGATGCATGGTGCGCAAGGCATGTTCCAGGTGGACCATGGCGGCGTCGGACTGCCGGCGGCCACTGCCGGAGCGCTGCCGGCGCGCCTGTTCCAGCGGTTGGATCGCCGTCACCGGGGCCGCGGCCGCGCCGGTCACCGGGTCGCGCGCGAACATGTCGGCCAGCAGCGCGGTCAGTCCACCCGCGTCCAGGACCGTGTGCAGGTACACGACGACCAGGTAGGCGGTCCTGCCCTCGCGGCGGATCACCGCCATGCGTATCGGGAATTCCGTCTCGTAGTCGAAGTCGACCTCCCGGTACCGCGCCTCGACGATTCTGGCCGCCTCGACCGGATCGCCGTCCGTGTCCACGATCTCCAGCGGCACCTCGCCGGCAGCCACGCACACCTGCAACGGCGGGCCGGTGTCGCGAAACCGTAGCCGGGTACGCAAAGCCTGGTGCCGGCCGACGATGAAGCCGAGCAGCTCGGCCTGCCGCTGGACCGTCCACGTCGGCGGCAGCGGAGCCGAACCGGCCATGGTCACCGACCGGCCCGCCACGACCATCCCCTCCCACAGGCCGATCTGCGCCCAGGTCAGTTCCCCGACCCCCTCGCCTTCCCCGTGGAACGGGACGAGGATCCGTTCAGCCATGCGGCTCCCCTCGTCATCGGCGTTCGTCGCCGATTGTTGGGAGTGCCCGCACAGACTGTCAACAAGCCGACCCGCGGTTGCACTGGATCCTGCCACGGCACGCCGGCCGGGCACTTTTGATGCGTATTCACGGACCGGATACGAAATTCGAATACCTCCTGAAACAATCCGGACAATCGACGATACAGCCCGACTCATTACCGCCGGGCGACCACGGCGGGACGCTTATCCGTAGGTCGGGTGCGGCGAGGGGTCCAGCCGCGCCTCGTACGCCCCGGCGGCAGGTGTCCGCCACGGTCGGCCGGCCGTGGCCGTCGAACAGGGTCTTGGCAGGCGTACCCGTTGCCGAACGTGACGGTCGGGAGGCGCCCGCGCCGCGCCGCGAGCGCGGATGAGCTCCTACTCGACCTTGAACAGGTCGTCACGGGGCCTGCTGCCACTCGCCGGGCGAAACGATCTTCGGTTTGTTCGTGCGCCGGCTAATCATCGCGCACCGACAACCGTGCCCCGCAGGTCGAAGCCCCATCGTGCCCCTGTCACGTTCTTTCGCGACCGAATTCCGGAAAGAAAATCGCAGACCCAACCAAGCGGTCGGCCGGTGAATGGACATATTCACAGCAGAACAAGGGCTGGTGATCGATCCACTCATTCCTGTGGTCCGGTGCCAGGGCGCTGACCTGCGCGTTATCGCCGCCTATCGCGGGTTCGCGGCCGTGATAGCGAGGCGATAGGTGTCGCGATAATTTCGAGATGCCGTTGGTTTCTAACTTTGGCTCCACCCCCGGAAATCGAAACTCAGGAGCCAGAGATGAACGCCAGGACCATTGCTCGCTTCGCCGCCACCGCCGCCACCGCCGCCGTGCTCACCCTGGGTGCCGCCCAGGCCGCACACGCCTCGGTCCACACCCTGTCCGCGCCGACGGCCAGCAGCGCCAACAGCAACCCCTGGGACGAGTGACTCAGCCCCGCCCGGTGGCGACCGCCATGGTCCGAGCCAGTTTGAGGCGAACCGCGGCGGCACCGCTGTGATCCATGATGCGCTCCCGCAGCGTCAACGCCTGCTGGAAGAAGGCCCGCGCCTGGTTCGGACGGCCCGCGGCGGCGTTGACGTCGCCGAGACCGACCAGCGCGTATCCCTCACCGATCACGTCCCGGCCGTCGCGTACCACGGCCAACACCTCGCCAAGGGTGGCCGCCGCCGCCTCGAAGTCGCCCGACCTCAGCTGGAACAGCCCGATCCGGCGCAGGGTGTGCGCCGAGCCGAGCGCGTAGCCGACCGCCCGGTAGATGTCCATCGCCTCGGTCAGCCCGGCGTACGCCTCGGCGACCTGCCCACGGTCGTACAGCAGGGGCGCGCTCTGGGTGAGCACGATGGCCCTGCCCACCGCGTCGTCCACCCTGGCGAACTCCCGCAGCGCCACCGTGTACCTGGCCAGCGCGCCGTCCTGGTCGTCGGCGTACCGGTCCAGCAACGCCAGGTCACGGTGGCACATGGCGAGGCCGCGCGGATCGTCGAGTTCCTCGAACGTGGCCAGCGCCTCGACCAGGACGGACCGTGACCTGTCGTGCTGCCGCCGGTTGATGTAGAGGGTGCCCAGCGAACTCAACAGCGCCGCGGTGCCACGGACGTTGCCGGCCGCCCGGGTGGCGATCAGGGCGTCCTGGTGGGTGCGTTCCCAGTCGTCCAGGTAGCCGCGCGCCTCGAACAGGGTGACCAGGGTGACGGCCAGGTCCCAGCACAGCTCGTCCAGCCCGACCTTGGCGGCCTGGGTGACCGCGGCGCACAGGTTGGCGTGTTCGCCGTCCAGCCACTCCAGCGGCTCGACCAGCACCTGTTCCACGTACTTGGGCGGCGGTCGCCACCGCGGCGCCGCGCCGTGCAGCACGGTGAAGTCGCCGCCGTAGACCCGATGGTGGGCCTGTTCGGCAATGGCCAGCCAGCCGCCCAGCATCCGTGCCAGCGCGGCATCCTGGTCGACCGGATCCGCCTCGGCCGGCAGTTGCTCCCGCGCGAACAGCCGCACCATGTCCTGGTAGCGGTAGCGGAACTCGCCGGTGTGCTCGACCGCGGTGACGTCCAGCAGTTGCACGTCCACCAGCGGTTCGAGCAGGTCCGACGGGTAGGGGCTGTCGTCGTCCAGCACCGCGCCCGCCGTCCAGCCGGGCAGCGTCAGGCCGTCGGCCATGCTGAGCAGGCCGAACAGCCGGCGGGACTGCCGGTCAAGGCCGTCGTGGGTGAGCGACAGGCTGGCCCTGATCGTCATGTCGCCGTGCGCCAGCTCGTCCAGCCTGCGTCGCTCGTTGGCCAGCCGGTGCACCATCGAGGCCAGCGTCCAGTGCGGCCGGGCCGCCAGGCGCGCCCCGATGATCCGCAACGCGAGCGGCAGCCCGCCGACCGCCTTGATGAGCGCCAGGGCCGCCTCCGGCTCGCGGTCCACCCGGTCCGCGCCGATGACGTGGCTGATCAGCTCGAGCGACCGGGACGGGTTCAGCACGTCGAGCTCGAGCCGACGCGCCCGGCACCCCGGTCAGCCGCGACCTGGTCGTGATGATCACCGCGCAGCTGCTGCTGCCCGGCAACAGCGGCGTGACCTGCTGCTCGGTGACCACGTCGTCGAGCACGACCAGCACCCGGCGACTGGCCAGCAGCGTCCGGTACAGCTCGACACGTTCGTCCAGCTCGCCCGGCACGACCGCACCCGGAATGCCCAGCGCGAGCAGGAACCGGCCGAGCACGTCGGCCACTCCGTCCACCCCGCCGCGGATGCCCCGCAGGTCGCAGTACAGCTGCCCGTCGGGGAAGTGGTCGTCCGCGACGCGATGCCCGATATGCGTGGCGAGCGTGCTCTTGCCGACACCCGGCTTGCCCACGATGACGACGACCCCGACCGCGCGCCGCTGCTGGTCGCCGACCAGCACCGACTCCGCCGTGGCGATCAGCTCCTCGTTGCCGGTGAAGTCCGCGGTGTCGGCCGGCAGTTGGCGCGGCCGCTCGGTGTGCGGCGCCGACTCCGCCACCGAGGGCGCCTCCGGCTCCTGTGGCGTCGACCGCAGCAGGGCCGACGTGTCGCCGGCCAGGATGGCGCTTTCCAGCGAGCGCAGTTCGTCGCCCGGTTCCAGGCCGAGCTCGTCGATCAGCATGTCCCGCGCGGCCCGGTAAACGGCGAGCGCCTCGGCCTGCCGGCCGGCCAGGTACAGCCCGCGCATCAGCAGGCCGCGCAGCCGTTCGCGGTACGGGTGTTCGTGCACCAGCCGGGTCAGCTCGCCCACCAGCTGGTGGTGCAGCCCGAGCCCGAGCTCCAGTTCCATGTAGGTCTCGACGGCGTCCAGCCGGTCCTCGTCGAGGCGCGTCGCCCACGTGCGCAGCGCGCGGTGCGGAATGCCGGCAAGGCACGGCCCACGCCACAGCGCGGCCGCCGACCGCATGAGTGCCGCGCTGTCCGCGGGGCGGCCGTCCCTTGCCAGCGCGCGGGCTTTGGCAAGTTTGCTGGTGAAGACGTGCAGGTCCAGCTGCGACTCGTCGACCCGGAGCAGGTAGCCCGGCGACCGGCTCAGGATCGGGGTGTCGACACCGGCACTCGTGAGGCTCTTGCGCAGCCGCGACACGCAGATCTGCACCTGGGTGCGCGCCGTGCTGGGCGGTGCGTCGTCCCAGAGGGCATCCACCAGGTGGTCGATGGTGACGATCTGGTTGGCCTCCATCAGCAGCGAGGCGAGGATGACCTGCTGTCGGCCTGGGGGGATGCGGATCGTGCCGCTCGTTCCCCTGACCTCCATCGGGCCCAGTATTCGGAATGTCATGGCGTCGGCGGTAACGGCCGCCGCACGGCCCTGATCGATCGTGCACCTCCGATGCCAAGCCCCCGGGCGAGGCGTTTCGGACGGGTCGGCTGCCAAGCGTATGTCGAATCCGCGTCCGGACCAAAACTTCATTCGGAGGCCTGTGTACAGCCGGGCATCACCGCAGGTCAACCCCTGATGTCGGCGGTGATAACGCGGTGATAAGGGCAGGTTGTCGCCCGCCACCAGAGTAGGCGCGACGGCCGAACATCCGCCGACCAACGGAGCATGACATGGCAGTAACCGACCGCAGCCCGTCAACCGGCGCCGCCGTCACCGCCGCCGCCGTGGACCACATCCTGCTGTCCTACCTGTACCTGGACGAGGGCAACCTGGACGCCTACGCATCGCTGCTGGACGAGGACGTGCAGCTGAAGCGTCCCGGCCAGCCGACCAGATCGGGCCGCGCGGCCGTGCTGGCCGCGCTGGCCGGTGTCGCCGGCCCACCCGGTCAGCACCGGCTGCACCAGGTGATCGCCAACGGCGACTGCGTGGCCGCCGTCGGCCGCTGCACCGGCCCCGCTGCTCTTCGTCTCGCCGACGGCTTCCAGGACGTCGACTTCGTCGACATCGTCACCGTCTCCGCCCAGGGCCTGTTGCTGGGCCAGCGCCGTTACTACGGCACCTGACCGGTCTGTGGGGAGCCCACCATGACTGACTACCGAGTCGACCTCGACCCAGCCGGCGGCAGCTGGCCGGCGCTGACCGAGCTGCGTGCCCTGCTCGCCGACCAGAAGGTGTCCGCGGGCCACCTGGTGCTCGGCTGCCTGCGCCGCATCGCCGCCGTCGACGGTGCGATCCACGCGGTCCTAGCCGCCGACCCGACCGCGATGGTCCAGGCACGCGAGTGCGACCAGCGCCTGGCCAACGGCTCGACCCGCCCACTGGAAGGCATTCCGGTCCTGGTCAACGACAATGTGGACACCGCAGGCGTGGCCACGACCGCCGGTTCCCGACTACTGGCCGGCTCCCCACCGCGAACCGACGCCGACATAGTCAGGCTGCTGCGCGCCGCAGGCGCCATCATCCTAGGCAAGACGAACCTGTCGGAATGGGGCAATTTCCGCGGCACGTCGAGCAGCGAGGGCTGGTCCGCGGTAGGCGGCCAAACCCGCAACCCGTACGTGCTCGATCGCAGCCCATGGGGTTCGTCGGCAGGCTCGGCAGCCGCGGTGGCCGCCGGTATCGCCCCACTGGCGATCGGCACGGAGACCGACGGCGAGTTGGTCCGCCCGGCCGCAGCCTGCGGAGTGGTCGGTCTGAAACCCGCGCTCGGGTTACTGCCCAACCGAGGCATAGTGCCGATCTCGTCGTCCCAGGACACCCCAGGCCTACTGGCCGGCACGGTCACCGACGCCGCCTACGCCCTGGCAGCGCTGGCCAGAACCCCAACCCCCGACATCGACATCACACTGGCAGGCCGCCGAATCGGCCTGTGGCCAGGCACCCGCCCCACCCGAAACGCATTGGACCGACTGGACCGGGTAGCGGACATGCTGACAAGCACAGGCGCCAAGGTAGTGGCGGTAGACATCCCAGAGGCCCCCGACCGCTTCGACGACGCCCTGTCAGCAAAGATCGCCGAGTTCGCCCCCAGCCTGAACGCCTACCTAAGTACCCGCCCGGACGCACCAGCCGACCTGGCGGCCGTACTGGCCGCCAACCGGGCGGATCCCCGAGAACTGGCCCTGTTCGGCCAGGACCTGATGGAACTGGCAGCCGCGGTAACCGACAACGACCGCCGCATAGCGCGAGCAAGGCGATCCCGCGCCAGGGCCTGGGCCAACCAGACACTGGACGACGCACTAACCGGCCTGGACTGCGTGCTGGCACCAACAGGCCCACCCGCCTGGCCAATCGACCACGAACTGGGCGACCCGTTCGTCCGCACCACGTCCACCATCCCCGCACTGGCCGGCCGCCCCAACATCTCGATCCCAGTAGGCCTGGAAGGCGACCTACCGGTCGGCGTCTCGGTATTCGGCCCAGCCGACACGGCCACCGTGCTGTGCGTAGCCGCCGGCATAGCAGCCTGCTGGCCGCGCTCAACCCCCCGATTCCTCAGCCGCCAACTAACCCACATTTCCTAAAACAGAATGAACAGGACATAAGGCCAGTCCAGCAGCCATAGCCCGCCGGGCGAACGGGAGTGGGTGGCAACCAGGGCGGGTCTCGCCGAGCGAACGGGACCCGCTGGGCGAAGGGGAGTGGGCTCCTCGACCGGGGCGGGTCTCGCCCAGCAGACCGGACCCGCTGGGCGGACGGGAGTGGCTGGCAACCGGGCGGATCTCACCGAGCAGACGCAACCCGCCGGACGAAGGGGAGCGGGCTCCCAGCCGAGGCATCAACGACTATCACCGAACGGGACCCGCCGGGCGAACGGGAGTGGGCTCTCGACCGGGGCGGGTCTCACCGGCAGACGCAACCCGCCGGAGGAACGGGAGCAGGCTCCCAACCGAGGCGCCTCTTTCGCCTCCGAAGGACCGAGCCCAAACACGCGGCATACCATTGTTTGCCAGTCCTTCTGCATCACCCCGATACGGGCCGCTTTAAGAACGGTCGTTGGGGGTTTGTCAAGGTACTCTTTCCCGCCTTGACAAACCCCCAACGACCGTTACCAACAATTGCGTATCGGGGTGATGCAGAAGCCCAAAGCGTCAGGACAAGCTACGAAGCCGGCAAATGAATGGAAGCAGTCAAGGGCAGGCTACGAGAACTGTCCCCAACATTCAAACGATAAGTCCCACCAGTCACCCGCCAAGACGAAGAAGCCGTATCCCAGAAGGAAAACGACCGAGAAGTAAGCATAAAACTAACCCGCCGAGTCTGCCCAGGACCAAGCGACACCTTAACAAACCCCTGCAACTGATCAGGCGGCTCAGGAACCAAACTACTACTCGGATCACCCACGTACAACTGAGCAACCTCAGCACCAGCCCGCCTACCAGTATTGGTCACATCAGCAGTAACCGACACAGAACCGTGCGCCCCCCGCCCAACCACCAAATGCGAGAAAGCAAACGACGTATAAGACAACCCAAACCCAAACGGGAACAACGGCGCAATGTTACTGGCATCATAATGCCGGTACCCAACAAAGACACCCTCAGAGAACGTAGCCGTACCGTTCACCCCAGGATACTGAGCCGGCGTATTGGCCGGCACATCACCAGGACTAACCGGAAAACTCAACGGCAACTTACCAGACGGATCAACCTTACCAAACAAAAGATCCGCCACAACAGTACCGTCCTCCTCACCCGGATACCACGCCTCCAAAATAGCCGGCACCTGACCAGCCCAAGGCATCAACACCGGACCACCGCTCTTGACCACCACAACAGTACGAGGATTAGCAGCGACCACAGCTCGAACAAGCGCATCCTGATTACCACTCAAAGCAAGACCAGCCTGATCAACACCCTCAGTCTGATTGTCACCAACCATCACAACAGCCACATCAGAAGACTTGGCCAGCGCAGCAGCCGCAGCCAGATCCGTACCCGGATCGAAGCCAACAGTAGCGCGACCACCAACAACATTCTTGATCCCAGTAACCGGATCCACAGTAAACAACGGAATCACATGCGAACTCCCACCACCACCGGTCTTGGCAGCACCAGCGAACGGCCCAATCACCGCAATAGAATGCAAAGAGGCCGGATCAAGCGGCAACAAACCAGAAGAATTCTTCAACAACACAGCACCCTGATCAGCAATGGACCGAGAGACCGCCCCATCAGCCTGAGCCGGAATCGGCTTAGCCGGCAGCGGATTGTCGAACAGACCCATCTTGATCATCTCAGCGAACCGCTGCACCAGCAAATTGTCGATCACCGACACGCTGACCTGGCCGCTGTTCACCGCAGCCAACAGCGCCGTGTCGAAGAACTGACCGGTCGGCATCTCCAGATTCATCCCGGAGTTGACCGTAGGCACCGTGCTGTGCACCGCGCCGAAGTCCGACGTCACGAACCCGGTGAACCCCCAGTCGGTGCGCAGAACGGTGTCCAACAGTTCGTTGTTCTGACAGGAGAACGTCCCGTTGATCGCCGGATAAGCACACATCACAGCGCCAGCGCCACCCTGCTGAACGGCAGACTGGAACGGCGGGTCGTAGATCTCGTGCAGGGTCCGCTCATCGATCAACTGATTCAGGTTGAACCGGTTGTTCTCCTGGCTGTAGGCATCGAAGTGCTTCACCTCACCGATCACACCGGCCGACTGCACCGCCCGAACGTTGGCCGCGGCCAGTTGCGCGGCGAGGAACGGGTCCTCGCCGTAGTTCTCGAAGGTGCGGCCGTTCTGCGGCACGCGCACCACGTTGACGTCGGTGCCCTCCAGGAAATTGGCGCCGAGATCGGCGGTCTCGGTGCCCATGATCCGGCCGTAACTGGCGGCCTGGTTGGGATCCCACGTGGCGGCCAGCGCTTCCGGTGCCGGCAGCGCGGTGGCGGGCGCCTGCGTCTTGGGGTCGCCGGGACCGACACCGGCCGGTCCGTTGGTGATCACCAGTGGTGGGATGCCGAGCCGGGCGATGCCGGGCACGAACCGGTTGTGGGTGGCGTCCTGGATGCCGTGCATCTCGGTGATCTTCTCGGCCAGCGTCAGCTGGGCCACTAGCGCCTTGGCCCTGGCCACCGGGTCCTGCCGGCCAGGTCCGGCGCCAGCGGGACCCGCGAGCACCATCGTCAGGCTGGTTACGGCAGCGACAACGGCCGCGATCCTCCGTCTGCGCATGTCCGCTCGAACCTCCTCGTTCGCCGCAATACATCCGATGACATGCCGCACCAGTGCGGACCCTACGAGCAAGCCCATGGCGAATCAAGCAATTCATCCCATCTTTCCACTCGCATCGCCGCTGATCACGGGTTATGCCGGCCACCCCTGATTCAACAGTTGCGCGGCGATGAGTGAATCGCGAGCCATAGCGAACAGTGATACGACCATCGATCGCAGCCCGTTGTCGCCCGCGCACCGCGAACCTAGCGTTGGGTCACGGAAACCGAGGCAGGGAGCGGCAAAATGGGAAAGTACGTGATTCAACCGCACACCAGGCTGCAGGAATGGGTCGCCGATGAACACGGCTACTTCGCCGCAGAGGGCCTGGACTACGAGTTCCAGACCGGCGGCCTGTCCAGCAGCACCCGCACGACGTCCGCCGTGCAGTCCGCCGACAGCGTGCCGATGGAGCTGCGCCGGGGCGCGTTCGAGGACATGTCGGAGTCGCGGGCGTGCGACGTGTCGGCCGCCTGCCACTGGGCGGTGAACGCGGCCGCCAGCGCGGGTGCCGGCAAGATGTGGGGCAGCGCCTACTCGGTGACCCCGGCCGGGATCTTCGTCGCGCCCGAGTCGGATCTGCGCCGTCCCGAGGACCTGGCCGGCGTCGACATCGCGGTGGGCTACCACTCGGGCAGCCACTACGCGACGATCCAGGCCATGGAGCAGTTCATGCCGTTCGAGCAGGTCGAGCTGTCGTTCCAGGGACTGCCCAACGACCGGGTGCGGCGGCTGATCCGGGGCGACGTGGCGGCCGCGACCGTGTTCGGCGCCCAGTACTACGTGGTGGAGCAACTGGGCTACCGCAAACTGGCCGACGCCACGTTCACCGTCGGTTTCCTGGTCGCCGGCACCGCCGACCAGGACGACACGCGGAAGTACTTCCGCGCGCTGGAGAAGGCCCAGCGGGACATCGACCTGCGCCCGGACCGGTACCTCAAGTACTGGACGCGCGAACTGCCGGAGGACATCGCGCAACTGGTCGACGTCCGGCGGTTCGGGCCCGGCGAGCGGATCGTGTACGAGCCCTACACCAAGGAAATGTACGACGTCACCCAGCAGTGGATGGACGAGCACGGTCTACTGGACCTGGTCGGCGAGTCGACCTTCGCCGACGTCGTACTGGCCTGAACCGACGTCGTACCGGCTGAACCGCGGAGAGGCGGCGGGATGAACCTGGACCTGTTCCGGCTGCGGGTCTTCGTGACCGTGGTGGACCGCAACGGGTACTCGGCGGCCGCCCGCCTGCTCAACCTGGCGCAACCCACGGTATCGCACCACGTGAGCGAGCTGGAACGGGCCTGCGGCACCGAACTGCTGCACTACAAGACGCGGGCGGTGCACCTCACCGAGGCAGGCCAGGAGATCTACCGAACGGCCCTGGTGATGCTCGCCGAGCAGGAGCGCCTGATCGACTCGCTGGGGGACATCAGGAAGGGCCGCGGTGGGCGGATCCGGCTGGGTGCCAGCATGTCCTTCGAGCAGCGGTACTTCTTCGAGCACGTGATCGCCCCGTTCCGCAAGGCGCACGCGGGAACCCTGCTCTCCCTGCGGTTCGGGCACAGCCGCCGGGAGGCGCAGGCGGTGCTGGACCGTGAGCTGGACCTGGCCTACGTGATCCGATGGCATCTGCCGGCGGACGCGGTTTTCGAGCCGCTGCAACAGGTGCGGCTGACGTTCTTCGCGTCGCCCGGCCATCCGCTGGCCGGCCGGGAGTCGGTCACCGCGGCGGAGATCGCGATGGCGGGTCTCATTACGGCGCCGCTCAACGGCCTGGAGACCGGCATGTACCACGAGTCGCTGCGCGAGTTCGGCCTCACCGGCGACCATTCGGTGCTCGAGGTCGAGGGCCTACAGGCCAGGTTGCTGGCCACGGCCGCCGGTCTCGGCGTGATAGCCACGTTCGTGCCGGACGACTCCGGCACGGCCGCGTTCGGCGATCTCGTGTCGCTGCCGGTCGATGGCGCGCCCACCGCGATCGACGTCGGCCTCGTCCGCCGCACCGGCGATCCCCGATCCGGCAGCACCGACGAACTCGCCGGCTGGCTGCGCAAACTGGCGGCACACTGATGACAGGAGCACGGGTATGGCGGTGGTGGTTCGCAACGTGGCGCGCACCGATCTGGCGATCGTCGACGCGCTGGCCGAACTCGGCGTCGCGACGGTACACGAGGCGCAGGGCAGGACCGGGCTCCTGGGCGCGCACCTGCGCCCGATCTACCGGCCCGCCCGCATCGCCGGCAACGCCCTGACCTGCGAAGTCGCGCCCGGGGACAACTGGATGATCCACGTCGCGGTCGAGCAGGCGCGGCCCGGCGACATCCTGGTCGTCACGCCGACAAGCCCCTGCGGTGACGGATACTTCGGCGACCTGCTCGCCACGAGCCTGCGCGCGCACGGCGTGCGTGGCCTTGTCATCGACGCCGGTGTGCGGGACGTCGCGGACCTGACCGAGATGCGTTTCCCGGTCTGGTCCGGCGCAGATCTCCGCGCAGGGCACGGTGAAGGAGACGCTGGGCAACGTCCAGACCCCGATCGTGTGTGCAGGTGCCCACATCCGGCCGAGCGACGTGATCGTCGCGGACGACGACGGCGTCGTGGTCGTCCGCAAGGAGGACGTCGAACAGGTGCTGGCGAAGGCCCGCGCCCGCGAGGCGAACGAGGCCGACAAGCGCAAGCGCCTCGCCGACGGCGAACTCGGCGTCGACCTGTACGGCATGCGGGCGAAACTGGCCGAACGCGGGCTCCGTTACGTCGACGCGGCGGATCTCGCATGACCGCGATCCGCTGCTCGGTGTTCCGTGGCGGCACGTCGAAGGGCCTGTACTTTCTTGCTGCGGATCTGCCCTCCGATGTGGACACGAGGGACCGGGTTCTGTTGGCGGCGATGGGTTCGCCGGATCCGCGCCAGATCGACGGGATGGGTGGGGCACATCCGTTGACGTCCAAAGTGGCCGTCGTGCGGCGCTCTGCCCGTGACGATGCCGACGTGGACTACCTGTTTCTCCAGGTCTGGCCGGACCGTGCCGAGGTCTCCGACAACCAGAACTGCGGGAACCTGCTCGCCGGGGTCGGCCCGTTCGCGCTGGAGGAGGGCCTGGTGACACCGCTGGACGGGAGCACCGCGGTCCGCATCTGGATGGAGAACACGCAAAGCCTCGCGGTGGCACACGTCCGGACACCCGGCGGCGCGGTCGAGTACGAGGGCGACGCGCGGATCGACGGCGTCCCGGGTACGCACGCGCCGATCCCGATCGATTTCCTCGACATCGCGGGCTCTTCGTGCGGTGCCCTGCTGCCGACCGGGAACGCGAGTGATGTCGTCGAAGGCGTGCGCGTGACCTGCGTCGACAACGGGATGCCGGTTGTGTGCGTCGCCGCGTCGGATCTCGGTGTCAGCGGCCACGAATCACCTGCCGAACTGGAAGCGGACGAAGCGCTGAAGGCGAAGGTCGAGGCGGTTCGGCTGGCCGCGGGGCCGCTGATGAACCTGGGCGATGTCACGCGCAAGACCGTGCCCAAGATGAGCCTGCTGTCGCCGGCCCGGCACGGCGGGGTGATCTCGACAAGGACGTTCATCCCGCACCGCGTGCACGAGGCGATCGGCGTGTTCGGCGCGGTCTCGGTCGCCACGACCTGCCTGGTCGCAGGCTCCGTGGCGGCGGACATCGCGAAGCCGGACCCGGCCCTGCGGCAACTGGACATCGAGCACCCGTCCGGGTTCTTCACCGTGACCGTGGACGTCGGCGAAGACGGCTCGATCCGTGGCGCGGCATTGTTGCGGACCGCTCGATTGTTGATGCGCGGCGAGGTCTTCGTGCCATCCGAGAAAGGCCAGCGAACGTGATCATCGACTGCCACGGTCACTACACCACCGCCCCGCCGGCACACACCGAATGGCGCACGGCCCAACTGGCCGGATCACCACCGGCCTATCCCCGTTACTCGGACGACCAACTCCGGGAAACGGTGGTAGGCAGCCAGTTGCGCCTGCTCGCCGAGCGCGGCATCGACATGACGATCTTCTCGCCACGGGCGTCCGCGATGGCGCACCACCTCGGTGACGAGAAGATCAGCGCCGAATGGGCCAGGGTGTGCAACGACCTGATCAAACGCGTCGTCGATCTCTATCCGGACAGGTTCGTCGGCGTCTGCCAACTGCCGCAGTCACCCGGTGTCCCGATCGAGAACTCCATCGAGGAACTCGAACGCTGTGTGCTGGACCTGGGTTTCGTCGGGTGCAATCTCAATCCCGACCCGAGCGGTGGCCACTGGACCGCGCCGCCACTGACCGACCGTTCGTGGTACCCGTTCTACGAGAAGATGATCGAGCTGGACGTGCCCGCGATGATCCACGTGTCGGGCTCCGACAACCCCAATTTCCACGCCACCGGCGCCCACTACATCAACGCGGACACCACCGCGTTCATGCAGTTCCTGCAAGGGGACCTGTTCGGTGACCTCCCGGAACTGCGGCTGATCATTCCGCACGGCGGCGGTGCGGTCCCGTACCACTGGGGCCGCTACCGCGGGCTGGCCGACATGCTGGGCAAACCGCCGCTGACCGAGCACATCATGCGGAACGTCTTCTTCGACACCTGCGTCTACCACCAGCCAGGTATCGACCTGCTGTGCAAGGTCATCAACCACGACAACCTGCTGTTCGGCTCCGAAATGATCGGGGCGGTGCGCGGCATCGACCCGGAGACCGGCCACTATTTCGACGACACCCGCCGCTATGTCGACGCACTGGACATCCCAGACCGGGACAAGGTATTCGAACACAACGCCCGCCGGGTCTATCCGCGCCTGGACGCCAACCTGAGGGCAAGGGGACTGTAATGGATCCCGGTTGGTTGCCCTTTCACCCGAACCCCAGCCGGCCGCGATTCACGCTGCCGGCCGGTGCGGTCGACACGCACTGTCACGTGTTCGGCCCCGGCGACGAGTTCCCGTTCGCACCGGAACGCAAGTACACCCCGTGCGACGCGGGCAAGGCGAACCTGTTCAAGCTGCGCGACTTCCTCGGCTTCGACCGTAACGTCATCGTGCAGGCCACCTGCCACGGCGCCGACAACAGCGCCGTGGTCGACGCGCTGCGGGCCGCGAGCGGCAGGGCGCGCGGCGTGGCCACGGTCCGCCCCGACATCACCGACGCCGAACTGGCACTGCTGCACGAAGCGGGTGTGCGGGGCGTCCGGTTCAACTTCGTACGGCGCCTCGTCGACCCCGAACCGGACGCCTACTACCGCGGCATCGTCGACCGGATCGCCCGCCTCGGCTGGCACGTGGTGCTGTACTTCGAGGCGGCCGACCTGGCCGAGCGCTGGAATTTCTTCACGTCACTGCCGACGGTCGTGGTCGTCGACCACATGGGCCGGCCAGATGTGACGGCGTCGGTGGACGGCCCGGAATTCGAACGGTTCCTGACCCTGATGCTGGACCACCACCACTTCTACACGAAGGTTACCTGCCCCGAGCGGCTCACCGTGAGCGGCCCGCCCGACTACGACGACGTCGTGCCGTTCGCCAGAACGCTGGTCGAGTCCTTTCCGGACCGGGTGCTGTGGGGAACCGACTGGCCGCACCCGAACCTCACCAGCCACATGCCCGACGACGGCAACCTGGTCGACTTCGTACCCCGCATCGCAGTGACAGAGGAACTGCGCCAGCGGCTGCTCGTGGACAACCCGACCCGACTCTACTGGGACCAGCCATGAACGATCCGGAACTCGACGACATCCCCGGCACCACGGTGTTCACCGGCCGACAGAGCCGCAAGGGCTTCCAACTCAATCAATTCTGCATGAGCCTGCTAAAACCGGAGAACCGGACACGGTTCAAAGAGAACGAAAGCGCCTACCTGGACGAGTGGCCGCTGACCCCGGCGCAACGAAAGGCCATTGTAGACAGAGATTGGAACGCCGCGATCGCGGAAGGCGGCAACATCTACTTTCTGGCGAAGATCTTCGCCACGGACGGAACCAGCTTCCCAGCCGCGGTCAGCAGCATGGTCGGCATGAGCGTAGAGGAGTACCAGGCGATGATGCTGGCTGGCGGGCGGTCACCGGAAGGCTGGCGTTCGATCAGGGAAGGTCGATGACGATGGCAAGGATCACCGCCGGCGTCACGACCAGCCACGTACCGGCAATCGGCGCCGCCCTCGACCACGGCAAAGCGGGCGACGACTACTGGCGCCCGGTATTCGCAGGCTACGACTGGACGAAGAAGTGGATCGCGGCGGAAAAGCCGGACGTGGTGGTACTGGTCTACAACGACCACGCGTCCGCGTTCTCGCTCGAAATGATCCCCACCTTCGCCATCGGCTGCGCGGACGCGTTCGCCCCGGCCGACGAGGGCTTCGGCGCCCGCCCGGTGCCGGTCGTCGAAGGACACGCCGACCTCGCATGGCACATCGCGGAATCCCTGATCCTCGACGAATTCGACATCACGATCATGAACAAGCTGGACGTGGACCACGGCCTCACCGTGCCGCTGTCGCTGATGTTCGGCCAGCCAGCCGCATGGCCGGTAAGGGTGATCCCGGTCGCGGTGAACGTCGTGCAGTACCCGCCACCCACCGGCAACCGCTGCTACGCCCTCGGCGAGGCGATCCGACGCGCGGTACACAGCTACGCGGAGGATCTCAACGTCCAGGTGTGGGGCACCGGCGGCATGAGCCACCAGTTACAAGGCCCACGGGCCGGCCTGATCAACAAGGAGTTCGACACCGCGTTCCTGGACCGGCTCACCGAAGACCCCGAAGCCCTGCGCCGGATACCGCACCTGGAATACCTGCGCGAGGCCGGCTCGGAGGGCATCGAGATGGTGATGTGGCTGATCATGCGCGGCGCGCTGGGCTCGTTCGCGAAGGAACTGCACCGGTTCTACCACGTGCCGGCATCGAACACCGCCGTCGGCCACATCGTGCTGGCGGCACCAGACCAGAACGGACAGCGACGCTAGGGTCATCGGCATGCGGGTGCTCCTGATCGGCGGCACTTCGAATGTCGGAAAGTCGACGGTCGCCAAGGCGATCGCAGCCGAACTCGGCTTCGACTACATGTCGACCGACAAACTGGCGAGACACCCCGGCCGCCCATGGCCAACCCCTGCCCCACCACACGTCGTCGACCACTACAGATCGCACACGACAGATGAGCTGATCACCGCCATGATGGCCCACTACGACCGACTGTGGCCCCGCATCGAAGAACTGATCACAACCCACAAGGCAGGTCTGGTGCTGGAGGGCTCAGGAATCTGGCCCGACCACGTCGCAAAACTGACAGTCCCCAACACAGCCGCCGTCTGGCTGACCGCGGACAAGCAAGTCATACAAGCTCGAGTACACACGGCCAGCCACTACGAGACAGCGACCAACGACGAACGGCATCTGATCGACCAGTTCCTGGCTAGGACACACCGCTACCAGACACGCATGCTGGCCGCCATCGACCAACTCGGACTGGACCACATCGAAACCGGCCACCGATCAGTGACAGAACTCGTCGACACAGTACTGACGACCGTCAACTGACCACGTCGAACTCGGGAATCAATTCTCCAATCAAACGAATGCTGGTCATCACGTCATCGTGGGCAATACCACCCATCTGCTGGAGACACATCATCCGATCGATGCCGATACCCGCATAAGCCCGCAGTTTCCGAGCGCACGTCTCCGGACTGCCGACGATCAGCGAATCCTGAGCACTCAGCACCTCGAAGATCTCGTCCTCTGACACGTTCTCGCCCTGGATTACCCGTCCGATCATGAGCTGCGCCGATGTGGGCGCGTCGTTCAGCTCGTGCCGCAGGAACTCGCCGGCCAGGCCGCCACCATCTGGTTCCTTCAACAACTCCTCGTGCCGCTGCATCATACGCACGAAGTCCTTCGCGGCTTCGAAGAATGTCAACGCGGTGACCGTGTACCAGGCCGCCGCCGCGGCGGCACCGTTGCGCATCGCTTGTTCGTCGGTTTCCGCACAGTGCACGAACGTGAAGAACGCGACCTGGTTGTTGACGAACGCCCCGACCGGTGCCGTGCACTGATCGGCCGCCGCCCGGTACAGGTCGACCATGCGGCGAGCACGGGGCAGGGACTCCCACATCGTCGTACCCAGCACGCCGACACCACGCCGACCGGCCTCCTCGAAAGACGCCGGGCTGGCCGCGGCCTGCCACAGCGGCGGATGTGGCTGCTGCACCGGCTTGGGCACGATGGACACGTCGTTGTACGGCGACGACGACCACAGCTTCGGCACCGTCTCGAACGCATGCTGCGTCTGCGGTCGCACCGTCTCCGGGTCGATGCCGAACAGGCGCCACTCGGGGATCGTGGAGCGGGTCAGGCCCAGTTCGACCCGGCCGTCGCTGAGGTGGTCGAGTGTCGCGGCCCGTTCGGCCACGCGGATGGGGTGGTTGAACTGTGCCGGGGCGAGGACGGCGGAATGGCCGAGGCGGATGCGGCTGGTGCGCTGTGAGATCGCGGCGAGCAACAGCTCGGGCGCCGATGACAGGCTGAATTCGCCCGCGCCGTGGTGCTCGACCTGCCACCAGCAGCCGTAACCCAACTCGTCGGCCAGGACCGCCTGTTCGATGGCCTGCCGGAACCTCAGCCGCTCGTTGTCCTCCGGCCACGGCTTGCGGTTCTGGATCTCGTTGAACAGGTCGATCTTCACGTGGCGACCTCCGCCGGTTTGCCGAACACCGTCCTTGATCAGTCGCGTTGTGCGAGCGGTCCGTTACCGGGTCAGCCAGACACGCCACAGCGCGGCCGGGTCGGACAGGGGATCGCCGTGCACGAGACTGAAGTGCGCGGGCTGGCCGATCGCGAGGCGGCCCGCGTGCGGCACGCCGAGCAGATCGCCGCCGCGCCAGGTCGCGGCGGCCAGCGCGGTCCTCGGCTGGACGCCTGCCTCGATCATCGCCTCGACCTCCCAGACCAGCTGGTTGGCGCGCAGCGAACCACCGCCGAAGTCCGAACCGGCCGCGATCGCCACCCCGGCCGCGTCCGCGAGACGCACGCTGTCGGCCGCCCGCGCCAGCCGTTCGCCAACGGTCTCGCGCCTGCCGGGTTCGGTGAACCTCGGGTTGACCGACGTGTCGGTGAACGTCCGCCACGAGTGCATCACCGCGAGCGTCGACACCAGCGTGACACCGCCCGCGACCATGAGCCGCGCGATGTCCGCGTCGAGCTGATAGCCGTGCTCCAGGCTGTCCACGCCGGCTTCGGCGCCGACCCGGTTGCCCGCCAGCGCGGTGGCGTGCGCGGCCACCTTCGCGCCGCGCTCGTGTGCCGCGCGCACGGCCGCGGTCACCTCGTCCGCGCTGAACGGGCACGTGTCTGGATCCGGCCCGTCCAGGTAGAGCTTCACCAGGTCGGCACCCTCGTCCAGCTGCTGGCGCACGGCGGCGGCCAGGTCTGCGGCGTGCTCGACCTCGATGCCGAGTCCGTCGGGCAGCACACCGGCGCGGGCCAGCCAGGTGCCGGCGGCCCGCACGTACGGCCGGTCCCGGTGACCGTGCCAACGGTCCCGGAGCACGAGACTGGCGGCCCGCTCGACCCCCAGCGCCGGATCGAGCCTGCGGGGCGCGCCGACGTCCCGCGCCCAGCGGATGCCGGCCAGGACCAGCAGCTCACCGTTCTCCTCGCCGACCGCCAACAGCGTGTCCAGCGGGTCGAACCCGCGCGTGATCCAGTCCGCGCCACCCGGCATGGACAGGTGGGCGTGCGAGTCGACCATGCCGGGCACGATCGTCGCGCCCGCGCCGTCGATCACGGTGGCCCCACCGCGATCGGCCGGCTGCTCGCCGTCGGTCCACAGCCCGGCCAGGATGCCGTTGTCCACCAGGACCGACACGTCCCGCACCAGCGTGTCGGACGTGCCGTCGGCCAGCGCGGCACCGGTCACCAGGACCCGGTCGCCGTGCAGCCGCGACGCCGGACTGAACACCATAGCTTGTCCTCCTCGTCTAGAACGTACTCCGGCGAGACGCAGAGTTAACTGCGGATAATACGCCGGAAACCTGCCGTGACGAGAATACCGAAAATTCCATTGAAGTAACGGCACAGATCCGCAGCAAGCCGAGCCGGACGGCTTGGGGGAGTTGTCCTCCTTGGCGGGGAGGAAGCCGAGTCATGTCACCGTATCCCAACTGGCTGGTTCCTGGCGACAACACGTGGCAACTGGTCGCGGCCACCCTGGTCGGCCTCATGAGCATCCCGGGTATCGCGGTTCTCTATGGCGGTATCGTTCAGAAGAAATGGGCCGTCAACACCATGTTGATGGCGTTCACCGGCTTTTCCCTGGTCCTGATCGTCTGGGTTCTGTGGGTTTTCAAGATGGGATTCGGGAATCCGTTGAAACTCGGCCCCGGAATTCTCGGTGCCTTCGTCGGCCAGCCGGGTACGCTGCTCGGTGACGGTACCCAGGGGCAGGCGAACATCCCGCTGCTCGACGGCCTCATGCCGACCTTCCACTTCCCGACGACGACCCTTGCCTACTTCCAGTTCGTCTTCGCCGGGATCACGCCGCTGCTGTTCCTGGGCAGCGTGGTCGGCCGCATCAGCTTCAAGGTGTGGCTGATCTTCGTCCCGCTGTGGTCCACGCTGGCCTACTCGGTCAACGCGTTCATGTTGTGGGGCGGCGGTTTCTGGGCGCAGCGCGGCGCGCTGGACTACAGCGGTGGGTACGTCATCCACCTCGCGGCCGGCACGTCGGGTTTCGTGGCCGCCGCGGTGATCGGACCGCGACTGGCTAGGGACCGGGCCAGGGCGGTGCCCAACAACCTGCCGATGGCCGCGGCGGGTGCCGGCATCCTGTGGTTGGGCTGGAACGGCTTCAACGGCGGCGACCCGTACTTCGCCGGGACCGACGCGGCCACCGCGGTGGTCAACACCAACCTGGCGACCGCCACCGCACTGCTCGTCTGGCTGCTGTGGGACCTGTTCGCGAGCCCGCAACGAAAGCCGACCTTCCTCGGCGCGGTCAACGGCATGATCACCGGCCTCGTCGCGATCACGCCGGCCGCCGGGTTCGTCAACGGCCTCGGCGCGCTGGTGATCGGACTCGTCGCGTCGACGCTGGTGTGGCTGTCCTGGAACAAGCTGGGCAAACTGCGACTGTTCAAACGGGTCGACGACACGCTCGGCGTGTTCCACACGCACGGCGTCGCCGGGTTGGCAGGTGGCCTGCTGGTCGGTCTGCTGGCGGATCCGAACATCATCGAGTACTTCGGCAGCGGGAAGACGGCGGGCTTCTCGGCCGCGGGCCTCTTCTACGGCAATCCCAAACAGTTGGCGGTCCAGGCGGGCGCCGCGGGCACGGTGATCGTCTGGGACGCGTTGATCACGTTCCTGATCCTGCGTTTCCTCGGACTGTTCATGAAGCTGCGCATGCCCGACGAGGTACTGGAGATCGGTGACGTCGCCGCCCACGACGAGGAGGCGTACCCGGACGAGACGCTCGTGACGGCGGGCTCCGGTGCGCGTACGGCGCTGCCGGAACCGGTTCCGGCAGCGGTCGAGCCGGAACCGTAGCGACGCCATCGGGCCATCCACTCCGCGGCGAAGGGAGCCCGGTGAAACTGATTACCGTGGTGGTCCGGCACACGGCGTTCGAGTCGCTGAAGGAGGCGCTGGCGTTGTTCGGGGTCCGCGGCATGACGGTCGAGGAGATGTACCGGACCAGCAGTCGGACCGCGCACGTGGAGATCTATCGGGGGCAGCGCTTCGCCAGCGACGTGGAGCGCTGCCTCAAGATCGACGTGCTCGCCCCCGACGACGAGTCGCCGGACCTGATCCGGGTCATCGGCAAGATCATCGGGACGGCCGACCCGGTCGGCGGCCGGTCCTGGACCACACAGGTGGACCTGGCGGTTCGCGTGCGCACCAGCGAATACGGCCTCGACGCGCTGTGACACGGGCCCGTCCGCGGCCGGCTCGGGCCATCACGAGGCGGCCGCGGCCAGCCCGACCGGGTTGCCGTCCGGATCGGCAACGTAGGCCACGCGCTCGCCCCATGGCATCGTCGCCGGTTCGCGCAGGACCTTCGCGCCGTCGTCGCGCATCAGCCGGACGGCGGCGTCCACGTCGTCCACGTAGACGAACATCTCGAACCGCATTCCCTCGCCGACCGCGCCACGGTACTGATCGGCCGGCCACGCGTTCTCGACCACGGCGATCTCGGCCCCGCCGCGGCTCAGCCCGACATAGCCGGGTTCGCCGTCGGGCCGGAGCTGGATGTGCCGGGAGAACCCGAGACGTTCGTAGAAGGCGGTCGTGTCGGACACCCGATGTGCGAAGACGACCGGAAGCGCGCGCTCTGCCATGACGCGGAAGCTAGTGCCGCGCCCCGACAGTTCCGGTTGGTCAGGCGGCTCGTCGTCCGGTGACGTCGTAGAGGTGGTGGATCGGGTCGTGCAGGAAGTAGCGGGCGAAGGTGGCCACCGTGAAGTGGGCACCGTCGCTGCGGCGGCCCGTGCGTTGCCACTGCTGGCCGGACACCTGCTCGAAGCCCTGCACCAGGGTCGTCGCGGCATCGGCGAGTTCGGCGGCGACCCGGGTCGGGTCCTGGTCGCCGTAGCGCTGCGCCAGCGCGGTGCTGTCCTGGTCCCAGTTCGGAAAGAGCGGATCGTCCTCGGTCAGCATCAGGTCGAGGCGCGTGGTGAAGATCCGGCACGCGTCCCGGACGTGGCAGCCGTACTCCAGTACGGACCACACCGCGGGATCGGGCCGAGCCGACAGGTCGCCGGGGCCGGTGAGGATGGTGTGCCACTCGGTCGCGTTGGCGCGCAACAGGGCGGCGACGTCGGGCGCGTCGATGGCGGTGGTGTCCAGGCCGCAGTCGGGGCAGGCCTGGTCCAGCACCCAGGTCCAGTCCTTGGTGTCCGGCACGATCATCTGGTCAGTATCGGGCATCACGTGACGCCGGCCCGCTGAGGGAGGGCCGACGTCACGTGGCTCGTGGTTACTGCGCGACCACCAGTGCCGCGCTGTCCGCGGGAACGTTGATCACGACTCGGGTACCCGAGACCGAAACCGACTGCGGCGCCGGGTTGAACGCCCCGCTCACGCTGACGCCGGAGCCGGCGACCGTCACCGACTTCGACGTGAGCGACGGCGCCGTCAGTACGTACTCGTGGGCGGTGGTGGCCGTCGCGTTCAGCGTGATGGTGACGGTCAGCGCGGACGTGCTCTTGTTGTTCACGAACACGTTCTTGCCGATGCCCCACGCCGTCACGCTCGAACTGCCGGAGACCGATGCCGAGTGGTAGGCGCCGGTGCCGGCGAGCACCCAGAGCAGTTGGCCGTAGTAGACGCCCTGGACGCTGGTGGGCTGCGTGCCGGAGAACACGATCGGCGTGTACTTCGACGTGCTGCCGCCGTGGAAGTTCAGGCCGGCGCCGTTGTGCGCGGCAACGCCGGACAGGTAGTCCAGCGACCACAGTGACGCCGCTTCCACGTCACTGACGCCGGTCGTGCCGCCGTTGAAGAACGAGTTGGTCTCCGACATGCGCCACTGCGGCAGCCCGTTGTTCGACCGGCCGGTGTTCATGGTGGCTTCCGCGGTCTGCAGCTTGCCGCCCGGGTTGTTGGACGCGAGCATCTCCGGGATGTTGGCGTTGGCGGCGCTGTCCACGTAGATGTGGCTGGTCAGGATCGACAGGCTGTTGTTCTTCTGGTGCGCGCCGAACGTGTTGACCCAGCTCTGGCCCTTGCCCTGGCCGGGGCCGTCGAACGTGGCGCCGGGCACCTTCGCCTTGATCGCGCTGACGTAGGACTTGAACGAGGCCTCGTACTGGGCCTGGGTGTCGTAGAAGTCCGGTTCGTTGCCGATTTCGAACGCCACCAGGCTGCTGCCCAGCGCCTGCGATGCGAACTGCGCCTCTGAGGCGGCGTTGGCGGCGGTGTTGATCTTCAGGTCGATGCCGTAGATCACCTTCCAGCCGGTGGCCTGGAGGAATCCGGCCAGCTTCGTCACGTCGGCCGGGGCGATCTGGGTTGCCGAGCCGCCCGCGCCGTTGGGGTTCCAGTTGACCCGGTCGACCTCGTTGCCGCCGATACGGATCACGTTCGGGCCGAGCAGGCGGAACAGGTTCACCAGGTTGGTGTCGCTCGAGTTGAACACATCGGCGCCGACCTGGTCCTTTTCGTAGCTGAAGCCGGCGAAGCCGGTGCCGACCTGGCTGCCGTTCGTCGAACTCACCGTCACGGTCGCCGGCGTGGCGTGTGGCGATGCCGCGAATGCCGAGAAGCCGCCGAAGACCGTCGCCGACGTGAGTACGGCGAGCACGGCCCCAAACGCGGATTTCCTGCCCTGCGTGAACTTCGGCATAGCACTACCTCCTTGTGGTGCTGAGATTGGGCGCTACCTCCGCACGTTCACGTATCCGAACATGTATCTACACATGCCAGTCTTCACATACATGGCATCTGGCCGAAACGTAGCCCGGGGTCTCACGGCTGTCAACGGGCCGTGATCGACGGACCGCGCAGTTGACAAAAACACGACCGAACCCGCGGCGCCGTATCAGGACCGCCGACGGCTCGTCCTGTTGATTGACGGCACCGAATGCAGAAGGAAACGATCATGACCGATCCAGGCTTCCAAGCACGGCAGGCCCAGCAACAGACGGTCCAGCAGAACCTACGCAACAGCACGGAGAGCGCCGCCCAGGCGCGGCGCGCCGCCGACCTGGGCCGGCCCCGCCCGCAGTACTACGCCTACCGACGCTCGTCGGCGCGGACCGGACTCGGACTGGTCGGGCGGCTCGTCGGACTCGTGGTGACGCTCGTGGGCATCGCCGTCGCCGTCGGGATCTTCCTGTTGGTGCTGAACCGGGCGAATCCCGGCGCCGTGCACCACATCGTCCAGTGGTTCGGCCACCTCTTCTGACTCTGCTCAGCGCGACGAGCGGGCACAACCCCATCCGATCGACCGTATCGCCAGCGGAACAGCGGCCTTAGCATGTTGCCGGTTGCTCGGCAACCGCAGCGAACGGAGGAACTACCCAGTGTTACGACAACGTATTGGTGCCACCGGATTCGCGGTCGCGCTCCTCTCTGTTCTGGCGATGGCGACGTCCGGGCAGGCCGGCGCGGCGGCGACCCCGCACACGTCCTCGGCCGGTTCGATGTCCCGTCCGGCACCGATCGATCCGTCCGGCGGCGGCTTACGCCGGCAGGCGAGTCGAGCGGCGACCCCGACGCACACCGTGCCGAACCCCCTGTTGAAGGAGCAGTTCTCGCTCGGGGGTGACGACAGCGGCGCCGACCCCACGGTGTCCGCGCTGTGTCAGAGCTTCATCGGACAGCCGACGCCCTACCACGCGCTGGCCCCGAACGTGGACGCCATCAACGGCGACAACATCACGACCGCCGGCAGTTCGGCCGGTTGCAGCACCACGCAGAACGAGACCACCGTCGCGGTCAATCCCTTCAATCCCCGCAACATCGTCGAGGGCTCGAACGACTACCGGATCTTCAACGCGAGGGAGAACCGGAACGACGCGTCCGGCTGGGCCTACACCTCGTTCGACGGCGGGAAGACCTTCAAGAACGTCGAACTGCCGAAGCTGAACCTCCAGACCGGTGCGGCCGCGCCACTGTCCTTCATGGACTCGGCCGGTGACCCGGCGATCGCGTTCGGCCCGTTCAACACCGTGTACTACGCCACGCTGGTGTTCAGCCGGGAAGTCGTGCCCGCCACCCAGCAGCAGGCCAGCGGCATCGCCGTTTCGGTGTCCCACGACGGTGGCCTGACCTTCGGCGCGCCGTCGATCATCCATCTCGACGGCGTCACCGCCGCCGGCGCGGCCACGCCGACGTCGATCTTCAACGACAAGGAATGGATCGCCGCGGACCCGTTCTCCGGCACGGTCTACGTGACCTGGACGCAGTTCACCTTCGACGCGGCCGGCAATTTCCTGGAATCGCCCGTGGTGGAATCCGCGTCTAGTGACTTCGGTCGCAGCTGGTCCGGGCTGCGCCGGGTGGCCCCGTCGCTGACCGGCTTCACCGGTGGCATCACGCCGTTCGGCAGCGGGTCGAACCCGCAGGTCGCCAACGACGGCACCCTGTTCGTGGCATACGAGACCTCGGTGTGCGCGACCGTGGCGTGCAACGCGCCGACCGACCACGACGCGGTCGTCCTTGCCACCTCGAGGGACGGCGGCCGGACGTTCAAGAACGCCGAAGTGTCGCTCGACTTCGACTTCCCGTTCAGCGCCGACGTCGGCAACAACGTCGTGACCGGGGAGAACTTCCGGATGAACAGCTTCCCCCAGTTGGCGTACGACCGGCTCACCAACCGGCTCTGGGTCACCTGGGCCGATGACCGCAACGGGCAGTACGTCAACGGAGTGTCGGTGCGCTCGAACGCCGACGTGTTCCTCGCCGGCGCAACCCCCGGCGGGGCGCACTGGTCCAGCCCGGCGAAGATCGGCACGGCGTCCGACGAGTTCTATCCCGCGGTCGCCGCACTGGCCGGCCAGGTAGCCGTGTCGTTCTACACCCGCGCCTACGACCCGAACGGCGTCGGCCTCGACTTCGCCTACGTCGCGGGCCGCGGTATCAACGCGGCCGACACGCCGATCAAGCGGATCACCACGCAGACCTCCGATCCGCGGATCCAGTTCCCGATCATCGGCCAGGTCTCCGGACAGGTCCTGCAGGGCGGATTCATCGGTGACTACACCGCGGTGGCGATCGGCGCTGACTTCCGTATCCATCCCGTGTGGACGGACTTCCGCGGCAATCCCGGTACCACGCAACCCAACCAGGACGTGGTCACCCAGTCCATCCCGATCCTGAGCCACTGACCGGGTAGCCTCGGCGACTCCGGCGGGATCACCCGTCGGAGTCGCCGAGCGCCGGCAACGTCAGGCGCAGCACGGCACCGCCGCCGGACGCGAGGTGCGCGGTGATCGTCCCGCCGTGCCGGGCCGCGATCTCGCTGACCAGCGCCAGGCCAAGGCCGTAGCGGCGGCGTTGCGGTGGGGCCTGGATGCCGTCACCCGCGGACGACGCGAACCGCTCGAACATGCGGGGCAGGATCGCGGGGTCGATGCCCGGTCCGTCGTCGGTCACGTCGACCACGGCGCGCGAGTCCGACCGCGCCACCGTGACGGTGACCGTCGTGTCCGCGTGTCGCACCGCGTTGTCGAGCAGGGCGGTCAGCGCGCGCCGCAGCCCGCCCCTGGTACCCCGGACGCGGACCGCTCGCTCTTGCGGCTGCAGGGTGACCGTGACCGCCCGTTCCGCCGCGACCGCGGCCACCGCCTGCTCGGCCAGTTCGACCAGGTCGATGACGACGGTGGGACTGCCGGGGCGCGCGTCGGCGGCCAGCAGGAGATCTTCCAGGATGTCGGTGAGGTGACCGGCGTCGGTGACCACCCCGTCCGCTTCCTCGGTCAGCACCCCGGGCGCGGCGCCGTGCCGCAGGTGCCGGCGGTGCAGTTGGGCTCTGGTGGTCAACAGCGCGAGCGGCGTGCGCAGTTCGTGGCTGGCGTCGGACACGAAACGGCGCTGCAGCACCAGCGCGGTGGCCATCGGCCGCACCGCGCGCCGCCCGAACCACATGCCGGCCGCGGCCGACAGCAGCATGCCGAGCGCGCCGATGACCACCATCGCCGTGACAAGGCGCTCCTGTTCCTGGTGGTCGACGTGCAGGTCGAGGACCGCCTGCACGGTCTCGGTGCCGCGCTGCTGCGTGTACGCGCGGTAGTCCGCGCCCGCGACCCTGACCTCGGTCATCTCGGGCGTGCCGGTCCGTGCCGTCCGGTCCAACGCGGCCTGGTCGGGCAGGCCGTTGGGCATCCCCGGCGTGACCGCGCGGGCGTTGGCGGCGGTCTGGATCGCCAGCCAGGTGCCGGCCGGGGGATCGGTCACGTCGTCCGCGTGCGACGCGGCCTGTTGCAGCAGGGCCGTGGCGTCGGCCTGCTGGCTGCGCAGCACGATGAACACCGCCAGCCCGCACAGCGCGGCGACGATCACCGCGAAGCTCAGCGCGATCTGCAGGCCAAGGCGCCACGTGGTGCGGCGCAGCAGTGCCGACTCCGGGCTGGACGCGTCCGCCATGGTCAGTCCCGGCCGAGTTGGTAGCCGCGGCCGTGCACGGTCGCCACGATGCCGTGCCCCAGCTTGCGCCGCAGATAGTGCACGTAGGTGTCGACGACGGCTTCGCTCTCGGCGTCGCCGAAGGCGAGCGCCAGCAGTTCACGCCGGGCGAACACCCTGGCGGGCCGGGCCGCCAGCGTTGCCAGCAGCGCACACTCCCGTTCGGACAGTCGCAGCGGCGCGTCTTCGTTGTTGGGCGCGGAAAGTACCAGCCGGGCGTCCAGGTCCAGCCGCCTGCGTCCGATCCGCAGCGACCGGGCGGTGTCCAGGTGGCGGCGGCGCAGGGCGCGCAGCCGGGCCAGCAACTCGTCGATGTCGAACGGCTTGGCGAGGTAGTCCTCGGCGCCCGCGTCCAGCCCGGCGACCCGGTCGGCCGCGTTGCCCAGCGCGGAGAGCACCAGCACCGGCGTTGCGATGCCCTTGTTGCGCAGCCGGGCGAGCAGGTCGAGCCCGTCGATGGCCGGCAGTCCCCGGTCCAGCACCAGCACGTCGTAGTCGCGGGTCAGTCCGAGATGCAGCCCGCGGTGACCGTCGGCCGCGGTGTCGACCGTGTAGCCCTCCTCGGTGAGTAGGGTGGTCAGCAGGTCGACCATCTGCGGGTCGTCCTCGACCAGCAACACGCGGGGCGGCGCTTCCATGGCTCCATTGTCCGCCTGCCCGCTCACCCTCCGCCCCTGTGACGTCCAAAGTGGAACAAGGTGCCGGTCGTCCAGGCACCGGACAGCCGCAGCACGATGACCGCCGTGGCCACCGCGACGAGCACGACGAGGACCAACACGGCCACCCGGCCGAGTCGGCCGGGCACGCGTTGGCGGGCGCCCATGATCCGGATCGCCGGCACGACGCGCCCCAAGGTGTGCAGGCCCGTCACCACGGCCCAGAGCACGAACGTGGCCTTGTGCAGGACGAGGACGTCGACCGGCTGACCCAGCACGGACAGGAACGGCGTGCTGCCGCCCGTCGGACCGACCGCCACGAGAGCCAGGCCGGTGCCGAGCACGGCGAGCGTGCACAGCACGACCAGCGGTCCGAGCACCCGCAGTAACATCGGCGGCGGTCCCGCGGTCCGGTAGGCCGGCCGGTGGCTGTAGTAGCCGACGATCCGCCAAGCGGTGCTGACGGTCTTCAGCAACGCGGGCGGCACCAGCAGGACGCCGACCACCAGGTGCCAGCTGATGAGCGGACCCAGGTCCAGCAGCGTGGCCAGTTCGACGAGGAACAGCACCAACAGGACCATGCCGGTCCACGCGGTCAGCCGGGCGTTGCCCGCGGGCCCGCCGCTGTGCGGCAGGACCGGGTCGCTCCGTTGCTCCCGCGCCAGCGCTTCGGCCAGGGCGTCGTCGGTCCACTGCCGTAGCGTCACTCGTCTCCGTCCGGTGGGAACCCCGCCCAAGTGTCGCGACTGGTTCTTTGCGGATTCTGGGAGCTGGCGTGACTGAGCGCCGCGCCCGGTAGCCGGGCGCGGCGCTCATTTGTTCACACTGTCAGGAAATGCTGAACGGCGCTGACACGTCCACGTCGTACGGCGTGGTGTCGTTCTTGTCCAGTTGCAGGATGTAACTGCCCGCCTGGACGGTGGGCGGTCCCGACGCGTTGATGTCGCCCTGGGTCTCGGCGAGGGTCGACGTCGGGAACGACACGTGGACCACTGTGGACTGGCCGGGGGCCAGCGTCACGCGTGCCCAGGTGACCAGCCGCTGCGTCGGCACGAGCACCGCGCTCAGCGGCTGTGCCACGTAGACCGGCACGATGTCCGTGCCCGCCATGGTGCCGGTGTTGGTGACCGTGAACGTCGCGTTGGCCGTGCCGTTGCGCCGCACGGTGGGTGACACCGTCAGTGCGCTGTTGGCGAACGTGGTGTAGGACAACCCGAAACCGAACGGGTACAGCGGGTTGTACGCGTGCCTGGGCCGCTGCCGGTGCTGGCCAGCTGGTCGAAGACCTTGGGTTGGTCACCGAGCGGGGACGCCGCGCCGCCGTTGAAGTCGCCGCCGACGGCGGCCGCGTCGGTCGGCCAGCTGACGGGCAGCTTGCCGCTCGGGTTGATCTTGCCGAAGATCGCGTCCGCGACGGCCTGGCCGGCCTCGGTGTCGCCCTGGTAGGCCATCAGGACCGCGTTCGCCTTCTCCGCCGAGCCGAGGCCGAGGGCCCGACCCGCTTCGACGACGACGATCACGGGCTTGCCGGTGGCTTCCAGCGCGGTGATGAGTGCCTGCTGGTCGGGCGCGAGCGCGGGCGCCGGGTTGTCACCGAGTCCCTCCGCGTAGGCCTTCTCGCCCACGACGGCCACGTACGCGCTGGCGGTCGGTGCGGCCGCCACCGCGGCCGCCTGGGTGGTCGCGAGCACCGCGGTCGGGTCGGCGGCCTTGATGCCGCCCCACACGGTGGTGCCCGGTGGGATCTGGTTGGCGTTGCCCATGCAGCACACGTGTCCCGCACCGAACACGCCCTGCCAGCTGACGCTCCAGCCGCCGAGCTGGTTGGTCATCGAGTCGGCGCTCGGGCCGGTGACGACGACGTTGCTCGTCGGGGCCAGCGGCAGCGCCTTGGCCTGGTTGCGCAGCAGCGTGAGCGATTCCTGCGCCGCCGTGAGCGTCTGGGTGCGGCCTGCGTTGACCGCCGCGTTGGCGGCGTTCGCGTCGACGCACGGCTTGCTCGGGTCGGCCACACACGGCTGGTTGAACAGGCCGAGCTGGAACTTCATCGTCAGGATCCGGGTCACGGCCTGGTCGATGCGCTGACGGGAGATCTTGCCGGTGTTGACGTCCTGCAGGATCGCGGCCTGCCACTGGTCGGGCGCGAAGACCTCCATGCTCATGTCGACACCCGCGTTCACGGCGTCGGCGATGGCACCGGGCAGGTCGGCGGCGATGTGGTAGGTGTTCTGGATGTTCGGGACGTCCTGGTAGTCACTGATGACGACGCCCTTGAAGCCCATCTGGTTGCGCAGGAGGTCGGTCAGCAGGTAGTGCGACGCGGTCGCGGGCATGCCGTTGATCGAGCCGGAGTCGACCATCACGGTGCCGGCACCGGCGTTGATGCCGCCCGCGTAGGACGGCAGGATGATGTCCTGCAGGTAGTTCAACGGCAGCAGCGCGGGGTTGCGGTCGTGGCCGTTGGCGGACTGCGAGTAACCCGCGAAGTGCTTGACGGTCGCGGTCACGTTGAGCGAGCCCTTGCCGGCGGACGCCTGCATGCCCTGGATGTTGGCGGCGCCCAGCGCTGCCGACAGCGCGGGCTCCTCGGCCCAGGTCTCATAGGTGCGGCCCCACCGGTTGTCCCGGGCGAGGTCCTGAACGGGCGCGAAGTCCCAGTTCCAGCCGGTCGCGCGCAGCGCGGCGGCCGTCACCTGGCCGCCGGTCCACGCGACGGAGGGATCCCAGGTCGCGCCGACGCCGATGGACTGCGGGAACAGCGGCGCCTGGTACGGGTGGCCGAAGCCGTGCACCGCGTCCACGCCGAAGACCAGCGGGAGGTGCAGCCGCGAGTTCTTGATCGCGTACTGCTGGATCATGTTGTACTCGTTGGCCCAGTCGAAACCGGTGTCGCCCGGTCCGCCCTGGCCGGTGGTGTCGATCGGGTTGTTGGTGCCGCCGGCCAGGATCGAGCCGGTGTGCTGGTCGATCAGGATCTTCTGCATGCAGGCGGCGTTCGGCATGTTGAAGCCGGCGTCGCCGCAGTTGACGCTGTTCGGGTCGGTGAGGGTCGTGACGAGTTGCTGGTCCATCTGGCCGACCTTCTCGTCCAGCGTCATCGCGTGGAGGAGGGCCTCGACCCGCTCGGACACCGGGCGGTGCGTGTCCAGCCAGGGCGCCAGGGACGATGTGGCGGCGGCATTGGTGCTGCCGGCGACCGCGGGCACCGCGATGGCGACCGCCGTGACCGCGGTGATGACGGCGGCCCAGGCCTTGCTTCTCCGGGTGCGGATAAGGCGTGGAGTAGATAACACGTGAACTCCTCGGTTCGGATACGGCTTCGGTCCGTCCGGGCTTCGGTCCGGCAGTTGGCCGTATGCGTGCGGCCGTCTGCCGGGACGGGCGGGTGCGAGCGGGCTTCCCGGCGGTGCCTGCTGCGCGTGCGGCCCCTTACTTTAAGCCTAAAACATGGCTGATCCGCACTACCGGATCTGGTCTGCGCGCGGGCGAACCGTAAGCGCTTCCCAAATGGCTGTAAAGCCGAGATCCCAGGCAGGGCCACGGATCAACTGGTCGATCCGACGCCAGGGTGCAAGTAACCGGGCATTCGCCATGAAACTTTCAGGCGCCCCGGTCCACCGGTCCGGTCGCCGTGCCGCCTTCGTTGACATCTCGTAGTGGTCTAGTCCACTCTGGGTGAGCGGCTACGGACAAATCCCTCCATCGAGTAAGGACGTGATGTATGTCGCGAATCCTCAAGGCACTGGGCGTGGTGGCGGGCGGTGCGCTGGTCGCGGCGGGGCTCGGCGTCGCCGTGTCCGCGCCGGCTTCGGCCGCCGCCCCGCGCGCGTTTCCGGCGCACGTGTCCGCTCCCTACGTCGACACCGGACTGAGCAACGTCACGCTCACGTCGGTCGCGCAGAGCACCGGCACCAAGTTCTTCACACTGGCCTTCGTCGACGGCGCCGGCTGCAGGTGGTCGATGTTCAACACCTCCAGTTGGCAGTCGCAGATCGCCGCGTTACGGGCTGCCGGCGGCGACGTCAGCATCTCCTTCGGCGGTTTCACCAGCGACAACGGCGGCACCGACCTGGGTAGCGCGTGCTCGTCGGCGGCCGCGGCCGCGACACAGATCGAGGCGGTGGTGACCACGTTCAACGTGACCCACCTCGATTTCGACATCGAGGCCGCCGAACTGACCAACACCACCGACGTCACGCGGACCAACCAGGCGCTCGCGTCCGTTCGCTCGTGGGCCGCGAGCCACAGCCGGTCGCTGGCGATCTCGGTGACCATCCCGGTGCTGCCGACCGGCCTGACCTCGCCGGGCCTCGCCGTGCTGACCAACGGCAAGTCGCACGGCTTCACACCCAACGTCGTCAACATCATGACCATGGACTACGGCACGTCCGGCACGGAGATGGGCAACGCGTCGAACCAGGCGCTGGACGCCGTCGCGGGCCAGGTCGCCGGCATCTACGGCAAGTCGTCGACGCAGGCCTTCGCGATGCTCGGCAACACGCCGATGATCGGCCAGAACGACTCGGCGGGCGAGATCACCACGCTGGCCGACGCATCGTCGGTGGAGTCGCACGCGGCGTCCAAGGGCATCGCGATGGTGTCGTTCTGGTCAGAAGGCCGCGACAACGGCGGCTGCGTCGGCCTGAAGACCGCGAGTTCCACCTGCAGCGGGATCAGCCAGGGCACCGGCGCGTTCGCCAAGGCATTCCAGAAGTTCACCCACTGACCCGCGAGCCGCGCGGCTGGTGGACCGATACCACCAGCCGCGCGACCACAGTGGACGGTCAGCTGGACGGGATCCCGTTGGCCGGAGCCGTCGTCGGTGTCCCGTTGTACGGCTGGATCGCTCCAGAACCGTCGTCCGTCGTGAGTGGAGTGCCGGTCACCACGAGCTGGCCGGCGTGGATCGTGCCGACCTGGACGCCGGTGTAGCCGGCGTGGGACGACGCGCTGAACCGGAACGGGACGAGCCCCGGGCCGGCCAGGTTGCCCTTCTGCAGCGCGTCGATCAGGCCCTGGCGGGTCGGGTTCTTGCCGGCGGCGGCCAGTGCCTGGGCGAACGTGTACGCGCTTGCCATGCCGTAGCCGACGTTGCCGTCGAAGGGCAGCTTCGGCAGGTACTGGTCGTGGATCTTCTTGAACAGCGTGATCCACGAGTTGCTCGTGTCACCGAGGGAGGGCAGGTAGGTGTCCGAGATGATGCCCTCGATCAGCTGATCCGGCTGCACGGTGGCGCCTGCCTGCTTGGCGAACGCCTGCAACAGTCCCTGCACGGTGATCGGGTCGGAGCCGACGTTGGACACCGCGAGCGTCGGCGAGAAGCCCAGCTTCAGCGAGGTCAGCTTGAACAGCGCGGTGTAGGCGGGAATCGTCTCCAGCACCACGACGTCCGGCTTGGCGTTGGCGATGGCGGCGACCTGCGCCGACACGTCGACGTTGCCCGGCTGGTAGGACTGCCGGCCCACCACCAGGTTCGACGGGATGTACTTGTCCAGTCCGGCAACGCCGTCCCGGCCGAAGTCGTCGTCCTGGTAGAAGTAGGCGACCTTCTTACCGGCGAAGTGCTGCGTGATGTACTGCCCGAGGATCTTGCCCTCGACCGTGTAGTCGGGCTGCCAGCCGAACGTATACGGATGTGTCTTGGCCTGGTCCCAGCAGGTGCAGCCGGACGCCACGAACAGATCGGGCACCCGCGAGCTGTTCAGGAAGTCGACCACCTTGGTGTGGGTCGGCGTGCCGAGCGAGCCGACCAGCGCGAACACCTTGTCCTGCAGGACGAGTTGCTTGGTCAGGGTCACCGTCTGGGTGGGATTGTAGGCGTCGTCGAGATACTTCAACGTGATCTTGCGGCCGTTGATGCCGCCGTTGGCGTTGATGTAGTTGAAGTACGCCTGTGCCGCCGCGGGAATCTCGCTGTAGCCGGGCGCCGCCGGTCCCGTCAACGGGTCGGTGCTGCCGATCGTGACAGTGGTGTCGGTGACGCCCGGGGCGTTGGAAGCGGCTGGTGTCTTGCTGCCACACGCCGTGACCGAAATGGCGGCCATCGCCGTGATCGCGATGATCGGTAGCAGTCTGGTGGACTGATTCATCCCTTCGCTCCCTACTAGAATGGCATTCGGTGGTACGAAACGTGTCGGGACCGGCCCCCGACACGAGTTGGTCAGCGGGTTGTGTTGCGCAGTGCCCGCCACAGTCGGACGAATCCGGCCTGCAGGCCACCGGGAAACAGCACGATCACCACGAAGAGCACAATTCCGTACACGACAAGGGGAATGTTCGCGTAGATCGACTGCGACAGATGCGCCGACTGGGCCAGATCCGTCGACCAGGTCGGCAACAACGTGACGATCACCGCCCCGTACACGGCGCCCGCGAGGCTGCCGAGGCCACCGAGCACCGCGGCGGTGAGCAGCGACAGCGACAGCGTGAGCGGGAAGGCCCCCGGTGCGGCCAGGCTGTTCACCCACGCGAGCAGCGCCCCGCCGAGGCCAGCGCACGCCGCGCTCACGCTGAACGCGAGCACCTGCGTCCGCGCTACCCGCACGCCGCTCAGCGCCGCCGCGTCCTCGTCCTCACGCAGCAGCCGCATGTCCCGCCCGATCCGGCTGGACACCAGGTTGGCGAGCAGGAACAGCGTGATCACCAGGCACAGCCCGGAAATCCACGCCTGCCAGCGTTCCAGCGGGAAGTCCGCGCCAAGGGCCAGCGGTGGCGGGTTCGACGCCACGGTCAGCCCGTTGGCGCCGCCGAGTTGGTCACGCAGGCCGTGATAGTTGGCCAACGCCGGCAGCCCCAGCGCGAGCGCCAGGGTCGCGCCGGCCAGATACGGTCCGCGCAACCTGGCCGCGGCCACCCCGACGACGAGGCCGACCACCGCCGTGATCGCCGCGCTGAGCACCAGCACGAGCGCCAGCGGCCACTGCTGGTTGTTGAGCAGCAGTGCGGTCGAGTACGCGCCAACCGCCATGAACGCGCCGTTGCCCAACGAGATCTGGCCGGACAGTCCGGACAGGACGGTCAATCCCGCCGCGGCGATGGCCGTGTAGCAGATCTGCGCGAGCTGGAGGTCCTGGAACTGGTTGAGCGAGATGGACACCAGATACAGCACCACGAGACCGACGGCGGCCCACAACAGATGGCGCACCAGCGTCGACGCGGGCCACGGTCCCCGGGTCCGGGTGACCGGCGGGGTCTCCGTCATGGTCATACCCGCCGCCCGGCCGCGCGCCCGAACAACCCGTTCGGCCGCACCATCAGCACGACGACGAGCACCACGAGCGAGCCGAGGCCCACCACGTCCGAACCGAGATAGCCGGACACGTAGCTGAGCACAAGGCCGAGGCTCACGCCGCCGACCACGGCACCCGGCGGGCTGTCCAGCCCGCCGATCACGGCGGCCGTGAACCCGAAGACGAGCGTCGCGTCGAAGGCGTTCGGGCTGACGAACGTGTCCGGCGCGACCAACACGCCCGCCAAGGCGCCGACCGCCGCCGCGAGCGCCCAGCCGACGGTGAACATCCGGCCGACCCGCACACCGAGCAGCCGGGCCACCTCCGGCGCGAACGCGGCCGACCGCATCTTCAGCCCCAGCGGCGTCCACCGGAACACGGCGGCCAACCCGACCATCACCGCCAGCACGACCAGCACCACCCACAGGTCGTTGGGCGTGAACAGCAACCGCCGCCCTGCCACGACGAACCCACGGATGCCGAACGCGGGCGGATAGGACTTCGGCGTGCCGCCGAACACCATCCCCGCGACCCCCTGCAACAGCACCAACAACCCAAAGGTGACGATGACCGCGTTGAGCGGCGGCTTGTTCTCCACCGGCCGAACCACCAGCCGTTCCACCACGGCGCCCAGCACCAGCCCGGAGACCACGGCGACCGCGAGCGCCAGCCAGTACGAACCGCCGTTGCTCACCACCGTGTAGGCGAGGAACGTGGTGATCATCAGCATGCCGCCCTGGGCGAAGTTGACGATCCTGGTGGCCCGCCAGATCAGCACCAGCGCAAGGCCGATCGCGGCGTACACCGCGCCCGCGGACAGGCCGGCGAGGGTCAGGTCGATGAACTGAACCATTTACATCCCCAGATAGGCGTGCCGGACGCGGTCGTCGGCCGCGAGGTGCTCGGCCAGGTCGTCGGCCACCTTGCGGCCGAGGTTGAGCACGACGGCGCGGTCGGCGACGGACAGCGCGGTGGCGGCGTTCTGTTCCACCAGCAGGATCGTCAGGCCGTTGTCGTCGCGCAGTTGGCGCAGCGTCCGGATGATGTCGGCGATCACCCGTGGCGCCAGGCCGAGCGACGGCTCGTCCAGCAGCAGCAGTCGCGGCCTGCTCATCAGTGCCCGCGCGATGGCCAGCATCTGGCGCTCACCGCCGGACAGCGTCTCCGCGCGCCGGTTCCGTGCCGCCGCCAGCGGGGGGAACAGTGCGACCATCCGCGCGATCCCGTCCCGCGCCGCCGCGCGGCCGACCCGGCACAGCCCGCCGAGCCGGAGGTTCTCCTCCACGGTCAGCTCGGCGATCACGCCGCGCCCTTCCGGCACGTGCGCGATCCCGTCCCGCACCACGTCTTCCGGTGCCCGGCCGGTGATCTTCCGGTCCTGGAAGCGGATCGTCCCGGCGACGGGTCCGACCAGACCGGACAACGTGCGCAACAGTGTCGTCTTGCCGGCGCCGTTCGCGCCGAGGACCGCCGTGATCGATCCCTCCGCGACGTGCATGTCAACGGAGTCAAGGGCGCGCACCGCCCCGTACGCCACGGTCAGCCCGGTGATGTCAAGCATGGTCACCACCGGCTGTCGCGGCCGTGTCGATCGCTTCGCCGAGATAGGCGCGCTGCACCGCGGGATCGTTGCGTACCTCGGTCGGTGTGCCGCGCGCGATGACCTGGCCGAAGTCGAGCACCACGAGCGAGTCGCACAGGTCCATCACGAAGTCCATGTTGTGCTCGACCAGCATGACCGCCGTCCGGCCGCGCAGGCCCCTGATGATCTCGGCCACTTCGGACATCTCCGGCGCGGAGAGCCCGGCCGCCGGTTCGTCCAGCATCAGCAGTCGCGGTTCGGCGACCAGCGCCCTGGCCAGCGCCACCCGCTTGCGCCCGCCGTAGGGCAGGCTCGCGACCATCCGGTTCGCGTCGCCTGCGATGCCAAGCGACGCCATGACTTCCAGCGCGTCCGCCCGCAGCCTGCCCTCACTGCGCTGCGCCCACGGCGAGGCCAGCAACGCGCCGACCGGGCCGGTGCGCGAGCGGTGTGTCGTGCCGGCGATCACGTTCTCCAACACGGTCAGCCGGTTGAACAGGCCAAGGCCCTGCAGGGTGCGGGCGATGCCGGCATCGGCGAGATCGTGCGGCCGGTGACCACGCAACGGCCGCCCGGCGAACGTGATCGAGCCCTGGCGCGGCCGGACGAACCCGCAGATGACGTTGAACAGCGTGGTCTTGCCGGCACCGTTCGGGCCGATGACGCCGAGCACCCCGGACGGCATGTCGATGCTGACATCACTGAGCACGTCGAGCCCGCCGAACGAGACGCAAACGCCGTCGATCCGCAACAGTGGATCCTCGGTCATGACCACCACGCTGTCGTCACCACCCGGTGGGGCTTCGGCCGAACGCTGTTCGGTTTTGGCGATGCTACACAAGTGCAACCCGCTTGCCCAGCGGATCACTCGGGTGGGTACAACCGTCCGATCAGCTCGACGATCTCGTTGATGAACCGCCCGGCCGCGGCCTTGGACGGCTGCACCGCGACCTCCCGGCCCGCCTCGTTGGCGATCGTCGTCAGCACGAGCACGAGTGTGCTGGACAGCGGCCGTGCCTGGTCGGACAGAAGTTCGGTGTTCGTACTCAGCCAGTGCCGGAAGCCGCGGCGGGTGAGCAGTTCGAAGCCGGGTGGGCCGCCGCCGGACAGGAACAGTTGGGCCAGTTCGCGTTCGGCCCAGCAGCCCTCCAGGTAGGCGCGGGTGCCGGCGACGAACAGCGGCAGCGCGTCGGTCTCGCCCGCCGCGAGCGCCAGCCGGAACGCCCTGGCCGCCCGATGTCGTTGCCGCGCCTGGTAGTCGTCGTAGAGCGCGATGTACAAATCGGACTTGCCGCCGAAATGGTGGTAGAGGCTGCCGACGCTGGACCCCGCCTGCCCGACGATGTCCACCACGTTCGCGTCGGCGTAGCCCGCGGTCGTGAAGATCTCGCGGGCCGCCGCCAACAACGTCGCCCGGGTGCTGCTCACCCTCCTGGCCGCCACCATGGCGCCAAGTGTGCCCGACAAAACCGAATGTTGTTCTAGTCGCGCACGTCGTGCTAGACACGGAAGGTTCCCCGGCGTCGCGGAACCACCGTGGTGCCACGAGCGAGTGGAGCGTGACCGTGAACGGTCCGTGGCGCAGAACGCTCATCCCGGTGGCGGTCCTGACTGCTCTGTCCGCTTTCGTTGTCGGTCCGGCGGCTGCTTCGCCCTCTTCCGACCATCGGCTCACCATCACGACGGTGTCCAATCCTCGGCCGACGTTGGTCAGCGGGGGACAGGTCCTGGTGCGGGTTGCCGGGGTCGACGATCGGGTACGGATCACCGAAAACGGGCATGACGTCACGTCCGCGTTCCGTGCTCAGTCCGACGGCACCCTGCTCGGTCTGGTGACCGGCTTGCGTGCGGGCGGCAACTCGTTGGCCGCTCGGAGTGGCTGGCAGGACACTGAGCTGCGGGTGGTGAATCATCCGATCACCGGGCCGGTGTTCTCCGGGCCGCAGCAGGTGCCGTTCTTCTGCCAGACGCAGAGCTTCGGTCTCGCGCCCGCGGTTCAGCCGCTGTGCAGCGCGCCGACGGTCGTGTCCTACCAGTACAAGAACACCGCGGGCGCGTTCGTGCCGCTCGCCGATCCGACCAGTCGGCCTGCCGACCTCGCTACCGCGATGGTGAACGGGCACGCGGTGCCCTACATCGTGCGGCTTGAGACCGGGACGATCGATCGGGCTGTTTACCAGACCGCCGCGCTGTTCGACGGGTCTGCTCCGTCGCCGCTGGTGCCCGACCGGAGTTGGAATGGTCGGCTCGTCTACACGTTCGGTGGCGGCTGCAATGCTGGTTACCACCAGGGCGACAGCACCGGTGGCGTGGTCAACGATCTGTTCCTGGGTCAGGGTTACGCGGTCGCGTCGTCGTCGCTGAACGTGTTGGACAACAATTGCAGCACGGTGATTTCCGCTGAGGCCGCGATGATGGTCAAGGAGCACTTCATCGACACCTACGGTCCGGTGGCGCACACCATCGGTTGGGGTGGTTCCGGTGGTGCCATCCAGCAGTACGAGATCGCGGACTCCTATCCGGGCATCCTGGACGGGATCATTCCTGGTGTCTCGTTCCCCGATCCGCTGAGTACTGCCGGGCCGGTCAACGACTGCCGACTGTTGGACACGTTCTTCGCCGGTCCCGGCGCGTCGTTCACCGCGGCACAGCGTACGGCGATTGCTGGGTACAACGACTACACGAGTTGTGTGTCCTGGGATCAGACGTTCGCCAACCGCTCTACGGCGACGGACAGTTGTAATGCGGCGATCCCGGTGTCGGCTCGTTGGAATCCGGTTACTAATCCTAATGGTGTGAAGTGCAATGCCAACGAGCAGTTGGTTAATCAGTTGGGGCGTAATCCGAGCACCGGGTTTGTTCGCAGTACGTTGGACAATGTTGGTGTGCAGTACGGGCTGTCGGCTTTGCGGAGTGGTCAGCTTACTGCGGCTCAGTTCGTTGCGCTCAATGCTGGTGTTGGTGGTCTTGATGTGACCGGTAAGCCGATGGCTGCGCGGATGTCTGCTGATCCTCGGGCTCTGGCTGCTTCGTATGCGGATGACCTGATCAACAGTGCTGGTCAGGGGTTGCGTGTTACGCCGATCATCGATCAGCGTACTGATCTTGATTTCGCTGGGTTTGGTAATGATATTCATACGACGGAGTGGTCGTTTGCGATGCGCCAGCGGCTTCTTCGGGTCAACGGTACCGCCGCTAATCAGGTGATCATTGAGAGTGCGCCTACGCTGGCTGAGCAGGCTAATGTTGATGTGTATGAGTTGAATGCGATGGATCGGTGGTTGACCGCTCTCGATGGTGATCATTCCCGGCGTGGGGTGGCTGCTAGGGTTGTTGCGGACAAGCCTGCGGATCTTGGTGATGGTTGCTATGTGTCCACTACTCAGCGGATCGTTGCTACTGTTACGGATCCGGCGACCGGTCCTTGTGCCGCTGGGTATCCGGTGGCTGCCAATCCTCGGTTGGACAGTGGTGAGTCGTTGGGCATGAACGTGTTGAAGTGCTCGTTGACGCCGTTGGATTTTGATAGTTATCCGGTTGCGTTCACTTCGGCTGAGAAGGCTCAGTTGCGGGCTACGTTCCCGGGTGGGGTTTGTGATTATCATCGGGCTGGGGTTGGTCAGCGGGCGCCGATTGGTTCGTGGCTCAGTTATGGGGATGAGCGGAGTGGGCTTACTCCGCCTACTCCGATTCCGTCTGTTCCTCTTCGTTGAGTTGCTGTCCGGTGTTTGGCTGGTCCTGAGCTTTGGGCTTCTGCATCACCCCGATCCGTCATTGTCGTGACGGTTGGTGGGGGTTTGTCAAGGCGGGAAAGAGTACCTTGACAAACCCCCACCAACCGCTTTAAAGAGGGCCCGTATCGGGGTGATGCAGAAGGACTGGGCAAACAGCGGATGCCGCGTGTTCAGGCCGAATCCCGCTGAGGCGAAAGAGGCGCCTCGGTTGGGAGCCTCCTCTTGTTCGTCCGGCGGGTCCCGACCGGTGGTGGTCGCTGGCGCCTCGGTTGGGACCCGGGCCTTGTTCGTCCGGCGGGTTCCGTCAGTTCTGGTTCTGGGCTGAGCGCCTACCACCGAACGCGACCCCGCCGGACGAACAAGAGTAGGTTCCCAACCGAGGCGCCTCTTTCAGGCACAGCAGGACTTTGAAACGCCTCGTGGCATGGCCTCTTTGACCCACAATCAGGGATCGGGGAAAAGCAGGCCAAATCGCCCCACCCCGAACACCGAGACGGGCTAATGAAAACCGGGCGGCGGCAAAACAGGCTGAGCAGCCGCAGGCTGATCCTTCAACGAACGCAAAGCAATACCCACAGCAGTATCCAACTGCGGATCACGCCCAGCAACCCAATCCTGCGGCGCCATAACCACCTCAACATCCGGATCGACGCCATGATTCTCCACACCCCACCCAGGCCCGGAGATCCAAGTGGCATAACGCGGCTGAGTAACCAGCGTCCCATCAACCAGGTGATACCGCATATCAATACCGATCGTCCCACCCCAAGTCCTGGTTCCAACCACCGGCCCGATGCCCCGAGCCTTGATCACCGCATTGACGATGTCGCCGTCCGACCCGGAGAACTCATTGGCCACGGCCACGACCGGACCGCGTGGCGCGTCCGCGGGATAAGTCTCCACATAGTAGTTGTCCCGGCCCACACTCCAGCCGACAACCGTCCGTGCCAGACGTTCGACGACGAGTTGGGACAGGTGGCCACCGCGATTCTGCCGGACGTCGACGATCAGGCCCTCGCGACGGACCTCCAGCCGCAGGTCCCGGTGCAACTGCGCCCATCCGTTGGCGATCATGTCCGGTATGTGTAGGTAGCCGAGTCGTCCTTCGCTGGTTTTGTGTACGTGGTTGCGTCGGTTGGTTACCCAGTCCTGGTAGCGCAGCGAGGTGTCCTCGGCCAGTGGTGTCACCACGACCCGGCGTGGTGGGCCGCCTTCTGCGGGGGACACCGTCAGCTCTACCGGCTTGCCGGCGGTGCCGGCCAGCAGTGGTGCGGGGCCGGTTTCCGTGTCGACCGGCTGCGAGTCGACGGCCAGGATCGCGTCGCCCGAGTGGATCCGTGCGCCGGGTGCGCGCAGCGGTGAACGTGCGCGTGGGTCGGAGCTTTCGCCGGGCAGGACCCTTGTCAGGCGCCACAAGCCGGACTCGTCGCGGGACAGGTCGGCGCCCAGTTTGCCGACCGAGCGCCGGTTGCCGGGGTCGGCCGCTTTTGGGTTGGCGTACGCGTGGGAGGTGCCGAGCTCGCCCTGGATCTCCCAGAGCAGGTCGATGAAGTCGTCCTTGCTGGCGATCCGCTCGACGATGGGGCGGTAGCGCAACAACTCCTTTGCCCAGTCGACGCCGTTCATGTCCGCGCGCCAGAAGTGGTCGCGCATCAACCGACCGGCTTCGTCGTAGGACTGGCGCCACTCGGCGGCCGGGTCGAGGGTGACCCGGATCCGGTCCAGGTCGACGTCGACCGCGTCGTCCGCGTCCTCGCCGTTCGCGGGGCGGCGGGCGGCGGAGATCACGCGCAGCCGGTCCTGGTCGCGGATGAGTATCCGCTTGCCGTCGCCGGAGACGGTGGCGGTGTCCACGGCCGATTCGAACTCGTCCAGCCGTACGCGGGTCAGGTCGAAGCGTTCCAGCGCGGGTTGCGGGCGTTCGATGTCCGGCCAGGCGCCGTCCCCGCCGAGTACGCCGGCCAGTGGGTGTGCCAGCCAGAACACCGCGTCCTCCGCGGTCTGGAGCCCGGAGTAGTCGCCGGTGTCCACCGGGAAGGGCACCAGACGGTCGGTGATTCCGGCCAGGTCAACGGAAACTGCTGACGATTCGTCCGGTGTGGACGGAACTGGTGGCCGGCCTGCCGGTTGCGGGTCGAAGGGCGATGGGTCGTCCGCGGACAGCGGGACCAGATACGGGCGACAGCCGTTGGGGAAGGACAGTTCGAACGCGTGCACGTCGTAGATCGGGTCGAAACTGCGGACGGACAGGAACGCGAGGTACTTGCCGTCCTGGGTGAAGACCGGGTTGAAATCGCAGAACCGCAGGTCGGTGACGTCGGTCGCGGCCAGGTCGGTCAGCGCGGCGAGCTTGATCTGACGCAACGGCTCCGGGCCCGGATGCGACCAGGCCAGCCACCGGGAATCCGGCGAGAACGCCGGTCCGGACGGTTCGCCCTCGGCCGCCCTGGTGACCTCCCGGATCTCCGTCGACGCGGTGTCGATCAGCAGCAGCCTGCCGTCGTGGCAGACCGCGGCGAGGTGCGTGCCGTCGGGTGCGGCGGCCAGTTCCAGTACCCGGCCCAGCGCGCCGGTGCCGATGACGCGGGCCGGCACGCCGGGGTCGCTGCCCTCGGCGGGGGACACCCGCACGGCGTCCTCGCCGTCCGCGTCCGTTATCCACGCGACGTTCCCTGAGTCGCCGAGCACGACCGGACAGCGGGCCCGCGCCCCGGGTTCGGCCGCCAGCGCCCTGGCCGGTCCGTCGGTGTGGGTCAGCCAGTGCACGGTGCCCCGGACCTCGACCACGCTGCCCCGGCCGGTGTGGTCCGGTACCGCGTCGCCCAGATGTTCCGCGGTGTCGATCGGGTAGGGCTGGCGGCCGCTGGCGGGGCCACCGAGCCGGATGTCCAACGGTGTCGGCTCGGCATCGAGGTCGTGCACCAGCCACAGCCGGCCCGCGGACTCGTACACGATCCGGGCGCCGTCGGTACTGGCGTGCCGCGCGTAGAACTCTGGCGTGCCGTGCCGGCGCAGGTCGTCGCCGCCGGGCAGGCACGAGTACAGGCTGCCGACACCTTCGTGGTCGGCCAGGAACGCGATGCGCCCGCCCACCCACATCGGCGACACCAGGTTGCCGTTCACCTCGGTGAGGATCCGGGTGAACTCGCCGTCGCCGGTCGGGTCCAGCCAGAGTTTGCCGGCCGTGCCGCCCCGGTAGCGCTTCCACCAGGCCGGTTCGCGGGACGGCACGCTGGCCAGCAGGACCTCGCCGGCCGGGCCGAAGGCGAGTTGCCCGACCGGTCCGTAGGGCAGCGGCTCGCCCGGCCCGCCGCTGGCCGGCACCGCATGTGCCCAGGTCTGGCTGACCGCAGGCTGTCCGGCCGACGTCTTGGCCGCCACGGCGCCATCCGGTGTCCAGCCCAGCACGTCGGTGGTCGCCTCGCCCCAGTAGGTCAGGCGGGTGCTCGGTCCGCCATCGGCAGGCGCCACGTGCACCTCCGGCGTGATGTCCCGCCGGCCGGCCCACGCGATCATGGTGCCGTCGGGGGAGAACCGGGGATTGCGGGCGGGCACCCGGTCGGCGGAAAGGCGCCACGCCCGGCCACCGGAGAGCGGCGCGAGCCAGACGTCGTCCTCGGCCACGAACGTCACGAGATCGTCGTGCAGGTGCGGGAAGCGCAGGTAACCGTCCGTTGTCACCCGACCGACGCTAACGGGGCAAGCCGACATTGGGAACCAACTTTCGCCGACTGCCCACTACGGTGCCCATCATGGCGACTAAGAAAGAGGCCGCGGACGCTGTCCTGGCCGCGAAAACGCGACTCGGTCTGACCTGGGCACAGTTGGCCGACGCCGTCGACGCGCCGCTGACCTGGACCACCGCGGCGCTGCTCGGCCAGCACCCGCTCCGCGCCGATCAGGCGGAGACACTGGCGAACCTGTTGGAGCTCGGCGCCGACGAGACCGCCGCGCTGGTCGCGATTCCGACCCGCGGCGCGCTGGACACGCCGGTGCCCACCGACCCGACGATCTACCGTTTCTACGAGGTCCTCCAGGTGTACGGCCCGGCGATCAAGGAACTGATCCACGAGAAGTTCGGCGACGGGATCATGAGCGCGATCAACTTCCGGATCGACGTGGACCGGCGCGCCGACCCGGGCGGCGACCGGGTCGTGGTCACCCTGGACGGCAAGTTCCTGCAGTACCAGTGGGGCTGAAACACTGGCGCATGATGGAGTGATGGCGTTACCTGGATTGGCCGCGGTGCGGCAGAGGTTGGGCGACGGGCTGTTCGGTCTGGTGGCCGGGCCGGACGGGCCATCGGTCGGCGCGCGTATCCACCGCACGCCGGGGCCGCGCTGGTTCGACGAGGACCGGCCGATCCGGCGGGTGCACGCGGACGCGTCCATGTTCATCGGCGGGTTGCGGGCGTTGTTGTTCCAGTCGCTGCATCCATCGGCGATGGCGGCGGTCGCGGCGCACTCCGGTTACCGGGGGGATCCGTGGGGTCGGTTGCAGCGCACCGCCGCGTTCATCGCGGTGACCACGTTCGGCACGACCACCGACGCGGCTGCGGCGATCGAGCGGATCCGCGCCGTGCACGAGCGGGTGCGCGGCACCGGCCCGACCGGCCGGCCCTACCGGGCCAACGATCCACACCTGCTGGCCTGGGTGCACGTGGCGGAGGTGGACAGCTTCCTGCGGTGCTACCAGCGATACGGCGCACACCCGCTGACCGCAGCGGAACGCGACGAGTACGTGACCGACACGGCCCGTGTCGCCACCGCCATCGGCGTCGTGGACCCACCGCGGACCGAAGCAGAGCTGGCCGAACGGCTGGCCGCCTACCGGCCGGAACTGCGCGGCACGCCGGAGGCCCGGTCCGCGGCTCGGTTCATGTTGCTCACCCCGCCGCTGCCGCTGGCGTCCCGCGCGCCGTACGCGGTGCTCGGGGCCGCCGCGGTGGGACTGTTGCCGGCGTGGGCCCGCTGGCCGTTGCGACTGCCCTACCTGCCGATCATCGAGGCGAGCGCGGTGCGCGCGGCAGGGCACGGCCTGGTCGGTGGGCTGCGGTGGGTGATGACCCCACGACCGGAGTGACCGGGCGGGGGATGGTCAAACACTGGATGGGTTCCCGGCAAAAGGCGCAAATACTAGGTCAGCCCATTGCGAATGGCGGGTTCGTGGCTATATTCATCGGATGTCTGCATAGTCGCTGACCCCGCTGGAGAGCCCTGATGCGAATCGCCGCTGTCGTCGTCGCGCACCTGGTCACCGCTGCCGTCGTGTTCGGCAACCTGGGAGTGTTACCCGGGCCGCCGCCGACGAACCCCGACGTCCTCTACGCAGCACCCGACGGCACCGGCTCGGCCTGCGCCGCCCACCATCCGTGTGCCCTGGCCACGGCCCGTGACCAGGTCGGCAAGACCCTGCGCCACGCAACGGGGAACGTCGAGGTCCAACTGCTCGGCGGCACCTACCGGCTGACCGATCCACTGCAACTCGGTGTCCAGGACTCGGGCAGCCCCGGCCACCAGGTGATCTACCGGGCCGCACCAGGACAGAACCCGATCATCAGCGGGGCCGAACGGGTCACCGGGTTCACGAAGGTCGACGCCACGAAGAACATCTACCGGGCGAGCGTGCCAACGGGCGTGGCGAGCCGGGACCTGTTCGTCGACGGCGTCCGCGCGGTGCGGGCCCGCACCGCGAACAACCCGCCGGGCTTCTCCGTCACCGGCACCGGGTTCACCACCAGCGACCCGTCGTACACGTCGTGGACCAACGCGCCGGGTGTGGAGATCGTGGACAACAGCGCGTGGAAGCAGATGCGGTGCCCGCTGGCGTCGATCACCCCGAGCGCGTCCGGCGGCTCCGACCTCACCGTCGATCCCGCCTGCTGGAACAACAACCACAACTCGGTGCCCAACCCGAGCTTCCCGTTCAACGGCGCCGGCCTGCCCTCCCTGAACGGCATCACGTGGCTCGAGAACGCCTACCAGCTGCTCGGCACGCCGGGACAGTTCTATTTGGACAGTGCGGCGGGTCAGCTGTACTACGTGCCGCGTGCCGGTGAGGATCTGGCCAAGGCCGACGTCGAACTCCCGGTCGCGTCGGAACTTCTCGACGTCGCCGGCACGCCGGGACACCTCGCGCCGCTCAACGACAACGACTGGCGCGCGGTCTACACGGGCGCGTGGAACACCTCGAACAACCGGCACCTCGGCGACCTCGGCGACGACGTGCACTACACGAGCACCGACGGCGACTCGTTCAGCTACACCTTCACCGGCACCGGCATCCAGGTGCTGTCCGAGACGAGTTCCGACGAGGGCACCGCGGACGTCTACGTCGACGGCGTGAAGACGCAGACGGTCACCGGGAACGGGCCGGTGCGCCTCGCGCAGCAGGCGATGGTGTCGGTGACCGGACTGGCCAAGGGCCAGCACACGATCAAGGTCGTCAAGACCGGCGGCAGCTTCCTCCTGATCGACGGCTTCACCGTGATCCCCGACGTCGTCGCGCCCGCACACGACATCTCCTTCACCGGTCTCACGTTCGAGTACACGACCTGGAACGCGCCCACCAACGAGGGCTACATCGACAACCAGGCCGGCATCGTCTGGGATCCCACCACCCGGACCCCGACCCGCGTCCCGGCCGCCGTCCAGGTGCACCGCGGCGCACGGATCTCGTTCACCGGGGATGTCGTGCAGCACACCGGAACCAGCGGGATCGACCTCGCCGACCAGACACAGGGTTCGTCGGTGACGGGCAGCATGATCACCGACACGGCGGGCATCGGCGTGGCCGTCGGCGAGGTCGACGACTACTACCAGACCCAGCCCGCGCTGATGACCAGCGGCAACACCGTGGCCAGTGACATCGTGCAGTTTCCTGGGCAGGAGTTCCAGGACGCCGTCGGCATCTGGGTCGGCCACAGCCGCGGCACCACGTTGTCGCACAACGACGTCGGCTACACGCCGTACTCCGGCATCTCGATCGGCTGGGGCTGGGGCTGGATGTCGGACTGCGCCCTCCAGGCGAAGCAGGGGCTGACCGACTGCCGGCGCGGGACCACGTACACCGGCGGCAACCTCGTCACCGGCAACCACGTGCACAGCGTGATGGGCGTGCTGAACGACGGCGGGCCGATCTACACGCTCGGCGGGCAGGCGTCCGGGTCGGAGTTCGTCGGCAACGTGCTCGGTGAGTGCATCAACGGCTGCAACGTGATCTACCACGACGAGGGCAGCTCGCTGTGGAACACCCACGACAACGTGGTGGCGTTCAGCAACGGCGGCCTGTGGGTGAACCTGTGGACGCCGAGCATCCATGACGACTCGATCCACGGCAACTTCACCGACACCGACCGCTTCAACAACAACGGCACCAACATCGCCTTCACCCAGTCCACTGTGGTCACCGACGGCCACTGGCCTGCCGCCGCGCAGGCGATCATCAACGCGGCAGGCCCCGGCCCGACGACCGGCAAGCTGCTCGACGACGACGACCTGCGCATCGGCTATCTGGGCAGCTGGGCGTCCAGCGGCTCGCGCGGCCTCGGTGATCTGGACAACGGGGTGCACTACACCCAGCAGGACGGCGCGTCGGCCACGATCACGTTCACCGGGACCGGCATCGACTTCCTGACCGAGACCAACTCCGACGAGGGCGACGTCGGCATCACGCTCGACGGTGTCGCGCAGCCGACCGTCAGCGCCAACACCGCCCAGCGGCAGACCCGGTTCCCGCTGTACTCGGTATCGGGCCTTACCGCCGGGCAACACACGTTGACGGTGACGAAGCTGTCCGGGACCTACCTGTTGGTCGACGGGTTCGCCCTGCGCTGAGTTATCTCAGCGCTGAGCTACTTCAGCAGTCCCAGATCGATCGAGTTCGCGATGGCCTGCATGCCGGCCGCGTTCGGGTGGAGATGATCGCCCGAGTCGTAGCCGGCGTTCAGGGCCGCCGGATTGGACGGGTCTTGCATCACCTTGTCGAAGTCCAGCACGCCGTCAAAGGCTCCGCTGGTGCGGATCCAGTTGTTGGCGGCCTGGCGGATCGCCTCCGCGGACGTTGTGTAGTAGCCGTTGCCGAAGTCCGGCAGCATCGTGGCGCCGATGATCCGGACGCCTGCCGTGTGCGCCTGGGCGATCAGGTTCTGGTAGCCGTTGATCAGGTCCTGCGCGGTGAGCGGCGCGCCGTTCGGGCCCGCGTTGTTGCCGATGTCGTTGATGCCCTCGAACAGGATCACGTCACGGACGCCGGGCTGGCCGAGCGCGTCGTGGCCGAACCGCTTGATGGCGCTGATGCCCTGCCAGATGTTGGGCACGTCGGTCAGCACGCGGTTGCCGCCGATCCCGGCGTTGACCACGCCGAACTTCGCGGCCAGCCGGCGGCCGAGGTCCTCAGGCCAGGTGCCGTAGGCGCCGTTGGGCGTGTTGAAGCCGTCGGTGATCGAGTCACCGAACGCGACAACGGTGCCGACCGCGGACGGCGCGACGACGTCGAGGCCGGACAGGTAGTACCAGGACGTGGTCGCGGTGACGTAGTTGCCGTCGGTGTCGTCGGCGGCATGGTTGCCGGGCATCGAGAGGTAGGCGGTGTCGAAGGCGTCCGAGTGCCAGGTGGACGAACTCGTCGCCCTCGGCAGGTAGAGGCTGACGAGCAGGCTGGTGTCGGCGGCCACGGTCATCGGGACGGGATCGCTGAACACCTCGGCGCCTGCCGCGATGGTCGTGGTCGTCGCGCGGCCGAAGGTCACCACGTGGCGCGAGCCGGCAACGGCGGTCGCCTTGGTGGCCTGCAGGGCGATGTCGACGGCCCCGACCGCGAGCGGTGTGGTGCTCCGCAGGTTGGACAGCCTGATCCGCACCGAAGACCCGCCGACGGTCGTGTGCACCACCATCCGAATCGTTTCGTTCGAGAAGTCAGGTCCGCCGATGGTCATGCTCGGGCCCCAGGTCGCCGTTCGCGGCACCTGGGCCGCTGCCGCACCGGGTACCGCGAAAACGACCGCGAGTAACGCGGCCACCAAACCAAGGAAGGCCTTCATGGATGACTCCTGTCAAATGGTGATCGCCACCGGACTTCGGCCCTGAGATTACCCGGATCGCCATCGACAAGGAATAGAATATTCAGATTTCCGGAGCCAATTCAGATTGGCCCGTCCGGTGTTTCTGCTGCGCATTTCAGGAAATCTCGAAGTGGGCGAAATCGACTTCGCCGACGGTGCCGGCGCTGTGCGAGGTCATGAACACGCCGACGTCCTGGCTGGTTGCCGCTGTCGGCAGGGACACCGTGTCGATGAGCGTCCACGTCGTGCCGTCGGTCGAGTAGTAGCCGGTGAACGTGGTGCCGGAGCGCACGAGTTTCAGCCAGGTCGGGTAGGTCGCGGTGCCGAGACCCTGATTGTTCGGCGCGCTGTTGGAGTCGAGTTGGCCGTCGCCGTTGGCGTCCCACTGCATCACGTAGCCGTGGCCGGGTGCCTCCGCCAGGATCAGGAATCCGGGGGAGGACTGTGCCGCCGTCACGTCGTTGCGCACCATGATGCCGGCTTTCGCCCACGCGTTGGTGTTCTGCTGCGCTGTCAGCTCGACCGTCGCCACCGTGCCGTCGGTCTCGGCGCCGGGCAGGTACGTGACGCCGTACTGGTTGGTGCCGCCGTAGACGTCCCCGCCGTCACCCTGGATGCCCAGTTCGCTGCCGAGCTGCGCGAACCGGCCCGTCGTCGACGACGTGAACGTCCGGTACGGCGCCTGTACCGGCGGGCTGACGCTCAGCGGGTAGTCCATCGACGTGGTGACCGGTTGCAGGCCCAGCCAGTGGTAGCTGTCGGTGGCTGTCACCGTGCCCGTGCCGAACAGGGTCGTCGGGGTGGGTGGTACCACCTGGAACGTGGCCCGCACGGTCTGCCCGCTCGCGACCTGCGCGAACTGAGTCGGCGACAACGCGGTCACCGAATAGCCCGCGCTGCCGTGCAGGTCCAGGCTGACCTGGCGGACCGGCTGCGTCCCGTTGTCGGTGAACGTCACGGTCGTCGGCTGCCCGCCGTCGAGACCCGTTGCGCCGAATGTCGTACTCGGCGGCACGAACAAACTGTTGCGCCCCTTGGTGATCCGGTACAGCGCCACTCCGTGCGACGGGACGTTCGCGCTGATCACGCCGGTCGTCTGGGTCGCCTGGTGCTGCCACAGGTCGTCCACGAAGTAGCCGGCACCGGCCGGCAGGCCGAGTGCGGTCGCCGTCGTCGAGACCACCTCCGGTGCCGACGACGTGTTGAACAACCCGACCACGGCGTCGCCGTTGGCCTCGGTCTTGGCGAACACCTGGGCGGTGGGCGTGTCGACGATGCGGGACGCGTCGATCGCGTCCTGGTCGACGGCCAGCACGTCGGTGTTCTTCAGCAGCGCCAGGTCCGTCGGGTCCAGGTTCGTCAGGTCGGTGCCCAGGATCAGCGGCGAGGACGCCAACGCCCACAGGCTCATCTGGGTCCTCCGCTCGTCGACGGTCAGCCCGTCGTTGGCGCCGTTGCCCAGTTCCAGCGAGTCGTAGTCGTTGAACGCGCCGGGTCCGCCGTCAGGCTGCCAGTTCGCGACCTGGTTGAACCGGCCTGCCACGCTGCTCCAGCGGGTCAGCGGGTAGCTGGCGCCGTTCGGGCCGCAGTAGCACTCGATGTCGCCGCCGGTGCGCCAGCCGTTGGCCAGCCGCGCCCACGTCGGCGCGTCGGCGATGTTGAGGCTGTTGGACAGTTCGAGGTGCACCGGGCGGCCGGTCTGCCGCAACGCATCGGACCACGCCTGGACGTCCGGGATGTCGGGCGAGCCGACGCCGTCGATCTTGAGGTAGTCGACGCCCCATGACGCGAACTGGTCGGCCCACGAGTTGATGAACGCCTGCGCGCCGGGCTTGGTGTAGTCGATGCCGACCATGCCCTTGCAGTTGTAGTTCTTCTCTGACGGCGGTGGTCGCGATGTCGGCCGCGTGGTACGGGGTGCCCTCGATCGCGGTGTTCTGGGCAACGGCCTGCTTCGAGATGCCCGGCGTGACGTAGAGGCCGAACTTCAGCCCGTCGGCGTGGACGTGGTCGGCGACGGCCTGGATGCCGCCGGGGAACTTCGTCGAATCGATGACCCAGCGGCCGAACTGGTCCACGTTCGGGCCCTGGCTGCCGGGGCACTGGTACCAGAAGTCGTCGACGTTGACGTACTGGAAGCCGACGGCCGCGAGGCCGCTGTCGCGCATGGCGTCGGCCTGCGCGTCGATCGTCGCCGCGGTCGGGCTGTGCCGCACGAAGCTCCAACTGCTCCAGCCCAGCGCCGGAGTTCGGCCGACCCCGTTGTCCGCGGCGTGCCCGGTACCCGACCCGGCGACGACCACCGGCAGCGCGATCAGCACGGCTACGCTGCCGCGCAACAGCTTCCGCATCCCGACCTCCGTTGTGGCTCCGACCCAAGTTTCACTCGGGCGATATCGGGCCAGCGTGCGATACCCGGGATCGGCATCCGACTTGTGGTGGTTACTCGCCGGTATCGCGCGAGGTACGCTCCGAACCATGTCGGTGGAACACGTGGACGTCCTGATCATCGGTGCCGGGCTGTCGGGTGTCGGCGCGGCCTGCTACCTGATGCGGGAGTGTCCCGGCAAGTCGATCGCCATCCTGGAGTCGCGGGACGCGATCGGCGGCACGTGGGACCTGTTCCGCTATCCCGGCGTCCGCTCGGATTCCGACATGTACACCCTCGGCTACTCCTTCCGGCCCTGGACCGGCGCGAAGTCGATCGCCGACGGGCCCGCGATCCTCTCCTACATCCGGTCCACGGCACGCGAGTTCGGCATCGAGGACCGGATCCGGTACGGCCACCGCGTGGTGAAGGCCGAATGGGACAGCGAGCGCGCCCGGTGGACGGTGCATGCTCAGCGCGACGGCGAGACGGCGACCCTGACTTGCTCGTTCCTCTACTCGTGCACCGGCTACTACCGCTACGACGAGGGCTACCGGCCCACGTTCCCCGGGATCGAGGACTTCGTCGGGCCGGTCGTGCACCCGCAGTTCTGGCCTGCCGAGCTGGACTACGCGGACAAGCGGATCGTGGTCGTCGGCAGCGGCGCGACCGCCGTGACGCTGGTCCCGGCGCTGGCGCAGACCGCGGCGCACGTGACGATGCTGCAACGCTCGCCGAGCTACGTCCTCGCGTTGCCGTCCGCCGACGCGATCGCCGAACGGCTGCGCCGCTGGCTGCCCGACCACCTCCTCTATCCGGTGCTGCGCTGGAAGAACGCGCTGCTCGCCACGCTGAACTTCCAGCTGTCCCGGCGACGGCCGCACTGGGTGAAGGCGTTCCTGCGCAAGGCGGCGGTCAAGCAGCTGCCGCCCGGCTACGACGTCGACACGCACTTCGCGCCGAAGTACAACCCGTGGGACCAACGCCTGTGCCTGATACCCGACGGCGACCTGTTCGCCGCCATCAGCGGCGGGCGCGCGGAGATGGTGACCGACCACATCGACACGTTCACCGAGAAGGGCGTCCGGCTGGTCTCCGGGACCGAACTGGACGCCGACATCGTGGTGACGGCGACCGGACTGAATCTGCTGCCGATCGGCGGCATCGAGCTGACCGTCGACGGCACACCGGTCGAGCTGGGCGAATCAATGGTCTACAAGGGAATGATGCTGTCCGGCGTGCCCAACTTCGCCTGGACCATCGGCTACGCCAACGCGTCGTGGACATTGAAGGCCGATCTCGTCGCAGGCTACGTCTGCCGGTTGCTGCGGCGCATGGACACCGGCGGCTACACGACCGTGACGCCGGTCCCGCCGGCCACCGCCGTCGCGACCGCCGATCCGATCATCGATCTCACCTCCGGCTACATCCGGCGCAGCGCCGCGCTGCTGCCGAAACAGGGTGTGGCGGCGCCGTGGCGGCTGCACCAGAACTACGTGCGTGACGTGCGGATGTTCCGCCACGGCCGCCTCGACGACGACATCGCCTTCAGGTGACTCAGTAGCGGACGCCGCTGGCGAGCAGCATCGGCCACACCGGGAGTTCGACGCCGTCCACCATGGCCCCGCCGAAGCCGAGCATCGGTCCTGGCCCTGCGTTGACTGCGGCCGGGAAGTCGAGCGACGGAGCCGAGAGCTCGTCGAGCGCGGCGAACTGCGCGGGGGACGGGGTGACCTCCAGCGACGCCAGGTTGGCCTGTAGTTGTTGTGGGGTGCGGACGCCGATGAGCGTCGAGGTGATCGCGGTCCGGCCGCGCACCCAGGCGAGGGCGACCTCCGCCGAGCTGACGCCGATCTCGGCCGCAACGCGCCCGACCGCGTCGATGACGGCCCAGTCCCGTTCGGTCGGCAGGCCAAGCCGGCCGGCGCGCAGGCTGTCGGTGGCCGGGTCGCCGTCGCGGACGTACTTGCCCGACAGCTGGCCGCCGCGCAGCGGGCTCCACGGCAGGACGCCGACGCCGAGCGCTTCGGCCATCGGCAGCAGTTCGCCTTCCGCGGTGCGTTCGAGCAGTGAGTATTCGAGCTGGAGCGCGGTGAGCGGTGCCCAGCCACGGAAGTCGGCGATCGTCCTGCTCCGCGCGGCGACCCAGGCCGGCACGTTGCAGAAGCCGACGTAGCGGATCTTGCCGGCGGTGACCTGGTCGTCGAGCGTGCGCAGGGTTTCCTCGATCGGGGTGCGGCGGTCCCAGCCGTGCAGCCAGTAGAGGTCGACGTAGTCGGTTCGCAGGCGCCGCAGCGACTCGTCGAGCTGGGCGACGAGTGCCTTGCGGCCCGCGCCGCCGCCGTTGGGGTCGCCGGGGTGCAGGTTGGCGAAGAACTTCGTGCCGAGCACCACGCGGTCGCGCAGGCCTGGTCGGGCGGCGAAGAAGTCGCCGACGATCTTCTCGGCATGGCCGTTGGTGTAGGTGTTGGCGGTGTCCACGAGGTTGCCGCCGCGGTCGAGGTACTCGGCGAGGATCGCTTCGGCGGTCTCGGGGCTCGCGCCCCAGCCGTCGTCCTCGCCGAAGGTCATGGTGCCCAGCGCGAGCGGGCTCACGCGCAGGCCGGAGCGGCCGAGCGTGACGTAGGAATCAAGACGGGTCATGGCTCTGATGACATCAGGACGGGCGCCCAAGGTGGTAGACCGATGCTGCCTGGCCCTTGCACGATCCTGCCAACGTTGAGAGCAATCGGCATGGTTCACTGGAGGTGTGGACGAGCTGGCCCGGCTGAAGGAGTCGATCACCCGTCACGCGGGCGACGGCGTGAAGCGCACGGCCCTGCCCGGCCTCTCGGTCATCCGCTCGTCAACGACCACCGAGCCCCTCGGCGACGTGGTCCGGCCGACGCTCGGGGTCATCGCGCAGGGTGTCAAGGAGACGGCGCTGAACGGCCGCCCGTTCACCTACGGCCCAGGGCAGTTCCTCGTCGTGTCGGTCGACCTGCCGGTGATCGGCCACATCACGCGGGCCAGCGCTGACGAGCCGTTCCTGGCCGCTGTGCTCGAACTGCGCCCGGAGCGGATCGCCGCGCTGCTGCTGGAAACGGCGCCGGCCCAACCGAGCCACATCGCGCCCGTCGGCATCGCCGTCAGCGACGCGTCGCCCGCGCTGCTCGACGCGGTCGGCCGCCTGCTGGCGCTGCTCGACACCCCGGACGACGCCGCCGCGCTGGCGGCCGGCGTCGAGCGGGAGGTCCTGTGGCGGCTGGTCACCGGACCGCAGGGCGCGACCGTGCGGCAGATCGGGCTGGCCAACAGCAGGCTCGCGCAGTTGGCCCGCGCGATCCACTGGATCCACCGCCACTACGACCGGACGCTGCGCGTCGAGGAACTGGCGACGATGGCCACGATGAGTGTCTCGTCGTTCCACCGCCACTTCCGCGCGGTGACCTCGATGACACCGGTTCAGTTCCAGAAGCAGCTCCGCCTGCACGAGGCGAGGGCGCGGCTGCTCGCCGAGTCCGGCGACGTTGCCGGCGTCGGCTTCGCGGTCGGCTACGACAGCCCGTCGCAGTTCAGCCGCGAGTACCGGCGCATGTTCGGCGTGCCACCGAGTCGCGCTACGTCGTGGTGACCACCCGCCCGGCCGAGATGGCTTCGACCACCTGCCGGCCGGCATTGGCCAGGAGGGTCGCGTCGGAGCTGACGCCGATGAACCGGAAGCCGTCGTCGGCGTAGCGGCGTGCGGCCTCCGCGTCCGGGGCGAGGATGCCGGCCGCGATCCCGGCCCGCTCGGCCGCGGCGAGCACCCGCTGGACGGCCTCCCGGAACACCGGCGCGCCGGTGTCACCGGGGACGCCGAGGTCGTAGGAGAGGTCGCGTGGTCCGATGAACAGCACGTCGACGCCTGGCACGGCGGCGATGTCGGCCACCCGCTCGACGGCCTGCCGGTTCTCGACCTGGATGATGCCGACGATCCGGTCGTTCGCGGTGGCCAGCGCCTCCGGGTGGGTGCCGAAACCGCACGCGCGGTTGTAGGTGGCGACGCCGCGGTCGCCCTGCCGTGGGTAGCGCAGGTGCCGCACCGCCTGTTCGGCGTCGGCCGGGGACTCCAGCCGCGGGAACATGACGCCTTCCGCGCCAAGGTCGAGCACGCGCCCGGCGCGGATCCGGTCGGTCGACTCGACGCGGACCAGCATCGGCACGCCGTGCGCGTCCGCGGCGAGTTGTTGTGCCAGCAGGGTGCTCTCGTCGCCGCCGCCGTGTTCGAGGTCGACGAGGAGCCAGTCGAACCCGGCCAGCGCGCAGGCTTCGGCGGCCATGGCCGAACCGAGCCCGAGGAACGTGCCGTACAGGGTCTGTCCGGCGGCCAGGCGCCGCCGCAGGTCGGTCACGGCCGTTCCCCGGACCGACCGGACAGGAGTTCGACCAGCCGCAGCAGGGCCGTGTGGTCCAGTGACCCGTCGCCCTGGGCCCGCAGCGCGGCCATGAGCTGGGCGACCAGCGCGCCGAGCGGCACGACGACCCCGGCGTCCCGCGCCACGGCCAGCCCGATGCCGAGATCCTTGTGGTGCAGGTCGACCCGGAAGCCGGGGGCGAACTCGCGGGCCAGCATGGTGGTCGCCTTGCGGTCGAGGATCCGGTTGCCGGCCAGCCCACCGGCCAGCACGCGCAGCCCGGCGGCCGCGTCGACGCCAGATGCCTCGAGCAGCACGATGGCTTCTGCGACCAGTTCGATGGTGCCGGCCACGACGAGTTGGTTGGCCGCCTTGACGGTCTGCCCGGCGCCGGCGGGCCCGACGTGGACCACGGTCGTGCCCAGCACCTCCAGCACCGGCCGGGCACGTTCGACGTCCGCGGCGTCACCACCGACCATAATGGACAGTGCGCCGTCGATGGCGCCCTGCTCGCCGCCGGACACCGGGGCGTCCAGGACGTGGATGTCCTTCTCGCGCGCCGCCTGTGCCACGGCCCGCGCGGTCTGCGGCCGGATCGTGCTCATGTCGATGAACAGCAGGCCGGGTTGGCCCGCGTCGACGATCCCGCCGGCACCGAGGGCCACCGCCTCGACGTCCGGCGAGTCCGGCAGCATCGTGATGACGATGTCGGCGTCCTTCACCACGTCGGCCACTGATCCGCCTGCTCGTCCGCCCGCCGCGACGAGCAGGTCGACCGCGGCGCTACTCCGGTTGTAGCCGGTGACGTCGAACCCGGCCCGAACCAGGTTCGCCGCCATCGGGCCGCCCATGATGCCCAGCCCGATGAACCCGACCGTTGCTTTCGTTCCCACATGCCCTCCTCGCTTGTTCATATCTGTGAACAATGAACACAGATGTGAATCGTGCCGACCATACGTGCACAGTCCGTGCCGGGCAATCACCATTTGTCACGGTCGGGTAACGCTCGACCGGCTCCTGGTGCTCGCGGTCGGCTCGGGCAGCATGAGCGTCGTGCAGAATCCGACAGAAGTTCGCGGCGGGCCCGGCCTCTACGACGTGTTGTTCCGGCGCCGCGACACCAGGGCCGAGTTCACCGGCGCCGGAGTTCCGGCGGAGGTGCTGCACCGCGTGCTCACCGCCGCGCATGCCGCACCCAGCGTAGGCCTGTCCCAGCCGTGGGACTTCGTGCTGGTCCAGGACGAGGACACCCGGCGCGCGTTCCGCGACCACGTCCGCGCCGAGCGCGACCTGTTCGCCGCCACACTGCCGCCGGAGCGGGCCGGCCTGTTCGAACGGATCAAGGTGGAAGGCGTGCTGGAGGCCAGCCTCGGCATCGTGGTCAGCTACGACCCCGACCGCGGCGCGCCCGCCGTGCTCGGCCGGCACGCGATCGCCGACGCGGGCCTGTACTCGGTGTGTCTTGCCATCCAGAACCTGTGGCTGGCGGCCACCGCGGAAGGGCTCGGCGTCGGTTGGGTCAGCTTCTACCGGGAGGACTTCCTGCGCGCACTCGTCGGCCTGCCGGCCAGGCTGCGTCCGGTCGCCTGGCTGTGCGTCGGGCCGGTCGCGGACCTGCCGGACACACCGGACCTGGAACGCCACGGCTGGCGGCGGCGCGATCCGGTGGAGTCGGTGACGCATTACGGTCGGTATCAGGAACGCCAGTACGGCGCCGGCAGCCCGTCCTCCAGCGGCACGCGCAGCGACCTGAGCACCCCGGCGATCATGGCGTAGTCGCCGACCAGCATGCACAGTTCGATCAACTGCGCTTCGTCGAACCGCTCGCTCAGCGCTGCCCAGGTCGGGTCGTCCAGTTCGTGTTCTGCGGTCAGCTGGTCGGCCGCGCTGATCAGCAGCGCGGTGTCCGCGTCGACCCCGTCGGGCTCGGCGAGGCCCAGCTGTGCGATGACGTCCGCCGGCAGGCCGATCCGGCCCGCGATGTCGACGTGGTGGATCCACTCGTAGTCCGCGCCACACCGGTAGGCGGTCCGCAGGATCAGCGTCTCGCGGACCTGCGCCGGCAGCCCCGACCTGTTCAGCAGCCGGCCGGCGAACCGGGTGAAGTCCTTGAACAGCCCCGGGTTGCGTACGAACGTGGTGAAGATGTTCAGCTCGCTACCCGCGGCGTCGAGCAACTGCTGCTGCTCGGCGCTGCGCTCGCTCGCGGCCAGCGGGGCAAGGCGTGGTGCGTCGGTCATGCGAATTCCGCCTCTTCCAGTCGTGAAAACGGCGTGCCGATCGGGAACCTGATCGTCAAGATAGGCCAATGCTCGTCGACCACTTTCCGCTGGTCGGGCTGCGGCTGACCACCCCACGTCTTGAACTGCGCCTGCCGTCTCCCGATGAGCTGGCCGCGCTGGCCGACCTCGCCGCAGACGGAATCCACGACCCGGCGGCGTCGCCCTTCCTGGTGCCGTGGACCGATGGGACCCCCGAGGCGGCCGCGCGCAGCGTGGTTCTGTACCACTGGCGGGAGTTGGGTGCGTGGACCGCTCAGGAGTGGTCGCTGAACCTCACCGTGTTTCGCGAAGGCGTCGTGGTCGGGGTGCAGAGCATCGGCGCCCGTGAGCTGGCGGTCACTCGTGAGGTGCGGACCAACTCGTGGCTCGGCCTGCGATACCAGGGACAGGGGATCGGCACGGAGATGCGAGCGGCCGTGCTGCACCTCGGCTTCGCCGGTCTCGACGCCGAGGAGGCCGTTTCGGGCGCGCTGGCCCACAACGTCGCGTCCCTGTCGGTCTCCCGCAAGCTTGGCTACCAACCGGACGGCCACCGACGACACGCCAGCCGCGGCCGGATGACGATCGAACACCGGCTACGCCTCACCAGAGCGGCCTGGGAACGTCACCGCACCGTGCCGGTCACCATCGACGGGCTGCCGCCGTGCCTGCCCCTGCTCGGGCTGCCCCCGTCGGTCGGCGGCCACCCCTGAAAGAATCGCCGGTCCGGGACCTGTCCCGGATATCGTCGTGATAATGATGCGGACAGTATCGCTATTGACAGGAAAGGCTGCTGGGAGCCACAGATGTCCGAGCCGCACAGGACGTTCGGTGTCGAACTACGACGAATACGCGAGGAAGCAGGTCTTTCGCTGGCCGCGCTGAGCAAAGAAGTCCACTACACGAAGGGTTACCTGTCCAAGGTCGAGACCAGCGACAAGCCGCCCAATCCGGAACTGGCCCGACTGTGCGATGCCGCGCTCAGCGCTGGTGGCGCGCTCTTGGCTTTGGTACCGCCGGTTCGTACACCGGACGCCGATCTTGCGCCGCCCAGTCATGACGAGTGGATGCTCGACCTCGCACTGGATGGCAGGAGCCGAACGAACTCGGCGGCCAATGACCTGATGCAGTCGTTCGCCGGGATCAATCAGAAGGACGGTCTCGCCGCGGCGGCCAGGGAGCAGATCACGGTGGACTTCTTCCGTGCTTTGTTCAACCAGGCGGTCGATCTGGGCGAATTGGTGAGCAGCCGGGTGGTGCTGCCCACGGTGACGACATATGCGAACACGTTGTGGTCGATGGCGCTCGTAGCGCCACCGTCCACTCGATCGTCGCTCGGCACGCTGGCCGCGTTGAACGCGACCTACGCCGGCTTGCTGGCAATGGAGGCCGGCGATGACCATGCCGCCCAATGGTGGAGTCGGACCGCCGTCAGCCTGGCCCAGCTGGTGGCTGACGCCGATCTGGTCGCCTACACGCTGACGCGCGAGGCTCAGGTCGCGATCTTCCGTGACGACCCGGAGCAGGTGCTGGCGCTGGCGTCGCAGATCGAGGACGACACCAGCATCTCGGTGCGCTACCGCGGTATCGCCGCGCATCGCATGGCGCAGGGGCACGCGATGCTGGGCGACTACGAACAGTGTCAACGCGCGTTGGACCGCTCGACGATCCTGATGCCAGAAGCCGCCGAACCGCCCACCTTCGGCGGTGCCGTCCTGCCGCCGATGGCGAACGGCGGCTCCCACGTCCGCGGACTCATCGCCGGTTGGTGCCTGCACGACCTCGGCCGGCCGGACATGGCTGTCGAGGTCCTGGACAAGGAGGTCGGCCGAATCGACAGCAGCCATCGACGTGCGACCGCCCGGTTCGGTGCCCGTCGAGTCCTTGCCTACGCGGCAGCCGGTGAAGTTGATCATGCTTGTGTGCTGGCGCACGAACTGCTCGACATCGCCACAGTGGTGGACTCGGCCACCGTACGGATGGAGTTCCGCCGTCTTGCCAGGGCCTTGGCCCGCTGGCACAAACACCACGCGGTGCGTGAGCTGAGCCCACGACTGGCCGCCGTCCTGCGGACACCGGTCAGCGGCCGCCGCGGGTGACAAGGCCGGTTTCGTAGGCGGCGACGACCAGTTGGGCGCGGTCGCGGGCGTCGAGTTTGGTCATGATTCTGCTGACGTGGGTTTTCGCGGTCAGCGGGCTGAGGTAGAGCTTCGCGGCGATCTCGTCGTTGGACAGGCCGCCGCCGACCAGGGTCAGTACCTCGCGTTCCCGGTCGGTGAGTTGGTCGACGCGGTACGCGCCGGCCAGGGCGGTCGTGTTCGGGCGCGCCGCGATGTCGGCGATCAGGCGGCGCGTGATGCTCGGTGACAGCAGCGCGTCGCCCCTGGCGACGATTCTGATGGCGCCCAACAGGTCGGCGGGTTCGGTGTCCTTCACGACGAAGCCGGACGCCCCGGCGCGCAGTGCCTGATAGACGTAGTCGTCCGCGTCGAACGTGGTCAGGATCAGCACCCGCACGCCGGCCAGGTCCGGGTTCGCGGCGATGCGTCTTGTCGCCTCGAGGCCGTCCACGCCGGGCATTCGGATGTCCATCAGGACCACGTCGGCGGTCGCGGCCATGGCGACGGCCTGGGCGCCGTCGGTCGCCTCGCCGACCACCTCGATGTCGTCGACCGAGTTCAGCAGCATGCGGAAGCCGGCGCGGATCAGGGCCTGGTCGTCGGCGAGCAGTACCCGGATCATGTGGTTCCCGTTGGTAGGCAGGCCAGCACCTGGAAGCCGCCGTGCGCGGCGGGGCCGGCCCGCACGGTGCCGCCGATCGCGGTGGCGCGTTCCCGCATGCCGATCAGGCCGTGCCCGCCGCCGTCGCCGGGCTCGCTCGGGCCGTGGCCGGTGTCGGTGACCTCGATGTCGACGTGGTCCTCGGCGAAGTCCAGCCGGATGGTGGCGGTGGCCGGCGCGGCGTGGCGGATCGCGTTGGTCAGGGACTCCTGGATGATCCGGTACGCGGCCAGGTCGACCGGTGCCGGCAGTGCGCGCTGGACGCCACCGATGTGCACCTGGGTGGGCAGCCCGGCGGCGGACGCGGTGGACACCAGGACGTCCAGTGCCGCGAGCCCCGGCGTGGGCTGGGTGGGTTCTGCCTCGTCGGCCTGGCGCAGCACGACGAGAATCGTGCGCAGTTCGCGCAGGCCCCGCTTGCTGGCCTCCTTGATCGCCCGCAGCGCCGTGTCGGCGGGTTCTGGCAGGTCGGGGATGACGTGCGCGGCGACGCCGGCCTGCACGTTGATCGTGGCCATGGTGTGCGCGACGACGTCGTGCAGTTCGCGGGCGATCCGCAGCCGTTCCGCGACCACCCGGCGCCGGGCCTCCTCGTCGCGGGTGCGCTCTGCCTCCTCGGCGCGCGCGGCCAGCGCGGCGACGTACGCGTGCCGGTTGCCGACGGCGAGCCCGGCGAACAGCGACACCGCGACCATGGCGGGCAGCAGAAAGAACCCGCCGCCGAACGTGCCGAAGGGATTGAACACGGCCGTCGTCGTGCCCAGCACGACCAGCGTGGCTGCCGCCGCCAGCGACGCCCGGCGCGCCGGCAGCGCCACGGCCGCCGCGTACAGCGCGACGAACGGCGCCAGCAGCACGGCGCCGTTCTCATAGCCCAGCACCGTGTACCCGGTGGCGGCCGCGACCGAGATCGCCAGCACCAGCACTGGATGTCGACGACGCCAGAACAACACCAGCGACGCGACCGCGACAAGCAGATACACCGGCCACGCCGGGGCCAGCGTCGCGTGTCCGTTCACCACCTGATCGGTCGGCTGGATGGGATGGGCCTCGGCGATCGACCCGACCAGCGTCAGCACCGTGATCAACGCGGTGACCAGCGCGTCACCGATCGGCGGTGGTAGTCGCCACCGTCGGTCGGTTCGCGGGTAGCCGGTCATCTGGGCAGCGTAGGCGCTGCACGCCCGCGACCACGTCCTCCGGGGGAAGTCCACCGGATACGCCCCAGGGAGTACGCCCGGCGTTTCGGCTGCTTCCCCGACCGAACACTCGTACCGCCGTGGCCGCAGGCCAAGTGCCGCCGCGGGCGGGATGACCGGAACCCGTTGCCGGCGCAGTCTTCCGGGGCCACACCGAAACTCAAGGGGAGTGAGTCACATGGTCCGTCTGACCGATTTCGTCCTGCGACACAAACTGCTCGTCATCGCGTTCTGGCTGCTGGCCGCCGTGCTCGGGTTCGCCACCCTCGGATCGACCACCGGCAGGTTGTCGGCGGACTTCGCGCTGCCCGGCCAGCCCGGCTACGTCGCCGACCAGACGATCGCCGCGCTCTACCACAACGGTGGTAACCAGACGCCGACCGTGCTGACCGTGACCGCGCCACCGGGACAGCGCGTCGACGCCGCGGGCGCCGACCGGGTGTTCACTGCGGCGGCGCACGCCGTGCCCGGCGTCCGGGTCGCCGATCAGGCCAATACCGGCGACCCGCACTTCGTGACCGCCGACGGGCGCACCGGTTTCGCGTTGGTCTTCACACCGCCGGGCGGCGGCTTCGGCGCCGACACCGTCACGCCGCGCCTGGCCGCCGCGGCCACCAGGGCCGCGCCGCCGGGTTGGCACACCGAGTGGACCGGGCAGAGCCAGCTCTCGGCGGGCAACTCGACCGGCAAGGGCACCAGCACGCTGGTCGAGACGATGCTCGGCGCCGTCGGTGCGCTCGCGGTGCTGGCGTTCGTGTTCGGCAGCCTGCTCGCTCTGTTGCCGCTGCTGATGGCGCTGGTGACCATTCCGGCCACGTTCCTGATGATCGACGGGCTGACCTACCTGACGCCGGTGAGCATGCTGGTGGAGTTCCTTGTCGCGCTGATCGGCCTCGGCGTGGCCATCGACTACGCGCTGCTGGTGGTCACCCGCTGGCGGGAGGAACGCGACAACGGCGCGGACAACCCGACCGCCGTGCGCAACGCCGTCGGCGCGGCAGGTCGTGCTGTCGTGTTCTCCGGGTTGACCGTGGCGATCAGCCTGCTCGCGGTGCTGGTGGTGCCGGTGCCGTTCCTGCGGAACATGGCCGTCGCCGGCTTCTTCATCCCGTTGGTGTCCATCGCGGTGGCCATCACGCTGCTGCCGGTGCTGCTGGCCACCGTCGGCCCGCGCATCGACCGGCCACGGCTGCGCCACGAGGTGCACGCCAGCCGAGGGTGGACCGCGTGGGCGCGGCTCGTGCTGCGGCATCGGCGGCGTCGCCGCGATCGGCGGGGCCGGTCTGCTGCTCGCCCTGCTGGTCCCGCTGAGCATGATCCGTCTCGGCGAGCCGGAAACCGCCGCGCTGGCCCAATCCGGCCCGGCGCACGCGGCATTGGCCACGCTGCAACAGGGTGGCGTGCCTTCTGGTGTGTTGTCACCGATGGAGATCCTCACCCGGTCGGACGCCGCTGCCGCCACCGCCAAGGCGCTGTCTGGCGTGCCCGGTGTCTACGCCGCCGTTGCCGCGCCCTATCACGCGGCGGGGACCGCGATCGTGGACGTGCTGCCCAGCGCCGAACCCAGCTCGACGGCGGGCGCGGCGACCACCAGCGCCGTGCAACAAGCCGCGCATGGTCTGCCCGGTGTGCTCGGTGTCGGTGGCGCCGGTCCGACGCAGAACGACTTCATCAAGGCCGTCTACGGCAGTTTTCCGTTGATGCTCGGCGTGATCGCGCTGCTCACGGTGATCCTGTTGACCAGGGCGTTCCGGTCGGTGGTGCTGGCGCTGAAGGCGGTGGTGTTCAACCTGCTGTCGGTCAGCGCGGCCTACGGCGTGATGGTGCTCGTGTGGCAGTACGGCATGGGCAGCAACGCGTTGTGGGGTGTCCCGGCCGCCGGTTCGATCACCGTCTGGGTGCCGATCATGGTGTTCGCGTTCCTGTTCGGACTGTCCATGGACTACAAGGTGTTCATCCTCGCCAGGATGCGCGAGGAGTACGACCGGACCGGTGCCACCGACGAGGCCGTGATCACCGGCATCGGCCGGACCGGCCGGCTGGTGACCAGTGCGGCGCTGATCCTGTTCCTCAGCTTCGTGGCCATGTCGACCGCGCCGAACACGGACGTCAAGGTGCTCGCCACGGGCCTCGGCGCCGGCATCCTGCTCGACGCGCTGGTGCTGCGCTGCCTGCTGCTGCCCGCCCTGGTCGGCCTGCTCGGCCGCTGGAACTGGTGGCTGCCGACCTGGCTGGCCCGCCCGTTGCGGGTCGCGCCGTCGCCACTGGTCCCGATCACCGAGCCGGTGCCGTCGCCGGCGGACAAGGTCGTCGAACGAGTGTGAAATCCGCTTGACAGTAGGCTGTCGATATGACAGCCTACTGTCATGATGAAAACAGTGCACGTCGCCGTATACGACACCCTTGCCGACTGGGAGGTGGGCTACGCCATCGCCCACATCCGCGGCTCGTTCGGACAGCACGCACCGGGGCGGTACAAGGTGCGGACGGTAGGGCCGAGCCTGGCGCCGGTGACCACCCAGGGCGGCATGCGTGTGCTGCCCGACATGGCGCTCGCGGACCTGACCCCGGCGGACAGTGCGATGCTGATCCTGCCGGGCGCGTTCACCTGGGAAACCGGCGCCAACGCGGCCTTCGGTCGTACGGCCCGCGCGTTCCTGGCCGCCGGCGTGCCGGTGGCCGCGATCTGCGGCGCGACCGGCGGCCTGGCAAGGGAAGGGCTGTTGGACGACCGTGACCACACCAGCAGCGACATCGAGTACCTCCGCCCGACCGGTTATGCCGGTGCCGCCCGTTACCGCGATCTCCCCGTGGTCACCGACGGGAACCTGATCACCGCGGGGCCGACGGCGCCGGTCGAGTTCGCGCACGCGGTACTGGCCGAGCTGGAGATCTACACACCCGAGACGCTCGCCGCGTGGTATCGGCTGTTCGGGGAGCAGGACACCAGTGCGTACGCCGAGTTGGCCGCGGTGGTGCCGCAGTGAGTGCAGCGGATCTGTTGGGGGACACGGCGTTGGCCGTGTTCCGCCTCAACGGCCAGTTCCTCGACGTGGCAGAGGAACTGGCCCGGCCGGTTGGGCTGACCGCCGCCTGGTGGCAGGTGCTGGGTGCCGTCCTGAACGAGCCGCTGCCGGTGGCCGGGATCGCCAGGAACATGGGCATCACGCGGCAGAGCGTGCAGCGCATCGCCGACCTGCTCGTCGACAAGGGTCTGGCCGAATACCGGCCCAACCCGGCACACAGCAGGGCCAAGCTCGTGGTGCCCACCGAGGCCGGACGCGCGGCCGTCGCCCGCATCGGGCCCGCGCAGCGAGTCGTCGCGCAGCGGCTGGCGGAACGGCTGGGCATCGAGGAGTTCCGGCACACACTGGAGACGCTGCGACGGCTCTCGGCCGCCCTGGACTCACTGGACAAGGAGTAACGCGCGGCCGCGCCCTTGACGTGCCGATTCGTTGGCTGTTGCATGAGGTGTATGCGACTCTTTCTTGCCGACCGGCTGTGCGTATCAGTCGAGGACGTCGATTTCCTGAACCCCAACCGCCTGGAAGACGGGCGGGAATGCGGGGTTCGGCTGGAGATACGGTTCGTCCAGGCCGATGATTTTCCCGGTTCGATCTATGCGTCGCGTGGGCTGTCCGTCGGGCGGGCGGTCTGCCGGTTCGATCTGCTGGAGTCGGCGCCCGGCGCGCAGGACCGGATGCACTGGCATCCGGACATGCCCAACGGCGAAGCCACCGCGCGCCTTTTCGACGACGACCTGCGTGCCGACCCGTTGGCGTGGCTCAGCAGGCGGTTGACCGACGCCGTCGGCACGCTCGAACTCGCCGGTGTGGACGACCCGAAGCGTTACGCCAGGGACGCCGAGACACTGGCCGGGCAGGCCGAGGCGATCGTCGCAGAAGCGGCCGCCGGTCTCGACCGGTTCCGCAAGGCGTGGCCGGAGGTGGCGGGGCGCGACGAGCGCGGCATGGCCATCGCCTGAACGCTCACATCCGTTGCGGGGCCTCGATACCGATCAGCGACAGGCCCAGCACGAGCACGTCCGACGTGAGCCGGGCCAACGCCGAGCCGGGAGTCGCGAACCGGCTCGGCCACGTTGCTCGCGAGCACCGGACACCGCTCGTAGAACGTGGTGAACACGGCCGCCGTCTCGTACAGGTAGCCGCACAGCTTGTGCGGCGCGTAGGTCTGGACTGCCGCGTCGACGGCGGCCGGCAACTGCAGCAGTTTCAGCGCGAGCGCCCGTTCGGCAGGTTCCGTCAGCAGTACTTCGGTGCCTGCGGCAGGCTGCGGGGCCTTGCGCAGGATCGACTGGACGCGGGCGTTGGCGTACTGGAGGTAGACCGACGTGTTGCCGTCCGTGGCCAGCATCTTCCGCCACGTGAAGAGGTAGTCCTTCTCCCGGTCACCGGACAGGTCGGCGTACTTGACCGCGCCGATCCCGACCGCCCGCGCGACATCGGCCTGTGTCGACGCGTCGAGCTGGGACCGGCCCGCGATGACCTCCGCCGCGTGGCCGACCGCCTCGGCCAGCAGGTCGGCCAGCTTGACCGAGTCGCCCGCGCGGGTGCGGATGGTCTTGCCGTCCTCGCCGAGAATGGAGCCGAAACCGATGTGCACGGCCCGGTTCTCGTCGCGGAGATAACCCGCCTGTCGGCACGCGGCGAAGACCATCTGGAAATGCTGCGCCTGCGGTGAACCGACCACGTAGAGCAGGTCGGTCATGCCGCGCTTGTCGATCCAGTAGCGCACCGTCGCCAGGTCGGTCACGTGGTAGCCGTAGCCGCCGTCGCTCTTCCGCAGGATCAGCGGCAGCGGTTCGCCGTCCCGGTTGGTGAAGCCGGGCGGGAACAGGCACACCGCGCCGTCGCTGAGCCGGGTCAGGCCCTTGCGTTCCAGGTCGTCGATGGTGTCGGCGAGCATCGGGTTGTAGAAGCTCTCGCCGTAGATGTCGTCTGCGGTCAGCTGGACGCCGAGCAGGTCGTAGACCGCCCCGAAGTGCCGGGCCGACTCGTCCACCAGCCCCTGCCACAGCCGCAGCGTCTGTTCGTCGCCGCTCTGCAGCGCCACCACCCGCAGCCGCGCACGGGTGGCGAAGTCCGGGTCGCTGTCGAACTTCTGGCGCGCTTCCTGGTAGAAACCGTTGAGGTCGTTGATCGTGTGCGTGCCGCCGTCCCCGTCGGCGTCGATCAGGTGCTCGATGAGCATCCCGAACGGGGTGCCCCAGTCACCGATGTGGTTGTGCGGTGTGACCTCGTGGCCTGCGAACCGCAGCAGCCGCAGCAGCGCGTCCCCGATGATCATCGTACGCAGGTGCCCGACGTGCATCTCCTTGGCCACGTTGGGGCTGGAGTAGTCCAGCGCGAACCGCCGCGGCCGGGCCACCGTGGGCACGCCGAGCCGGTCGTCGCCGACCAGCGCCGCCACGGCCGTGGTCAGCCAGTCGTCCCGCACGACGAAGTTGATGAAGCCGGGGCCGCTCACTTCGGGCGGTTCGAGGAGATCGCCGGCGTCCAGCGCGGCCACGATCGCGTCGGCGACCTGCCTCGGCGTCCGCCCGACGGTCTTCGCCAGGCTCATCGCCACGTTGCACTGGTAGTCGACGCCGGGCTGGGTGGACGGTCGGATCAGGGTGTCGGACACCTCGACGTCCAGGGCGGTGCGCAACGCCTGGACCACTCTGGTGCCGATTTCGGTCCCGATGTCGCCTGCCACTAACGCATCGTAGTCGGGGCCTGTTACCGGTGGGCGCCCGCGGTCTGCTTGAGGTACTGCTGGCGGACCGCGGCCTGATCGGGCAGGTCGATCGGCGCGAGCGCGAGACCCGTTGCGCGGTGCAGGATGTAGTCGGCGAGCGACGGGTTGCGGGCCAGTGCCGGGCCGTGCATGTACGTGCCGATGATGCGGTCGGTGAGCGCACCTTCGCCCGCGTCCGGCGTGCCGTTGCCGGTGCCCGTCCGCACCTGTCCGAGCGGGTAGGTGCCGGGCCCGAGCGTGGTGCGGCCCATGTGGTTCTCGAAGCCGGTGAGCAGGTCGACACCCGGCACCGTGCACGTCGAGACCACCTCGCCGACGGCGCGGGCCGGACCGGGCGCGGTGACGAGGTCGAGCAGGCCGAGGCCCGCGCTGACCCGGCCCTGCTGGTCGGCCATTGACCGGCCGAGGATCTGCAGGCCCGCGCAGACCGCCAGCGTGATCGCGCTGGTGCCCAACGCGGTGATCAATGGGCGGTTGCGGGCCAGCCAGTCCGCCGCGAACAGTTGCGCGGTGTCCTCGCCGCCGCCGAGCAGGTAGATGTCGCTGGTGGTCGGCGGCGGGGTCTGGGCCGTCACCAGCTGGATCCGGGCCGGGATGCCGCGCCAGCGGGCCCGCTGGGCGAGGATCGTGGCGTTGCCGACGTCACCGTAGGTGCCCAGCACGTCGGGCAGCAGCACGGCGATGGACAATTCAGTCATGATCCGCCTCCGTTCGCCGTGAGTGCTCGCCGCAGTTGGTGGAACGCGGTGTAGTTGGCCACCACGTCGACCTTGCCCGGTGGGAGCATCTCGATCGCGGCGAGCGGGTCGGACACGGTGACGTGCTCGATGCCCGCGTAGGACAGGCGAAGGCCGATGTCGGCGCCGTGCTCGCCGGACACCGCCACCGCGCGGTTCCTGACCTGCTCGAAGGGCACGTCCCACAGCCACGACGTGTCGCGGCCGTCGGCGCCCCGCGCGTTGATCATCACCATCAGGTGGTGCGACGGGTCGATCAGCGCCAGCGTCTCGGCCCACCCCGCCGGGTTCTTCGCGAGCAGCAGCTGCAACTCGTGCGGTCCGCACCGCACGGTGCTGTAGCGGCCCTCGACCTGGTCGACCGCACCCATCGCCGCGGCCGCGGACCCCGGCTCGACGCCGAGCACGGACGCCGCGGCCATGGCCATCACGGCGTTGCCCAGGTTGAACCGACCCGGCAGCCGCAGGTGCACGGGGATCCGGGTATAGCCGCTGATGGCCGCGCCGTCCGCCGCCGTCCAGGTTGGGATCGGCCTGGCCAGGCCGCACGCGCAGGCCCACTGCGCCGGGTTCATCGAGAGAGCGCGGCCGCATCGGGGGCAGACCGTGACGTCGCCGGTCCAGCCGACACCCGCCGACACCCACAGCGGGCGGGCCGTTGGGTGCACGGCCCAGACCACCATGGGGTCGTCCGCATTGGCGATGACGGTTGTGTTCGGGTGCTGGACCAGGGCGTTGGACAGCCGGGTGGCGACGTTGCGTACTTCGTTGCCTCGATCGAGCTGGTCGCGGCTGAGGTTGAGCAGTACTACCGCGACCGGGTTGACGGCCTTGGCCACGTCGCCGAGGTGCAGCTCGTCGACCTCGATCACCGCGAACTTCGCGGACCGGTGGGCCGAGAGCGCGGCCACGATGCCCTCGGACATGTTGGCACCCGCGCTGTTGTGCGCGACGGGTCCGATCGTGCGTAGTGCGGCGGCGAGTAGGTGGCTGGTGGTGGTTTTGCCGTTGGTGCCGGACACGAGCACGACGGCGAGGTCCGCTGCCAGCTTGGCCAGGGCGGAGTGGTCCAGGGCCAGGGTGACGCGGCCGCCGATCATCGAGCCGCCACCGCGGCCGAGCTTCGGTGACAGCCAGCTCGCGCCCCGGCCCGCCTGCACGGCGATGTCCAACCGGACGTCCCGCTTTCGATTTCGCCCGTCCACCCTTGACCTCTCGTGGTTGCCGCGGTTGCCGAGGATAACCGGCTCTGTGGGGTGACGACGTGGAGGGAGCTCGTAGTGGCTTGCGTCACAGTGTTCGTGTGTGGGGTTCGGTTGCTGTCCTCTGCTTGGCTGGTCCGCACGCTTTGGGCTTCTGCATCACCCCGATACTTTATTGTCGTGACGGTTGTTGGGGATTTGTCAAGGCGGGAAAGAGTACCTTGACAAATCCCCAACAACCGCTTTAAATGATGGCCCGTATCGGGATGATGCAGAAGGACTGGGTAAACACGGAATGCCGCGTGGTTTTGGCAATGTCCCGGGTAAGCGGAAAGAGGCGCCTCGGTGGGGAGCCCGCTCTCGTTCGTCCGGCGGGTTGCGTTTAGTGGTGGTTGCTGGCGCCTCGGTTCAGAGTCTATTCTCGTTGTCCGGCGGGTCGCGTCTGGTCCTGGTCTAGTTCTTCGGTGAGCGTCCACCACGACAGCGACCACGGCCCAGTGACCGCCATCGAACGCGACCCGCCGGACGAACAGGAGTTGGCTCCCAACCGAGGCGCCGGTTACCACCACCCAACGGGACCCGCCGGACGAACGAGAGCGGGCTCCCAACCGAGGCGCCTCTTTCGGTTCGGCGGGACTTCGAACGCCTCGTGGCATGGCCTGTATGACCATTTCTTCCTGCTTTTCCCCGATCCCAAGCCGCACTTCGGTTTTTGGGGTTTTGTCAAGGTACTCTTTCCCGCCTTGACAAAACCCCAAAAACCGAAACCCCACAATCGGGGATCGGGGAAAAGCGGCTCTTCGAAGTTAGGCGGGGTCGAGGCAGCCACGTCCTCGCCGGGTAGTAGCACAACGGGTGCGTAGTCGTTGGTTGACCGGGTTACGGAATCCGTAGGCGAGGCGGGCTTCAAGCTTAACGACCCGGTTGATCCCCTCACTGGCCGCGTTGGTGATCCCGGTACGGATGAACGCCTCGATCTGGGGCCACCAGGTTTGCACGGTCCTGGCCAGACGCTGGACCTCCTCGACGCCACTGTCCACGCAGACGGTGTAGAACCGGAACAGCCGGGCAGAGATCAAGGTCCGGTCCGCGCCGGTACGGGCGAGCGCGAGCAGGTGACGCAACTCCTCCTTGGCCACCCACGCGGCCAGCACCGCAGGACCGATCTCATCAAGATCGGCCAACTCCGCGACCATCTCACCGACCTTGTCGCGGCGACGGTTCTCGACGTTGACCTTGAGCTTGTTGCGCAGGTCCCATTCCCGGTCACCGGCTCGCCCGCGCCGACCCCGCACCTGCGCGGTACGCCGCGCGCGGACCTCATCAATCACGCTGTTCGCCAACTGGACCACGTGAAAGTGATCGACCACGAGGACCGCGTGCGGCAACGCCGCGGTGACAGCCGCCTTGAACACCGAGCACATGTCGATCACGACATGGCGCACCGCGGCCCGCCAGTCCGCCGACCGACCGTTGATCCAGTCGATCACCACCCGCGCGGTGCGTCCTTCGACCTGCCCCAACAATCCCTGCCTACCAGCGATGTCGACGAACCCGACATGCCAGCGGTCCACGGTGATCTCCCATAACCCGGTGTCCGGGTCACACCGCCAGACCGGTCGTCCCCGGCGGGTCTCGTCAATCCCCAGCACCGCTACCGGGTCGGGCTGGTCGGGAAGCGCGGTGGCGGCATGCGCGGTGAACGCGGCGGCCACCACCGGCCACGACACACCGTGATCACGGGCCGATTGGACGATCGTGCGCCCGCCATCGGCGACCGCGATCCCTGCGGCCTCGCGCAACCGGGCGGTGATCCGCCGCCGCGCCGGCACCTGCTCCACGCTCTCGGTGAACGACTTGCGTGGACACTCGGCCTGTCCGCACACCCACCGGCGTTTGCGCCACCGTAGGTCCAGCGTCCGCCCCGCCACCGGCAGATCCCGTGGCCGGGTGGTGACCCATTCCTTCATCCGCACGGCGAGCACCCCGCAGTTCGGGCACACTCGTGCCAGTTGATCAGCGGTTTCCAGGTACACCACCGGTTGACTGTCCTGGCCGTCCTCGACCGTGACGACGGCCAGGCCCTTCAGCCCCAACAGTCGGGTCGTATCGTTGAGCATGCTCGTGGCTCTTCTGTTGTGATCATCTTGCGTCGACAACAGGAATGATCACCGGTCGAGCCACGAGCGCTCACACAGGTACCAGCCAGTCAGGCGGGTTCTGGCACGGCCATTCTGGGCAGCAGATCCCGATCAAGTTCGAAGAGCCGGAAAAGCAGGGCAAGCCAAAGCATGCCACACCGTCCCCGTCAGAATTGAGCTCCTCGATCTCTGCTGGGGTGCACGACATCGCCGTGCACCCCAGCGTGACTAGAAGGCGGTCGGCGGTAGCGGCCCGCTGTCATCACCGCCGGTCGGCGTGCCGCCCGTGAACACGACCGGGTCGTCCGTCATGGGGATGTGACCGCCATCGGCCTCTTCGGTCGCGGTGGCCATCGGCTCGTCGAACGCGGAGCCGTCGGACGGGGTGAGGCCGAGTGCGAACGCCGGTACCGCCCGTTCCCCGCCGAACGCGAAGGACGTCGAGATGTAGTCGCCGACCATGACGCCTTGGGTGGTGTTGGCGAGCCGACTCAACGACATCGGGCCGGCGAGCGTGTGGGCGGCCGCCCAGTGTCGACCGCCGTCACGTGAGGACGTGAAGCCGACCTCCAGTTGGCAGGTTGCCGCGGTGCAGTTGGCCGCGGGGTAGAAGTAGTAGGTCAGCGCCAGCGTCGTTCGCTGGCCTGCCGAGTTTCGGTCGACGGCTAGGCCGGGGATGAAGTGGTCGACGTTGCTGCCGAGCGGATCGATCGGGATGCGGCCTACGGCCGACCAGGTGGCGCCGTCGCGGGACGTGCTCAGCACGATGTCGTTCGCGGTGCCGCCGGTCTCGAAACGGTTGTCCTGCCATGCGACGTACACCGTGCCGTCCCGGCTGATCTCGGCCGTGGGCAACGGGGACGTGCGGAGGTCGCCTGCGACCTGGTGTTCGCTGATCGTCGCGACCAGAACCGAGGCGTTCCAGGACTTCCCGCCGTTGTCGGAGGTGAACGCCCGGATGCCGCTGGGGCGCGTGACGCCTTCGAACGGCACGACGACCCGGCCGTCGGGCTGTACCACGGGCTGGCCGCCGAGGCCGTGCACGCTGTCGGCCGTGGACAGGGGCGCGCCCCAGGTCCGGCCACCGTCGGTCGAGGTGGACATCAGTTCGAGGTCGCGCGTGCTCGCGTTGTCGAACTCGGTGTAACAGTGGCCGAAGAACGGGCTGCTGGGGGTGTTGTCGCACGCGGTCCAGTTCTTGTCGTAGAACGTTCCGCTGGCCGCGACCGCGACCGGGCTGCTCCAGGTCCGGCCGTCATCGGTGGAGCGGCTGGCGACGACGTCGACCACGCCACCGCCGGACGCCGTCAGCCCGAGCCACGAGATCAGCCAGGTGTGGTGCCGGAAGTCGAAGGCGACCGACGCGTCACTGCCGCCGAAATACCGACCGGCCGGTGTCGCGGCAACGGTCGACGCGGGCAGGAATCCGTGGTGCCACGACCGACCGCCGTCGTGGCTCACCGCGAAGCCGATGTTGCTCGCACCGCCGTTGGGAATGCGGCCGACCTGGAACGCCGAGACCGTGGTGAAGCCGAACGCGAACGTGTCCGGCTCGACCTCGGTCCGGTGTTGGGCGGCCGGCGACGTTGTGTTGGTGTACGGGTCGTTGCTGATACGGACCACTCTGTGTTCCGTCGCCGCCGCCGGTGTCGCGAGGGCGGCAGTGCAGACGACGGCCGCGATGGCCGGTAACAGTGTGGCCCAGCCCCGCCATCGTGGCCGGTTCTCGGCCGCCGCACGTGTGGACCTGATCGTTGCAGAGATCATCTGCGTTCTCCATTCGTCCGAATGGCAGACAGTTCGGTGCCGTGTAGATCGTTAGGCGATATACATTATGCGCGGAATCGGTGGTCCCGTTGGTATCTGTCAAGAACGGTCCGGCACTCGTGCGACAATGCCGAGCGTGACCGACATCGGCGATCTGATCGGCGACCGCTACCGCCTCGTCGCCCGGATCGGCAGCGGCGCGATGGGGGTGGTCTGGCACGCCCACGACACCCTCCTCAACCGTGGCGTCGCGGTCAAGGTGTTGCTGGTGCACGGTGGCATGACCACGGCCCAGACGCAGGAGGCCAACCAGCGCGCCCTGCGTGAGGGCCGGATCGCGGCCCGGCTGCACCACCCGCACGCGATCTCCGTCTACGACGTGGTCGAACACGCCGGACGGCCGTGCCTCGTCATGGAGTTCCTGCCATCGCGCAGCCTGTCCGACCTGCTTGCCGAGCAACGATTCCTGCCGGTGGACCAGGTCAGCCGGATCGGCGCGCAGATCGCGTCGGCGCTCGCCGCCGCCCACGCCGCCGGCATCGTGCACCGCGACGTCAAGCCCGGCAACGTGTTGCTCGCCGAGGACGGCACCGCCAAGCTCACCGACTTCGGCATCTCCCGCGCGGCGGGCGACAGCACGATCACCGCGACCGGCGTGCTGGCCGGCACACCGGCATACCTGGCCCCGGAAGTCGCGCAGGGTCACGACGCCGGGTACGCCAGTGACGTCTTCTCCCTCGGTGCCACGCTCTACACCGCGGTGGAGGGCGAGCCGCCGTTCGGCTTCGCGGCCAACCCCATCGCCCTGCTGTACCGGATCGCGAACGAGTCGGCGCCACCGCCGCGCCAGGCGGGCGCACTGACCGACACGCTGGTGCGGATGCTGCGATCCGATCCCGATCACCGTCCCGCCGCAACGGAGGTCGAGCACGCACTCGCAGGAGTCGCGGAGAACGCCGCTGCCGTGCCGGTGTCCGCTGTACCGCCGATCAGCTTGCCGGACAACGGTCCGGTGGAGTCCGGGACGCGGCCCGATGGGCGCGGACGGCGTCGGGCCGTCGTTGCCGCGCTCGTGCTCGGTGTGCTGGTGACCACCGGCGTCCTGATCGCGGTGATGACGCGGAGCGGCGCGAACACGGCGGGCGCCGGTCACCCGGCGGTCACTACTTCTCCTGCCCCGCAACGCACCGTGACCACCACCGTGTCGCGCCCACCCACGACGACGACCACGCCCCAGAGCACCGGGGACCAACTCACCAACACGATCGTCAGCTACTACCAGCTCGTGCCCGGCGACCTGGCCGCGGCCTGGACCCGCATGACGCCCGACTATCAGCAGAATCATGCCGGCGGGATGAGCGGCTACCGGCGTTTCTGGCTGCCGGTCGCACGGGTCACCGTCTCGGACGTGACCGCGAACCCGCCCGACGCGGTCCAGGCCACGATCAACTACGTCTACCAGGACGGCCACGTCGTGACGGAGCGCACCCGGTTCGGACTGGTCCAGCTGAACGGCAGTTGGAAGATCGCCAGCTCCTCGGTGCTCAGCCACCAGGGCTGAGCACCGAGGGTCACCGTCAGGAATAGGCGTTGAACTCGGTCATCGACCACCAGGAACTGGACGTGCCGGTCTGGGTGATCTTGATGAAACGGGCGTTGACGGCGGGGAAGTGCGCGACGATCAGTGGGCCGGTGCCAGGCCCGGTGGCCACCGGGTTGCCCCAGTTGACGCCGTCGGTGGACAGGGCGACCTGGTAGCCGGCGGGATCGTCGGTGTTGCTGCCGGAGTCGAGAGTCACCTGCTTGACCGAGTGCGTCGTCCCCATGTCCACGGTGATCGACTGGCCGGGTGCCATCGGCGTGCCGGTGCTCCAGCGGGTGTTCTCGTTGCCGTCGAACATGTTGGCCGGCACGTCGGAACCGCCGGTGACGCTCGCGGTGGCGGTCCAGCCGGTCCGGGCGATGGTGGTCGGTTCGTTGGCCGGCAGCCGGTAGTTCTGGTCCAGCGCGGTGCCACGGTCGGGTTTGAAGCCGTCGAACCCACGCGAGTCGCACTGCAGACCGCCGTCGATGCAGTGGCTCACCAGCGCGGCCAGGGTGGCCGGATCCCATGCGTCGAAGAAGTCGTAGTGCCAGGTGAAGCCGCGGCCGCTGGACAGGTGGACCTGCGACAGGTCACCGCTGATCGGGAACGCGATCTTGAACTCCAGCATCGGCACCGGGACCGGGTGGTCGGTCGGGCAGACACCGTTGACCGGGTAGGCCATGTGGCTGCGGTGATCCGCGGTGTCCAGGTGGATGCCGTCCCAGCAACTCGGTGCCTGGTAACGGACGTTCAGCTCGGTGCCGGCCGGGCAACTGGCCGGGAAGTCCCAGTTGTTGGCGCTGTTGCCGCACTCCCAGCCCTCGATCGCGCCGGGCGCGGTCTGGAACTCGTTCTGCGTCGCCATCGCGTTGCCGGCCAGGAACCGCAGGCCCTTCGGGAACGGCTGCACCTTGGTGTAGTCCAGGATGCCGGACTTGTAGTAGATCACCTGTGGTCCGTCGGGCAGGATCGGCGTGGTTCCGTTGAGCAGCGTGGGATACCAGTAGGCGGACAGGTCGTCCGGGTTCAGGCACGACGTCGAGGTCGCCGCCAGGAGGGAGTTGGCGGTGGTGGCGGCGTTGGTGGAGATGTTGCCGACGAAGGTGTGGTTGTGCGACGCGCCGGGCTGACCGGGAAACACGATGGGGTCGTCCGGCAGGTGGTTGACGAACGAGCAGTCGACCTGGAACTCGTGATGGGTGACCAGGGTGTCGGCGCCGGCCAGCTGGTTGGCGACCACCGCCGCTGCCGCCATCAAGAGCGCGGCGGACACGGCGCCGGAGATCAGTCGGGACTTGCGTAACACGGCATCCTCCTTACAGGTTGCTGGAGAGAGCGCTCTCTCTGGTGGCGTGATGACGCCGTTCGGCACGACGAATTTCGGGGAGCGAGTGGGCGCGATGCCCACTGATGGCGGTCCGGCTGTGGCTGATGACCAGATCGAGAGAGCGCTCTCTCGGTCTGAGAACACCGCAACGGTCCCGGTTTGTCAAGGAACGGGCGTTCAGTGTTAACCGACCAGGGCCGTGCCGCGGGAGTCGCGGTGACGGCCTACTGGAGAGCGCTCTCTGGTAGGCCCGTCGGCCCCTGCGGCGCTGGTGAATCCGGGTTGTGATCTATTGATACGCACTGATGGGCACGAGCGCACCATGATCGGAGAACCCTATGTCCACGGTGACTTCGAACGACGGAACGATCATCGCCTACGACCGGACGGGGGAGGGTCCGCCGCTGATTCTGGTGGCGGGTGCGTTCCAGGGCCGCAAGGCCATGGGCGCCTACGCGGCGCCACTCGCGGACCACTTCACGGTTTACGCCTACGACCGCCGCGGCCGTGGCGACAGCGGTGACACGCCGCCCTACGCCATCGACCGCGAGATAGCAGACATCGCCGCCCTCATCGACGAAGCGGGCGGTAAGGCCTTCGTCTTCGGCGGGTCATCCGGCGCGGTGCTGGCGCTCGACGCGGCCGAACACGGCCTGAACATTCCCAAACTGGCGGTCTACGAGCCGCCTTTCGTCGTCGACGACAGCCGCCCGTCGGTACCCGACGACCTGGTCGACGAATTGGCGAGCCTGCTCGCCGCCGGACGCAGGAGCGAAGCGGCCACGATCTACCTGACCAAGGGCGCGGCCATGCCCGGTGAGGCGGTCGCCCAGATGGAATCGGCACCCTACTGGGCGACCGACGTCGTGCCGGTCGCCCACACGCTGCTCTACGACGCCATCATCATGGCCGGCACGATGACGGGAGGCCCGCTACCCGCGCAGCGGTGGGCCAACCTCGCCGCGCCCACCCTCGTGATCAACGGCACGAAGAGCTTCGCCTGGGTGGACGCGGCCACGGCCGCGCTGGCCACGGTGCTGCCCAACGCGACCCGCAGGACGTTCGAGGACGAGGAACACGAGGTGTCGCCAACGACGCTGGCGCCGGCAATGATCGAGTTCTTCACGTCCTGACGCTGCCGTGCGGTGATCGCGCCGCGATCACGTGAGAGGTGACACAACGACTTTGATCCGCAGACAGACCTGTCTACTGTGGGGCTTCGAGTGAACAGACCTGTCTACCCAATGGGGAGTGTGGATCATGGATCAGGCCACCGCGGTGAGTCGTCGCGTCGATAGCGTGCCGGTTGGGCCCGTCCCGGCGCGGCGCGACCGGTCCGGTACGCCCGCGTTGGTCCTGCTGGCCTCGCTGATCGTCTCGCTGCTGGCCTCCTCCAGCGCGCCGACCCCGCTGTACGCCGTCTACCAGGCGAGTTGGGGCTTCTCGCCGATCACCACAACCGTGGTGTTCGGGGTCTACGCGGTGTCCGTCCTCGCGGCGCTGCTCACGCTCGGCAAGGTGTCCGACCACATCGGACGCCGGCCGGTGCTGCTGACCACGCTCGCCGTGCAGGTCGTGGCGATGCTGGTGTTCGCCACCGCGGACGGGGTGACCGCGCTGCTGGTCGCCCGCGTGGTGCAGGGCATCGCCACCGGTGCGGCGCTGGGCGCCATCGGCGCTGCGATGCTGGACGTGGACCCGAGGCGCGGCACGTTCGCCAACGCGGTCGCGCCCGGCATGGGCACCGCGACCGGCGCGCTGGTGTCGGCGCTCGCGGTGCGCTACCTGCCCGCGCCGACGCACCTGATCTATCTGGTGCTGCTGGCCGTGTTCGCGGTGCAGACGCTGGGCGTGGCGCTGCTGCGGGAGACGGTCACCCGGGTACCGGGTGCCCTGGCCAGCCTGCGGCCCGAGATCAAACTGCCGCGCACGGTTCGCGGACCGATGCTGGCGGCCGCTCCGGTGCTGCTCGCCGTGTGGGCGTTGGCCGCGCTCTACGGCGCGCTCGGCCCGGCGCTCGTGTCCAGGTTGACCGGTTCCAAGTCTGTTGTGCTCGGTGGGCTTGGCCTGTTTCTGTTGGCGGGTGTCGCGGCGCTGGCGGTGGTCGCGTTGCGTGGCGTGCGGCCGCGCACGGTGATGCTGATCGGGATCGTCGCGCTGGTCACCGGTGTGGTCGTCACGCTCGTCGCGCTCAGCGCCATGTCGCCTGCGCTGTTCTTCGTGGGCACGGTGATCTCCGGTGCCGGCTTCGGCAGTGGGTTCCAGGGCGGCATCCGCACCGTCGTGCCGCTGGCCGCGGCGCACGAGCGGTCCGGCGTGCTGTCCCTGTTGTACGTCGTGTCCTATCTGGGGTTGGGCGTGCCGGCGGTGGCCGCCGGGTTCCGGATCGTGTACGGCGCCGGTCTCGTCGGTGCCGCCCGTGAGTACGGCGTGGCGCTGATCGTGTTGGCCGCCGTGGCACTCGTCGGCCTGTCGCGTAATGTAGACAGGTCTGTCTGAGAGGAGCGCGGGGATGGCCACGACCGCGAAGCGTTCGCCGCGCGAACGCCTGCTCGCCGCCGCCGACGAGCTGTTCTACCACGAAGGTGTGCAGACGGTCGGCATCGACCGGATCATCGAACACGCCGGTGTCGCCAAGGCGTCGCTCTACAACACGTTCGGCAGCAAGGAAGAACTGGTGCGGGCCTACCTGGAGTCCCGCCACGGCAAGACGATGGACCGGCTCACCCGCGCGGTCGCCGGGCAGACCGAGCCGAGGGCGCGCCTGCTCGCCGTGTTCGACACCCAGGGCGACCTGTTCGCGCGGCCGGACTTCCACGGTTGCGCCTTCGCGTCGGCCAGCGCGGAAGCGCCGCGCGGCGGCCTGGTCGAACAGGCGACCGACACCTATCGCGGCGAGATCCGAGCCCTGTTCACCGAACTCGCCGCGCAGGGGGGCGTGCCCGATCCGGTGGCGCTGGCGCGGCAACTGCACCTGGTCTACGACGGCGCGACACAGAGCGCGCGCATGGACCGCGATCCCTCCGTGGCCGCCGTGTCCCGCGCCGCCGCGGAAGCCCTGTTGGACGCCGCACTGCGCCCGGCGCAACGGGACTGATTCGGCGATCATGGTTGTTGGGGTGGGTGATGCCCGCGCGACCAGGGAAGAAGAAGCTGATGAAGGCAATGCGGATCGACACGTTCGGCGGCCCGGAAGTCCTGCACGAGGCCGAGGTCGACACGCCGGAACCGGGGCCGGGCCAGGTGCGGGTCCGGGTGCGGACCGTCGGGGTGAACCCGTTCGACGCCAAGGTTCGGTCCGGCGCGATGGCGGCGATGGTCAAGACGCAGTTGCCCGCGATTCTCGGTTTCGAGGCCGCCGGCACCGTCGACGCGGTCGGGTCCGGGGTGCGCGGGTTCGCCGTCGGCGACGACGTGTTCGGCTGGGCCGACTCCGGCGCCTATGCCGAGTACGCGCTGATGACCAGGGTCGCGGTCAAGCCTGCCGGCCTGCCGTGGGAGACCGCGGTCGCCCTGCCGGTCGCCGGTGAGACGGCGCAGCGGGTGTTGGACCTGCTCAACGTGACGGCGGGCGAGACGCTGCTGATCCACGGCGCAGCGGGCGCGGTCGGCACCGTCGCGGCGCAGTTGGCCGTCGCCCGGGGCGCGACCGTGATCGGCACGGCAGGCGCCGCCAACCAGGAGTACCTCGCCGCGCTCGGCGTGCGCCCGACCGGTTACGGCGCCGGTCTGATCGAGCGGGTCCGGGCGCTCGCGCCCGACGGGTGTCGACGCGGTGTTCGACGTCGCCGGCAAGGGCGCGCTGCCGGACTCGATCGAGCTACGAGGTGGCACCGACCGGATCGTCACCATCGCGGACCCCGCCGCCCGTGGCCTCGGCGTGACCTTCTCCAGCGGTGGCGACAAAGCGGACCTGCCGGGCCTTGCCGACCGGGCCGTCAAGGGCGAACTCGTGGTCGCGATCTCCGGTGTGTATCCGCTGGCGGACGTGGCGACCGCACACCGGGTCATCGAGGCCGGTCACGCCAGGGGCAAGTTGGTGCTGACCGTCGCATGACGCCTCACACCACGACTGCGCTGACGAGCCGAGGACCACGTCGGCGATCTCTTTCGCAATGTCGTCGATGGCGAACTCCGATGTGCTCCGCGAGATACAGGAGGCGAGCGACGGTTCACTGAGCCGGAACTCCGCCCTGCTGATGTCGTGGAGGATCGGCAACAAGAGCAGTTCACCCGCCACGAACCTGCTGATGATTCCGTCGAACTCGTACAATGCCGCCCATCGAGACAGATAGAACGAGGGCGAAAATATCACGACCGCGCTACCGGAGTTCGCCAATGCGGCATCAACGACCGGACGCAGCCGGTCGCCGATTTTCAGTTGGTCGGCGTCGAGCCAGGCCGACGCGCCCAACGTCGACAACGCCGTGGCGAGAGGGCGGGCCACAGTCTCTTTGTCGCCACCCGCATGGCAGATGAACACTTGTCGGCTGCCGCGACACAGTCTCTCGCTGGACATCTCTTGTTTCCTCACTCAACAGAAGGCAACTGTCACGCCGTGTCTGAAGGTATTAGATGTCCGGCACGCACCCGCCGCCAGTGGCCCGGACAACCCTGGACTGTCTCGCCGACGGCCAGGACAACCTGGGAACCAGTTTCGTCCAATTGACAAAGAGACGCCGCTGCCGTCGTGCGCGGCAACGACGTGGTCGATCAGCCGCCGTCGTGGGACACTTCGGGACTACCAGGGACATCGGTGGACAAGGTGGCACCATGGATCCTCGCACCACCGGAAGTGGCGACGTTGATCCCGCGACGATCACGACAGTCGGTGAACTGGCTGCTCAGCTGAGGCGCCTTCGCCTCCGAGCCGGCAACCCGGCGCTGCGGGAGATCGAGCGCCGGGCTCAGCAGCGAGGTCGGCTATTGCCGCGCAGCACGCTCGCGGCCGTTCTCGCCGGCGACCGACCACCTCGACGCGACCTGCTAGTGGTGTTGATCAGAGTGCTGGGCGTCCCCGATGCCGAAATTCCGATGTGGGTGGCCGGATGGGAACGGATCGTCGAAGGTCGGACGTACCGGCAGGCAGGACAACAGTCGCCCGCCGTGATGAACACGGATCGGTTCGACACCGATGCCACACAGACTCGAATTGTCGGCTATCCGTTGAGCGAGAGCAACGCCAAGGACAGTGTCTGGCATTTCTCGAAAGACTATCCGTTGACCCTGGTGTGTTCCGGCGTGCCGTCCAGCACACGGGAACGCACGCCCTACGCCGATCCGAGGGATCCTGACCACGTCGAACTGCTGACGTACGGCGACCCGGACGCGCTGCTCCATTTATACGGCCACGTCCGCGCCGTGAACCCGGCACTCGAGGTCCGGTTCTCCACGACGAAAGGTCTCCGGGCGGACGACTACGAGACGCACCTGGCAATACTCGGCGGCACTGACTTCAATGTGCTGACACGCCGCATGCTCACGTCCTTTCCCCTGCCGGTGCAGATGCTCCGCGCCGCAGAATCGGAATGGTCAGGGATCGAGGTCCTCGCCGGTGACCAAAGGCTGCGATTCAGTCCTGTTTTTGACGACGTGCACGGAGATCGGGTGCTACGCGAGGACGTCCTGTTGTTCTTTCGCGGTCCGAATCCATTCAATGCCAAGTGCACGGTAACCATCTGTGCCGGCGTGTACGGACGTGGAACATTGGCCGCCGTGCGTAGCTTCACGGACCCTATCCTGGGACAGGTGAACGAATCCTATATCCGATCACGTTTCGCTGATCGGGCACATTTCGGATTCATCGCTCGAGCTTTCATGGTCGACGGCGTGGTCATACCACCCGATCTGAGCGTCGCAGGGAACAGGTTGTATGAATGGACGGACCGGGTTGAGGAGCCTGCCGTCAGAAGGCGCGGCCGGGATTGAGGATGTTCCGCGGGTCCAGGGCCGCCTTGATGTCGTGGTGGACCGAGAGTGCGACCTCGCCGAGTTGGTCCCGCAGCCAGGACCGTTTCAGGACGCCGACGCCGTGTTCGCCGGTGATCGTGCCGCCCAGCGCGCGGGCGTGGTCGCACAGCTGCTTGCCCACGTCCAGGGCGCGTTGGATGGTCGTGGGGTCCAGGTTCGGCAGGAGCAGGACCGGGTGGACGTTGCCGTCGCCCGCGTGTGCGATGGTGGCGATCGGGATGCCGCTGGCGCTGCTCGTCTCGGCGATCTTGACCAGCATCGGGCGCAGCAGTCCTGGCGGTACCGCGATGTCCTCGATCACGGTCGGTCCCTTGGCCATGACCGCCGTGCCGGCCAGTCTGCGGGCGGCAAGCAGCATGGCCGCTTCGTCGGCCGTGCTGCTGCGGACGACGAGGTTCGCGCCCGCTTTCGCGCAGCAGGCCATCATCTGCTCGACGTCCCGCTCGGCAGCCGCACTGTCGGACCGGCCGATCAGCAGGCCCGCTGCCGTGCGGTCCAGGTCCATCCGCTGGTGGTCCTCGATCGCGTTGATCGTGACGTTGTCGACGAACTCCAGCAGGCTCGGCACGACGCCGCTGCCCGCGATGGCGTCGACGGCCTCGCCGACGGCGGCGAGCGACCCGAAGGTGGCGGCGAAGGCCACCGGCGGGACCGATGGCGCCGGTCGCAGCCGCAGGGTGGCCGCGGTGATCACGCCGAGGGTGCCCTCGGAACCGATGAACAGCGACGTGAGGTCGTAGCCCGCCACGTCCTTGCGGGCGCCGGACCCGGTGTGCAACACGGCACCGCCGGCCAGCACGATCTCAAGGCCCATGGCCGATTCCCGGGTGACGCCGTACTTGACGCAGGCCATGCCGCCCGCGTTGGTGGCCAGGTTCCCGCCGATGGTGCAGATCTCGAAACTGCCGGGGTCCGGCGGATAGAACAGGCCGGCCTCGGCGGCTGCGCGGCCCAGGTCCGCGTTGATGACTCCGGCTTCGACGACGGCGTAGCGCTGTTCGGTGTTGATCTCCCTGATGCGCCGCATCCGTTCCAGGGACAGCACGACGCAGCCGTCGATGGCATTGGCGCCACCGGACAGTCCGGTGCCCGCGCCGCGCGGGACGACCGGGACCCGATGCCTGCTCGCCCAGTCGAGGGTGGCGCGCACGTCGTCCAGATCAGCGGCCCGCACGACCGCGCGAGGTGTACCGGCGGGCACGATGTCCGCGCGATCCCGCCGGTAGGCATCGACGATGTCCGGATCGGTGACCAGCGCGCCCGAGGACAGCCGCCGCTGGAGTTCGGTGATCTCGTCGGTCACACGAATATCCCACCACGACGGCCGGCGTAGCGTTTGGGGCATGGAATCGCTGCTGACCACCGACCGGTTGGTGATCCGCGACTGGACGGTCGACGACGCCGAGGCGGCGCTCGCGATCTACGGCGCGGAGCAGGTCACCCACTGGCTCACCCCGGCGATGGACCAGGTCCACGACGTGGCCGCGATGCGGTCGGTGTTGCACGCGTGGCACGAGACGCAGCCCAACCTGCCGCCGCCGCGCGGCCGGTGGGCGGTGGCGCGCCGGGACGACGGCACGGTCGTCGGCGGCCTGGGTATCCGGTTGCTGCCGCCGTTCGAGGACGACCTCGAGCTGAGCTGGCAGCTGCATCCCGCGGCGTGGGGCCAGGGCTACGCGACCGAGGCCAGCCGTGCGCTGATCGACTGGGCGTTCACGCAGGACACCGAGGAGCTGTTCGCCGTGGCGCGCCCGAAGAACGTCCGCGCCATCGCCACCGCGAAACGGCTCGGCATGCAGTGGGTCGGCGAGACCACCAAGTACTACGACCTGCGGCTCCAGGTCTACCGCATCCGGCACAGCGACCTCATCGAGGTTCAGTAGGTCGGCTATGCTCGGGGCCGCGTTGGAGGGCGCTTCCGGGTCCGCGGGCAGGACACAGTCCACCTCCGAACGGCCAGTGAGGCATGCCGGCTTCTTCCTCGGCCTGCGATGCGGACCCCAGGCCCTCTGCGAGGGAGACGCCATGTCCCGTCCGCTGCCGGCGAACCCGAATCTCGACCACCTGCGCCGCCAGGCCAAAGCGCTGCGTGACACAGCGCGAGCCGGCGACCCGGACGCCGTGGCGCGACTGGCCCTGGCACGTTCCGGTGTCGCGGTCACGTTGGCCGCGGCCCAGTTGGCGGTCGCCAGGGAGTACGGGTTCGCCAGTTGGCCGCGCCTGAAAGCCGAAGTGGACGCCCGCACCCTTGAGCTGCCGGAGCGCGTCCGGGTGTTCCTGACGGCCAGCGTCGAGGGCCGCACCGAACAGGCGGCGCGCCTGCTGGCGGGTGATCGGCGCCTGGCCGGCGTCGATATTCGTACCGCGGCAGTGCTCGGCGACGCCGACCGCGTCCGTGAGTTGATCACCCGTTCGCCTGAGTCGGCGACCGCGCCGGACGGTGACCGGGGCTGGCCGCCGCTGTTGTACGTGTGCCATTCCCGTTGGCACCGCATCGATCCGGACCGGGCGGCGGGCCTGGTGGCGGTCGCGCGACTGTTGCTGGACGCGGGAGCCGATCCGAACAGCGACAACGGTAGGTCGGGGCGTTCTGGTCGCTACCGGTCGGCGCTCTACGGTGCCGCCGGGATCGCGAACAATCCGGCGATCACGGAGTTGCTGCTCGACCGGGGCGCCAATCCCGACGACAACGAGTCGGTCTACCACTCGGTGTATCACCGCGACCACGCCTGCCTGCGGCTGCTCCTTGCGCACGGCGCCGTGGTGAACGGTACCAACGCGCTCGCCGCGGCCACCGGCGCCGACGACGTCGAAGGCGTCCGGCTGCTGGTGGCCGCCGGTGGCGACCCTGGCCGGACGGTGACGTCACCTGCGCCGGCCGGGCACCTGGCCGACCGCTCGGTCAACCCGCTGGTCGCCGCCGTGGGCGACGACACCGCGGCCGTGGTCGAGGTGCTGCTCGCGGCGGGCGCCGATCCCGGCGCGGCCACCCGCGACGGGATCTCCCTGGTGCGCCTCGCGGTTCGGCGCGGGAAGGCCGACGTCGCCGAACTGCTGCTGCGCCACGGCGCCGCCGACGACACCACGCCGGTGGATCACTTCCTGGGCGACTGCCTCCGTGCCGATGCTCCGTCGACCGACCACACCGGACTGTCCGATGTAGACCTAGCCACGATCGTGTATGCGGCGGGACGGGCCGGCGTCGCGGCGGTCGCGACAATGCTGGACCTGGGTTTCCCGGTCGACACGCGCGACGAGAACGGCCAGACCGCGCTGCACGAGGCGGCCTACGCCGGCCGCGCCGACGTGGTCGCGCTGTTGCTGGACCGGGGCGCCGCCGTCGACGCGCGCGACGCCCGGTGGCAGAGCACGCCGTTGTGCTTCGCGACCGTGGGCAGCGGCGAGCAGTCCGGTGCCGACTGGCTCGGCGTGATCCGCGCGTTGCTGGCGGCCGGCGCGTCCACCGCGGGTGTGTGGGTGGACGGCAAACCGCCGAGCGAGGAGGTCGCGGCCCTCCTCTACACCTACGGCATCACCGGCGAGGACCCGGAACCGGAGCCCGACATCGGGCCGACGGCCGATCCGCGGGCCATGGCGGAGTTGGCAGAGCGGGTGCGTGCCGCGATGGATGCCGGCGACCTGGCGCTGTTCGGCGACCTGTTGCATCCCGACGCGCGCTGGGCCGGCTGCGCGAACCGGGCTCAGGTGCTGGACTGGTATCGCGCCCTGCACGCGACCGGCGTGCGTACCCACGTCCGCGACGTGCTGATCCAGGGCGACGCGATCCTGCTGGAGGTGGCGGTCCGCGCCACCGGTTCCCGGCAACAGGCGGAGCTGCCCGACGCCGTCTACCAGATCCTGCGTGCCAGGGACGGGGTGATCGCGGACATCAGCGGTTACCCGGACCGAGCCGAAGCGCTCGAGGCGCTGCCGGACCGATGACGCGGGCGAGTCGCGCGATCGGCTAGGCCAGCCCGCCGCCGGCACGCAGGTTCTGGCCCGTCATCCACCGTCCGTCGGGGCCGACCAGGAACGCGATGACATCGCCGACGTCCGCCGGCGTGCCCAGCCGGCCGAACGGGGACTTGGTCTTCAACAGTTCGAGGACTTCCGGCGGGTTCGCGCCGCGGAGCATGTCCGTGTCGGTGGCGCCGGGTGACACGGTGTTGACCGTGATGTCGCGGCCGCCGAGTTCCTTGGCCGCGATCGCGGCGAACTGCTCGACGGCTGCCTTGCTCGCCGAATAGATGGCGTTTCCTGGAAAGGGCAGCACCGTGTTGAGCGTCGACACCGTCACGATGCGGCCGCCGTCGCGCAGGCGCCGGGCCGCCTCCTGGAGGGCGAAGAAGGTGCCTTTGGCGTTGACGTTCATGACGTGGTCGTACGTTGCCTCGTCCAGTTGGTCGATGGTCGCGCCTGCGACGATCCCGGCGTTGAGCACGGCGATGTCCAGCGCGCCGAGCCGTTCCTCGGCCTGCTCGAACAGCGCGCGAACATCGGGTGTCCGCGCGAGGTCGGCCCGAACCGGGAAGGCGGTCCCGCCGGTGGCGGCCACGACCTCGGCGGCCGCGGTCTCGTTGGTGGCGTAGCTGAAGACGACCTCGGCGCCGTCCCGTGCCAGCCGCTCAACGACGGCGCGGCCGATGCCCCGCGAACCCCCTGTCACCACGGCTTTCCGGTCGCTCAGCACACCCACGGCCGCCCCCTTCGCGTGATCCCACCTGAAGTCTAGCGCCGAGCGCATTGTCCTGTTCGTCCGCCCTGGATCATTGGGCTAGCCTGGGGCGGTCACCATTCGCCGAATGCCAGGAGTCCGCGTGCCACGAACGGATGTCACCGTCGCCACCGACGACGGCGCCTGCCCCGCCACCCTGCACACGCCGTCCAGTGACGGCAGTTGGCCCGCGGTGATCATCTACCCGGACGCGGGCGGGGTCCGGGAGACCTTCGAAGCCATGGCGGACCGGCTCGCCGAACTCGGCTACACCGTGCTGCTGCCCAACGTCTACTACCGCTCCGGCGAGTACGCGCCGTTCGACATCGCCACGGTGTTCAGCGTGCCGGCCGAACGGGAACGCCTGATGGCACTGGCCAGGAGCGTGACCGCGGACGCGGTCGTCCGCGACACGGACGCGTTCCTCGGGTTTCTCGCCGGTCGCCCTGAAGTGTCCGGGACCGCGGTGGGCACGACCGGGTACTGCATGGGCGGGCGAATCTCGCTGACCGTGGCCGGACACTTCCCGGACCGGATCGCCGCCGCAGCGTCGTTCCACGGCGGGCGGCTGGCCGCCGAGGACGATCCGGACAGCCCGCATCTGCTGGCCGACCGGATGCGCGCCACGCTGCACGTGGCAGGGGCCGAGAACGACGATGCCTTCCCAGCCGACCAGTACGAACGGCTCGAGCGGGCCCTCACCGCCGCCGGGGTGTCGTACACCATGGACACGTACAAGGCCGCGCACGGATTCGCGGTGCCGGACAACCCGACCTACGACGCAGCAGCCGACCAGCGCCACTGGAGCGCCCTCGCCGACCTGTACGCCGGCAGCCTCAGCGGCTGACCCCGGCCGGGAAGAGGTTGTCCACGAACGGATTGCGGAACTTCCCGGTCGGGTCGTAGGCACGCATCAGCCCGGCGAAGTCGCCCGCGCGTTCGTAACGGCCGATGACGTCCTGCGGCGCGGCGGTGGTCAGTTTGCCCCAGTGCGGCCGGGCGCCAAGCGGCATCAGGCGTTCCTCGGCGGCCGCGAGCACCGGTGCGACGGCCGCCGCGTCCGCGATCCAGGTGAAGTGGAACGTCACCGAGTCGCGGCCGTACGCGGGACTGAGCCACAGGTCGTCGGCGCGGACGGCGCGGATCTCGGAGATGTGCACAACCGGGGCCACCAGGTCGCCGATCTCGCGGATCGCGGCGAACGCGGCGGCCGCGTCGGCGCGATCAAGGAAGAACTCGGACTGGAGTTCGTCCCCAGCGCTCGGGGTGAACTCGGGCCGGAAATGGGGGAGCCGTTCGTACCAGCGGCCGGGCACGTCGAGTTGTTCGCTGCAGAATTCCGGCGCCGCACCCGGCACCGGGTGTACGGCGTGCGGCGCCGGCCGGCCGCCGTGCCAGGTCGGCCGCGGCTGGTCGGTGCGGTATTTCAGCCAGACCGCGGTGGCGTCGCGCCAGTTGGTGAACACGCTGACGCTGTACGCGGCGCCGAGCACCTCGTCCAGGCTGCCGGCCAGGTCGTCGAGCGGGACGTCGAGGCGGACCCGCTGCGCCATCTCGTAGGCGGGCTCGATGTCCAGCGTCACGTGGGTGACCACGCCGAGCGCGCCGAGCGCGACCACCGTGCCGGCGAAGTCGGGGGTGTTACGGCGTAGTTCGACCGTGTCGCCGTCCGCGGTGACCAGTCGCAGCGCCGCGACCGCCGCGGCCAGGGACTGCCGGGTCGGGCCGGAACCGTGCGTCCCGGTCGCGCACGACCCGGCGACCGAGATGTGCGGGAGCGACGCGAGGTTGGCCAGGGCGTGGCCTGCCCGGTCGAGCGGTCCGGTGACGTCGGCGTAGCGCATGCTGGCGGCCACGGTGACGGTCGAGTTCGCGGTGTCGATCTCGACGGTGCGCGGCAGGCCGTCCAGGTGCACGAGGTCGTGTGTCGTGTCGGCGACCCGGCTGAACGAGTGGGCGGTGCCGATGGCACGGATTTGCGCGGTGTCCGCGACGATCCGACGCAGTTCGTCCAGCGAGTCCGGCCGGTGCGTCCGCGCGGCGGCGAAGGTGACGTTGCCGGCCCAGTTGGTGGCGGTCGTCGACATGTTCGCTCCTCATCGGTGTGCCGGTTCAGCAGCCTGACACAGGTACGCCCGACGTGACGACGCGGCCCGGGTGTGTCTTCGCCGTTTGTGTTTGTCCCGTTGGGGCGCCGATGCGATGATCCGGCACGCCGGCCACGCCGACGTCCTGCGCGAGCAACTCGACTGCGCGGTGGCATTCGGCCCCCAGCCGTCGAAGGACGCCGCCTTCTGGGCGAACCGGTGTGCGGAAATCGAGCGCGCCGCGAGAGCCGCGCAACCGGAAACGCGCTGACCAACCAAGTCCTTGTCGCCGCCGCTTGTCCGGTTAGGCCAACCAGGCGAGGTATGCCACTCGACCGGGTGATGTGCGTGCATTTGCCGCGGTGTCGGTACATCCTAGTCTGCAAGTGCGAATGCACGTGCATCTGCACTGTCAACCCGGAGTGGAGGATGGCGTCCGATGACCAGGGCAGTGCAGGCCGGCAAGCCGTTTCCCGGTTCGCGTCAAGGAAAGACGTTCATCTGTCACGCGCACGCGGACAAGCACTCGGTCGCGTGGCCACTGGCGCGGCTGCTGCCGGAACGAGGTGTGCCCGTGTGGCTGGACGTCAACGAGTTGGCGATCGGCGTCCGACTGCGCCCGGCTATCGACGCCGCGCTCGCGGCTTGTGACATGGGCGTGGTAATTCTCTCGCCCGCGTTCTACCGGTCCAGTTGGGCGGCCGAGTACGAGTTCGACGGGCTGCTGAGTCGTCATCTGTGGGACCGGCTGCCGTTGTTTCTCGTCCTGCACAACATTACCCGGAACGAGGTCCGGGCAAGAGCGCCGTCACTCGAATTCCTCGGTTCGCGCAGCACCGCCGAATGCGCCATCGCCCGTATCGCGGACGAGGTCGCGGAGGTGGCCAAGCGGCGGCTCCGGGTCGGGTCGCCTGCCGACGAGCGTCACTAGTCCGGGCGGTGGCCGTTCGGAGCCGAAGGAGTTGCCGATGGTGGCGTCGATGCCCAGTCGGCGCAGCATCGCCGGCAGGCCGGCCGTGTCGAGTAGGACGAGGTCGTGTCGTTCGTCGTCCCGGCGCCATGACCCGTCGTCGTTGCGGGTGAAGACGGCCAACTGGAAGGCGAATCGGTCCGGCCGCGGCACGACGAACTGGTGATCATGGCCCAGTCCCGCGTGACCCGACCTCTGGCCGGGGCGTTCCGACGGGCGGTGGCCCAGGCGAGGTCGCACAGGTCGATGGCCAGGACGCCGCCTGGTCGTAGCGCGGCGGCCAGGCCGGCGAGGGCGCGCAGCACGGCGGATTCGTCACCGAGGTAGTTCAGGACGTGGCCGACGCCGACGATGGCATCGGCGGCGGGCAGTGGGTCGTCGGGCAGGGTGAGCCGACGGACCTCCGCGGCGGGCACCGTGTCGCGCGCGATGGCCAGCATCGCTTCGGACGCGTCGGTGGCGACGACCCGGTGGCCCGCGCCGACGAGGTGCCGCGTCAGCAGTCCGGTGCCACAGCCGATCTCCAGCACAAGGCCGTCGCGCTCCAGGACGGGTGCGAACAGGTCCAGGATGCCACTCGCGCAGTTGTCGGCGTGGAACCCGAACGCATCCTCGTGCACCCTGGCCAGATCCGGCCGGAAGTACGTGTCCATTTGATCCATCGTGCCGTCCTCTCGTCCGTGCGCAACCGAGTTCCGCCCCGACGGGTGCGACAATTGGACCCGGAGTGCCACCGGCGGCCCGGGAGGTCCATGTGAGCGAGGATTCCGACATTCTCGGCATCGTGCTGGCCGGTGGCGAGGGCAAGCGACTGATGCCGCTGACCGCGGACCGGGCCAAGCCCGCGGTGCCGTTCGGCGGGGTGCACCGGCTGATCGACTTCGTGCTGTCCAACCTGGTGCACGGCGGCATCCGGCGGATCTGCGTGCTGACCCAGTACAAGTCGCACTCGCTGGACCGGCACATCAGCACGACATGGCGGCTGTCCTCGCTGACCGGCGAGTACGTCACGCCGGTGCCCGCGCAGCAGCGGCTTGGCCCGCGCTGGTACCAGGGCAGCGCCGACGCCATCCACCAGAGCCTCAACCTGGTGTACGACGAGTCGCCCGCCTACATCGCGGTGTTCGGCGCGGACAACATCTACCGGATGGATCCGCGCCAGATGATGGACGAGCACCTGAAGTCCGGCGCCGGGGTGACAGTGGCCGGCCTGCGCAAGCCGCGCGCCGAGGCCAGTGACTTCGGCGTGATCGAGTCCGGTGTGGACGGTCAGGTGACGGCGTTCCTCGAGAAGCCGGCCGATCCGCCGGGGCTGCCCGAGTCGCCGGACGAGGCGTTCGTGTCGATGGGCAACTACCTGTTCACCACCGAGGTGTTGATCGACGCGCTGAAGAAGGACGCGCTGGACTCATCGTCGCGGCACGACATGGGCGGCGACATCCTGCCGGCGCTGGTGGCAAGGCGCGAGGCGGGCGTCTACGACTTCGGCAGCAACCACGTGCCCGGCGAGACAGAGCGCGACCACGGCTACTGGCGCGACGTCGGCACCATCGACGGCTACTACGACGCGCACAGCGAACTGATCTCCACCCACCCGGTGTTCAACCTGTACAACCGCCGCTGGCCGATCCTGTCGCACCCGGGCCAGCGGCCCGCGGCCAAGTTCGTGGAGGGCGGCACGGCGAACCAGTCGATCGTCAGCAACGGCTGCATCATCTCCGGCGCGCAGGTGGTGGAGTCGGTGCTGTCGCCGGGCGTGACCGTGGACAGCGGCGCCGTCGTGCAGGGGTCGGTGCTGTTGGACGGGGTGCGGGTCGGCGCGGGCGCGGTGGTGCGCAGGGCCATCCTTGACAAGAACGTCGTCGTGCCACCGGGCGCGCACATCGGCGTCGACCTCGCCCGCGACCGGCAGCACTATCACGTCAGCCCGAGCGGCATCGTGGTGCTGGGCAAGGGAGTCCAGGCGGTCTAGGTCACTTCTCGCGCATCGCGCGCCGGATCTCCTCGAGCCGGTCCCTGCCTGCCTGCTCCCGCGCGGCGAACTGTTCGTCGAGCGACGTGGCCTGCGGCGTGTCGCCTGCCAACTCGGTCGCACCCACCGAAGTGGCGAAGCGGCCCTCGATCTGGTCCCGAACGTAGTCGAAGGTCGGCACGCCGCTGTCGGTGTAGTGCGTGGCCGGCGCCTCGGGCACCATCGGACCCGGCAGCGCCAGCGCGCCGGCTTCCTCGACCACCTCGCCCTCGATGGGTTCGTCGTCGGGCGACTGGCTCATCTCGGCTCCCTCCGCTCCGCTACGACCATTGTGCGCGACGCGGCCTGATCCGCGGTCCGGGGGAGTAGCAGCGGGGTCGCCAGGATGAGCAGACCGGCGACCGCGATCGCGGTGCGGGCGTCGGTCAGGGTTGCCAGCAGGCCCCACAGGGCGGTCAGGGCCGCGATCGTGGCGCTGCTGCTGACCGACCAGGCGGACAGCGTCCTGGCGACTCGGCCCGTGTCGGTGTGGTCGAGCCGGTAGGTCGCGAACACCGGGTTGAACACGCCCATGCAGGTGACAAGGCCGAACTGGACGGCGATGACGAGTACCAGCCCTTCGGTGCTGGGTCGGACGAAGGCCAACCCGAGCGGCCAGCACGCGCGCAGCGTCCCCGCGGTCCGCAGGACCCGGTCGCGCCCGAACCGCCCGACGAGCCGGTGGGCCGACCGTGCGCCGAGCAGGCCCCCGACGCAGGGCGCGCCGAACGCGAGGCCGTACTGCCACGGCGCGAACCCGAGACGGCCCAGCATGAGGACGGCCAACGGCGGCGCGGTCGCCATGATCAGCCCGTTGACCAGGATCGTGTTGTAGAACAACGGTCGCAGCGCAGGGTGGGTCATGATGTGGCGCCAACCGTCGAGCAGGTCGCCGGCCTGCGGCGCGACGGTGCGCACCGGGCGTGGTTCCCCGCCGCCGATCGCGCGGATCCCGACTGCCGAGAGCAGATAGCTGACCGCGTCGGCCACCACGGTCGTCACCGGGCCGAACAGCCCGATCGCGGCGCCACCGAGCGGCGGTCCGAGCGTGGTGGCGGTCCAGGTCGTCGACTCGAGTCGCCCGTTCGCGACGAGCAGGTCGGCTGGTCGTACCAGCGCCTTGAGGCACGCGCCACTGGCTGCCTTGAAGGCGATGTCGGCCGCGGCGACCACGACCGACACGACCAGCAACTGCGCGAAGCTGAGCAGGCCGAACGCGAACGTGGCCGGGACGCTCAGCACCGCCGCGAACCGGGTCAGGTCCATCGCCACCATCACCGGGCGCTTGCGGCGGAACTCCACCCACGGGCCCAGCGGCACCGCGACCACGGCCCCGACCGCCCGTCCGGCCGCCGCCAGCACCGACACCCCGGCCGGACCGGCGTGCAACACGACGATCGCGATCAACGGAAACGCGCCGAACCCGAACCCCGTGCCGTACGCGCTGACCGAATACGCCGCAAGGAGCCACCCGAACTGCCGCCCCAGCGACCGCCGACCCGCCATGCCCACCCCTCGCCCGAACCGATGCCGACCAGCGGGATCCAAGCAACCAGCGGCACAGCGGATCAAACAACCGCGCTGTCGGCGAGCCACAACGGCGCGTTGTGCAACTAAGGTCGATCTCGATGCCGCGCGCAAAGGAGTCGCTGATGACGGCACTGGCCGACGGCATTCGGCACCGGTTTCCGGTGTTCGAGCACCGCATGTACATCAACAGCTGCTCGCAGGGCGCGCTGTCGGACGCGGTGCGGGCCGCGTACGAGTCGTACCTCGGCACGCTGGAGGCGGAGGGCTCGCTGTGGGGCGAGTGGGCCGACCGGGCCGAGCGGCTGCGGCGTGCGTACGCCCGGCTGCTGCACGCGAATTCGGATAGCGTCGCCGTGACCACGTCCGCGTCGGCGGGTGTCACGTCGGTCGCGTCCGCGCTCGACTTCGGCGCGCGGAACACCGTGGTCACCACCGACCTGGAGTTCCCCACCATCGGCCAGATCTGGCACGCGCAGGAACGCCGTGGCGCCCGAGTGGTGCACGTGCCAGCCGCGCCGGACAACACGTTGCCGCTGGACCGGCTGGCGGCGGCGATCGACGAGCGGACCGCACTCGTGTCGGTCACCCATGTCTGCTACCGCAACGGAAGCCTGCTCGACATCGCGGCGATCGCGCGGCTCGCGCACGACCGAGGCGCGCTGCTGCTCGTCGATTCGTACCAGGCCGTTGGCGCGGTCCCGATCGACGTCGGCGCGCTGGGCGCGGACTTCGTCGTGGGCGGCGCTCTGAAGTACCTGCTCGCCTCGCCGGGTGTCGGCTTCCTGTACGCGAATCCGGCGACCACCGGCCACCTGGTGCCGACCTCGACGGGCTGGTTCGCCGACGAGGACATCTACGCGATGCGGATCGACGCCTACCGCCCGGCGGCGAGCGCCCGGCGCTTCGAGTCCGGCACGCCGCCGATCCCGTCGGTGTACGCGGCGACCGCGGGTGTGGAGCTGATGCTGGAGATCGGCGTCGAACCCACCGCGGCTCATGTCCGCGGGCTCAACGACCGGCTGATCGACGGGGTCGACGAACTCGGCGGCGTGATCGCGACACCGCGGGACCCGGCCCGCCGCGGGCCGCTGATCGCGGTGGCCTCGGTCGACGCCGAGCAACTCGTCGACCGGCTCGGCGACGACGGCATCGTGACGTCGTCGCGCGCGGGCAACCTGCGGGTCTCCCCGCACTGCTACAACACCGACGACGACATCGACCGCCTCCTCGTGGCGCTGGGCAAACACCGAGATCTGCTGCGGGCCGCCTAGAGTGCTCTGATGGATATGGAGGAGATCAACCGCCGGACGATCGAGCAGTTCCGCGCCGGTGGCGAGATCGAGGGCATGCACCGCGAGCGGCTCGTCCTGCTCACCACGGTCGGCCGCCGGTCCGGTGAACAGCGGACCAAGCCGATGCTGGTCCACCGCGACGGCGAGCACCGGTACGTCATCGCGTCGAACAACGGCGCGCCGCGGGATCCGGCGTGGTACCGGAACCTGGTGGCCGACCCGAGGGTCACCGTCGAGATCGACGACGGCACCTACGCCGCCACCGCGACACCACTGGCCGGCGACGAATACCAACGCGTGTGGACCGAGCTCAAGCAGGCCTACCCGTTCTTCGTCGACCACGAGGCCAGGGCCGGTCGGACGATTCCCGTGGTCGACCTCGTGCCCAACCGAGCCGGCTGAGAACCGCCCGGAACGTGCCGCCCGGGAATCAGGCGCGCCGCAGCCGGTGCGGATGGTCGTTCTTCGCAACTGCGGAGCCATGGCATGCTCGCCTCTGCGACACTCTGCGACATTCCCCTACCGGCCAGTAGAGGTCAGGCTCTAGAGGTGAGGGGCGCCGCAGGGGGGCGCGCACTGTCGAACAGGAGGGGCTCGGTCGGGTGTTCAGTCGTGTCGTCATCGTCAACCGTGGTGAGGCCGCGATGCGGCTCATCAACGCTGTCCGGGAGCTGGCCGCGGAGACCGGGACACCGATCGAGACCGTCGCCCTGCACACCGACGTCGACCGCACCGCCACGTTCGTGCGCGAGGCTGACATCGCCTACGACCTGGGACCCGCGGCCGCGCGCCCGTACCTCGACCTGAAGGCGCTGGAGCGCGCGCTGGTGGAGACCGGGGCCGACGCCGCGTGGGTCGGCTGGGGCTTCGTCGCGGAGGACCCGACGTTCGCGGAGCTCTGCGAGAAGGTCGGCGTCACCTTCGTCGGGCCGAGCGCGGACGCCATGCGCAAGCTCGGCGACAAGATCGGCGCGAAGCTGATCGCCGAGGAGGTCGGCGTGCCGGTCGCGCCGTGGAGCCGCGGCGCGGTCGAGACACTCGACGCGGCGAAGCAATCCGCGGCCGACATCGGCTATCCGCTGATGCTGAAGGCGACCGCGGGCGGCGGTGGGCGCGGCATCCGCGTGATCACGAACGAGGCCGAGCTCGTCGACGCCTACGAGCGCACCAGCCAGGAGGCGGCGCGGGCGTTCGGCAGCGGCATCGTGTTCCTGGAGCGCCTCGTCACCGGTGCCCGGCACGTCGAGGTCCAGGTGATCGCGGACGGCAAGGGCACCGCGTGGGCGCTGGGCGTGCGCGACTGCTCGGTGCAGCGACGCAACCAGAAGGTCATCGAGGAGTCCGCGTCGCCGGTGCTCAGCGCCGGGCAGGCGGCCGAGCTCAAGGCGTCGGCCGAGCGGCTGGCCGTCGCCGTCGGCTACAGCGGCGCGGCGACCGTCGAGTTCCTCTACCACCCCGGCGAGCAGCGGTTCGCGTTCCTCGAGGTGAACACCCGCCTCCAGGTCGAGCACCCGATCACCGAGTTGACCACCGGGTTCGACCTGGTCAAGGCGCAGCTGTGGGTGGCAGGTGGCCAGCCGCTGGACGGCGAGCCGCCGGTGGAGCGCGGGCACGCCATCGAGGCCCGGCTGAACGCCGAAGACCCCGACCGCGACTTCGCGCCGTCCCCTGGCCGCATCGCGCGGCTGGACCTGCCGGCCGGACCGGGTATCCGAGTGGATACCGGCGTCAGCGAGGGCGACACCATCCCGGCCGACTTCGACTCGATGATCGCGAAGATCATCGCCTACGGCCGCGACCGCGACGAGGCACTGGGCAGGCTGCGCAGGGCGATGGCGCAGACCACGGTGATCATCGAGGGTGGCGCGACCAACAAGAGCTTCGTGCTCGATCTGCTCGACCAGCCCGAGGTGATCGACGCCAGCGCGGACACCGGCTGGATCGACCGCGTCCGCGGCGAGGGCAGGCTCGTCTCGCACCGGCACTCCGGCGTCGCGCTGGTGGCCGCCGCCATCGAGGCGTACGAGGAGGAGGAACGCGTCGAGCGGCAGCGGCTGCTGTCCACGGCATTCGGCGGGCGTCCGCAGGTGCAGCACGAGAGCGGCAGGCCGCTGGACCTCAAGCTGCGTGGTGTCGGCTACCGCGTGCGTGTCGCGCGGGTCGGCGCGCACCGGTTCCGCGTCGGCATCGAGGCCGGTGACGACTCCCGCACCGCCGACGTCGAGCTCGAGCGCTTCGACCGGCACACCGGGCGGATCGTCGTCAACGGCACCCGGTACCGCCTGCTCACCGGCACGCACGGGTCGATCCACCTGGTCGAGGTGGACGGCGTGACGCACCGGGTCAGCCTCGACGAGGGCGGCGTTGTCCGCTCGCCTGCGCCGGCACTGGTCGTCGCAACGCCGCTGGCCGTCGGCGCCGAGGTCGAGGCGGGCGCGCCGGTGCTGGTGCTGGAGAGCATGAAGATGGAGACGGTGCTGCGGGCGCCGTTCCGGGCGCGGCTGAAGGAATGCGTCGTGTCCGTTGGCAGCCAGGTGGAGACCGGCGCGCCGCTGCTGCGGCTGGAACCGCTCACCGACGGCGAGGCCGAGGAGACCCTGGCCACTGAGTCCGTCGAACTGGACCTGCCTGCGGTACTCGTGCAGCTCCCGGCGCGGGAGCGCGCGACGCGCGGCCAGGAGGACCTGCGCAGCCTGCTGCTCGGCTTCGACGTCGACCCGCACGACGAGCGCCGGGTGCTCGACGACTACCTCGCCGCGCGCCGGGCGGCCACCGAGGACGGCCACCGGCCGCTGGCCGATGAGGTCGAACTCGTCGACGTGTTCGCCGCCCTGGCCGAGCTGAGCCGCAACCGGCCGACGGGCAGTGACGTCGGCGGCGCGGGCGGCGACCACGTGTACAGCGCCCACGAGTACTTCCACACCTACCTGCAGAGCCTCGACGTGGAGCGGGCCGGGCTGCCGGCGGCGTTCCAGGCCAGCCTCGCCAAGGCGCTCGGGCACTACGGCGTGACCGACCTCGAGCGCTCGCCGGAGCTCGAGGCCGCGGTGTTCCGGATCTTCCTGGCGCAGCAGCGGGCGTCGGCCGACGCGACGGTCGTCACGACGCTGCTGCGGGCGTGGCTGCGGGAGTCGCCGCCGGACGAGACGCTGCGCGAACCGGCCGGTCTCGCGCTGGAACGGCTGGTGGCCGCGACGCAGGTCCGCTTCCCCGTGGTGGCCGACCTCGCCCGTGGCGTGGTGTTCGCGTGGTTCGGCCAGCCGCTGCTGCGCCGCAACCGCGCCCGCGTGTACGCCGACGTCCGCAAGCACCTGCGGCTGCTCGACGAGCACCCGGACGCGCCGGACCGAGCCGAGCGCGTCGCCGAGATGGTGCGTAGCACCGAGCCGCTGGTCCGGCTGCTCGGCCAGCGGCTCGTCCGCGGCACCGTCGACAACTCGGTGATGCTGGAGGTGCTGACCCGGCGGTACTACGGCAACAAGGGCCTGCTCGGTGTCCGCGCCACCAGGCTCGCGGACTGCACGTTCGTGGTCGCCGACCGTCGCGCGGGCTCGTGCGTGGCCTCCGCCGCGGTGGGCTTCGAGGCGCTCGGCGGGGCCCTGCGCGGGCTCGCCGAGTTGGCGGGCGGCGAGCAGGCCGTCGATGCCGACATCTACCTGGCGTGGGAGCAGCAGCCCGCGGACTCCGACGCGATGGCCGCCGCGCTGCAGGAGGTCATCGCGGCGCACCCGCTGCCAAGCCAGGTCCGCAGGCTCACCGCCGCGGTCGCGGGCAGCGGCGGCGCGGTGATGCACCACCACTTCACGTTCCGCCCGTCGACCACCGGGATGACCGAGGAGCGGCTGATCCGCGGCCTGCACCCGTACATCGCGCAGCGGATGCAGCTGGAGCGGCTGCGGAAGTTCGACCTCACCCGGCTGCCGTCGTCGGACGAGGAGATCTACCTGTTCCAGTGCGTGGCGCGGGAGAACCCGTCCGACGACCGGCTCGTCGCGTTCGCCCAGGTGCGCGACCTGACCGAGCTGCGCGAGCACGACGGCAGGCTGGTCGCGCTGCCAACGGCCGAGGACACCATCGCCACCTGCCTCGACTCGCTGCGCCGCGCGCACTCCGGGCGGCCGTCGCGGAAACGGTTCAACACCAACCGGATGGTGGTCTACGTCTGGCCGCCCAGCGACATGACCCGCGCCGAGCTGGAGACGATCGCCGGGCGCGTGCTGCCGACCACGGCGGGCGCCGGGCTCGAGGAGATCCTGTTCATCGCGCGACAGCGCGACCGGCGGACCGGCGAGCTGGCCAAGATCGCGGTGCGGATCGCGTTCGACGCCACCGGCGGCACCGAGCTGACCATCGGCGCGCAGTCCGACGATCCGGTCGAGCCGCTGGACGACTACCGGCAGAAGGTGCTGCGCGCGAGCAGCCGCAACACGGTGTACCCGTACGAGCTGACCGGCCTGCTCGGCGACTTCACCGAGCACGACCTCGACGAGAACCACGCGCTGGTGCCGGTCGACCGGCCCAAGGGCCGCAACAGCGCCGCGATCGTCGCCGGGGTGGTCACCACGCCGACCCAGCGGCACCCGCAGGGCGTCGCCAGGGTCGTGCTGCTCGGCGACCCGACGAAGTCGCTCGGCGCGCTGTCCGAGCCGGAGTGCCGCCGTGTGATCGCCGCGCTGGACCTGGCGCAGCGGCTGCGGGTGCCGCTGGAGTGGTACACGTTGTCCTCAGGCGCCCGGATCTCGATGGACTCGGGCACGGAGAACATGGACTGGGTGGCCGCGGCGCTCAAGCGGATCGTCGAGTTCACCCAGGCCGGTGGCGAGATCAACATCGTGGTGACCGGGATCAACGTCGGCGCGCAGCCGTACTGGAACGCCGAGGCCACGATGCTCATGCACACCAAGGGCATCCTGGTGATGACGCCGGATTCGGCGATGGTGCTCACCGGCAAGCAGGCGCTGGACTTCTCCGGCGGCGTGTCGGCCGAGGACAACTTCGGCATCGGCGGCTACGACCGGGTGATGGGCCCGAACGGGCAGGCGCAGTACTGGGCGCCGAACCTGGCCGCCGCCCGGGACGTGCTGATGTCGTACTACGACCACACCTACGTCGCGCCCGGCGAGGGCGCGCCGCGGCGGGCCACCACGAGCGACCCCGTGGACCGCGACGTCTCGGACTTCCCGCATGACATGGTGGGCAGCGACTTCACCACCGTCGGCGAGATCTTCTCCTCGACGGCCAACCCGGACCGCAAGAAGCCGTTCGACATCCGGTCGGTGATGCGGGCGCTGTCCGACCAGGACCACCCGGTGCTGGAACGCTGGGCGGGCATGGCCGACGCGGAGACCGCGGTGGTGCAGGACGTGCACCTGGGCGGCATGCCGGTGTGCCTGCTGGGTATCGAGTCACGGTCGGTGCCGCGGCGCGGCTTCCCACCCACCGACGGCCCCGACACCTACACCGCGGGCACGCTGTTCCCGCTGTCGTCGAAGAAGGCGGCGCGCGCGATCAACGCGGCCAGCGGCAACCGGCCATTGGTGGTGCTGGCGAACCTGTCCGGGTTCGACGGCTCACCGGAGTCGATGCGCAAGCTGCAACTGGAGTACGGCGCCGAGATCGGCCGCGCGATCGTGAACTTCCAGGGGCCCATCGTGTTCTGCGTGATCTCGCGGTACCACGGCGGCGCGTTCGTGGTGTTCTCGAAGGCGCTGAACCCGACCATGACGGTGCTGGCGCTGGAGGGCTCGTTCGCCTCCGTGCTCGGTGGCGCTCCCGCTGCCGCGGTGGTGTTCGCCGGTGACGTCAACGCCCGCACGGTGGCAGATCCGCGCGTGCGGGACCTGGAATCCCGCGTCGCGACCGCCGCCGGTGCCGACCGCGCCACGTTGTCCGCGGAGCTCGACGAGCTCCGTTCGTCGGTCCACGCGGAGAAGCTCGGCGAGGTGGCCACCGAGTTCGACCGCGTGCACAACATCCAGCGCGCGGTCGAGGTCGGCTCCGTCGACGCCGTTGTCCGCGCCGCAGAACTCCGCCCGCGCATCATCGAGGCCATCCAGCGTTAGTGCGGCGCCGCTGACCAATCCGATCCGCGGGCGGCGAGGGCGATGACGGTGTCGATCGCGGTTTCGAGGGCACGGGCGTTGCGTTGGACCTGCGCGAGAAGCAGGCCGCCCTGGAGCGCGGCGAGGAGGGTGACGGCCAGGTCGTCCGGGTCGATCTCGGTCGCGAGATGCCCTGCGGCGTGCAGGTTTCGCAGGCCGTCGCCGATGGCGGCGGACCACCGGTCGAAGCCGGCGGCGATCAGGGCGCGGGATTCGGGGTCGGTCTCGGCGAGTTGGCCGCCGAGCGATCCGAGTGGGCAGCCGCCCTTGGCTTCGGTGTTCTTCGCCTGTGTGATCACCATGTCCCGCCAGGCTTCGAGCCCTTCGATGCTGCCGAGGTCGGCCTGTTGCTGATTGCCCAGGATGGCGTCGGCCTGGTGGTCGATGACCGCCTTGACGAGCTCGTCCTTGTCGGCGAAGTAGTGGTAGAGCTGTGATCCGCTGACCTCCGCCGCTGCCCTGACGTCGTCGAGCGTGGTGCCCGCGACGCCCCGCTCGTGGATCAGCCGGGCGGCCGTTGCCACGATTCGGGAGCGGGTGCGTGCCCCCTTGGCGGTCAGCTTCGCCCGGTCCGGCGTATCGGTGGTCATGGCCGATCGTAACACTTTCTGGGTTTGACAACCCACTCCAAACACTGAAGAGTGGGTTGTGTAACCCATTCTGGAGGAGAAGGACCATGACGCTTCAGGACAAGACCGCCCTCGTGACGGGCGGCACCTCGGGGATCGGCCGCGCCGTGGCGCAACGCTTGGCGCGCCACGGCGCGCAGGTGATCGTGACCGGTCGCGACAAGCAGCGCGGCGACGACGTCGTCGCCGAGATCGAAGCCGCAGGCGGGAAGGCCCGGTTCATCGCCGCCGATCTCGCGAACTTCGATGACGTGCGGCGCCTCGCCGAGGCAGCGGCCGACGTCGACGTGCTGGTGAACAACGCAGGCGTGTTCCCCGGTGGCCCGACCGAGCAGACCAGCGAAGCGGACTTCGACCTCGTCTTCGACGTCAACGTCAAGGCGCCGTTCTACCTGACCGCCGCGATCGCCCCCCGCATGGCCGCGCGCGGCGCGGGCGCGATCATCAGCATCTCCACGATGGCGGCGACCATCGGCATGCACGGCCTTGCCGCCTACGGCGCCTCCAAGGCGGCGATCGAGTCACTGACCAAGGCATGGACGGCCGAGTACGGCCCGAGGGGTGTGCGCGTCAACGTCGTGGCACCAGGACCGACCCGCACGCCGGCAAGCGCCGCGATGGGCGAGATGTTCGACGCGCTGGCCGCGACCGTGCCGGCACGGCGGGGTGCGGAGCCGGACGAGATCGCCGCGGCCGTCTGCTTCCTCGCCTCCGATGAGGCCAGCTTCATCTACGGGGCCGTCCTGCCCGCTGACGGCGGCCGCGTCGCGGTCTGACCCACCGATCGACCTACGACGGGCGCGGCGCTGCGCTGGTGCACACTCGGTCCGTGGACCTGCCCGCCGACCTACCCGACCTGCCGGTCCGTGCCGTGCTGGCCGACGTCGTCGCGGCGCTGGCCGAGCACGGCACCGCCGTCCTGGTCGCGCCGCCGGGCACCGGCAAGACCACCATCGTGCCGCTGGCCATGGCCGCCGCCATGGACGGCCGGATCGTGGTCGCGGAGCCGCGGCGGCTGGCGGCACGGGCCGCCGCGAGCCGGATGGCCGAACTGCTCGGCGAGCCGGTCGGTGGCACCGTCGGCTACGCGGTGCGCGGCGACCGGCGCACGTCGAAGGCGACCCGGATCGAAGTGGTGACCAGCGGGCTGCTGGTGCGCAGGCTCCAGTCCGACCCGGAACTGGCAGGCACCGCGGCCGTACTGCTCGACGAGTGCCACGAGCGGCACCTGGACGCCGATCTGCTGCTGACCCTGCTGTTGGACGCGCGCGCCGGGCTGCGCCCGGACCTGCGCCTGCTGGCCGCGTCGGCCACCGTGGCCGGCGAACGGCTCGCCGAACTGCTCGGTCCCGGCACGCCCCTGGTGCGCGCGACCACGAAGACGTACCCGGTAGAGCTCGTGTACGTGCCGCCGGTACGCGCGGAGCGGATCGAGAACTGCGTTGCCAGAACCGTCCGCACCGCACTGTCCGAAACAGACGGTGACGTGCTCGCGTTCGTGCCCGGTGTCGGGGAGATCCACCGGATCACGGCGCTGCTGGACGGCGTGCACGTGCTGCCGCTGCACGGACGCCTTTCCACGGCGCAGCAGGACGCGGCACTGCGGCCCGCTCGGGGGCGGCGGGTCGTGCTGGCGACCGCGATCGCCGAGTCCAGCCTGACCGTGCCGGGCGTCCGGGCGGTCGTGGACGCCGGCCTGGCCAGGGTGCCCAGGATGGACCACCGCCGTGGCCTCGCCGGGCTCGTCACCACCAGGGTCTCCGCGGCGGTGGCCGAGCAGCGCGCCGGCCGCGCGGGGCGGGAGGCGCCGGGCCACGCGTACCGGTGTTGGCCCGAGCGCGAACAGGCGACGCTGCCACGGTTTCCGGAACCGGAGATCCGAACCACGGACCTGACCCGGCTCGCGCTGGAACTGGCCTGCTGGGGCACGCCGGACGGTTCCGGCCTCGTCTGGTGGGATCGCCCGCCGGCAGGCCCGCTGGCCGCGGGGCGCGAAGTGTTGACGGCGCTGGGCGCGCTGGACCGGTCCGGGCGGGTCACCGAGCGGGGCAGGCGGATCGCTGGTGTCGGCCTGCATCCGCGACTGGCTCGGGCACTGCTGGACGGCGCGGCGGCGGTCGGTACCACGGCGGCCGCGGAGGTGGTGGCGCTGTTGGACGACGACACGCTCGCCGTCGGCCAGGACGTCGACGATGCGTTGCGGCGCCTGCGTTCCGACGACCACGGCGACGGCGCCCGCCGCTGGCGCCGGGAGGTGCGCAGACTGTCCGGACTGGTCGCCGGCCAGCCGGCCGGCACGTGGCCCGACGCGGCGCTGGTCGTCGGGCTGGCACATCCGGAGCGACTGGCCAGACGGCGTGCGGCCGGCTCCCGGGTGTACCTGATGGCGGGCGGCACCGCCGTCGAGGCGGACGCCGGGACCGACGCGGAGTGGCTGGCGGTCGCGGGCGCCGACCGTGCGCCGGGCAGTGCCCAGGGCCGGATCAGGTTGGCGGCACGGGCCGACCAGCAACTGGCAGAACGGGCCGCGCCGGCACTGCTGTCCACAGTAGACGAGGTGCGGTGGGCGGACGGCGACGTCGTGGCACGCAGGATCACGCGGCTCGGCGCGATCGTGTTGGCGGAGAAGCCGCTCGCCGAGCCGGCCGGCGACGACGTGCGCCGCGCTCTGCTGGCGGGCCTGCGCACGGAGGGCATCGGCCTGCTGCGCTGGCCGGCCGACGCCATGCGGCTGCGCAGCCGCATGGCGTTCCTGCACCGGGCCATCGGCCCGCCGTGGCCCGCCGTCGACGACGAGGCGCTGCTCGCCGACGTGGAAACCTGGCTCGGCCCGGAACTGGGCCGGGCGCGCCGACGGTCGGACCTGACCCGCGTCGCCACGCACGACGCGCTGTCCCGGCTGCTCCCGTGGCCCGACGCGGCCAGGTTCGACGAGCTGGCGCCCGACCGGCTGCCCGTGCCGTCCGGCTCGCGGATCAGGCTGGACTACTCCGCGGACGAGCCGGTGCTGCCGGTCCGGGTCCAGGAGGCGTTCGGCTGGACCGACACACCGACGATCGCCGACGGGCGGGTGCCGGTGCTGCTGCACCTGCTCTCGCCCGCGGGCCGGCCGGTCGCCGTGACGAGGGACCTCGCCTCTTTCTGGCGGACCGGCTACCAGCAGGCCAGAACCGAACTGCGTGGCCGCTACCCGAAGCACGCCTGGCCTGCCGACCCGACGACGGCCACGCCGACCCGCCGCCCGGCCCGCGGCTGAGGTGGGCAAGGCTCTGGTCATGTCATTGACCACGCAGCTGCACGACGGCGAACTGGCCCGCTGGTGCGCGGCACGGCTGCCGGGCACCACCGCTGTGGTGGCGGCCGTGGCCAGGGCCGGTGCCGGCCACCAGCCCGTCCGGCCCACCGGGGAGGTCGGCCGGCACCACTGGGCCGCCGTCGGCGGGACGCTGGGCGTGCGCCTTGCGTTGCTCGTGCAGCACGCGCCGCCGTACTACAGCCTGTTGGGGTTGGCAGGCGGCGGCATCGTCACCCGCCGGTGGGCCGACCGGACCGCGGCGACCTGGCCGACGCATCGCCGCCTGCCCGCCGCCCAGCAGGCCCGCGCACTGCAACTGCGGCCGACCCCGACCGGCTGGGCGGACCTTGGCCGCGGCATCGACCCCGGCACCGACGACACCAGCCAGGAGCGGCTGCTCTCCGACTTCTTCGACCGCACACTGCGCAACCTGGAAGAGCACGCCCCACCCGGCCAACTGGCGGCGCCTGCCGCGGAGGCCGGGCTGCTGCGCGCGTGTTACGTGTTGTCACGCTGGGAGGACATCTACCGGTCCGGCACCCTCGTCGACACCCTGCTCGCTCTGCACGAACGCGGCAGCTACCACATGGAGGAACTGCGGGCCCTCGCGCCGGAGCCGGCGATCACCGAACTGCTGCGACTGCTCACCCTGACCCGGACTTCCGGCGTGCTGCAGCAGTGGCGCGAGGCGGCCGGGCGGCCCGCGCCGGGACAACCCCTCGGCGTGGCCGCGCCGGTGATCGTGGACGACTGGGCCGACGGCGACCTGCTGATCGGGCGGCCCGGCACTGCCGGCGGACACACCCTGGTCGACGTGAAGACCGTGGTGCGGGTCGACCATCCGCAGCGCACCGAGCGGTGGCTGTGGCAGATCCTGGGTTACGCGTGGCTGGACGTCACCGGCCGGTGGGGGATCGACTCGGTCGCGCTCTATTTCGCCCGGCACGGCCTGCAGCTCACGTGGCCGGTGGACGAACTGGCCGAGGAACTGGCCGGTCCGGGGGTACGGATCGATCAGCTACGGACGGAGTTTCTGGAAGTCGCGGAGCGGGTCATCGTCGCGGAGGGCGCCAAGCTGCCGGCGCACTGACGCGGACCATCAATCCCTGAGTCAACCGGAGTCCGGCAGCGTGAACCCGCGGGACTCCAGTTCCTGGAGCACCACAAGGCGCGTTCGCAGCCGCATCCGGCCCAACCGGTTGCGCGCGTCAACCGGTTGGGCCGGCAGCGCCACGCCAAGGCGCACGGTGCGGAAGTTCTGTCGCCGCCAGATCCGGAACTCGCCGAGCGTGCTCGGCATCTCCGGCACCGGCACGTCGGGATGCCGTAGCACCCGAAGGGTCAGCCAGCGTGTCATGACCTCACCGTCTTCGTCGGTGGACGTCGACACCTCGAGTGACCGCACGTGTTCCCACGGGATCCGCCGACGCCACCCCGTCGGCCGGGTGATCACGAAATGGTCGGCCTCGAATCGCAGGCGCGTCGCCCGCCAGGACAGCGCGGCGAGCACCGCGCCACCACCCAGCCACAGCCCGGCGAACACCAGGTTCCACCAGGCACCCAGCGCGGGCCCGACGGGCACGCCGATCCCGACGACGACACCGGCCAACACGAGCCCACCGAAGAACCCGAGCACTACTGCCGCGATCAGCGTGTCCGGCATGGGCCGCACGGCCACCGCGGGCCCGGTCCGGCGCTCCATCGAGGAACTCACGCCAACATTCTTCCAGCGCGAACGCCGCCGGCACAGCCGCATTCATCGAAGCGGTTAATGAGTGGCGGTTGCCGAATTCGGTGCCACAGTGGGTCTGTGCCGGCGGACTACTTCGATGAGCGGATCGCGGAATCGTGTGGCCGTCCGAACTGGACCTGATGGCCCGGATCGCCGGCATGACGTTGCGCGAACGCTGGGCAGGCTGGACCCGCGACCCTTTCACCAGCGACAGCAGGAGCCACGTCTCGGTCTGGCAGAAGCCGCCGAAGCCGGCACGGGATGGCCGCTAAGGACCGCCCGGTCGTCACCCATGGCGACAGCAACGGGCTTACCGAAGCCACTGCAGGACGGTGTCGCCCCGCCTGAAGCGACTACGACCACCCGGGAGATCCAACTGCGCCTTGACAGTCGAGGATGGCGAACCGCCACGACCCGTCGGCCGACCGGCGGGCGACAGCTGTTGTCGTTCCGGTCGGCGAGATCCCGGTGCCGTCCGGCGACATCGCCTCGAGGTCCCAATCGACGATGATCAGGGCCGTATCGCCCCCGATCAGGGTGTACCTGGGCTTGTTGGTCAGACGCGCCTGAGCCGCGATCGACCCGACCGCCTCGGCGTGCAGCGCCTCCTGGTCGGTGAGGACCTTGCCGGTGACGGTGTGCATCGTCGCGTCCTGGTGGAACAGCGCGACGACGGCGTCGGCGTCCCCGGCGTTGAGCGCGTCCTGGTACGCGAACGGGAGGCGGGCCGGGTCGACGATCCGGGTATCGGCGCTTTCCCGGGTGTTCATGGCTGCCTCACTCCTTTTGTTATGACCGCTAAGCCCAGTCGGGGACCTCGGCGAGTAGCTGTTCCGGGGCGGAAAGGCGCCACGCCTCGAAGACCAGCTCGGCCAGTTCGTCGGCCTCGATGCCGGCCAGGTACACGACCACCCAGCCGAAACCGCCCGCGGTGAACTGCTTCTCGAATACGGCAGGGCGTTCGGCGACCAGCGCCAGCTGTTCGGACAGGGTCTGCTTCAGGCCGACGGTCCGCGTTCGTGGCCAGTAGTAGCCGAACCGCTTGCCGCGCACGCTGAACGACGTGTAATGGCTGCCCTCCGCCCGTGTCACGCCGACGAGCGCGTTCACGATCCGAAGGAACTGGTCACTCCGCACGGCCATCGCAGGACCCCCGAACAAGCTGGTGCCCGCAGTATACGGATGCCATACCGCCGGAATGGCTTCACCTGAGGAGGTCCTCGCCGAGGAGCTGGCGAAGCTTCGTGAGTGACCGCATGATCTCGTCACATCGGGTGGCTGATGTGCTTCGATCGTGCTGTCCGCACTACTCGTTGTCGACGGGAGAGCTCGATGGGTAGTCGATTCGTGGTGCACCGCGACGAGATCGTCGGCCGGCACGCCGACGGCGTGACCGAGCAGCCGATCCTGACCGAGGATTTCGGCTGCGCGTTCCTCACCGAGACCGTCGGCTCGATCGAGCCGGGCACGACGACCGGCCCCTACGAGTCCGGGCCGCACGAGGAGGTGCTGTTCGTCATCGCCGGCACCGGCGTGCTGCTGCTGGGCGAACAGGAGATCGAGTTCGGCCCGGAGAGCGGCATCCAGCTCGCGCCGGGCGAGACCTACCGGCTGCGCGCGGACGGTTCGGTCACCGCCGAACTGGTCGGCGTGCGGGTGCTGCACTTGGCAAGTAGCGAGGTGCCGACCGGTCCGCGTCGCGTGATCTCCCGACTGGACGAGCAGGACCTCGGCCGCGCCACCGCCGGCCGCGAATACCGCATTCTGGCCGGACCGGAGACCGGATTCCGCTCGGGCACGCACTTCGTCGGCTACATCCCGACCGGCGCCGCGGCGCCGGTGCACTATCACCGCTACGACGAGGTGATCTACGTCCTCGAAGGCGAAGGTGTGCTGCACATCGAGGGGGAGCACAACCAGCTCCGCGCCGGCAGCGCGATCCTGCTGCCGGCCCGCGTGCTGCACCAGATCGAGAACACCGGTGACATCCCGATCCGCGAAGTCGCGGTCTTCGTCCCAGGCGGTTCACCGGCAGCCGCGTTCCTGCCGGACGGCACGAGCGCCTATGCCGGACAACCCGACGACCCCGACCGTCCGGGGACCTGACCGCAACCCGGCGGGACGGTCAGGCCGACGGTTCTTCCAGCAGTACCAGCGGGATCTCCCGCGTGGTCTTGGTCTGGTAGCCGGCGTAGTTCTTGTGGTCGGCCACGACCAGCGGCCACAGCCGCTCACGCTCGCCGGCGTCGGCCACCCTGGCCCGCATCGGCCGCGCGGGCCCGCCCTGGTAGGCCACCTTCACCTCAGGGTTGGCGCGCAGGTTCAGGAACCAGGCGGGGTGGTTGTCGTCGCCGCCGCGCGACGCCACGACGACCAGCGTCGCGCCCTCCTGGAACGGCGACGTGAGCATCACCGAGCGCGGCTGACCGGACTTGCGACCGATCGTGGTGAGCTCCAGCACGGGCATGTCGGACATGCGCCAGCCCGCCTTGCCCCCGCTGATCTTGAGGAGCCCCCGGTGGATGGCGTTCATGGTCTTCAGCGTGAAGTCGCTGGGCATTCTTCGTTCTCCGTTCCGCTCGATCGTGTGCGTGCGATCATGGCAGAAGTGCCCAGCTGCGACGCGGCGGTCAGGCGGACTTTGGTCCGTAACGCTCGGCGGCGCGGGCGCGGGCCTTGGCGGCCTCGACCTCCCGGTCCCGTGGCTGCGCGGTGGTGACCATGCTGTCCAGCAGCGCGGCCGTTGCCGTGGCGACGGCGGCGACGGCCGCGTCGAAAGCTGCCGCGTTCGCCGCGGACGGCCGCGTCGACCCGCTCACCTTGCGCACGTACTGCAACGCGGCGGCCTGGACCTCGTCGTCCGTGGCCGGCGGCTCGAAGTTGTGCAGCACACGGATGTTTCGGCACATACGACCCTCCTTGTCGGTAGCTCCACTGTAAGCCGTCGTC